>CALTCK010000001.1 GCA_943842625.1 uncultured Flavobacteriaceae bacterium
AGAAAGGATTCTTTTTACAATCCCTGAAATAGTTTTACCATCAGCTTTTCCAGCTAACTTACCATTAACGATTCCCATCACCTTACCCATATCTTTCATCGAACTCGCTCCAGTCTGAGTAATAACTTCAACAACTACTTTTTCTACAGCTGCCTCCGTCATTTGTTCTGGTAAAAATGTTGAAATAACAGCAGCTTGATCTAATTCAGGTTGAGCAAGGTCTTCTCTATTTTGCTCTGAGAATATCGCAGCACTATCTTTACGTTGTTTAACTAATTTTTGTAAGAGCTTATTTTCTTCTACTTTGGAAGTCTCTTCAGAGGCGTTACCACTTGTTTTTACTAGTATCAACTCTGATTTGACTGCACGTAGTGCTGCCAAAGTAGATTGATCCTTATTTTTCATTGCAATTTTCATTGCCTCCATAATTTTTTTTTCTAAGCTCATCGTAATATATTTATGTTCAAAGGTAATTAATTTGACTAAAAAAAGCCTGAGAAAAAATGATATCTCAGGCTTTTCTGTTTAAAAATTAGATTGTTTTTAGTCTACATTATCATGTAAAAAAGAATTGTTAGTTCTTAAATCTATATCATTTTCTTCATCCGTATTTAAGGAAGTCCTTGAAATATTTGCTTCTTGGTTTGACATTTCATCTAACTCTATGCCCATTCTTTTATAGGCAGGTTGTTTTTCAATCTCGTCAATATGAGAAGGCTTTTTATTAAACTTATAATTAAACTCCTTCATTTGCCTTTTCCTAATTTCTGTACGCTCTGTTAATAGTTTAGAAATAGGCATGTTTATCGGATCTTCTGGTTCGTTTTTGGGATTTTCTACTGTTTTAGTAGACTCAACGATTCTGGTTTCAAAAGTTATTTCTTCGTCACTCAATTCATCTTCAAATTCTTTTGGCTTTGCCTCGTTTAAATGATCTTCCATTTCTTGGTAGTTATCTAAACTATAGGTGATTGTTTTCTCTTTTGTTATTTCAGTAATTGGAGCAACTTCTAAATGTTCATTCACTTTAATTTCTTCAAGACGAGAAGTTGCTGTCTCTTGTTTATTTGAAGTTATTGAAGAAGTAGCATCTTTATTAACAGCTATTTTATTTACATTATTTACCTCCAAATCAAACATTAAAATTTGATCCTCTGATGATTCGGATTCTAGCTTTACATCAGTCATATCCTTGTTGGTTTCTGAATTAGCTTTTGAATCTATTATAACGAAATCTTCAACATCGATCTCATTTATGTTTACCTCTTGAAAATCTGCTAAGGACTGAACATCAATCTCTTCATAATCGACATGAAGGTCTTTAATTAGATCTGAAGTTTCAACATAACCCTCGAACGGTACAGATTTAGTTGGTGAAATATGATCTTCTTCTACCGCATCATCGAAGAGTGAATGTCTTACAATAGGAGATTCAGTTGTCGATTCAAGATTAGTTATCGGTTCGGTTTGGTTGAGATTGAAAGAAGAAATAGTATCGTTATCGTCGGACATCAGTACTTGTTCGGCTTTTTGCTCATCTTCAAGAATATGAATTACTTTTTTTGATTCTGTATTTACAATATCGTTTTGTTGCTCAACATTAAAGCCAGTAGCTATTACCGTAATTGATACTGCATCTTCTAATGATTCATCGTCTCCAACACCCATAATAATATTGGCACCATTACCTGCTTCATTTTGAATAAAGTCACTGATCTCACCAATCTCATCGATTGTAATTTCTTCAACTCCAGATACGATTAGTAACAACACATTGGTTGCACCTTTTATTTTATTATCATTCAACAATGGAGAATCTAAGGCTTTAGCTATGGCTTCAGAGGCTCTATTTGTTCCACTTGCACTCGCAGATCCCATGATTGCAGTTCCACTGTTTGACAATACTGTTTTAGCATCACGCAAATCAATATTTTGCGTATAATGGTGTGTTATAACTTCTGCAATACCCCTTGCTGCAGTTGCTAAAACCTCATCTGCTTTAGAAAAACCTGCTTTAAAACCAAGATTCCCATAAACATCTCTTAATTTATTGTTGTTGATCACAATAAGAGAATCGACATTTTCTCTTAATCTTTCAACTCCAATATTAGCTTGTTGATTTCTCATTTTCCCTTCAAACTCAAAAGGTATGGTTACAATACCGACGGTAAGAATATTTAAATCTTTAGCCATTTTTGCTATGATAGGGGCTGCACCAGTACCGGTACCACCTCCCATCCCAGCAGTGATAAATAACATTTTAGTATTCGTGGTTAGCATGGATTTTATATCTTCCATACTTTCTACAGCAGATTGTTCCCCTATTTCAGGATTTGCCCCTGCTCCTAAACCCTCTGTTAGGGTAACTCCTAATTGGATTTTATTAGGTACAGGACTACTCTCTAAAGCTTGGGAGTCAGTATTGCAAATAACAAAGTCTACCCCATTTATTCCTTGGCTAAACATATGATTAATTGCATTGCTACCACCACCTCCAACTCCAATAACTTTTATAACATTGGATTGGTTTTTTGGCATGTCGAATTGAAAGTTTTCCATTTTACTCATTATTTAATTTTTGTGGGATTAATGGTTTCATTTATTGTAATGTTTTATTCTGCTTTGTCTAAAAAATCTTTTAAATTTTCTACCCATTTATCAAAAAAGCCCTTCTTTGGTTCTTTTGGGCCTTCTGGATCTTGTGGCTCTTCTGGATCTTGTGGTCCAGTTTCACCTGAAAGGTCTTTTGTTTCGTCTACTTTGGTGTTTTCCAATCCATTAAGCACTAAACCTACAGCAGTTGCATACATTGGGCTAGTAACTTCACTGTCACTATCGCCAGCCATATGTTCATTTGGATAACCTACTCTGGTATCCATTCCAGTAATATACTCAACCAACTGTTTTAAATGCTTTAATTGAGACCCTCCTCCAGTTAAGACAATACCAGCGATAAGTTTGGTCTTTTGATCCTCGTGTCCATAATTTTTTATTTCCAAATAAACTTGCTCTATAATCTCTATAACTCGAGCATGAATTATTTTTGAAAGGTTTTTTAATGTTATTTCTTTGGGTTCTCTTCCTCTTAAACCAGGAATAGATACTATTTCGTTGTCTTTGTTTTCTCCTGGCCAAGCTGATCCAAATTTTATTTTTAATAATTCTGCTTGTTTTTCAATTATTGAACAACCTTCTTTTATATCCTCCGTAATGACATTTCCGCCAAATGGTATTACTGCTGTGTGTCGAATGATACCATCCTTAAATATTGCTAAATCTGTGGTACCGCCTCCAATATCAATTAATGCAACACCTGCCTCTTTTTCTTCCATTCCCAATACCGCATTGGATGAGGCTAATGGCTCTAATGTAATTCCTGACAATGATAAGCCAGCACTTTTTATACATCTTCCAATATTACGAATGGATGATACCTGCCCAACTACCACATGAAAATTAGCTTCTAATCTTCCTCCATACATGCCGATAGGTTCCGTAATTTCGCTTTGTCCATCTACCTTAAAATCTTGGGGAAGAACATGGATAATTTCTTCACCCGGAAGCATAACTAGTTTGTGAACTTGATTGCATAAGTCTTCAATATCTTGATCATCAATTACGGTATCACTATCTTTTCTTGTGATATAATCACTATGTTTTAGACTTCGTATATGCTGGCCTGCAATACCTACTATAACATCCGTAATTTTCATTTCTGAGGAAGTCTCAGCATCAAGAACTGCCTGTTGTATAGATTGTATCGTTTGTGTAATATTATTTACTACGCCCCTGTGCACCCCTAAACTTTTAGATTTTCCTAAACCTAAAATTTCAAGTTTTCCATATTCATTGTACCTCCCAATCATAGCAACAATCTTGGTAGTACCAATATCTAATCCAACTGCTATTTTATTATGCTCCATTTGTTTCCCTTTTAGTGGCGACAACTTGATTGTTATATTTTAAATTAATCAAACTGTAATTCTCAAGTAAACTATCTCTTTTTATTATTTTATAAAATGCTTTGAACTTTTGAAATTTATGATCTATTTCAACTGGTGGTCCAATTAGCACTTTAAACTGGTTTTTTCGAACTGTAAAAACTACTTCATCCTCGTTAACGATATCCAAACCAATAACTAATTCTTTCAAAAAATCATCCTTTGTGATTTTTTTAATCAATTCTGATATTTCAGTATATTGATTTTTTAAAATACCGGATACGATAGGCACTCTTGCTGAATACTCTGTCGACAAAGGCATCGTTTTTCCATCTTCGTCTAAATAAAAATCAGGTTCATTTTTAACCCTAGCAACTGGTTTTCTTTGAGTTATATTTACACTCAAAATTCCATCAATTGTTATATAGACCTCAGCATTTTTTATCATTGGATTTTCCAACAATATACTTTCCATCTTATTCAAAACTAAAGTATCTTTATCTATACTCGTAACACTATCTATATTTTGTATTAACAATTTATTAACTGTTTTTTTTGTAATAAATAATCGGGTTTCATCCTCAAATTCTATAGCTATTCCTGAAATATCTCTAGCTATATTTCTTTGTTGGCTGAAGTTAAAAACAAATACGACTAAACTCGTAATCAATATAAATTTTATAAGTCCCCAGTTAATTTTCATAATTCAAATTTTTAGTTACAACATCAACCTCTGCTCCAATATCTCCAGCACCTACCATTAATTTCACCATACAATCTGAATCTTTCATCAATGTTGAAAGTTGTTTTTTTTGTGCTATCACTTTACTATCATTACGAATCATTTTCAATAACCAATTTGAAGTAATTCCTTCGATAGGTTTTTCTCTTGCTGGATAAATATCTAATAATATTATTTCGTCAAAAGCCGACAAACTTTCTGCAAACTCAGTTCCAAAATCTTTTGTTCTTGAAAATAAATGAGGCTGAAAAACAATCTGTTTTTTGTCATTTGGATACATTTCTGTTACGGCTTGATGTAGGGCTTTAATCTCTGTTGGGTGATGAGCATAATCATCAATTAAAATCAAATTATTTTTCTTAATTTTATATGAAAATCTTCTTTTAACTCCCCTAAAAGATTTTAAAGCTTTGGGAAGGCAATTAATTGGTGCGCCAACTAAAATTGCCATACCCAAAGCGGTAACAGCATTAAACATATTATGTCTTCCTGGCAAATTAAATTGTAGGTCTTTAATTTCTTCAGATGGTGTTTTTAAGTCAAATACATAACACCCATCCTCAACCCTTATATTTTTAGCTTGATAATCTGCAGCTTCTTCAGTAGATATGGTATTACCCACTAAAGGCAATCCTTTTTTGAATAATAAGTTATTTGTATTTGAAACTAATTTTGAAAATTCTACAAAGGTTTTTTCTAATGCATTTTCAGACTTATAAATATCTAAATGATCAGCATCCATAGAGGTAATACAAGCAATTTTTGGACTTAGGTGTAAAAAAGATCGATCAAATTCATCAGCCTCTATCACCATTATTTTATCTCCTTTATATATTAAGTTTGAATTATAATTTTCTGTAACACCTCCTAAAAAAGCAGTAATTGGCATATTACAGTACGCTCAGCAAATGACTTAGTATAGACGAAGTTGTTGTTTTTCCGTGGGTTCCGGCAACCGCTAAGCAAATACTATTTTTAGAAAGCTCCCCAAGTAATTCAGCTCTCTTACAGATTAAATAATTTTTAGATTTGAACCAAGAAAGGATTAGATTACTGTAAGGAACTGCAGGAGTTCGGATTATCAATGATTTATCATTACATTTTATTTCTTCTGGAATTTCATTAATTTCATCATCAAATTGAATAGAAATACCCTCACTAATTAAAGTATTTGTCAAGTTAGTAGGAGTTTTATCATAACCAAAAACTTGTTTCCCTCTTAAATGGAAATATCTCGCAAGAGCACTCATACCAATACCTCCTATACCGATAAAATAAAAAATCTCTATGTTTTCAATATTTCTCATTCTAAGAAACTGTCTCTTTTAATAATTTTTTAATTTCGTCTACAATATCTTTTGTAGCGTTTGGCTTCGCTAATGATTTAATATTTTTTGATAATTTTGATTGTAAATTTTTAGAATTAATTAATTGATTAAATTCATTTTTAAATTGCTCATCTAAATCTTCCTCCTTAATTAAAATTGCAGCATTTTTAGTACTAATAGATTTTGCATTTTTAGTTTGATGATCTTCAGAAACATTAGGAGAAGGAATAAATATTACTGGTTTACCAACTAAACATAATTCAGATACCGACAATGCACCTGCCCTGGAAATAATAAAGTCTGAAGCAGCGTATGCTAAATCCATTCTATTTAAAAAAGAATGAACCTGAATACCATCGCCCTCATTTTTTCTATAAGTTTCATAATAATAACTACCACATTGCCACAAAATCTGAATATTTAATTTTAAAAAAAAACTTAAGTGACTATTTATCAGCTGATTAATTCTTTTAGCACCCAGACTACCTCCTAAAATTAATAACGTCTTTTTTGTGGAGTTTAAATTAAAATATGAAATTGCTTGATCTCTTTTATTACTTATATCTATTAAATCTTGACGCACTGGATTGCCCGTATAACATATTTTTTCGGAAGGGAAGTAACGTTCCATTTTTTCGTACGCAACACAAATCTTATTTACTTTTTTGCTCAACCATTTATTGGTAATTCCCGCATACGAATTTTGTTCTTGAATAATACAAGGTATTCCCTTAATTGATGCCATTTTTAAAAGCGGAGCACTAGCATAACCGCCTGTCCCAACTACTAAATCAGGTTTAAACGATTTTAATATTTTTTTAGAATCCAAAAAACTAGAAATCAACTTAAAAGGGAATAAAAGGTTGTTTAAAGAAAAACTTCTTTGCAAACCAGAAATCCAAAGACCTTTTATATTGTAACCTGATTGAGGAACCTTTTCCATTTCCATTCGATCTTTAGCGCCAACAAACAAAAATTTTGCTTCAGGATAGCGTAACTTCAACTCGTTAGCAATAGCAACAGCTGGATAGATATGTCCTCCAGTTCCTCCTCCTGATATGATGAAATTATAGGGTCTCACTTAAAATATCTAATGGGTTTTCTTCATATGTTTCATTTTTTATAACCTCTCTTTTTGCACTTATACTCAAAATCATACCAATTGCTAAACAGGTCATCCAAATAGATGAACCTCCACTACTTATCAAAGGAAGTGTTTGACCTGTAACTGGAAATATTTCTACCGCTACAGCCATATTAATTAATGCTACAAATACAATAGGAAGTCCAACTCCTATAACTAATAATTTACCAAAAACGGTTTCGGCTTTATGTGCTACAATGACGAATCGAAACAGCAATAACATGTAAAGAAACATCAAAGTAAAAGAACCAACTAAACCAAATTCCTCAACGATTATAGCGTAAATAAAATCTGAAGATGATTGTGGTAAAAAGTTCTTTTGAATACTTTTTCCTGGACCCAATCCTGTAATACCTCCAGATGCAATTGCTATTTTTGCTTTTTCTATTTGATAATCAGCTTCTGTTTTTTCTCCATCAAAAAAATTATCTATCCTACTAATCCAAGTATCAACTCTATTTGGAAATACATTTGGAAATGCTTTTGCTGAAACAATAAAAAATGATAAAAACATTAAACTTGTAAAAAGGATTATTAGTAAATATTTGACTGGATAGCCACCAATAAAAATCAATACAATCACCATGGAAAATATAATTGCAGCAGTCGATAAATTTGCTGGAAGTATTAAAGTTAATACCAGAAAAACAGGAACCCAAAGAGGCAGCACTGACTCTTTGAACGTTATTGTATTGTCTTTAATTTTTGATAAATATCTAGCTATATAAGTTAATAAAACGACTGATGCTAAAGTTGAACTTTGAAATGTCACTCCAACTATAGGAATACGAATCCACCTACTTGCGTTAGCACCATCTATAGTAACTCCTTGCGTTATGGTAATTATTAATAAAATAATTACGATAGGTAGTGCAATAACAGACAAGCCTTTAAAATAATTATACGGAACTTTATGAACGCCATATAAAATCACAAATCCTAGAATTAAATGTGTAAGATGCTTTAATAAAAATTTAAATGTATTTCCATCTCCATATAAGTAAGCTAAATTACTGCTAGAGCTGTAAACAGGTAAAAAAGAAAATAATGCTAATAAAGAAACTACAGCCCAAATAGTCTTATCACCTTTTATATGTCGAAAAACATTCTTCATTAGTTAACCAATCTTATTATAAATTATAAATTCCTAACAGCATTTTTAAATTGTCTTCCTCTGTCTTCATAATTTTCGAATAAGTCAAAACTAGCACAAGCTGGAGACAGTAAAACAATATCGCCTTTCTTTGAAAGACGGTACGCAACTTTTACAGCATCTTCCATAGAATGAGTTTCTACCATAATATCTACTACATTACCAAATGCTTTAATTATTTTGTCATTATCAACACCTAAACAAATAATCGCTTTAACTTTTTCATTCACTAATGCAAATAGCTCGCTGTAATCGTTTCCTTTGTCAACGCCACCAACAATCCAAACTGTAGAAGCCTCCATGCTATCCAAAGCATAAAACGTTGCATTAACATTTGTACCCTTAGAATCATTGATGTATCGAACATTATTAATTTTTAATACATTTTCTAATCGATGTTCAACACCTTGAAAATTCTCTAAACTTCTTCTAATAGTAGCTTTTCTAATATTGAGTAAAGTTGAGGCGGTTGATGCTGCCATAGCATTTTTAATATTATGCTGACCTTGTTGTCCTAGTTTTGTAATTGACATAGTAAATGTGTTGTTATTTGTTATTATTATTAATTCGTTATTTTTTATGTAAGCCCCTTTTTTCAATTCTTTCTGTAATGAAAAAGGAATTAATTGAGATTTGATTGTTGTACTAGAAATCCACTTATTTATCATTAAATCATCTGCATCATAGATAAAATAGTCGTCACTTGTCTGATTCATCACTATTTTAAATTTTGAAGCTATATACTTTTCATAATCATTGCCGTATCTATCTAAATGATCGGGTGATAAATTGGTTAAAATTGCTATGTGAGGTGCAAAATTATAAGTGCCATCTAACTGAAAACTGCTTAGTTCTAATACAAATTGATTTATATCCTTTGTAGCAACCAGTTCCGCAAAACTTTTTCCTATATTTCCGGCTAGTGCAACGTTATTACCAGCATCTTTTAAGATTTTATGGATCATCGTTGCTACAGTCGTTTTTCCGTTACTACCTGTAATTCCAATTAAAGTAGCTGTTGTATAAGTGGCGGCAAACTCAATTTCTGAAACAATCCTAATTCCTTTTTTCTTTAATTTCAATACCAAAGGAGTATTTTCTGGAATACCAGGGCTTTTCATTACGATATCTGCACCTAGAATTTCAGTCTCTGAGTGAACTCCTTCTTCCCAATTAATTTCATGATGTAAAAGAACTTGTTTGTATTTTTTTTTTATTTTTCCATAGTCCGAAACAAAAACTTCAAACCCTTCTTTCTTTCCTAAAATAGATGTACCTATACCACTTTCTCCTGCACCAAGTATTACTATTTTGTTTTTTTTCACCTTTTATAAATCAAGTTTTCTATCTTATTTTTAGTGTTGCAATCGTAATAATTGCTAGAAATAAACCAACAATCCAAAATCGAGTTACAATTTTACTTTCATGAAATCCAGATTTTTGATAATGATGATGAAGAGGAGACATCTTAAATATTCTACGTCCCACACCAAACTTCTTTTTAGTATACTTAAACCAACCTACTTGCATCACAACAGACAAGTTTTCCATTAAAAAAATTCCACATAAAATTGGTATTAACCATTCTTTTCGAATTGCTATTGCAATAACTGCTATAATACCGCCAATAGTTAAACTGCCTGTATCTCCCATAAAAACTTGAGCGGGGTAGGCATTGTACCATAAAAATCCAATTAGAGCACCTACAAAAGACATTATAAAAATGGTAAGCTCCCCAGTATTGGGGATATACATGATATTTAGATAGTCTGAAAAAATAACATTACCTGATACCCAGGCGAATAACGCCAACGTAACGCCAATGATAGCAGAAGTTCCTGCTGCTAATCCGTCGATTCCATCCGTCAGATTTGCTCCGTTAGACACTGCTGTTATGATAAATATTACAATAGGAATAAATATTAGCCACACATAATCTCGAGTATCCTCTCCAATCCAACTTATTAAACTTTCGTAGTTAAATTCATTTTTCTTTACAAAAGGAATGGTCGTAAGTAAGGTCTTTTCTTCTGGATAAAATTCAGCGATTTGCCTATTAACAGTAGTTTCAATTAAATTTTTCGACACTTCTTTGTGTCTTTTAATAGTTATATCTTCGTGAAAATACATGGTAGCTCCAACAATAAGCCCTAAGCCAACTTGTCCAATAACTTTAAATTTACCCGATAACCCTTCTTTATTTTTTTTAAATATTTTTATATAGTCATCAATAAATCCAATAACACCCATCCATATCGTAGTTACTAAAAGAAGTATTACATAAATATTTTCTAGCTTAGCAAAAAGAAGAGTCGGGATAATCGTGGCCATTATAATGATAATACCTCCCATTGTTGGAGTACCTCCTTTTTCTATTTGTCCTTCTAAACCTAAATCACGAATCGTTTCACCAACTTGTTTTTTTCTTAAATAGTTGATGATTTTTTTACCAAATATTGCAGCAATAAGTAATGAAAAGCCAATAGCTAAGCCTGCTCTAAAAGTTAAAAACTGGAAAAGTCCAGCACCAGGAATGTGGTAGGTTTTTTCTAAGTAATCAAATAGATAATACAGCATAAATTATTTTTTTAGAGCTATTAATAATTCGTTAATAATTTTGTAATCATCAAAATCAATCCGTTTCCCATTTATTTCTTGATAGGTTTCATGACCTTTTCCAGCAATCAATATAATATCCCCATTTTTTGCTAGTTGACAAGCTGTTTTGATTGCTTGTTTTCTATCTGAAATAGATAAAGTTTTATTAAAATTTTCTCCAGACACTCCTTTTTCCATAGACTCAATTATGGTAGCTGGATTTTCACTTCTTGGATTATCACTAGTAAATATTACTTTAGAACTCAAAGAAGCTGCAATATTTCCCATTTTAGGTCTTTTAGCCACATCTCTGTCACCTCCGCAACCAACAATCGTAATTAAATCTTCATTTTTTGACCTAATTGCATTAATGGTCTCTAGTATATTTTTAAGAGCATCTGGCGTATGTGCATAGTCAACAATTGCTGTTATATTATTTTTTGAGACTACATATTGAAATCGGCCATCTACACTTTCCAATTCACTCATCAATTGTAAAATCTCTAAATTTTCCAGTCCTAGTAAGTCAGCTACTGCATAAATAGCTAATAAGTTGTATGCATTAAAGTTTCCAATTAATTTTACCCATAGTTCCTGACCATTAATTTTCAACAACAATCCATTAAATTGATTTTCTAATACTTGAGATTTATAATCTGCTATAGATTTTAAAGCATAGGTGTATTTTTTTGCCTTGGTATTTTGAAGCATATACTTCCCATTTTTATCGTCGGAATTGGTAAGTGCAAAGGCATTTTTTGGTAATTGATCAAAAAACATTTTTTTTACATCTCGGTAGGCTGCAAAATCTTTATGATAGTCTAAATGATCATGAGATAAATTTGTAAAAACAGCCCCTTTAAAATTTAAATTTCTTGTCCTCATTTGGTCTATTCCGTGTGAGCTCACCTCCATAAAACAAAATTCTATTCCCTCATCTACCATTTCTTTTAAATACCTATTAATGGTTAATGAATCTGGTGTTGTATGAGTTGCCTTATATTCTTTATTATCAATAAGAATTTTGACAGTAGATAACAATCCTACTTTAAAACCTGCCTTTTTAAATAATTTATATAATAAAGTGGCTACAGTTGTTTTACCATTAGTTCCTGTAATACCAATTAATTGAATATCATCAGATGGATTTCCGTAATAATTAGCTGCTAAAACTGAAAGAGCAAGATTTGAGTTATCAACTTCTACATAGGTGATGCCATTGATAATTTTATCAGGAATTTTTTCACAAATTATAACTAAGGCGCCTAAATCTGTAGCCTTTTCAATATAATTATGACCGTCAGACAAAACTCCCTTTATCGCAACAAAAACATCATTAAATTCTATTTTTCTTGAATCAAACTCAATATTATTAATTGCTACTGAAGTGCTTCCTATTACTCTATTTATCGTCACCCGATACAATATATCTTTTAACAATTTCATGATAAATAGAGTGTTATTTTATCACCAGACCTGATGTGACTTCCAGATTTTAATGATTGTTTATTGACTGTTCCATTACCTACAATTTTTACATTCAATCCAATATTTTCTAGAAGTGAAACTGCATCCATTCCTGCCATTCCAACGACGTTTGGAATTGTTATGCTTTCATTTTGTAATTTTTCATAATAAACTTCATAATCCGTAACCACTAATTCATCTTTTTCATTTATATCTGACACCTCAACTAATAGAGGAGAAACAGTAAATATTTTTTGTGCAATTCTTTTAAATACAGGTCCAGAGACATCTGCCCCATAATATCCTTTATTGGTACTTGGCTTATGAATGATAACTATACACGAATACTTTGGGTTTTCTGCAGGAAAATAACCAGCAAAGGAAGAAATGTATCGTTTATTTTCAGCCCAATCTTTCATCCAATATTCTGTCTGAGCTGTACCCGTTTTACCGGCCATTGAGAAATTTGATGAATACAACTTCTTTCCAGTGCCTCTTACCATTATATTTTTTAAGATTTCTTGAATTTTTGAAATAGTGTTTATTGAAGCTAATTCTGGATTGATAATTTCTTTATTAAAAGTTAAAATTGTTTCATTCCAGGCACGTACTTCCTTTATAAATCTGGGCTTTACCATCACACCGTTATTAGCGATCGCATTATAAAAATTTAGTGTTTGTAGGGGAGTTAACCTTAAATTATAACCATATGCCATTGAAGGAAGAGCATTTTTACTCCATTTTTTATGACCTGGACCTGGTATCAAGGGTTTTCCTTCTCCTTTTATTGATATACCAATAGAGTCCTTAAGATTGAAGGATTCTAATCTGTCGATAAACATCTTTGGATTCTCTTTATAACCTTCATCTATAAAAGTTGCAAAACCAATATTTGAGGACACTTCTAAAGCTCTGGCTACAGAAATTTCACCATAACCACCTCTGTGCGAATCATATATTTTTCTTCCATAAAAATTTTTAACTCCCCTTTTAGTATCTATAACAGAACTTGTGTCTATAATTTTATCTTCCAGGGCTGCCATTAAAGAAGCAACTTTAAAAGTAGACCCTGGTTCATGTGACTCACCCACTGCATAATTTAATTTTTCGTAATAGGTCCCCCTGCTTGTTCTTCCAAGATTAGATACTGCTTTGATCTCGCCTGTTGCTACTTCCATCACAATTACACAGCCGTGTTCCGCTTCGTAATATTCCAATTGACTTAAAAGAGAATGATGAGCTATATCTTGAATATTTACATTTATGGTCGTTATCACGTCATACCCGTCAACAGGTTCTATTTCATTTTCATCAAAAACTGGCTTCCATTGACCTTTTGCAATCTTTTGCTTCAAACGTTTACCATCTTTTCCTTTTAAATATTTATCATAAGCCCCTTCAAATCCAATATCATAGGTGCCAGGAGCTCCTTTTTTTTCATTGCCCACTAAACGTTCAGCCACTTTTCCAATTGGATGTTCTCTGATATTAATTTGCTTAACAATAAGCCCCCCTTTGTATGGCCCCATCCTTAAAAGTGGAAAGTTTTTTATTTTTATATAATCGGAATAACCTAAATTTTTTGCCACCAGTAAATATCTATTTTTACTAGCTCGAGCGTTTTTAAACTTTTTAATATAATAGGTCTCAGACTTATTATACATTTCAGACATAGCCTTAGCTAAAGCAGGAAGATGTTCATTAAATGTAGCAGAAGAAACCGTTACCGCATCAAAACGAATTTCATATTTGGGAACAGAAGTTGCTAAAAGGCTTCCATCATCAGCATAAATATTTCCTCTACTTGAAGGAATAACCCAATTTTTAATTGTATTCTTTTTTGCAAGCGCTCGGTACTTATCACCATCAACAAATTGAATGTTGATTATTTTAAAAGCAATTAGTAAAGTAAAGAGAAACATACCTCCAGCAATAAAATATAAGCGATTCAGTATGTTTTTTTCTTCGATTGGCAAAGCTAGTTTTGTTTTTTAATTATTAATTTTTGTGGAGGATTTTCTGATGGAACCAAGCCATTTTTCTCCATAGTTGAAATTATTTTAGTTTCCATTTTTGATTGCATCAAAATCATCCTTACGTCTACATACTCACTTTTTATTTCTTTAAATTCATTATTTAGTTGAGCAATTCTATGTACTTTTTTATCTGCTCTGTGAGAACTTCCAATCATTAGCATCATCAACACAGATATAAAAAATATAAAGCGCCAATTCTTAAAAGCATCATCGCTTATTAAAAACTTCCCTTTCAATAAATCATAAAATCCTTTTTTCATAATTTCTCTGCAATTCGGAGTTTTGCACTTCTAGCTCTATTGTTTCTTTGAATTTCGTCATCGGTTGGAATTATAAATTTTCCAATTTTTTTAAATGGAATTTCCACCCTTCCAAATACATCTTTTTCTGGTTCTCCCTCAAAAAGTCCGTTTCTCATAAATCTTTTCACCAAACGATCTTCAAGAGAATGGTATGAAATAAGACTCAACCTTCCTCCAGGATTCAAAACGTCAACAGTCTGGCTTAAAAAATCCTTTAGAGCCTCTAATTCTTGATTAACTTCAATTCTGATTGCTTGATAAATTTGAGCTAAAATTTTATTTTCTCGATGCTTTGGCAAAAATCTACCTAAAGAATTTTTTAATTGTTTAGAGGATACAATAGGGCTTTGATTTCTGTTTTCAACAATAACTCTTGCCATGCCAGCTGCAGCTCTTAATTCGCCGTAATTGTAAAAAACCAGTCTTAATTTTTCCTCCGAATACTTATTAATTACGTCAAAAGCCGAGAAGGACCGATTTTTTATTCATCCTCATATCTAATTCTGCTTCAAATCGTGTTGAAAATCCTCGCTCAGCGACATTAAACTGGTGAGACGAGACTCCAAAATCGCCTAAAATACCGTCTACTTTTGATACGTTATTAAATTTTAAAAACTGTTTTAGGTATCTAAAATTTTCATTGATTAATAAAAACCGAGAATCATTAATTTGATTTACCAGAGAATCCTCATCTTGATCAAAAGCGACCAATCTCCCTTCCTCACCTAATCTGTTTAAAATTTCCTTGGAATGTCCACCTCCGCCAAAAGTAACATCCACATAAATACCATCGGGCTTCACATTTAAGCCGTCAACCGTTTCAGTTAATAAAACTGGTTTATGATATTCCATTAGCTCCATCACTTTCGTCTCCCATTACTTCTTCAGCTAGATCAGCAAAATCGCTAGCTGCTTCGTTAATAGCTTGTTCGTATTTATTTTTATCCCAAATCTCAACTATATTTATAGCTGAAGAAATTACTATCTCTTTCTTTATTCCTGCAAAACCCGATAAGTCTTTTGGTATTAACAATCTTCCGGCAGCATCCATTTCAAGTGATCTCACACCTGCCGTAAATCTTCTAATAAAATCATTGTTCTTTCTATTAAAGCGATTTAAACTGCTCATTTTCTTCATCAATAACAACCACTCTTCCATTGGATACAATTCCAAACAAGACTGAAATACCGCACGCTTAATTACAAACCCACGAGTCGAAACCGGAGCTAATTGTTTTTTTAAAGCAGTAGGAATCATAACACGTCCTTTTATATCTGCCTTGCATTCATATGTCCCAATTAAATTGAGCATGGAGGTTTTGTTTTGAAAAGATTATTAATTCAAATATATAGAACTTTTACCACTTTTTACCACAAATTACCACATTGTTAATAAGTTTTACCACTTAAAATTCAATAAATTATAGAACTCTAGATTGTAAGGGTTTATATTTATTGAAAGTTGAAAATAAAAATGCGTACTTTTGTACTATAATATCTAGCTATTTACATGACGCATCAGTTAAAAAAAGAAGGAAAATTTACTTACCTTGACGTTGGAGAAGGAAAGCCTATTGTTGTTTTGCATGGACTCATGGGTGGGCTAAGTAACTTTGATGGAGTAACTCATTTTTTATCTAAAAAAGGATATCGTATTTTATTACCTGAATTGCCGATTTATGAAATGCCTTTGTTAAAAACTAACGTCAAAAACTTCTCAAAATACGTTTTAGATTTCATTAACCACATAGGATGCGACCAAGTAATACTTGTTGGAAATTCGTTAGGAGGTCACATTGGTTTATATTGCACTAAATTGTTTCCTGAAAAAATAAAAGCACTTGTGATTACAGGTAGTTCAGGATTGTATGAAAGTGCGATGGGCGGATCTTTTCCTAAAAGAGGTGATTACGAATACATAAAGAAAAAAGCTGAAGATGTCTTTTATGACCCAGCAATAGCAACAAAAGAACTAGTAGACGAAGTTTTTGAAACGGTAAATGATCGAAATAAATTAATCAAAACTTTAGCAATAGCAAAAAGTGCTATTCGTCATAATATGGCAAAAGATTTGCCAAAAATGAATACCCCTACTTGTATTATATGGGGTAAAAACGACAGTGTCACTCCCCCTGAGGTAGCAAAGGAATTCAACGAATTATTACCTGACTCAAATTTGTTTTGGATTGATAAATGCGGACATGCTGCAATGATGGAACACCCAGACAAATTTAATGATCACCTTTACAATTGGCTTTTGAGTAGAAAGTTTTAAAATTTTAAAATGAAAATTAAATCTGCTGAATTTGTAATGAGTAACAGTGATGTTACTAAATGCCCCAAAGAAAAACTTATCGAGTATGCTTTTATTGGAAGATCTAATGTTGGAAAATCTTCACTAATAAATATGCTAATGCAAAAGAAAAGTTTAGCAAAAACATCTGGAAGGCCAGGAAAAACTCAATTAATCAACCATTTCTTAATTAATAAAAATTGGTTCCTAGTAGATCTCCCTGGTTATGGTTATGCCAGAGTTTCAAAAAGCAGTAAAAGAATTTTTCAAAAGTTTATAACACAATATTTTTCAAAGAGACAGCAACTAGCCTTGGCTTTTGTTCTTATAGATTGCAGACATAAACCACAAAAAGTAGATCTTGAGTTTATGCAATGGATGGGCGAAAATCAAGTGCCCTTTTCGATTATTTTTACTAAACAAGATAAAATGAAACCAAACGCATTGATAAAAAATATAGAAGATTATAAATTAAAAATGCTGGAATCTTGGGAAGAAATGCCAAATTATTTTATTACCTCCTCAAGCAATGGAACAGGAAGAGATAAGGTGTTAAATTATATGAGTGAGATTAACTCGTTGATGTCCAAACAAGATTAATTATTTTTCTTTTTTTATAGCTAATTTCTCGGCAAAATAATCACAAAAATCACGCATAGTTGCACTCATTTTATCATCATTTGTTGCACGCTCAAAAGTATCTGACATTGCGGTAAGAGTTTGATGAAAGAAAATTTTCATTTCGTCAAGTGGCATATCTTTGGTCCATAAATCAATACGTAATGCTTCCTTTGTTTTATGATCCCAAACTGACATAAATATAGCTTTGGACTCCATGTTTTCGACACCGCCATCTTTTGCTGACCACTGCAATTGTTCTGGTATTTTATTTTCATCTAAAGTTACATTTATATGAATATCCGATGTGTGTTTATTTCCCATTACTTTCTAGGTTTGTATTTTGATTTATAAAATATTTCTTCTTCACTTAAAGTCATTAATTTTTCGAGACTAGCATCTTTTTTATCCATAAAAGATCTTACAATTTGCCATCCAATGTATCTTCCGACCATACCCGGAGAATCATTATCAATTTCTAAATAAAATTTAGAAAAAGGAGCTAGACTAATAAATCTTGCTATTAATTTTGGATTGGTACTAAATAGATATTCATTTTCAATAAAATTTCGCCATATTTGATTTTCATTATCTTGAACCCATTTTAATTTTTCCTCAGAGTAACCTATCTTAATTGCATCTGAAGTTTTTGTTAACCAGATATCTTTTAGGTAAAGTATTCTGCCATAATAAATCATCTGCGATAAAAATGTTTTATTTTTTATTTTTGGAATAAATAGCTGAGAACATACAGAGGCTATATCAGATAAAATCTGTGACTCTTTCATATTTTTGCTTATATATTCAGGAATTCCTTGATAAAAAAAATGATCACTACCCAGATAATTATCAAGAGAAACTATCAACGTTTGATCAGATAAAAATATCTTATTTTTATAATCTACGTCAGAATTAGCAGTTATTACATTAGGCACTTTAAACGTTGGATAATAATATTTGATATGCTTAAATAATGTTCTAAGTTCCTCGGTTAATTTTACTTCATCTGGATATTTTTTGATTACTTCTATAAAAAGCTGACGTGTTAACGTATCATTCATTTTCATTTTCCATATAGAATCAGGATATTGTTTTGGAAAAAAAACAGGGAAATCTTGACTTTAAATCTTGTAAGTCTTCCATGTCTGAATTACCAAAAACTTTATCAAATCTTACTATCTCAATATCAATAGGAATTGAATCGATTTCCTTCTCTAATTTGTTGGTTTCGTAACAACTAAAACAGAGAAAGAAATACTGCTATTAATAAATAATGATTTGTGATATTTTATTTTGAAACTGTTTAACATAAAAATTTATATAAAATTTTATTTTTTACGTAATTTGCGATGCAAAGGTATTATTAAAATTCAACATTATGAACACTTTAAAAGTAGTTGATTATATTGTAAAATGGCTAAAGGATTATGCTGAAAATTCAAAAATGAATGGGTTTGTTATTGGGGTAAGTGGTGGTATCGACTCTGCTGTCAGTTCTATGTTGTGCGCCAAAACAGGATTTCCTGTAATATGTGTTGAAATGCCAATACATCAGGCAGAAAATCAGTTAAGTAGAGCAAAAGAACATATTGATTACCTAAAAAAAATTTCCAAACGTCCGTTCGACATTTTTTGACCTTACAAATGTCTTTGAGACTTTTAAAAATCAGGATGTATTAAATAACGACAATCCTCGATTAAATTTATCTCTTGCTAATACGAGAGCTCGTCTCAGAATGACTACCTTATATTACCATGCTGGCTTAAATAACTATCTTGTAGCTGGGACCGGAAATAAAGTAGAAGATTTTGGAATTGGCTTTTATACAAAATATGGTGACGGCGGTGTAGATTTAAGTCCCATTGCAGATTTAATGAAAAGTGAAGTATATGCTATAGGAAAGTTTTTAGAGGTCTCTAAATCAATATTAACTGCAGCGCCTACAGATGGGTTGTTTGGTGACAATCGAACTGATGAAGATCAGATTGGAGCAAGTTATGATGAACTTGAGTGGGCAATGAGAATGAACGACTTAAAAAAATCTTCTCATGATTTTGAAGGAAGAGAAAAATTTGTATTTGATTTATTTTTAAAATTAAATAATACCAATAAGCATAAAATGATTCCTATACCCATTTGTAAAATCCCAATAGATATGCTAAGTTAATTAACAAATCTATCTCGATTGTTTTAGCTAACTTAGTTACAATACTCTATTTAATTTGTCGGACAACAACTTTTTGAGTGCAGTATATTCAAGAGTTTCTTTCAGCGTTTCTTTTTTTAAGCTCTCATCTTTTATATTTTTGATCTCTTTAGCCAACTCATTAATTTTCATCGAAATTAAGTATCGTCGTAAATTAAAAATAGTTTCGCTTACCACTTGAGAAATAGTTTGATTTTTATCTTTTACATATATTTCTCGTCCTGTCCAGTTATGTAATTCATATCGTTCACTATCAAATAAAATATGGGTAATCAATTCTGCTTTTTCTAGAGGTAACTTTCTTATTAATCGTTCTGCTTTAAAATTTTGAGAAGTATTTAATTCCTTAATAATGAGCTGATACATCTCTTTAAAACTCTCGTTTGCAAATTCAGTTTCATCTTCTTGAAGATCTAAATATATTTTTTCAAACACCTTAGATTTTATTATTTCTGATGTATGAGATATTTCTCCTTCATCGTTAATCTCAATTGAAATTTCTTCGAATTCTTCTTCTTTAACACCATATATTAATAGTAATTCAATTATTTTTTTTTCTAACTCGAATTGATGATCTACTTTTTTAAATGATTGTTTTTCAGAGGAAATCACATTAAATGGAACATTCTTTTTTTGAAGTTGCTTACTTAATTCTTTGTTCTGTTTTTTTAATTTTTGAGCTAACGAACTGTAAAGAGTTGATTCTTCAATATTCATTAACCTTGAACATTCTTGAATATAAATTTCCTTTTTTATATCATCCGGTATTTTAGAAATACTAGTAATTATTTCGTGAACCGTATTCGCTTTTTTAATAGGGTCATTATCTGCTACTTTTACCAGTAAGTTTGCTTTAAAAGTTATGAAATCTTTAGAATTTTCATTCAAGTATTCTTTCAAGACCTCTATGGAATTATTTTTTGCGAAACTATCAGGATCCTCTCCTTCTGGGAAGGTGCAAACTTTTACATTCATTCCTTGTTCGAGGATTAAATCAATCCCCCTTATAGAAGCTCTTAAACCAGCATCATCTCCATCGTATAAAACAGTTATGTTTTTGGTTAATCTATTAATCAGTCTAATTTGGTTAGGAGTTAATGCAGTTCCTGAAGAGGAAACTACGTTGATAATTCCTGATTGATTGAACTGCAAAACATCTGTATATCCCTCCACCAAATAGCAATTATCCTCTTTCGAAATGACACTTTTTGCCTGATATAAGCCATATAAAACGTCACTTTTGTGGTAAATATCACTTTCTGGTGAATTTAAATATTTTGCAGCTTTTTTATCATTTGTTAATATTCTACCTCCAAAACCTAGGGTACGACCACTCATACTCTGAATCGGAAAAACAACTCGTCCCTTAAAACGATCAAACTGTTTTTCGCCTTTAACTATTGTTAATCCTGTTTTTTCGAGAAACTCTAACTGATACCCTTTTTTTATAGCTGTATTGGTAAAAGCGTCCCATTTATCTAAAGAATATCCCAAAGAGAATTTTTCAATGGTTTCTTGTGTAAAGCCACGCTCTTTAAAATACGATAAACCAATCGCTTTTCCTTCTTCTACATTTAGTAGGGTTTTATGAAAATATTCTTTAGCATAATCGCTAACAATGAATAAATTCTCTTTTTGTGTGGCTTTTTCTTTTTGCTCATCTGTTCTTTCCGTTTCCTCAACTTCAATACCGTATTTATTTGCTAGGTATTTTATTGCTTCTGGATAACTAAAATGTTCATGTTCCATTAAAAAAGAAACGACACTTCCACCTTTACCACTTGAAAAATCTTTCCATAATTGCTTTGCAGGAGAAACCATAAAGCTTGGTGTCCGCTCATCACTAAAAGGACTTAATCCTTTAAAATTACTTCCCGATTTTTTTAAAACAACAAAATCACCAATCACCTCCTCTACGCGAGCAGTTTCAAATACATTATCTATAGTTGTTTGTGAAATCATCTTTACCATTCAAAGATGTGAAATTCTGATTGAAAAAATAAATTTTTAGAGAAACTTATTTATCAACAAAAAAGGTTTTATGAAAAATTTCTCAAAAAACATTATGATTTTGAAATTCAATGATTATTTTTTTCTATCTATCACGTAATTAACCATTAGTTCTAACGATTCTTTATAATTTGAATCTGGATATTTTTGCAAAATAGCAAGTGCCATTTTTTGATATTCTTTCATTTTTGAAACAGCATAATCTAATCCACCTTTTTCCTTAACAAAATGAATTAATTCTTTCACTCTAACTTTATCGGTATTGTAATTTTTAATTGAATTGACTACCCATTTTTTTTCTTTTTTAGAGCAATTATTTAGAGTATGGATTAAAGGAAGTGTCATTTTTTGCTCTTTAATATCAATCCCTGTTGGTTTTCCGATTTTTTGGGTTCCATAATCAAAAAGGTCGTCTTTAATTTGAAATGCCATTCCAATATATTCACCAAATTGACGCATATTTTCTACTTCTGTTTTAGAAGCCATCACAGATTGTGAACCCATTTCACAACACGCTGCTATAAGAGTTGCAGTTTTTTTTCGTATAATTTCAAAATAAATATTCTCTGTAATATCCAACTTCCTCGCTTTTTCTATTTGAAGAAGTTCTCCTTCACTCATTTCTCTTACTGCTGTTGAAATAATTTTTAGAAGATCAAAATCACTATTATCGATGGAAAGCAATAAACCCTTAGACAATAAAAAATCCCCCACTAAAACTGCAATCTTATTTTTCCATAAAGCATTTATGGAAAAAAAACCTCTTCTTTTATTACTCTCGTCTACTACGTCATCGTGCACTAAAGTTGCGGTATGTATCAGTTCGATAACAGACGCTCCTCGGTAAGTTCTATCATTTACTTCACCATTATTAAACATTTTTGCGATTAAAAAAACAAACATTGGTCGCATTTGCTTTCCTTTTCTGTTAACCACATAATGGGTAATTCGATTTAGAAGAGATACTTTTGAATACATAGAAAGTTGAAATTTTTTTTCAAAAAGTTCCATTTCGTATTCAATTGGTTGTTTTATTTTGGAAACTATTTTCATTTACTAAATAAAAATATATAAAATTTGTTTTACTTTTTATTGGCCAACTGCCCACAAGCAGCGTCTATATCTTTTCCTCGACTTCTTCTTACTGTAACAGGAATTCTGTTTTTTTCTAAGGCATGAATATAAGTATCTGTCACCCTTTTCGAGGCTTGCTTAAAAGAGTCGTCATCGATAGTGTTGTATTCAATTAAGTTCACTTTACAAGGTACTTGTTTACAATACCTTACTAAGGCATCAATATCTTCACGCGTATCGTTGATTCCTTCCCAAATAACATATTCATAGGTAATTCTCTGATTGGTTTTTTCATACCAATATTGAAGAGATTCTTTTAAATCGATTAACGTAAACTTTGTTGCGAAAGGCATGATTTGTATTCTTTTTTCTTGAATTGCTGAATGTAGAGATACTGCTAAATTAAACTTTACCTTGTCATCAGCTAACTTTTTTATCATTTTTGGTATACCAGAAGTCGAAACCGTAATTCTTTTTGGAGACATTCCTAAGCCTTCTTCTGAAGTAATCTTATCTATTGACTTCAACACATTATTATAATTCATTAAAGGTTCTCCCATTCCCATAAAAACAATATTAGAAAGTGGTTTAGAATGATAAAGTCTACTTTCCTGATCAATAGCTTTAACTTGATCATAAATTTCGTCAGGGTTTAAGTTTCTCATTTTTTTTAACTTGGCAGTCGCACAAAACTTACAATCTAGACTACAACCAACTTGAGTTGAAACACAGGCTGTCGTTCTATTTAGGGTGGGAATTAAAACTGATTCAACAATTAAACCGTCAAAGAGTTTTACTGCATTTTTGATCGTACCGTCTTTACTTTTTTGTAAACTGTCAACCTCAACATGGTTAATTACAAAGTGATTTTTAAGAACCTGCCTAGTATCTTTTGAAATATTAGACATATCATCAAATTGATGAGCTCCTTTATTCCATAGCCATTCATAAACTTGATTTCCTCTAAATTCTTGATCTCCTATTTCTGTGAAAAATAGTCTCAATTCATCTTTAGAGAGGGCTCTTATGTCCTTTTTCTTTAATTTCATCAAACAAAAATATTATAAATACTAAGCAAAAAATAATAAAAAGCCTCTTTTGTACTAAAGAGGCTTTTTATTATTTAAATCAATTATTTTTATCTACTTATGATTATTTTTTTTGTGGAACTAATATTGGTATCTAAATTTAATAAATATAAAAAATAAATACCTTCTTTTAAATACTCAACGTTGATAACGTTAATGGTATTAGACATATCTCCCGAGTATACCTTTTGACCTTGTAAATTATAAAAACAAAACTCCAAATTAGGATACCTATTATTTATAATTGAAATGGAAGTAGTTGCAGGATTAGGATATATATCTAACGTTCCAGTATCATCGAACTCTTGAGTGCTTAAAACATTTTGAAGTGTCTCTGTAGTTGTCTGACCAGTATTATTTGGATCTAACCAGTCTTTCAATCTTGTGGCTGATGTTTGTCCAGCTTCCCAAGATATTCCTAATCTTCCGTAGATATCGTAGTCCTTATTATTTTCAATACCATCACAAAAAGCTTGACCAGCATATAATTGCCCTATAATTTTTCCATCTTCGTTAAAAAGTGGTGAACCAGAAGAACCACTCTCAGTTGTTCCAATTTCCCAACCCTCACCTGTACCAACAGAGACGCCTCCTATGAGCCATACCTCTATTCCATTAGCATTTTCTTTTACAGCTCCAGAATCATCTCTACAAATTTTCATAATATCACCGTTTGGATGATGAATACCAACTTCCATAGATGGTAAGTTATCGGTGTTATCCCAACCAGCAAAAGCTACATCCCATGAACTAGGAATTTCGTTATATAACTTAACCAAAGCAAAATCACTTAGGCTATTATTAGCTATTAATTCAGCTCCACTCATTGTGAAGTTTGTCTGAATATCTAAACTTTCTTCTTCAGAGGCACACACTGGACTTGGACTCATCCAATTAAATCGTACGGACCAAAAAGAAGGGTTACTAAACTCTAAACAATGATTTGCAGTAAGTAAATATGGGGTTTTGTCATTTAAAGTGGTATTGATTAAAGAGGATGAACATAAAAAACCATTACCCAAATTAAGCAATGCGACTGCCTTTTTTATGACATCTTTTTTTTCATCAAAATCACTACCAATCGGGCAATTTACATCATAATTACAATCACCAGAGTCGTTTAATCCCCTGGAATTGTTTTCAATCATTTGATGTACTTGCCCCATTCTATAACCGTGAATTAAACTTCCTATCTCTAATTGAGCAGTTTCATCAGTATTTACAGGCTCATAATATTCTATCCAAATAATTTCTCCTGAAACAAACCAAGAGCCTAATTGTTTATTTTCTCTATTTTGTTTTTTTGTGTATGTTTTAGAAAAATCTGTTCGTTCATCGTTATATAAATGTAACATAGCCCCATCTGGCAAATTGAAATCATTAAAATTGACACTCAAATTAACTGCATCTGGCGACCAAATAGCCACTTGCCAAATTCTTCCACGATTATTATCCAATTCCATCCACTCTCCATCGTTTTCTAGATTTAAAACAAGTGGTCTAGAAATTCCATATCTCCAGGGTAAACTTTTGTCTAAATCGTTAATTTCATCTTCTGCAATTATTTCATCTAAATATAGTGGAGGGAGTTCAATAGGAGTTATACTGCTTCTGAGGTTATATTGCAAACTCATAGGAAGTATCCTATTTTCATCTTGTGCAAAAGATAAAACAGATATCAACAAGGAAATTATAAGAATGTTTCTCTTCAAAATATATGTTTGAGCGTATTATAATTTACTAATGTAGTTTAATCTGACGTAAATTAAAAATCAAAACGTGCATATACTAAAAAAACCTCTATTGCAATAGAGGTTTAAAAATTTTATGTTTTTATGGTATTAGATGATTAACATTGCATCACCATATGTATAAAATCGATACTTTTCTTTAATTGCAATATCATAAGCCTCTCTAACAAAATCGTGACCTGCGAATGCAGAAACCATCATCATTAATGTTGATTTAGGTGTATGGAAGTTAGTTACCATCATATTAGCTATACTGAAATCGTATGGTGGGAAAATAAATCTATTTGTCCAACCATCGTAAGCATTTAATGTTCCGTTTGATGAAACCGAACTTTCTAGTGATCTCATAACCGTTGTCCCAACAGCACAGATTCTTCTTTTTTCTTTAATTCCTTTATTGATAATATTTTCTGCAATAGGATCGATATGAAATTCTTCAGAATCCATTTTATGCTTCGATAAATCCTCAACTTCTACAGAGCTAAAAGTTCCTAATCCAACGTGCAAAGTTACCTCTGCAAAATTAACACCTTTGATTTCAAGACGTTTCAGTAAATGCTTTGAGAAATGTAATCCAGCTGTTGGAGCTGCAACAGCTCCTTCATTTTTGGCAAAAATAGTTTGGTATCTTTCTTTATCTTCAGGCTCCACGTCTCTTTTTATATACTTTGGAAGTGGAGTTTCTCCTAATTCAGTTAATTTTCTTCTAAAATCTTCGTAAGGACCATCGAATAAAAAACGAAGTGTCCTTCCTCTAGAAGTTGTATTGTCAATAACTTCTGCTACCAAAGAATCGTCTTCTCCAAAGTATAACTTATTTCCAATTCTAATTTTACGAGCTGGATCTACTAAAACATCCCATAAGCGTGTCTCTTTGTTTAACTCTCTTAAAAGAAAAACCTCGATACGGGCTCCTGTTTTTTCTTTATTTCCAAATAACCTAGCCGGAAAAACTTTTGTGTTATTTAAAACTAAAACATCATCTTCTCTAAAATAATCTTTTAAGTCCTTGAACATTTTATGTTCAATCGTTTTATCTTTTCTATTCAACACCATTAAACGAGACTCATCTCTGTTAGTAGCTGGATATTCTGCCAATAAATCTTCAGGCAGTTCAAAATTAAACTTTGAAAGTTTCATTCCCATAGTTGTTGTAATTTAAAAATTAAAGATTGCAAATATACAATCTGAATGTAGGGGTTGTCAAGTAAAAGGCAACTTATTATTTAATTAATACTTTACCTCCAATTTTTTGAAGGTCTTTCCAAAAAGTCTTATATGATTTTGAAACCACATTTGGATTGTTAATGATGATGGGGACTTTTAAATAAAGGGGAGCAAATGACATCGCCATTCTATGGTCTTCATAGGTATCAATAACTATATTTTTATTGATAGTTTTACGTTGCTTTAAAAACAAACTCTTTTCAGTAATCGTTAACACCGCTCCTAATTTTTGCAATTCAACTTTTAGAGCTAATAACCTATCAGTTTCTTTGATTTTTAAAGTTTTTAATCCCGTTAACTCACAGGAAATTCCTAAACCAAAACAAGTAACCGCAATAGTTTGTGCAATATCTGGAGTTTCAATTAGATTAAAGCTTAAAAAATTTTCAATCTTTTTTTGATTTTTTCTTAAAGTAATAGAGTTATCAGTCTCATTAAAAATCGTGTCTACCCCTATTTTTTTGTAGAAATCAACTACTTTTGAATCACCTTGAATACTGTCTCTCTTAAAAGTTTTTAAAGTGATTTCCAAATGTTCAGAAAGTGCAACCAAACTATAATAATAGGATGCTGAACTCCAGTCTGATTCTATATTAATTGTAACATCTTTAATTGTCTTTGTAGAAGTAATTTTAATAATATTATTGTTTAGAGTACAACATATCCCGATTCTACATAATAGTTCTAGGGTCATTTTTATGTAGGGAACGGAGGTGATTTTATTTTTTAAAGTAATTGTCAGTCCTCTAGGAAGTGAGGGAGCTATTAACATTAAGGCAGAAATATATTGACTACTAATGTTTGCATCTATCGATAATGAATCTAGAACCAATTCTTTACCATTAATTTTTAATGGCGGGTATCCATTATTTCTTACATAAGAAATATCTGCTCCTATCAATCTTAAAGTATCTACCAATATTTTTATTGGTCTTTCTTGCATTCTTTTACTTCCAGTAAGAGTAAGCTCGATATCTTTTTTTGAAGCAAAAAAACCTGTTAAAAAACGCATAGCAGTTCCTGCATGATGCACATCTACAATCCCATTTTTCGCTTCAATTCCTCTGCTTAGAGCTATAGTATCATCGCAGTTAGATAAATTATGTAAAAATATATTTGGATATATTTTTTTTAAGATTAAAAGCCTATTTGATTCACTTTTAGACCCAGGAACAGTAACCGATACGGTTTTATTTTCGATGGTGTTGGTTAAATATACTTTCAAAACTAAAGTTCTGTCTTTAAGATTTTTGCTCGAAACTTACCAAAGGTTACCAGAAATCCATAAATAAAACTTCCAAGAAAAAGTCCAAATACAAATAAATAAGGATTGGTTATAGCGGAAAAAAATTCTATTTTAAATCCCTCAATTGCCCACTTAACAATAACAAACAGGAAAGAAAAAACTATCCCAAGAGAGAAAACCGACCTCCAAAAGCCTGTAGTTGAAATAACTTTTTTAAACATTATTTCAATTTTTTATTTTGATGGTGTCTATCATGATCTCGCTTCGTTTTAATCAGCATTTTTTTATCGAATGCTACCTGTAAATCAATTCCAGTTTGATTGGCTAGACACAAAACAACAAAAATAACATCAGCCAACTCCTCACCTAAATCTTTATTTTTATCACTTTCTTTTTCACTTTGTTCGCCATATCTACGAGCAATTATTCTAGCTACTTCACCTACTTCTTCAGTAAGTTGAGCCATATTTGTGAGTTCGTTAAAATAACGAACTCCATGTTTTTTTATCCATTTATCAACGACTAGCTGTGATTCTTTTAAATTCATAATTAATATTTATTTTTTGAGTCCATAAAGATCGTAACCGGACCCTCATTAATGAGGCTAACGTCCATGGTAGCTCCAAATTTTCCAGTTTGTATTTTTTTTCCTATTTCATTCTCTAATTGTAAAATAAAATTATCATAAAGTACGGAAGCTATTTCTGGTCGGGCCGCTTTTATGTATGAGGGTCTATTCCCTTTTTTAGTTTTTGCTTGCAATGTAAACTGACTCACTATAATTACATCACCATTTACATCTAAAATAGATTTATTCATAGCACCATTTTCATCACCAAAAATTCTGAGTCGGGCTATTTTACTAGCTAACCAATTGATATCTTCTTGAGTATCTTCAGTTTCAATTCCTAATAAAATCAAATACCCTTTTTTTATTTCCGAAATAACTTTCTCATCTACAGAAACTGAGGCTTGTTTTACTAATTGAACTACAATTCTCATATGTATAAATTAATTCTTATCATAAACATCTTTACGATAATGTTCTTCTTCTCCTTCTAATATTTGAAGGTAACTTTTATAGCGAGACCAAGCAATTTCTCCATTTTCTAATGCTTCCTTAATAGCACATTTTGGTTCTTCTAAATGCAGACAATTATTAAATTTGCAATACTCTTTAAGTTTAAAGAATTCTGGATAATACCCTGACAATTCTTCTTTATCAATTTCAACCATTCCAAAACCTTTTATTCCTGGTGTATCTATAATTTGAGATTCAAACGAAAGATCAAACATCTCAGCAAATGTTGTAGTATGTTGTCCTTGTAGATGTTGATCAGAAATTTCTTTAGTTTTAATTTTAATAGAAGGTTCGATAGAATTAACTAGAGTAGATTTTCCTACACCACTATGACCAGAGAAAACACTGACTTTATTTTTCATAAGCGCCTTCACTTTTTGAATATTTGTTCCTGATTTAGCAGAAATCTCAATACAATCATAACCTATGGTCTGATATAAATGTAGCTAAAGATTTTATTTCGCCTAACTCATTTTCTGAATAAGAGTCAATTTTATTAAATAATAAAATTGTTTTAATACCATAAGCTTCCGAGTTAACCAAAAATCGGTCAATAAAAGCTGGAAAAGTTGGAGGATTATTCAGTGTTATAAGTAAAAAAGCCAAATCAATATTAGCAGCAATGATCTGTGTTTGTTTTGATAAATTAACTGATTTACGTATGATATAATTATTTCTTTCTTGAATGGTATAAATAACACCAAACTCTTCATCCCCTTTTTTATCAACTTCAAAATGAACAACATCTCCAACCGCAACTGGATTGGTTGACTTGATACCTTGAATTCGGAACTTTCCTTTTAATCTGCACTCATAAAAAATTCCTTGCTCATTTTTTACATGGTACCAACTGCCTGTAGATTTGTATACTATTCCTTTCATTAAGACAAAAATCTTAAATTATATTTAATCGAGAGGTCTATTTTAAAAAGAATATTCATTTATTGGTCTTGATGAAGTTTGTTTTGGTGATTAATTGATTCTTGATGAATAGCTTTATATATTTTTAAAATAAATTCTTTGCTCAAGCCATTTTCTTTACCTTCTAGTATCATTTTTTCTAAGATTTCATTCCAGCGTTTATTTTGTAAAATAGCAACATTGTTATCTTTCTTTAAAACACCAATTTTATCTGCTATTTTCATCCTTTTACCCAGTGTTTCAGTTAATTTATGATCGACCATATCAATCTGTGTTCTGAGATTTGCTAATTTATTTTGATATTCAATAGCATTTCCTTCTTCATCTCTAATCTTTAAATTAGTGGTGATTTGCTTTAATTTGTCTGGGGTAATCTGTTGCTGTTCATCGCTCCAAGCATCGTCAGGTTGATGGTGCGTCTCTATCATAAGGCCATCAAAATTTAAATCTAAAGCTCTTTGGCACAAATCAAAAATAATATCTCTTCTTCCTGCAATATGAGAAGGGTCTATCAGTAATGGTAAATCTGGAAATTGATTTTGTAAATCGATTGGGATTTGCCACTCTGGATTGTTTCTATACCTAGTTTTTTCATAGTAAGAAAACCCTCTGTGTATGACTCCTATATTTTTTATATTAGAGGTATACAAGCGTTCAACGGCGCCAAGCCAAAGCGATAAATCTGGATTAACTGGGTTTTTTACTAAAACAACTTTTTTAGTGCCTTTTAGAGCTTCTGCAATTTCTTGAACAATAAAAGGAGAAACTGTAGAACGAGCTCCTATCCAGATTATATCGACCTCGTTTTTTATTGCTAACTCCGCATGAGTCGGATTAGCAACCTCTGTGGCAGTCAGAAGTCCTGTTTCATCTTTTACTTTTTTTAACCATTTCAAACCTATTTTACCGACTCCCTCGAAATTTCCTGGTCTTGTTCTGGGCTTCCAAATACCGGCACGAAAAATAGTAGCATCTGTATTTTTTAATTGATGTGCTATATTTAATACTTGGCTTTCTGACTCTGCACTGCACGGTCCTGCGATTACCAACGGATGTTTTAATTCCATTTTATTTAACCAAGATCTTAGGTTTTTATTATTTTTCATTAATTAGGTTCTTTAAAAGTTGGCTTGGTTCATTGTCAAAATTTTGTTTGTAAACTCCTATTATTTTGAGTTCTTCAACTGCTTTTTCAAGTACTTTAGTTACCTCTTTAAACAGGGTATAATCTTTAAAAAAAACATCCACGAAAAAGGCATACTGCCAAGGTTTTCCTATTATTGGTAAAGACTGTATTTTTGTTAAATTAATTTCAAAAGTACTAAACAATTGCAATACATTTGACAAACTCCCCACCCTATGATCCAATTTAAATTTTAAAGTCGCTTTATTTACTTCTTTTGAATAATTTTTATTGTTTTTTCCAACCAAAACAAAACGCGTCTGGTTTTGACTATTATTTTGAATTTTACTTTCTAATATTTTTAAACCAAATTTTTTCGCTACTTGCTTTCCAGCAATAGCCGCTACTCCTTTAAGATTTTCTTCTTTTATTTTTTTTGCAACTGATGCAGTATCTGTACCTTCTATAATTTTAAAATGTGGAGGAAACTTTTGCAAATAGTTTTTACATTGAAGTAATGCAACAGGATGTGAATGAATTTCAATAATATCGTGAATAGTATCAGTTTCGAGTGCCATAATATACATTTGAATATTTAAAAACACCTCGTCAATAATGATAAGATTACTGGTGTCTATTAAATTATAATTTGGCAAAATAGAACCTGCTATGGTGTTCTCTATTGCCAAAACTCCAAAATCTGCATTTAAATTATTGATAGATGCTGTGACTTTTTCAAATGAATTACACATTACCAATTCAATTTCGTCATTCGGAAACATTTTTTTTACAGCCATATCGTGAAAAGAACTTTCGATCCCCTGAATTGCAATTTTTAAACTCATAACTTTATTTTTTTAAACAAAAAAAGTCCCGAATTATTTCGAGACTTTTATAAATTATACCTAAAGTTTAATTACATATCAATCTCTATCCTATCTTTAAAAAAGAAATGATAAAAATTTTTAAATGTAACTAATCTGATCATTGGTTTATTTTTTTATAAATATAGATAAATAATAAAAACTAGCTGTAATTTTTTACTTTTTATTTATGTAGTTTTGTTTTAAAGAAAAAGATGTCGATTAGAGTAGAAAATATCACGAAGCAGTATGGTGAACAAACTGCCTTGAGTAAAATTTCATTTTCCATTAAACGAGGTGAAATAGTTGGATTTCTTGGACCTAACGGTGCTGGAAAATCAACCTTAATAAAAATATTAACTACTTACATATCCTCTTTTGAAGGAAATGCGTGGGTTAATAATTATTCTGTCATTGAAGACAAGATTAAAGTACAACAAAGTGTGGGTTACCTCCCTGAACACAACCCCTTATACCCGGAATTATATGTAAAAGAATTTCTGAATTTTAATGCAGACATCTATAAAATCGATAAAAATCAAATCGAAAAAGTTATAATCCAAACAGGACTTAAAAAAGAGGCACACAAAAAAATAGGAGAACTATCAAAGGGTTATAGGCAACGGGTAGGCTTAGCTAGTGCTTTATTGCATCAACCAAAGGTTTTAATTTTAGATGAACCTACTACAGGTTTAGATCCAAACCAATTAATTGAGATTAGAGAACTGGTGAAAAAAGTAGCAAAAGAAGCAAATATTACCGTATTATTTTCTACTCATATTATGCAAGAAGTGGAAGCTATTTGTGACCGTGTAATTATAATAAACAATGGTGTTTTAATTCATGATAAATCGATATCTGATACATTAAAAGTAACTAGTTTAGAAACTTTATTTACTGAACTTACTAATCAAAAATAAGAGTTCCTGTATAGTATTCGGTAACTTCCACCACCGGTGGAATATTTTTTGAAATAACATCTCCTAAACTCCTAATTTCTCCTATGATTGATTGTTGAGGATTTACAATCATTTTGTTGGTACTGCGATGAAAAATATTCAGGTTTTGAATAATCAAATCAGAAGCCTCTACTCTTGAGTCACCTGCATACAAACCAATATTAGCATTAAACACAGCTCCTTTTAAAAAAAAATTGGAAAAACCATTAGTGATGATTTTTAAATTTTCAGTGTTTAATTCTAAGTCAAAATCACCGTTAGTATAATATTCGTTGTTTATAAAGTCATCGGAGATCAAATCTAAATTAGGATAATTCAATATCCCTAAACTAGTAACAGTTAATTCAGAGCTATTTGTGATTTCACTTACATTTGGAGAGGTAATATAAATTTTGGTTAATCCATAATCACGAATAAAATTACAATTAATATTATTAGTTACTATTAATAAATCTCCATTAATACTTATTTCAATATCATTAAAAATATTTTCTCCAGTTTCTACTATTACTTTTTGTTCTGGACCTTCAGTAATAAATAGTTGAATGTTGTTGTATACCAGGATTCTAGAAAATGATGAAACATTTATTTCAGTTTGAATAATAGCGCCCTCAGATCTAATACAATCTGGAGCATTTTCACTATTACAAGCTACTAATACTATAAAAAACATCAAAAATATTCCTTTTTTCATCTTTTTAAAATCTGTAACCAACACCAAATTCAACTGCTTCAGCTTGTGCCCAGTGTGATTTAAGGGAAACAACAGCAAATAATTTATTTTTATAAAAATACCTTTTAAAACCAGCCCTTAAATATATTCTTTTTTCGAATTCGTAAGGGTAATAAACATAATACCCTATTTGGAAAAGAATTCCGTTTTTATCAATACTTAATTCATGACCTACAAATAAACTTACTCTCTTATAATCCTCATCTCCACTTAAATTAAACTCTGGATATGCTATTGCAGTGTAGCTAATAAATTCTTCTAAGAATTTCGATATAAATAAATCTGCACCAAACTGAAGGGTACTGTAATAATTTAATTTTTTATCTATAAAAGCTGAAAATACATAAAAGGGATAAGTTCCAGATCCAATTACATCACTTTGATTCCATCCAGTTCTGAAAACAAAATTAAATTTAATTTTTTCACTGTAATTAGTCAAATCCTGCTCCCTTACGTATTCGTTTATATTCTTGTAATTTAATTGATAGTTTAATCCTGCGTTTATTAAAAAAGAATTAGTGCTTGTATTTGGAGCTTTTGTATTTCCATTAGAATAGTGAATGAACATTAATCCTGTTTGAAAACCTAACCCTTTCCAAATCGAGTTTTTGATAAAATTTGCTTTGATAAAACTTGAACTCAAAAGACTCGTTCCATATGCAATGTTTAAATAATTAGAATCTTGATCATATGGATTGGTGTTTAGTGCAAGTCCTGAACCTAAGGTTAATTGCAAGTTTCTTTTGAATAAGTAAAAATTATAATTTGCATAAAGACCATAATTTTCACCAAGGGTTTCATTTTTAAGATCCTTATATATAAAGGATAAACCCCAATCTGGAAAATTATATTTTTTTTCCCAGTCTTTTAATCCAAATGTTTTTTTATTAAAGGATAGAAAAGCTCCGGTTGGATGTCCATTAATTAAATGAGAAATATCAGAATTATGATTGTATATATTTCCATAAAAATAACTCCCCTCTAATTGATAGCTATTGTTATTGTTTTCTTGAGAGAAACAACAATAGCAAATCATCATTAAAAGTACAGAGATATTTCTTTTCATTATTTTTTTGAAAGGAGCTAATATAAACTAATCTTTAAAAAAATAATAATTACCACAGAATCTTAAAAAAATTGAATTCTTTTTGTGAAAATATGTATTTTTGTAAAATCAAAAGAGGAAAAATTTGACTGATTGCAACCTCTGTTACTAATTTTGGGTAACTATAAATGCTAAAACGTAAAACAAGTTTCTTAAGAAATCTGTTCTCTCAGCAGGCTGCAATCCATTTTTTTCTAAAATATTAAATTAAAAATTATCCATTTATGGCTTATTTATTTACATCCGAAAGTGTTTCTGAAGGGCATCCAGATAAAGTTGCCGATCAGATAAGTGATGCATTGGTTGATCATTTTTTAGCCTTTGACCCACAATCAAAAGTTGCTTGTGAAACTTTAGTAACAACAGGACAAGTAGTTTTAGCAGGGGAGGTAAAGAGCAACACCTATCTAGATGTTCAGAAAATAGCAAGAGATGTTATCAAAAAAATTGGGTACACCAAAAGCGAATACAAGTTTGATGGCGATTCCTGTGGTGTATTTTCTTCTATTCACGAACAGTCTCCAGAAATTAATCAAGGAGTTGACAAAGAAGATGGTGAAGAACAGGGAGCAGGTGACCAAGGAATGATGTTTGGATATGCTACCAATGAAACTGAAAATTATATGCCTTTAGCGCTAGATTTAAGTCATCGCATTTTAGTTGAATTGGCTAAAATTAGAAGAGAATGTACTGAAATCGATTATTTAAGACCAGATGCAAAAAGTCAAGTTACGATTGAATATAGTGATGATAATAAACCCGTAAGAATAGACACTATAGTTATTTCGACTCAACATGACGAATTTGATGAGGATGCAAAAATGTTAAGTAAAATCGAATCAGATTTAAAATCGATTTTAATTCCAAGAGTGATTACACAGTTAGATCCTGACACAAAAGCTTTGTTCAATAATGATATTACTTACCATATCAATCCAACTGGTAAATTTGTGATTGGCGGCCCTCATGGAGATACTGGATTAACAGGAAGAAAAATAATTGTAGATACCTATGGGGGAAAAGGAGCTCATGGTGGTGGTGCTTTTAGTGGAAAAGATCCTAGTAAAGTAGACCGCAGTGCAGCCTATGCCTCGAGGCACATAGCAAAGAACATGGTAGCTGCTGGGGTTTGTGACGAAGTTTTAGTGCAAGTTAGTTATGCGATTGGTGTTGCAGAACCTACTTCTATCAATGTAAATACCTACAACACTTCAAAAATTAATAAGAGTGATGGTGAAATATCTAAACTAGTGGCATCTATATTTGATATGCGACCCGCTGCGATTGAATCACGTTTAAAACTTAGAAACCCAATTTATATGGAAACTGCTTCGTATGGTCATATGGGAAGAATTCCTGAAGAAAAAGAATTGACTTTTTATGCTGGTGATGGTAAAAAAATTAAGAAAATAGTGGAGACTTTTACCTGGGAAAAGTTAGATTTCGTTGATAAAATTAAAAAAGAATTTAAAATTTAATGTTAGGAAGCTTTTTTTCGATTTGATTCATTTTTGTCTTTAAATCTTTTAGAAACAATTGATGTTGTTTACTAATTGGGTCAAAAGGTTGATGTTCTAAACCACTTCGGATCGTACGAATCGATTTTTGAATAGATTCGGTTTCTGGAGATACCCAAGCCTTTTTAAACGATTCCCAGATAATTTCGATGGCAAGGTTAGTAGGGTGTATCATATCTTCTTTGTAAAAACGGTAATCTCTTAACTCATCCATCATAAGTTCATAAGATGGAAAATAACACACTTTTTTTTCTTCAAAAATAAGTTGATGTAAAGCGGTTATTAAATGAGCCTTACTTCTGTTATTTTCAATAATACCATCCCTAACGTGTCTTACTGGAGAAATCGTTGTAATTATTTGAGTGTTCGGATTTCGATTTAAGATTTGAGTAACCATATTTTTATAAGATGTTTTAATTTCTTCTATCGATAGCAATTCTTTCTGAAATTCCTTTTGTGGAATTTTTAAACAATTAGCAACTATGGTTTGACTTTTAAGAAGTCGGTATATCCATGCAGTGCCAAAAGTCAAAACAATATGACTTGCGGTTTGTAAATACTCTCTTAATCTGTTTAATTTGTTATTTATGAGCGATAGAAAATCAATTTTATTAGTTGCGCACAAAGAAGAGTGCATCTCAAAACAATACCAACGTTCATTTTTGAAAAAAATATCATCTTCCGTAAAAAAATCACTTTGTAAGGCTCTTTCGATTATTCGTTCAATAGCTATGGGATGGAATAATATTCCAAAGGGGTTTTGAAGAGTTTGAAACTTAACATAATCTAATTTATCACCAATACTTTCAACAAAACAGGAACCTACTAACACTATTTTAGAATCGTAATCTATTTTAGGAATTTCAGATTCAATAGGTATTTTTGTTTGAAGTTTCATAGGTAGTACAACAAAGCTAAAAGGGTTTAAAAAATATAATCTTTTCCTTTACTCAACGCTTCACTTAATCCGTCTGGATTCTTACCTCCTGCTGTTGCAAAGAAAGGTTGCCCACCTCCACCACCTTGAATATACTTACCCAATTCTCTGATAATTTTTCCTGCATCCAAATTTTTAGAGGTTACCAAACCTTTGGAAATATAACAAGAGAGTAACGCTTTTCCGTTTTGATTGGTTCCTAACAAAAGAAATAAATTATCAAATTCTCCACCTAGTTCAAATGAAATATCTTTAATACCGTTGGCATCCAAATCTACTTGCTTTGCTAAAAAATTAACGCCATTCATTTCTGAAATCTCATTTTTAAGAGCTGTCTTTAAGTTTTTCCCTTTTTCTTTTAAAAAAGTTTGAATCTGCTTTTTTAAATCTGAATTTTCTTCTTGAATTGTAACAATACTTTTTAGGGGGTCTTTTGTGTTTTGAAGAACTTTTTTTATTTCTTTAAATTTATTGGAATTGGAAATAAAGAAATCTTTTGCAAATTCTCCAGTAATAGCTTCAATTCTTCTGACCCCTGAAGCTACAGCTCCTTCATGAAGAAGAATAAAATGCCAAATATCTTTTGTGTTTTCCACATGGGTTCCTCCACAAAGCTCCATAGAGCCCCCAAATTTTATAGTACGAACTGTATCGCCATACTTTTCTCCAAAAAGAGCAATTGCTCCCTCATCTAGTGCCACTTGTAAGGGAATATTCCTTTTTTCTTTTAAACTTAATCCTTCTCTAATACGAGCGTTTACAAAATTTTCTACTTGAATTAATTCCTCTGCCGTCACTTTACTAAAATGCGAAAAATCAAATCGCAATCCACGACTGTGAACCATAGATCCTTTTTGAGTCACGTGGGTCCCTAAAACAGCTCGTAAAGCTTGATGTAATAAATGTGTTGCACTATGATTTGCTTCCGTATAAGACCTGATTTTCTTATCAACAACTGCTTTAAAAGTATCATGTACATCTTTTGGAAGATTTTTAAGGTAATGAATAACTAGGTTGTTTTCTTTTTTAGTATCTATAATATAAACCAAATCTCCATGTGAAGATTCTAAATATCCTTTATCTCCTTCTTGTCCACCACCCTCGGGATAAAATGGTGTTAAATTGAATACTACTTGGAAGAACTCACCATGTTTTTTTGTTTTTGTTTTTCTGTAACGAGCGATCTTCACATTTGTTTCTAAGTAGTCATAGCCAATAAATTCCTGAACATCGTCTTCAGTTAATACAACCCAATCTCCTGTTTCTACTTTAGTGGCTGACCTTGAACGTTCCTTTTGCTTTTCAAGTTCTGACTCAAATTCAGTTTCATCTAGGTCTAGTCCTCGCTCTCTTAAAATCAAAGCGGTTAAATCTTTAGGGAATCCAAATGTGTCATACATTTCAAATGCTTTTTTTCCAGAAATAATGCTAGAATCTGCATTCTGTATGACATTTTCTAATAATACTAGGCCCTGATCTAAGGTTGTTAGAAACGAATGTTCTTCTTCTTTAATTACAATAGAAATTAATTTATTTTCTCTTAGCAATTCAGGAAAAGTAGTTCCCATTTGTTTAGTTAGGGTATCAACTAATTGATATATAAATGGTTTTTTTGTTCCTAAAAAAGTAAACCCATAGCGAACAGCTCTTCTCAGTATTCTTCTTATTACGTATCCTGCACCTGTATTTGAGGGTAACTGACCGTCGGCAATGGCAAAAGCTACTGCCCGGACATGGTCAGAAATAACTCGGATCGCAACATCGATTTCTGTATTGTTACCGTAGGTCGTACTTGTTATGGTTTCGATTTCTTTGATTAATGGCATAAAAACATCCGTATCGTAATTGGAGCTTACTTTTTGCATTACCATACACAATCGTTCAAAACCCATGCCGGTATCCACATGTTTATAAGGTAAATTTTCAAGGGTTCCATTCGCTTTTCGATTGAATTCCATAAAAACCAAATTCCAAATTTCAACAACCTGAGGATGATCCTTGTTAACAAGACTTTTACCTGATATTTGAGCTTTTTCCTCGGCAGATCGAATGTCTACATGAATTTCAGAGCAAGGTCCGCAAGGTCCTTGAGCTCCCATTTCCCAAAAATTATCTTGTTTGTTACCGTTAATAATTCGATCTTCATCAATAATATCTTTCCAAATATCGTAAGCCTCTTGATCAAAAGCTAAATCATCTTCCTTAGCTCCCTCAAAAACACTAACGTAGAGATTGTTTTTATCTATTTTAAGAACTTCTGTTAAAAACTCCCAGGCCCAATTAATTGCCTCTTTTTTAAAGTAATCGCCAAAACTCCAATTACCTAACATTTCGAACATCGTATGATGGTAGGTGTCTTTACCAACTTCTTCTAAATCATTGTGTTTTCCTGAAACACGTAAGCACTTTTGTGAGTCTGCAACTCGTTTATTTGTTATTTTTTTTTGCCCTAAAAAATATTCTTTGAAAGGAACCATTCCTGCATTTACAAACATTAAAGTTGGATCATTCTTAAGAATCATAGGGGCTGAGTCTACAATAGAATGAGATTTTGATTTGAAAAAATCTAAATATTTAGAACGTATTTCCTTTGAAGTCATAAATTTGTTATTTTAATAAAAAGCCCAATTAGGGGGTTTCCAACACAATTTCTATATTTGTAAATCGTTTTTGATTATCATAATTATTACCCATGAGCAAAAATAAGACATTTTAACGTATGGCTAAAGTAAAATATTACTACGATAGTGATACCTTATCGTACCGGAAGATTAAATATAAAAAAGGAAGAAAAACAAAAATTTTCTTCTTGAGTCTATTAGGTATGATTTTAAGTGGATTTCTTTTACTTATCATCTACTTAAATATCCCTTATATTGAAACTCCAAGAGAAAAAGCTTTAAAAAGAGAGCTTTCAAATATGGAATTACAATTTGAGTTATTAAATAAAAAAATGGTGCAAGCTCAAACCGTTTTATCTGAAATTGAGACCAGGGACAACGCTATCTATAGAGTCTATTTTGAAGCGAACCCTATTTCTGAGGAACAACGAAAAGCTGGCTTTGGTGGGGTTAACAGATATAAAAACTTGGAAGGCTTTGATAATTCAAATTTAATTATAAGTACTAGTAAAAAAATAGATGTTTTAACCAAACAAATCGTAGTACAATCCAAATCACTGGATGAAATTGCTGGTCTAGCGGAAGAAAAAGAAAAACTTTTAAAAGCTATCCCTACCATTAAACCCGTAAAAAACGAAGATTTAACTCGTATGGCTTCTGGTTATGGCTATCGATCTGATCCGTTTACAAAAGCTAGAAAATTTCATCGAGGTATGGATTTTACAGCACCCCGAGGAACACCTGTTTATGCCACTGGAAATGGCGTTGTTAAAAGAGCTGATAGGCGTTCATCAGGGTATGGCCGTCATGTAAGAATAAATCATGGCTTTGGTTACACTAGCTTGTATGCACACCTTTACAAATATGTAGTTAAAAGAGGACAAAAAGTAAAACGTGGAGATTTGATTGGATTTGTTGGGAGTACTGGAAGATCTCAAGCTCCTCATTTGCATTACGAAATTATAAAAGATGGTAAGCGTGTAAACCCACTAAACTTTTATTACGGGAATTTATCTCCTGAAGAGTTTGCCGAATTATTAAAAGTTGCTGGTCAAGAAAATCAATCTTTAGACTAATGAGAATAGAGCTACCTGAGAAAAGATATTATGGGATTGGAGAGGTTGCAAAAGCGTTCTCAGTCAATAATTCATTGATTCGCTTCTGGGAAAAAGAATTTGATATCATTAAGCCAAAAAAAAATAATAAAGGAGATCGCAAGTTTACTCCTGGAGATGTAAAAAACTTAGAATTAATATATCATCTGGTAAAAGAGCGAGGTTTTACTCTTGATGGAGCAAAAAAATATTTAAAAGAAAACAAACACAATAGTATTAGTAATTTCGAAATTATTAGAAAGTTAGAAGGAATAAAAATAGAATTGCTAAAATTGAAAGACCACCTTTAATTATTTTTTTCTTAGGTATACCGTAATTGGTACTCCGTGAAAATCAAATTTATCACGCAACTTATTTTCCAAGAATCTCTTATAAGGTTCTTTCACATACTGAGGTAAATTAGCAAAAAAAGCAAAGCTAGGGTAGGGTGTTGGTAGCTGCATACAATACTTGATTTTTACATATTTCCCTTTGTAGGCTGGTGGGGAATAAGCTTCAATTACGGGAAGCATCACTTCATTTAATTCACTTGTTTTTACGCGCTTACTCCTGTTTTTAAATACCTCAACAGCAGTTTCTATAGCTTTAAAGATTCGTTGTTTTGTAAGTACTGAAATAAATATTATTGGAACATCTGTAAATGGTTCGCATTGCGAACGGATCAAGGTTTCATATTCTTTGACGCTTTTATGATCTTTTTCAACTAAGTCCCACTTATTAACTAAAATGATGACTCCTTTATTATTTTTTTGAGCCAACCAAAAAATATTTTGCACTTGACCATCAAAACCTCTTGTTGCATCCAATACCAAAATTGCTACATCGCAATGTTCAATAGCTCGAACGCTCCGCATCACTGAATAAAACTCTAAGTCTTCCTTTACTTTACTTTTTTTACGGATCCCCGCAGTATCAACTAAATTGAATTCGAATCCAAATCGATTGTAATGAGTATCAATACTGTCACGGGTAGTTCCGGCAATATCAGTAACTATGTATCTATCTTCTCCAATTAAAGCATTGATAAAGGAAGATTTTCCAGCATTGGGTCTACCAACAACAGCAAAGCGAGGTAATTCATTGACTTCTTCAGAGATTTCCTCTTCGGGAAGAACTTCGACTAAATCATCTAACAAATCACCTGTACCGCTACCGTTGATACTAGACATGATGTAATATTTTTCAAAACCTAAAGAATAAAACTCAACAGCATCATTGGTTCGATTAGCACTATCTACCTTATTAACAACCAGAAATACAGGCTTTGCACATTTACGTAGTAGTTTTGTTACTTCTTCGTCCATTCCAGTAACTCCAGAAACTACATCCGTCATAAAAATGATGGCATCTGCTTCATCTATGGCTAACTCAACCTGCTTATCGATCTCAGATTCAAATATATCATCACTACCAACTACGTAACCTCCAGTATCTATGAGAGAAAATTCTTTACCGTTCCAATCACTTTTCCCATAATGACGATCTCTGGTAACTCCACTTACCGCATCGACGATTGCTTCGCGACGCTGGATTAATCTATTAAATAAAGTGGATTTTCCAACATTTGGTCTTCCTACTATTGCTACTATACTCATAACCTATAAATTGTTGCAAAGGTACGCTTTAGAAATTGAAGAAAAACAAGAGAATTACATTAAAATCAATATTATTGGTTGTAACCGAATCGTTTCAATTGTTGATTATTACTTCGCCAATTTTTATTAACTTTTACATAAAGTTCTAAATGAACTTGTTTCCCAAAAAATTTCTCTAAATCTTTCCGAGCCTCCACCCCTACTCTTTTTAAAGCAGATCCTTTATGTCCAATAATGATTCCTTTTTGAGTATCTCTTTCAACCATTATGATGCTTCGCATTCGTATAATTGTGTCTTCTTCAAAAAATTCTTCGGTATCAATTTCAACAGAATAGGGTATCTCTTTTTTGTAATGCAGTAATATTTTTTCTCGAATTATTTCATTTACAAAAAAACGTTCTGGTTTATCTGTTAATTGATCTTTTGGATAAAATGCAGGAGATTCCGGCAATAATGCTATTATTTTTTGAAAAACTTCTTTTACACCAAAGTCTTCAAGTGCAGAAATAGCAAATATGTTAGCGTTTGAAACTTTTTCAGTCCAAAAAATCATAGCCTCTTTTAGAAGTGCTTCGTTTCCTTTATCAATTTTATTAATTAATAATAAAACAGGAATATTTGCATTGGTGATTTTATTAAAAAACGCATCGTCTTTTAATCCTTTCTCTCCTAGTTCAACTATATAAATTAATACATCAGCATCCTCGAAAGCGGATTTTACAAAATCCATCATGCTTTCCTGAAGTTGATATGCTGGCTTAATGATTCCAGGAGTATCACTTAAAATCATTTGAAAATCCTCTCCATTAACAATACCTAGAATTCGATGACGAGTAGTTTGAGCTTTAGAAGTAATAATAGACAATCGTTCTCCAACAAATGAATTCATCAAGGTACTCTTACCCACATTAGGGTTTCCAATTATATTAACAAAACCTGCTTTATGATTCATTATTTAATTTTTGCCAAAGATACACTAAACTCTTGGTTTAGTTCTCGAACGATCATAGAGAACGATACTTCCTGCTACTGCAACATTTAAGCTTTCTATAGAAGAAAACTTGACCAAAAAATGAGATTTTTCAATAGCTTTTTTTGACAAACCATGATCTTCAGCTCCTAATAAATAAACACATCTTCTAGGATGGTAAAAGTCTTCTAATGCTGTTGATTCCTCTGTTATTTCAACGCCTACTATTCGCGCTCCTTTTGGGAGGTGTTTGTAGAAGTCATCAAAATTATCGTAATGAAAATAAGGAATAGATTTTACTGAATTTTTGGTGTCACATGCTTGGCTGGCATAGCGATTTCCAATGGTGTATATAAAACTAGCTCCCAAATTTTGAGCAGTTCTCCACAAGACTCCTAGGTTTTCTGGTGTTTTTCCATTTTGGATTCCTATTCCAAAAAATTCTGTTTTTAAATTATCTGGTTGCATGGTACAAAACTATAAAAGATTAATTCCATTTCAATTAAAAATATTACAGATTATTTTTATAATTTGCCACCTTAATTCTCTCTGAATTAAAAAAGATAAAATAAAATTTTATTTATGTCATCTAGATTCGTTCCATTCTTTTTTTTATTGGTAAGTTCTGTTTCAAATGCTCAAATAGAAGACTTATCCTTTGGAACCCCTGAAACTTTTGATATTATGACCTGGAACATTGAACAATTTCCTAAAAATGGTCAAACAACAGTAAATTATGTATCCGATATTATTCAAAATTTAGAAATGGATATTATTGCAATTCAAGAAGTTAATAATATTAACTATTTTGAACAAATGGTGGACGGTCTAAATTTGTATGAAGGTTATTTAGAATCTGAATGGTTCGCTGGGCTTGCTTATATCTATAACTCCGAGGTGATTCAAATTAATGCTCTCTATGAAATATACACCACATCTCAATATTGGAGTGCTTTTCCAAGATCTCCAATGGTAATGGATTTAAATTATTACGATCATAGAATTATTATCATTAATAATCATTATAAATGTTGTGGAGATGGAATTTTTAATAGCAGTGATTCAGGGGATGAAGAAACAAGAAGATACCAAGCTAATTTATTGCTTAAAGCCTATATTGACGAAAATTTTTCGGATGAAAATGTTATCCTTTTGGGAGATTTAAATGATGACATCGCAGAAACATCTCAAAATAATGTTTTTCAGATGTTTATTGATGATTCTGAAAATTATTTATTTGCAGACTATGAAATTGCAACTGGAACCAGTGCTAACTGGTCATTCCCAAATTGGCCCTCGCATTTAGATCATTTATTAATCACTAATGAATTATTTTCTGAATTCGAAAATGAAGATTCTGAAGTCAAAACCATTAAAATTGATGACTATCTGAGCGGTTGGTCTGAGTATGATCAAAATATTTCTGATCATCGTCCCGTAGCACTTAAACTTCATATGGATGGTAGTTTGAGTGTCAATGATTTTAATAATAATAACCCTATTTTTTGGAACACCCCCAACCCATTTAAGACTCAAACTGTTTTTAAATTAAATGACCTCGCAGAAGGTCAAAAAATAGAAATTTACACTGCTGTTGGACAAAAAATAACAACACTCCATAAATTGCTCGGATTAAATACCATTACTTGGAATACTGAAAATTTTTCTAATGGAGTTTATTTTGCAAAATTAATCATTAACAATCAGCAAGCCGGTTTAAAAAAGCTTGTTCTAATGAAATAAAAATGAGGCCCTTTCATCTAGCAATACCAGTATCAAATTTAACAGTTTGCAGAAAGTTTTATCGAGAAATATTAGAGTGTGAGGAAGGAAGGAGTACTGAAAAATGGGTAGATTTTAATTTTTTTGGCCATCAATTAGTACTTCACGAAAAAATAGAATTGAAATCTGATATGATTTTAAATCCGGTAGATGGTCACGAAGTTCCAGTACCACATTTTGGAGTAGTATTAGCATGGGAGCAATGGGAGTTATTAGCAAAAAGGTTAGTATCTAAAAATATTAAATTTATTATAGAGCCCTATATCCGTTTTAAAGGAAAAATAGGAGAGCAAGCCACGATGTTTTTCTTAGATCCTGAAAATAATGCACTGGAGTTTAAATCCTTTAAAGATATTGATCAACTCTTTGTAAAAGACTAAATAATTATTCTTATTTATTTAATATTAAAAATTGTTTAATTAGATTTGTGACTAACCAATTATTTAATAACCATTTAACAACGTAAAAATGAAAAAATTAATTTTGATTTTAGCTGTAATCATCACAGCTTGTAACCCCCAAACAGAAAAAGAAACAGCAAGCACTCCAGAGGGTGCAGGTTTCTTCTTGCCATCACCGGGCGAAAAATATGTAGTAGCTACTGATGCGGTAACCGATATTTGGATGAACTACATCAATGCTCACAATAAAAGAGATTTAGATGCTATCATGAAAATGGAGTCTGATTCAATTAGTATAGATGCCCCAGACGGTAGTGTTATTCAAGGAAAAGAAGAGCACAGAGCTGCTCTTGACGCTTGGTTTGCTGCAGAAAACCCAATGTGGGAAGTTTATTGGGCCATGCCTTATAAAGCAGTAAAAAATGGGGCAGAATGGATAATCGCAGGACACCAGGTAACAACCACTGTAGACGGAAAAGAAAAAACTGAATTACACATGATTGATGGGGAAATTAAAGATGGGAAAGTTAAACGATTTTTTGTTTACAGCAAAGACATTCCTGAACCTCCAAAAAAAGAGGAAAACCAACCAGCTACCAATTTAATGGAAGCTGCCGGTCAGTAATATAAACAAAAGTTTATCATATAAAAAATCCCCTCCGATTAAGGAAGGGATTTTTTATTTATAGAAGTGGTTATTTAAAACCTACTCTTTGATCATTCGTTTTACAACGCTTGATTGCTCTCCGGCTATATGTACCATATAAACACCAGTTGCATAGGAAGATACATTAATCACTTTCTCACTTTGCATATCCTGTAAATTGATTTGTGATACTAGTTTTCCCTTTAAGTCATAGATTGTAGCAGTCTTTAATTGAATGCTAGAACTGTTGGATAATGTCACATGTTCTTTTGCTGGGCTTGGGTATAATGCAATTGCATTACTTAACTCATAGTCTTGATTACCTAATAATGCTGGTAACATAACTAAAGGTCCTCCTGTGGGTAAGGCCACTCCAATTCCAAATGCTGGACCATCAGAATTCTGAGAAGGATCTAAAAATCCAGTAGCCACAGCGACTAATGCTACTCCATCTAAATTAAGAGAAGCTAAAGGGGCTTGATATGAAGCTACCGTTACAGAACCTGTTTCGTCTGTAACATCAATAACATAGTCAGCAGTTGGTAGTTCTAAATAACCTTGAAATTCGGTGTACGAAATATTATCAACTAAAGTTCCAGCGCCCACTCCTGTTTCAACGATGTCTACGGTTGGGGCATCTGTAGATCCATGATGTACTAATACATCCGTATTTTCCGAATTAGCGGCTAGTTCTCTACCCATATCATAAATTTGCAATCCAAAAGCTTGTGGTGGGTTGTAACCTGAACCACTAACAATACCGTCAGCTACTACTACATAAGTTTCGTCTGCAGATAACGTAACAGCAGCCGTGTAAATAGCTTCCTCTACTCCGGAGCTGTTTGGAGGTGCTACTGATAGTTCAATTTCTACTCCTGCTGGTGCATCCACAAAAGGTGAAGCAGTTCTAAATTCAAAATTTGGAATTAGTAGCGTTTCGTTTAAATAAACATCCACGATTTCTGCAGCTGCATCTGCTGAATTATGAATCACTTGAACTCTTGCTGTTTGTGTATTCAAAAACTTGGTATATTGAGATGGATTCGGTGCACATTGACCGGTTGAAGACATTGTTCGAGTTTCTATAATAGGGATGGCATAGCCTTGAGCCCACCAGAGCCACTGCTCAAGAGTTGTGATACATGGAGAGGATCCAGTTTGGCCATCAGTAAATGTGCTTGTGCTTTTAACCAATGTTACATTGTTGTATACAAAACCGTCTGGCATGGTAACACTTCCTGAAGAAAGCGATGTAGTTACCACTTCATGATCTCTATATAATTCTGGAGGGCCTCCACCTACGATTTCAAATGGAATATTAAATACCCCATCGGTATGAGTATCTCCGATATTAAATGGATAAGGAGTCAGTACCAATGGTGTAGAGTATACAGAATTGATGAAACTTATCTCCCCATTGTAAGTATACCCAGTAGGTTCAAATCCAATAAAAAAATTAAACCCATCTTCAAATTTAACATGTGTGGCATTGGGATAATCTTCGGCATCTGGCGAATCAGCAATAGGTATTAATTGAATGGCTGAATCGCTATCAGTAGTCACTTCAGAAAAGTCCCAATCTCCATCATCTGAAAATTCTATAAGTTGGTTTTTAACAGAAACATTATAAGTAATTAACCCATCTGGTAAGTTGGGCATTTCAAGTGTCTGTGAAAATGTTAACTGAGACACAAACAAACAGATAAAAAATAGTGTTTTTTTCATTTTAATAAAATTTAATTAATAATTTGGTTATCAGTTAGCTACCAAATGCAATTTAACAAAATTTAGTTTAAATTGTAAAAAACAATAAAAGAATTTTTAAAAATTAATAGAGTAAATGTTTTTTTGATTTGTTTCGCCACCCTGCTTGATTTCGGTATTTAACAAAATAAATTTTAAGATCACTTTGATTGGCATAATCAACAAAATATATTTTTTTATCAGCTTGGTTTGCATAGTCAACAAAATACCATAAGCCATCATTACCTTCAGCTTGATTTCCATAGGCTACTTTAAAACCTTTAAATCTGCTTGATTTTCATAGCCAACTACATGAATCTTTATCTCCGCCTGATTGGCATAAGCTACCGAATATACTTTTTGAGAGAGGCAGAAAAATGAATTTAAAAGAAAAAGTGGTAAAAAAAGTAATTTTTTCATACTTGATAAGCTACTTGTTAATTAATTGATGATTTATGATTTAATTTAGGTTTTTGGATGGATAGAATTTTTATTGTTAGTAGTTGTAATGATATTGTAAAAATACCTAAAATATCTAAAAAAAGAGCCAAAAAGAGCCAAAAAGAGCCAAAAAGAGCCAAAATATGCAAAAAAAGTCAGATTTTTGAATTCTAATAACGCAACTAAAAGGGTTAATACTTTTATTTTTTCTTATCATAAGATTAACATATAACAACCTGTAAATTAATACTTTTGAAACTACAATTTAATCACTATGAATGAACAAAATATCCCTGAAAAATTTAAAATAAAACCTCAACACAGTAACCACTATTTAATCAACGGTGAGTTGAGAAAATGGGATGGAAATACAACGGAAGTATATTCTGTCATTAAAACTCCTAATAAACAAGGAGAAATTGGCCCTACTTTTTTAGGAACGGTTCCTGATATGGGAGAAAAGACCGCATTAGAAGCTGTCGAATCTGCAAATAAAGCCTATAATAGAGGGAAAGGTGCCTGGCCAACAATGTCGGTTTCTGATCGCTTGAAATGTATGGAGATTTTTGTTGAGAAGATGAAATTACACAGAGAAGAAGTTGTTAAACTCTTGATGTGGGAAATTTGTAAAAATAAAACAGACTCTTATAAAGAGTTTGATAGAACTATAGATTATATATTAAATACCATTGAGGCCTATAAAAATATTGATCGTAAAGGCGCAAAGTTTGACAGTCAAGATGGTGTATTAGCTCACATAAGACGAGGTCCTATTGGAGTTGTTTTATGTCTAGGTCCTTATAATTACCCCTTAAATGAGACTTTTTGCCTACTAATACCGGCAATAATCATGGGTAACACCGCCATTTTTAAACCGGCAAAAATTGGAGTTTTACTTATAACTCCCTTATTAAAAGCCTTTCAAGAAAGTTTTCCTCCAGGAGTGGTAAACATTCTTTTTGGGCGAGGAAGGAGTATCGCGTCTCCCATTATGAAAACTGGAATAATTGATGTGATGGCCTTAATTGGGCATAGTTCCTCTGCAGTATCACTGCAAGATTTACACCCCAATAAAAACAGACTCCGATTGGTTTTGGGCTTGGAGGCCAAAAACCCTGGTATTGTACTGCCAGATGCCGATTTAGAACATGCTGTTAAGGAATGTATTTCTGGTAGCTTGTCCTTTAATGGGCAACGTTGTACTGCTTTAAAGGTTTTGTATGTCCATGAATCTATTGTAAATTCTTTTAATGAACTTTTTACAAAAGCTGTTGACAATTTAAAATTTGGAATGCCTTGGGAAGACACTTTTTTAACTCCTTTGCCAGAAAAATCAAAACCTGAATACATCCAAGAATTAATCAGTGACGCTACTAAATATGGTGCTAAAGTGATCAATAAAAAAGGAGGGGAACTATCCGATAATTTTTCTTTCCCTGCTGTCCTTTATCCTGTAAACGATAAAATGAGATTGTTCCATGAAGAGCAATTTGGCCCAATTATTCCAATTATCCCCTACACTGATATCGACATGCCTTTAAATGATATGGCTGCCTCTAATTATGGCCAACAGGTAAGTCTTTTTGGAGAGAATATTGACGATTTGGGCCCCCTAATAGATGCACTAGCCAACCTTGTTTGTAGGGTAAATCTTAATAGTGCTTGTCAGAGAGGTCCCGATGTTTATCCATTTGCCGGAAGGAAAAACTCTGCAGTGAGTACGCTGAGTGTATATGATGCGTTGCGATCATTCTCGATAAGAACATTTGTAGCGGCAAAAAATAGTTCTAAAAACAAAAAAATCATAGAGAATCTTTTAGACTCCAAAGTATCTAACTTTGTAACTACTGAATATCTATTGTAAGATAACTCAGGTAGTTTTTGCAGAAAATTTAATATTGGAAGGTTTTAGCGAAATATTAGAAAATATAGTAACTTTATAATCTACTATTAATTTAATATAACTATCATGAAAAAAATAATTCTATTATCGATCGCAACACTATTATTTATTAGTTGTAATCAACCAAAAAATGAAGAGTGTGATTCCCTTAAAAAGGCGGATGCACAAACACAAAAAAACATCAATACCTATAAAACTGCTTGGGATGCTTTTTTTGAAACTAGAGACCCTAACACTATAAATACGGATAGTTTTGATGAACAAGTAACCGTTGTAACTGCAGAAGGAAATATTACAGGTATTGATGGCTTTCGAGATTATTACAATAACTATTTAACTGGTTTTTCGGATGCTGAATTTAATTTTATTGATATTATCGGACAAGGCGATCAATTAGTTAAACATTGGAATTTTAAAGGAACCCATGATGGAGAAATGTTTGGAATACCTCCTACTAACAACAAAGTAGATATCAGTGGTACTACCGTAGTGTTAATGAAAGACGGGAAAGTATTACAAGAACAAGATTTTTTTGATAACTATTCCTTTTTAATGCAACTTGGCTTATTAGAATAAATTCTTTTGAAATAATTTTTATTTTCCAAAAATTAAAGAGGAACTAAAACGGCCGTTTTAATAATTGATTCGCTATGGGTTAATGGTTATGACATATAAAATTTTGAAAAATGATCAAAAAATCAGCAGATCCATCACAATGGAATAAAAATGATTGGGCTTACCATAATAAAAAAGTATCGGATTGGAACGAAATAGAATGGGAGAACGTTTATGAGTTATATTGTGCCGCACAATTATGGGAATTGGATTCCCGTATTGACTTTGATGAATTCAAAAAACAAATGATAGAGGATACTGATTTTGCAAGAGAAAATAAATTAAAACCAGGTATGGAATCGAGTGATTATGATCCATGGTCGTGATGAGTAAATCAAATTATTATTTGATAAAAAGATTTAGGAATTGATAGATTTTATTTAAGTTTATAATAACAGTATATTTTTAAACATTTATGTTTGTACTCAATTTTGTTAAAGAAATTATTCAAAATTTCTAAAACCACAGTCAAAACAATAAACAACCACATACCTGTCTTTTTCAGCCAGGAACATCCTGTTCAAGCCACTAATTTTACTCAATAAATCTTGGATTTGGACTGGAAGTATGTCCTGTGCCATTAAATTTAAGTAATCCTCAAATTCAACCTCGTTATTATAGGAAAAAACTTTATAATCTTCTAACTTAAGTTTTGTTGCCATGGAATCAATTGCGTCGTCTAAGGTGCCTAATTTATCAACTAAACCTAATTCCAGCGCGGTATCACCTCTCCATATTCTTCCACCAGCAAATTTAAGGACTTTAGCGAAGTCCATCTCTCTATTATTGGCAACCTTAGTAACAAAATCCTTATAAATTTTTTCTGTATTTTCTCTAAATTGCTTATCGAGTTCTTCATTCATTCCTTTTCTCAAATCGTAAACATCTCCAGCTTTTGTCATACTTACACCGTCATAATTCATCCCCACCCACTTTTCTAGTGGAGAAAAATCTGGAATAATACTGTAGACCCCAATTGATCCTGTCAGCGTAGTTTCTTCAGCCCAAATTTCTTCAGAGGTAGTAGTTACCCAGACCCCTCCAGATGCAGCTATATCTCCCATGGATGTTATTACAGGTCTTCCTGTAGCTTGAAATTCCTCCAAAGCATTTGTAATCATTGAAGAAGCATATACATCGCCTCCAGGGCTATTAACCCTTAGAACAATCCCCTTAACATTTTCATCGTCTCTAGCTTTATTAATATTTTTTACAATATCTCCTGACCCTGCAGTATCGAACCCTATATTACCGGTTACAATTGCTCCTTCAACATGAATAATAGCAATTTTATTTTTTTCTTGAACCTTTTTTTGCTTATTACTTATATCCTCATCTTTTAGAGTGGTCAGGTATTCTATTCCTGAAATTCCTTCAGGACGTTCATATTCCTCTTCACTACCATATTTTTCAATCATATAGTTCCTTAATTCTTGCTTAGACATTAGCTTATCCACAAGACCAATTTCAAGAGCTGTTTCATTGTTATCTCCACCATTACCATCGGTAAGTAAATGGTAATGGTCTCCGATATACTGAATTTTACCTGAATCGAAACCTCTACCCGTCTCCATTTTACTTTTATATTTTTCCCAAACTGGGGTTACAAACTCTAGCCAAGCCAGCTTGTCTGTTTCAGACATATCATTTCTTGTATAACCTTCAGGACCTGATTTAAAATCACCAGCAGCATAAACATTCATGTCAACTTTAATATTTTCAAAGAAATCTTTCTGATATTGCCTTACTCTACTAAATCCAAAAGGAAGCACTGATTCATAAGAGTCTTTTTCTAAAATAATCTCAGTTGCTTGAGAAACCATGAGATATCCAGTAGTTCCGAGTCCGCTTGTAAAAGCAATAATCTCTTTACCATTTTCTCTTGCCTCGAATAGAGCATCTGCTATTTTTAACGCAGAAGTGTAATAAGCACTTAAGCCGTCAACATTAAGATAAATAGCTTTAAGATTATCATCTGTACCAGCGTTTTTGATAACTTTTAAAAAATTTTCTAATTCAATCTGATTGGAGGAGTTTCCAAAAACCTCAAATTCTTCAAAAGGTCCATTTATTGTAATTGCCTTGTCCACAATCATTCCATTTGGTTCCAAGTATAAAATTTGATCTGCAGTCTCAACTTTATCAGATTCAAACAAAGAACTCAGGCTATACATAAAACCAAATGATAATAGCATTAAAAAAAGAACGGTAAGGATATTTAAAAAGACTCTTCTAAATTTTCCGAGAAGATTGTCTATAAACGAAATAACACTTTTAATTTTTTCCATAATGTTTCCTAGTTATCTATTTATCAAAATTACAGTTTAAATTCTAATTTATTGAAATAAGTCCTTGTATTCTTGAATACACCGCAGAACAAATAGAGCGATTGTTTAGTTAATTACCTGCAAAAGGAGTTCCAAAAACACCTACTGCCAACTCTGCCCATATTAACATAAATATTAAAACTAATATTCCAATGTATAGGACTCGATTTTTTAAATTCTTTACACGAGTACTCACAAAATTAATTCCAATACTAAGGGAAATTAGTAGAGAACCCATGATAATGAAATCAAATGGACTCCAGTTAATTTCGTCAGTGATACCCATCCCAATTAAAGGAATTAATAACAAAAAAAGAGGATAAAAAATTCTTTTTGACATACTCAAATATAAAAAAACGGCTACACTATAATAGTATCACCGTTTTATTGTTTTAGTAGATAACTCTATTGAAATATCGAACATTAATTTTACTTCAAGAGATCTATTAAATACAATTAAATCAATCAATTATATATTGGAAAGTGATCTTGAGTAATGATTTAAAGCCGTTCAATAATTAATGAGAAGTAATCTTTGTAACTGCTACTGCTGTTTCTAAAAGTGTTTTTTCAAAAGGAATAGGTTTCCAATTGAAAACTTCCATTGTTTTAGAATTATCAGCACTTAGATTCATATCAAGCATAGCCAACATACCTTTGGCCTCTCTGTCAAAGATGGACAAAAGTTTTAACATGAAATTTGGCGCTAATTTGGTGCTCGGACCTTTATAGCCATTGTCAATAAGCAATTGGCATATCGATTGAAAACTTCTCCCTATTTTTTCTGTTGCAATAAAACGTTGGTTGGCTGCTTTTGGCTCTGTTAGGGCGGCTACATGTAAATAGGCAACATCACGTACATCGACCATTGGAAAGGATGTGTTTGGTACCATTGGAGTTTTTCCACCTAAAATTTTTACAATCATGGACATTGAAGCTCCCGTAAGATTTTTACCAAGCGGAGGTCCAAAAACTCCTCCTGGGTTAATACTGACTAATTCTAATGAGTTATCACCTGATTGATTATTAATAAAATCCCATGCAGATTTCTCTGCCAATGTTTTACTTTTGAAATAAGTACTTATGTTTTTTGAATTTAAGTCAGTCCAGTCATCTGGTGTAATTGTGCCTGTTTTTTTACCCCCCATTATAGCGACTGTTGAGCTGGTTAAAACAACTCGTTTCACCCCATTTTTTTTAGCAGCTTTGAGTACTCTAAGGGTTCCATCTACAGCAGGACCAAGCATATCTGACTCATTTTTAGGGTTTTCAACAGTAAAAGGAGAAGCGACGTGCATAACATAATTACAATTAGATAGTGCAGAATCCCATCCTTTATCAGAACTAAGATCTAAATGGGTAAAAGAAAGGTTCTCAATAGAAACAGAATTTGAATTAAGTGTCTTTATAACCTCTTCTTCCTTTTTTGTGCTTCTTACTGTACCGACTACGGTATATCCTTTTTCTAAAAGAATTTTGGCGCAATGCAAACCAATATAACCAGATATTCCTGTTAACAATACTTTTTTATTCATATGATTGATTATTTATTATTACTTTTGATTCGATAGCAAAAATAGTAAAATTACTATTGTTTTGATAGTAAAAATTATATTTTTATAATTATGTCAATTTTAGATACGTTTTTTAGGTGTAATTGTCCTGTAACTTCAGCATTAGATATTGTTGGAGACAAATGGACGCTTGTTGTTATAAAGTTGATGCTATTAGAACAAAAAAAAACATTTAAAGAGTTCTCCGAAAGTGATGAATCAATTGCACCAAGTATTTTATCTAATAGGTTAAAAACACTTGAAAAAATAGGATTTATAGTCAAACAAAAATTACCTGACAACCAAAAAACTAATCACTATTTTCTAACTGAAAAAGGACTTTCGTTAACTCCGGTTATAATAGAGTTGGCCTTGTGGAGCCATCACAATATTAAACCTGTCGATAATCAAGACATAGCAAATGTTAAAGATAAAAATGAATTACACCTGGCAATCATTGAAAGATATAAATCAAAAACGGTTACACTATAATAGTATAACCGTTTTATTGTTTTAGTAGACAACTCTATTGAAATATCGAACATTAGTTTTACACCAGTAGAATTCTTGGAAGTTAATAAATCAATTCTATTAATTATTTAGATCCCTCATAAAAGAAGAGTTCCTCAATAGCTATCTCAAATAACTTTGACATCTTAAATGCTGTGGGTAAACTTGGATCAAATTTTTCTTTTTCAATCGCATTTATCGCTTGACGTGAAATACCAATTAAGTTGGCTAATTCTTCTTGTGTCAATTTTTGATTTTTCCTTAACTCTCTTAATCTATTTTTCATTTAAATCTTAATGAATTAACGATAATAGAAGTCATGTATGAAAAGCAAATGAAAAACACTAAATATTCAAACTCAGGTTCCGAATTAATAACTCCAAAATCAAACGAAATCTCATACACAAGACCAACAACTACCGTTAACCCTAATGTAAGGGCCATTGATTCAAAGTGAATTTTCTTTTGTAATTCATCATAATGCTTAAATAAATTTTTATTTGCGATAATCATACCAACCCCAATAGCAAGATTTATAAATAATCCTATTTTGGTAATTAATACGTTATCCCATAAATTGTTTACTCCCGCTGATAAAATTGCAGTACTTACTACCCAAGCAAATACCCATCCAAGTAAAATTTTTGTTTGTTTTTTTTGTTCTTTCATCTTTTTATGTAATGTTTACTTTACAAAAGTAGTCAAAATAAATTAAAATGTAAAGTTTTATTTACAAAAAATATGTTTTGATAAAAAAACGGTTACACTATAATAGTATAACCGTTTTATTGTTTTAGTAGCGGGAGTTGGACTCGAACCAACGACCTTCGGGTTATGAGCCCGACGAGCTACCTACTGCTCTATCCCGCGATGTGGATTGCAAATATACAATCAATTTGTAAGTAGACAAGGCTTTCACAAAATATTTTCCCATTACTCACCAAGAGATTCTAAACACAACAAAGTTTTATAAATAAAAAAACCGTATTCAATTGAGCTTCATTAGAATAGTGTTTTTTTATTTTTATGTAACTGAATTTTTAAAAAATTAGTGGATAGCATCTATTTGTTCCGTGATAACTTCCCAATTTTCCATTAACTTTTCCAGTTCTTTTTTCTTTGAATGGTATTGGTCAAAAAAGTTAGGCTTGCTAATGGTTTCGTCGTAATTAATAGACAATTCAAAATCGATCTCTTTAATAACTTTCTCTAATTTAGTGATAGAAGCCTCTGTTTTGCTTAATTTATTATGAAGAGACTTTAATTTCTTTTGATTTTCATAGCTTTCTTTACTGGAAGATTTATGTTCTTTACTTTTTGCATTGGTTTTGGTTCTCATTTCCGCCTCTCTTAGATTTTGAATATTTCTCTGTTCTAGAAAATAATCAATATCGCCCAAATATTCTTTGATATCTTGATCTTTGAATTCATAAATTTTAGTGGTTAACCCTTGAAGAAAGTCTCGATCATGAGAAACTACCAGCAAGGTTCCTTCAAATTTAATCAGCGCATCTTTCAAGACATTTTTTGATTTGATATCTAAATGGTTGGTAGGTTCGTCCATTACCAAAACATTAAATGGCTGTAACAATAATTTTGCTAATGCGAGTCGGTTTCGCTCTCCACCGGATAAAACACGTACATATTTATCGACCTCGTCTCCTCTAAATAAAAACGCTCCTAAAATATCTCTAACTTTAGCTCTATTTTTTTCATTTGCAGCGTCAATCATAGTATCTAGGACGGTTTTAGATCCGTCTAGATAATCGGCTTGATTTTGAGCAAAATAGCCGATTTCTACATTGTGCCCCAACTTTAAAGCTCCAGAAAAAGGAATCTCACCAACAATACACTTAGCCAAGGTTGATTTTCCCTGTCCATTTTGACCTACAAATGCAATTTTGCTGTTTCTTTCAAGCAATAAGCTTATCTTATCAAGTACTTGTTTATCATCGTAATTTTTAGAAACATCTTCCGCCTCTATAACTACTTTACCCGGGTTTACAGAAATTGGAAAATTTAAAGTCATGACACTATGGTCATCTTCATCTACTTCGATTCGGTCAATTTTATCTAGCTTCTTTATTAAAGATTGCGCCATCGTAGCTTTTGAAGCCTTGGCTCTAAATTTTTCTATTAATTTTTCGGTTTGCTCTATCTGTTTTTGCTGATTTTTTTGAGTCGCTAATTGCTGTTCTCTCAGTTCTTTACGCAAAACTAGGTATTGAGAATAGGGCTTATTGAAATCGTAAATTCTGCCCAATGATATTTCGATGGTTCGGTTGGTTATGGTATCCAAAAACATTTTATCGTGAGAAACAATAACGATGGCACCCGTATAGTTTTTCAGGAACTCTTCTAGCCATAAAATAGATTCTATATCCAGATGGTTGGTAGGCTCATCTAACAAAAGGATATCATTATTTTGCAATAATAATTTTGCCAACTCAATTCGCATTCTCCAACCTCCTGAAAAGGTATCGGTAGGCATATCAAAATCAGCTCTCTGAAAACCTAATCCCTGTAAGACTCTTTCTGTTTCTCCCTGATAACTATAACCCCCATGTATTTCATACTGGTGCTGTACTTCGTTTAAATCGACCATTAACTGATGATAGCCCTCACTTTCGTAGTCGGTCCGTTCAATTAACTTTTGGTTGATCGTCTCTAACTGATTTTCTAACTTTTTAATTTCTTTAAAAGCCTCGTAGGATTCTTCTAGAACCGTTCTCCCTTTAACAAAATCAATATCTTGTTTTAAAAAGCCTATCGAAACTTTTTTATCGGAAGCAATTTGCCCACCATCATACTCTTGTTCTCCTGATAATATTTTTAATAAAGTAGATTTTCCTGCTCCATTTTTTCCCACCAATCCTACTCGATCACCAGCTCTTAGTTGAAACGTAATCCCAGAAAATAAATCATCGCCTTGAAACGAAACAGTCAGATTGTGAATATTGAGCATTTAATTTATTTTTTTTTGCAAAGATGCTTATTTTTTTTTCAATAAAACGAATAGTTACCACTTGTAAATCCTTCTAATATTAATTTCTTTAGGAATTTCAATACTCTTTTCTGTAAAATTAAAGAGCACTTTAGCTAGGGAGGGTGCAGCAGTAATTCCTCGGGTTCCAAGACCATTAAAAAAAAACAGTTGCTGATTCTCTGTCAAGGAACCTAAAAAAGGCCTTCTGTCTCTAGTAGTAGGTCGTATGCCTGCAACTTGATCGACCACTTCAAAATCGCAAGTGATAATTTCTTTTAATTTTAAAACTAGCTCGTCGCGAGCTTGGGTTGTAACTTGAACTGAAACATCATCTCGATCGTAGGTAGCTCCAATTTTATAAAAATCATTACCCAAAGGAATAATAAATAAAGACGATTTTAACATGGCATCTAACTTTAAATCGTTCGATTTTATAGTAAGATATTCACCTTTATTAGGAATTAATACAACGGCTTTAGTATGTTGCGCTACTTTTAGAAAAAAAGGATTTTTTGTTACCGAAGATCCCTCACAGAAAACAATGTTTTTTGAAACAATGTTCTTGTAGATTACTTGTTGATTTTGAAAAGTTAACAATGAATAATCAAATGTGTTATTGTGATACTTGTTCTCAAGCTGTAAATATTTTTTATACTTTTCGATCAGGGCAATGGTATCAATTTTACCCGTAGAGTTGACTTTTCCAAAACCAAAGGGAGCATTGATATGGGCATAGTTATTTGGGATTATTTTTGGCTCTAAAAACTCTTCCAATTCTTTTTTATCACTTGCAACCATCCAATTATTTTGCTCAGCCACACTTTTAAAAAGTCGAAATATGGAGATTTCTTTAATTAATCTATGATTTATTTTTTTGGAAAGTTGTTTGTAAAAAAGAATCGATGAACTTACGTGAAGTTTTGCGTTCCAAACAGGAGTAAATCGTTTTAAAACTACTGGATTGATAACTCCAGCAGCTACTTTTGTTGAAGTAACTTTATCATTATCGAAAGCGATAAAGGACTTATGGTTGTTTTCTAATTCTTCGCAAAAAGAAATTCCAGCAACACCGAGTCCTACAACTATATAATCTACCTCTTTCATATAACAAATATAAGAGGTTCAAATTAAAAAAAGCCTTAAAACAAGGTCTTAAGGCTTTGGTATTTTGGTTAAATTACTTGACTAGTAATTCCACATATCTATTTCAATATTTCTAATAACTTCTTTTATTCTATCGGACTCTAACAATTGCATAAGTGCATTATCGTTGATATAGTCATTTATGCTTCTGTCACCCAAATCGTTGTCCTCTCTGTAAATTAATGAATTAAACCTTCTAGAATTTAATAAATGATCGTAGGAGATTGGTCTGGAGGTATTTTTCCTATTAAAAGCATTTGCTTTGTGCAGAACTTCTCTCGTTGAAGGATACCATACCCAAAACAGCTCTACTTTAGTGTCTGAGGCATCATCAGGAAAAGCTTTCGAACGAGCCTCATTTGCTACAGGTGCAATTCCCAGTAATCTGTACTTAAGTTCACCCGAGCGTTTGTCTAAAAACCAATATCCTCGGATTCTCCACTCTTCAATGTCTGCAGCATCTAACGTAAACTTACGAATATATTGTGGATCAATAGCTTCACCAGCATTAAACTGTGAGATACCTAAATCTGTAGTATCTGAATAGACCAAAGAAGCCTCAATATCCTTTAAAGTACGTTTTTCAGTAAAATAAGAATCGGCATATACCTGTTCGATATTCTTGTTTTTAATGTTTTTAATTAGCACATCATAAAGCGATCTTCTTTCAACACCAATATTATTGGTATCTATCGGGTAGTATAAGGGAAAATTTATTCTCTCGTCCAAATCTATAATTTCCCAAGTAGTTTTTGACCACAATACATCACGATTATCAATAAAACCGTACGGCAAAGGTTGATCATTATCATAAGCTAATTGATCTTCCGTTTTTAGGCCGATTTCCTCAGGTGTTTTGGCATTAAGAATATTTAATTGTGCAGCGGCACGATTAGATACGACTAATAAACAAAAAACACTTAAAATTATACTTTTTACATTCATAAATAGAATTTTTGTTCTAGTTTGCTAATTCTACAAATACAGGTGTAATTCTTGGTAATTTATAACTTGAATTTCCTGATATTTTTGCGTTAATATCAAATATTTGAACTGTTTCTCCTCTTTTTGCTCTTTTAAGAGCGCTCTTTGCTTGAGCGTTTAATTTATTTCCTGAAACTTTCACCGTTGGTTGTCCAGCAACTTTAAAACTAAATGCGGTTACCTTAAGGTTTAAATCGAAATCAAAATCTAACAACATAGCTCCTACACTTGAAATTTCTAACCCTTGGCGGTTCATACGAACAGGCCCACCATTTCCATCCTCTCCACGAATAGTACCCGTTGGTCTTGGAATATCTTTGATACGAAATTTTGCAGGGGTGTTAATTCGGACCCCATCGGGTAAAGTTCCACTTGCAGTAATAGTTACTTCTCTTCCTTTACCGGGTCGCATGATATATTTTCCTTTGGCACCTTTGGATAAGCCAGTTGCTGAACCAGAAACTTTATTATCAGGAATTCCAGGGATTGAAATTGTCATTGGATTGTCTACTCCTCGATATACCACATTCATTTTATCAGCTGCAATTACCGCTGCATTTGGCTTCGATATTGTTGAAAAACTTCTACTAACAGGAACTTCTGTTTCCTGACCGTCTTGTTTAAATATCAAATTACCTTCTAAGGTATGATCTCCTGGACTACCTGCACTAACATTTAATTTAACTCTACCTCCTTCAAAACTAAAGTCTTTTCCCTCAACAAGTGCTTTCCCGTCTAAGGTAAGTTCGACTCTATTTGGCTTAGTTTGGTCATCGACACGACCAAGCACAATAGAACCGTCAAATGTTTCTCCAGCATAATAGGCTGATTTAGGAGTTTCTAATAAGGTTGAATAGTTACTCGTATTCACAGATAATGAAGCTGTTTGCTCACCTCTCATCATAGTTGATAAGATTTCATTCTGTATCGTTTTAATATTCGATTGTATTTGTGTTAATTTAGTTTTAGAGGCAATCATTGGAAAGCCCTCAAAATGAAACTTTAATGCGTTTACCTTTACTTTCTTACCTCTTGGCGATTCCTCTTGCATTCCAAATTGTTCATTTACCGATTTTGAGATCACAGGGTAGTCGTCACCTAAGATTTCAATAATACCATCTCTGTAGGCCAACATATTAGATTCAAATAATAAACCATCTTTGGATAATTTATCACCTTTAAAAAATTTGGTGTCTAAAAAATCTGGTTTGTCTTGTACCTCGTAATTATCTTGCTGATCAGGTTTAACCGTTTTCATCATACCGGTTTTAATCTCTTCAATATAATTATCCAACGTATTTGATAAGGTATTTATTTGCTTAGCTTTTTCGTTTAATTCCGCGTAAGTTTGAGGTTCGTCACTCGCTTTAATAGCTAAATTAGCCATAAAAGCATCGTTTCGTACATCTGTTGATTCGTTTGACTGGGTAATCTTTTCTTCTAATAAACCAAAAGCGGATAATACCTCTTTGGACATATTAAGAGCTAACATTGCGATGAATACCAGATACATTAGGTTAATCATCTTTTGTCTTGGGGATAGTTTTCCTCCTGCCATTTTACTTTTCTTTTTTAAGAATTAATAATTTAATTACAGTGTAACTATCTTAGTTTTTACCTTCCATAGCAGATAACATACCTCCATATACCCCATTCAAAGAAGAGAGATTGGTTGCTAAGTTTTCCATTTGGTTTTTCATTTGCTCTGCATTTTCTAAAACTTGGTTATTCACCTCATTTTGACGGTTGGCTGATTCCGCTTGTAACTTGTATAAGTTATTTAAAGACTCCATTTGAGATGCAGCTGTCGCCATTTCTTCGCTATATTTTTTTGTTGAATTCAACGCTTCTTCGGTTGGAGACATCACTTTTGCAACATCTTCAAAAGAACGAATACTTTCCGATAGACTTCCCATTAATTCAGCATCAATTTGAGCATCTTTAAGCATTTCGTCTAATTTTTTTGATAAGATACCTTCGGCATCATCAGAGCCTTTATCCCTATTTTTACCCATACCCCCTGCTAATTCAGGATATACTAAAGACCAATCCAAATCATCGTCAACTGGCTCAAAAGCGGATATAGCAAAAATTAATGCTTCTGTTATTAGACCAATTGCTAATAAAATTCCACCATTTAAAGGTCCTATTTCCCAATGAAGAATTTTAAATAAGGCTCCTACAATTACAATAGATGCCCCAAGGCCGTATGCCATATTAAATAATTTCTTTGTTTGTTTAGATTGTGCCATAATAGTAGTATTTATTAATTTAATTAGTTTAGTTTGTTTTTTATATTAACGAGCATCGCCAAATTTTTCATTTAAAATGACATCGGTACCCATATAATCTTGAACCGTCCTGAAGCCAATATAGCTTCTCGCGGAATCTCGATACTCATAATCTCTTGAACTTACCTGTAAGAAATAAGCAATATCTTTCCAAGATCCCCCTCGAACTACTTTTCGATAGTTATCGGTGTCATTTACGTTCGGGTTCATGTTAGAGGAGAAATCATACGATGAAGGATCGTATGAAGAATCTACCCATTCAGCAACATTACCTGCCATATTGTAAAGATTGTAATCATTTGGCTCGTAGGATGCAGCTTCAACAGTGTAAAGAGCTTGGTCGGCAGCGTAATCACCGCGTAAGGGTTTAAAATTAGCTCTGAAACATCCACGATCGTTTTTTGTGTAGGGTCCACCCCAAGGGTAAGAAGCTGATTCTAATCCTCCACGAGCTGCATATTCCCATTCTGCTTCACTAGGCAATCTAAAAGAATTTACATGTTGTCGCCTTCTGGATTTTTGATACGAATTTTTATACAAAGTCCTCCAAGCTGTAAAAGCTTTTGCTTGTCTCCAATTTACACCAACGACAGGATAATCACCATAGGCTTGATGCCAAAAGTAATCGTTGTGCATAGGCTCATTATAAGAGTAATTGTAATCTTTAATCCAAACGGTAGTATCTGGATAGACATTAACTTCTTCTTTTATAATATAATCTTTTCTACGCTTACTAGCGTCTCTTGCAGCTGCCTGAATATCCATCCAAGTGTACTGAAAATTTAATTTTGTAATATCAATAGTTCGTTGGCCATTGTAGGCTTCCTCAGAAGGAATGTACATAGTATCCATTACTTCAGTGTAATATTCGTCTGGATAATTGGCAGTATCCCAAATAATTTCAGTTCGACTATTTATTTTTCTACCTTCATAAAAATCGTCACCCATTCCAAAATAGTTGTCATACATATATTGTTCGTAAGGGGTCATTTCTTCACCTTCTTCATCAATAAATGCATAGGCTCCAACTCCCTCGTCTTCTGATGTGATACCAAATTCATCGGCTATGATTGCAAGTTTTAACCGCACTGTAGAATCTCTAACCCAATTTACAAACTGACGGTACTCTGCGTTTGTAATTTCGGTTTCATCCATGTAAAAAGAACGAACAGTAACTGTTTTAGTTGGGGCATCATTAACAGCAACAAAATCATCATCTGATTTACCCATGATAAAAGATCCACCGGGAACTAAAGTCATTCCAAATGGTTTTTCTGGATGCCATTTTTTACCTTGAGTTCCAACTAGTTCTCCACGATCACCTGAATTACAACTATGTAATGTGAATATGATCGCAGCTAATGCAACAAGCTTTTTCATATATATTTAGGTTAATTTATCGAAATATAGAGCGTAAACCTATTTATAAAAATTTTAAAAAACAACATATTTTTTAAAAAACACTCTACTTTTACGATATAATATTAGTTTGTTTGTTATTAAAATTCATTTTTTCGGCGGGCTTTCATCCACCTTTCAGGAATTTCCTGATCACATGCACACAAATAATCGCCATAGGTGCAAGGTAATAACGTTTCTCTTTTCAATTTATTATTGCCTCCAGTAAAAAAAGGTAATATTATCCACCACCTACCGGTTTTATTACTCTTTTTAAAAATTAACACCTCTTCTTCTACAGGTACTTTATAGGTTGTAAACTGAGAATCGTTACTAAAATCATCATCTGCGACTCTAAAATTAAATCCTTCGATAAAATACCAAAATACTTGAGCAATCAACATTGCCGAGCTTTTAAAATCTTTAAATTCTTTAAGTTCGTAGATTCCAAATGAAGAAACTCTATTGCTAATCCCTGCATATCTTGCAATGGCGCAAATTTCTCTGCTATCAAAGCCATTTGGGCTCTTACTGTTCCTATAACTCAAATCTGCGCTTTTTATTGCTTCGATATCTAGAAAAACCATATCGGAATCTCTTAATATTGGTTCAACTATTTTTGTATCCGCTATGACTTCTCCAAGCCGATAACCTTCAAAAAATAATTTCTCCATCAATTTTATCTCTTCAGATGCGTTGTAATAGGACTGATAGCCTAAATTGCTATAATTAAATAAGCCATATGGCTTATTTACAATAATTTTTCCCACAAAAGATTTGTTGGTCATTGGCTGATCAGCGTCTCCCAAATCAAACTTACTGTCAATGTTGGTTATATTTACCATATTCCCAAGAACATCATAGGATCGGTATTGGGAATAAGCTAAATCTTGACTTCCACAAAGCAGTAAAGGAATTATTTTTTTTAAAAGCAGTTGCTCTAAAACCGCTTTCATTGCAAAATGAGTGTCATTTAATGTTGCTCCTTTTTCAATATCGCCAAGGTCAACGATTTTATGAGACCAATTTCCAGGATATAACGAATAAAATGATTTCCGAATCTCATCAAAACATAATTCTTCTCCAATGAAATTGATATCACCTCTATTTTCTTTAACTCCCAGTATTGCAAAATTAACATGATCAAGATCCGGTAAAACACCGGTACTACTGAGCACAGAAATGTGTTTACCAAGAACACCTGAAGGTAAAATCTCTCTGTGTGCTAAAACTGTTTTTGAAACAGGAGTTAAAAAATCAATCATTATTTTTTCTTAGCGGTCGCCTTTTTTTTTGCAGCAGGCTTTTTCTTTGCTGCTGATTTTCTTTTTGGCTTCTTTTTTTCATAAATAGCTAAAGCATCCTCCAAAGTCATTTTAGCTGCTTTGGTAGTTTTAGGCAACTCAATTTTGGTTTTTCCCTTGATTAAGTTAAAACGACCCCAACGGGCTTTTTCCAATCGAATCCCTTCGTCTTCCCAGTTATGAATTAATTTATCGATTTCTTTTTGTTTTTTCGCTTCGATTAATTCGATAATATCAGAATCAGCTAGATGATCAAAATCATATTTCTTATTGACATTGATAAACATATCGTTCCACTTTATAAAAGGACCAAAACGCCCAGCACCTTTTTGAACTGGCAATCCTTCGTATACATATATAGGTGCGTCTGCTTTTCTTTTTTCTTCTATCAATTGTTTTGCCGTACTTAAATCGACTTCTAGAGGATCCATTCCTTTTGGCAAGGATATAAACTTTGAATCAAATTTAATATACGGGCCAAATCGACCATTATTAATTTGGACATCCAGTCCTTCAAACAATCCAAGATCTTTAGGCAATTTAAATAAATCCATCACATCTTCAAAAGTAACCTGATGTAACTGCTGATCAGGGCGAAGACTTACAAATTTTTTCTCTTCGTCATCTGGTGCACCTATTTGAGCCATTGGACCAAATTTTCCCAAACGAACCAATACGGTTTTACCGGTTACTGGATCTTTTCCTAAGATTCTCTCACCACTTTCTCTCCCAGCATTTTCGGTCACATCTTGAATTTGCGGATGAAATTTCTTATAAAAATTTTTCATCATTTTTGACCACTCCTCTTTACCGTCAGCAATGTTATCAAAATCCTCTTCTACTTTTGCAGTAAAATTATAATCTAAAATATATTCAAAATGTTCTACTAAGAAATCGACGACGATCATACCAATATCGGTTGGGACTAACTTTCCTTTATCAGAACCAACTGCTTCGTTTAATGTAGTTTCTGTTAGCTTATCTGTTAAAGTAATTTGCAAGTAGTTACGATCAACACCTTCTACAGAACCTTTTTCAACATAGTTTCGATTGATAATTGTTGAGATTGTTGGCGCATAAGTAGAGGGTCTTCCAATACCTAATTCTTCCATTTGTTTAACTAAGGAAGCTTCGGTATATCGGTAGGGAGGTCTAGAAAACCTTTGCGTAGCTGTAATGTAGTTTTTTAATAACTCATCTCCAATATTTAACGTGGGTAACATTCCGTCTTGTTCTTCATGTTCTTGATCAGTTCCTTCTAAATAAACCTTTAAAAAACCATCGAACTTTATCATTTCTCCGTTAGCAACAAAATGTTCTGCAACATCAGCACTACTTTTAATTTTTACATTTGTTCTTTCTAATTGAGCTTCACTCATTTGTGAAGCAATGGTACGTTTCCAAATTAAACTATATAAGCGCTCTTGATCATAATCTCCACTTATAGTGTGTCGAGACATATCGGTTGGACGAATTGCCTCATGGGCTTCTTGTGCCCCCTTTGCTTTGCTTTTAAAATTTCTTGGCGAACTGTATTTTACTCCATAAGAATTAGTAATTTCGTCTTCAGCAGCTTTTTTAGCATCATTAGAAAGATTTACACTATCAGTTCTCATATAGGTAATAAGACCCGCCTCATATAGTCTCTGAGCAATTGTCATCGTTTTACCAACTGAAAAATAGAGCTTCCTAGAGGCTTCTTGTTGTAATGTAGATGTTGTAAAAGGTGGAGCTGGCGATTTTTTAGCAGGTTTTTTAACTAAATCTAAAACTTTGAAACTTGCTCCCAAATTTTTTGTCAAAAAATTTCGTGCATCATTTTCTGTTTTAAAGTTCTTTGGAAGTTTTGCTTTAAACTTATTTCCATTTTTATTAGTAAACTCAGCGACTAACCTGAAAGAGGCTACTGGTTTAAAAGCTTCAATTTGGCGTTCCCTTTCAACTATTAAACGAACTGCTACAGACTGAACTCTACCTGCAGACAAGCCACCTTTTACTTTTCTCCACAAAACTGGAGACAATTCATAACCTACAAGTCGATCAAGAACTCTTCTGGCCTGTTGAGCGTTTACCAAATCATAATTAATTTTTCTTGGATTTTTAATTGCCTTCAAGATGGCAGTCTTTGTTATTTCGTGAAAAACAATTCGTTTTGTGTTATTTTCTGTCAAATTTAAGTTTTCTGCTAAGTGCCATGCTATAGCTTCTCCCTCACGATCCTCATCACTTGCAAGCCAAACCATCTCAGCTTTTTTAGCAGCAGATTTTAAATCTTTAACTAAACTTTTTTTGTCGTTAGGCACCATATATTTGGGTGTGAAGTCTCCATCCACATCGACTCCAAGTTCCTTGGAAGGAAGATCAGCAATATGTCCAAAACTTGAGGTAACCTTAAAATCTTTACCTAGAAATTTTTCTATCGTTTTTGCTTTCGCGGGGGACTCAACAATTACTAAATTCTTTGCCATATAATGTTATATTTGGGAAACAAAAGTATGTGAATTTTTTAAAACTTAATTTTAAAGTTTAAAAAAAGATGAAAATTCAGATAAAATTTATTCAAAAAACAAAGAAAATGAACCCATCTTAATTCCTTTTATTTAGTACTCAAAATTCAATAATTTTATCTTAAAAATATAATTTAAAGGACCTTAATAATCTTGTTTTTACAATCAAAAAGTAGTTTGAATAACTTTTGCAAATAAAACACAAGCCTATTGAGATGACCAAATTACGAAAAGAAACCTGCCATAATGTCATAAAATATTAATTAAATTGTATCTTTGCTAATCCCAAATAAAACCAGGCACGCTAATTGGGCATTTAAAAATTAAAAATAAATATTATAAATAAGTCATCTTCAATCAATGAAGAATAGTATGAAAAAAATTATTGACGAAAAAAAACAAGGCGAAACACTAGTACTTGATTCAAAAAAAGAAAACACTCGTAACTTATTCATAGAAAGTTACGGTTGTGCTATGAATTTTAGTGATAGTGAAATTGTTGCATCAATTTTAGACAAAGAAGGATTTAATACAACTCAAAATCTTGAAGATGCTGATTTAGTTTTAGTAAATACCTGTTCCATAAGAGATAAAGCTGAACAAACAGTCAGAAAACGACTGCAAAAATACAATGCAGTAAAAAAAATTAACCCAGGAATGAAAGTTGGTGTTCTTGGGTGTATGGCTGAACGTTTAAAAGAAAAATTTTTAGAAGAAGAAAAAATAGTCGATTTAGTTGTAGGACCGGATGCATACAAAGATCTTCCAAATTTAATAAAAGAAGTAGACGATGGTAGAGATGCTGTCAACGTAATATTATCAAAAGACGAAACCTATGGTGATATAGCCCCGGTTCGCCTAGGGGGAAACGGCGTGACTGCTTTTGTGAGTATTACCCGCGGATGCGATAATATGTGCACTTTTTGTGTGGTTCCATTTACAAGGGGAAGAGAGCGTAGCAGAGATCCTGTGAGTATTTTAGAAGAGGTGAACGATCTTGCTAATAAAGGATATAAAGAAATTACGTTATTAGGTCAAAATGTAGATAGTTATTTATGGTATGGAGGAGGCTTAAAAAAAGACTTTAAAAAAGCCTCTGAAATTCAAAAAGCAACAGCCACCGATTTTTCACAATTATTAGATTTAGTTGCAACGGCACAACCAAAAATGCGTTTACGTTTTTCTACTTCCAATCCACAAGACATGGCAATTAACGTATTACACACGATGGCCAAGCACAAAAATATTTGTGACTACATTCACTTACCTGTTCAAAGTGGAAGTACTCGAATATTAAGAGAAATGAATCGTCAACATACTCGAGAAGAGTATATGGAATTGATAGATAATATTCGTAAAATTTTACCAAATTGTTCTATATCACAAGACTTAATTACTGGATTCCCAACTGAAACTGAAGAAGATCATCAAGACACTCTAAGTTTAATGGAATACGTAAAATACGATTATGGCTATATGTTTGCCTATTCTGAAAGACCAGGTACCTTAGCTGCCAGAAAAATTGAAGATGATGTTCCTGAAAATATCAAAAAGAGAAGATTGGCTGAAATAGTAGCACTTCAGAGAAAACATTGTGCCTATCGAACGGAAGCATTCGTTGGGAATACTTTCGAGGTATTAATAGAAAAAGAATCTAAAAAAAGTAATCAACACTGGGCTGGAAGAACCTCGCAAAATACGATGGCTGTTTTTCCTAAAGAAGATTATAAAGTAGGAGAATTTGTAATGGTAAAAATAACCGACTGTACAAGCGCAACACTGATTGGAGAGGGTGTTGGTTATTCTGATAATAATTAAAATTTTCATAAGAAGAAAACTATGGAGTCAATACAAGCAACCAAACAACGTTTCGGAATAATAGGTAATGATCCTAATTTAAATAGAATTATAGAGAAAGCAATACGAGTTGCTCCAACCGATATATCGGTATTGGTTACAGGAGAGAGTGGCGTGGGTAAAGAAAGTATTCCTAAAATCATACACTCATTATCGCACCGAAAACACGGTAAGTATATTGCCGTAAATTGCGGAGCTATCCCAGAGGGAACTATAGACAGCGAATTATTTGGCCATGAAAAAGGAGCTTTTACGGGAGCTACTTCAACAAGAAGTGGCTATTTTGAAGTTGCTGATGGTGGGACTATTTTTTTAGACGAGGTGGGCGAATTACCCCTTCCTACTCAGGTTAGATTACTACGAGTTCTTGAAAATGGGGAGTTTCTAAAAGTTGGTTCCTCAAAAACTCAAAAAACAGATGTTCGTATCGTAGCAGCTACGAATATAAATATGGTAGAAAATATTAGTAAAGGGAAATTTCGAGAAGATCTTTATTACAGATTAAGCACTATAGAGATTAATTTACCTCCCTTAAGAGAACGCTCTGGAGATATCCATTTAATTTTTAGAAAATTTGCTTCTGATTTTGCGCAAAAATATAAAATGCCGACTATTCGTTTGGATGAACAGGCAACTGACTTGTTATTAAAATACCATTGGGGGGGAAATATTCGTCAGTTAAGAAATGTTGCAGAACAAATTTCTGTGCTCGAAAAAGACAGAAATATATCGTTTCAGACATTAAAAAATTACTTAAAAGATGTTGGCAGTAATCTTCCTGCTATTATTGGAACTAAAAAGAAGGAAAGTGATTTTAGTAATGAAAGAGAATTACTTTATAAAGTCTTATTCGATATGCAACGAGATTTAAATGATGTTAAAAAACTTACATTAGAATTAATAAAATCTGACAACACTAAAGACCTTCAAAAGGAGCATTCCACTATTATTAGTAAGATGCACAGCGATACACAAAGTTCAGAAAAAACACTGGAAAACTTGTCTGATTCAAACTATGCAGCTCCTGTAAAAAATGTTGAAGTACTAAATATATCCGAGAGTTCATTGGATAATTATCCGCATAAAACAGAAGAAAATGATAACTATACCTATGCTGAGGATATTGAAGAAGAAGAAAACTTATCTATCCAAGAAAAAGAATTAGAATTAATAAAAAAATCTCTTGATAAATACCAAGGAAAAAGAAAAGATGCTGCAGAAGAATTAGGAATTTCAGAGAGAACTCTTTACCGAAAAATTAAGCAATATAATTTATAAAATCATATTTGTTAAAGGCATGAAAAATATTAAAAAAACAATTGCAATTCTTTTTATCATTTGTTCTCTTCAAAGTTGCGGAACCTACTCTTTTACAGGCGCAGATATTGATTACTCTACTACAAAAACCTTTCAGGTTAATTATTTTAAAAACAATGCGCCAATTGTAGAGCCAGGAATTGAAAGAGATTTTACATTAAAATTACAAGATATTTTATTGAATCAAACAAATTTAGATTTGGTAAATAGCGGCGGTGACTTAGTTTTTGAAGGAGAAATTGTAGAATATTATATCGCTCCCATTACCGCTACCTCACAAAGTACCGCTGCTCAAAACAGGTTGACAATTAGTGTTAATGTAAGGTTTTATAATACCAAAGAGGAATTAAAGGGTTTTGATCAACGTTTTTCTTTTTACTTCGATTACGGTGGAAGTTCACAATTGATTGGATCTCAAAAAGAGGAAGCTATCAGTGTTATATTTGAAAGAATTACACAAGATATTTTTAACGTATCTTTAGCTAATTGGTAAAATTAAATGAATAAAAAAACGTTCACATCACTACTTGCTCATCCGGAAAGCATAAGTCAAAAAAATCTTTTTGGATTGTCGGAGATCGTTGAAAAATATCCCTTTTTTCAAACAGCTAGAGCGCTACACTTAAAAAGTTTAAAAAAATCAAATAGCTTATTATACAATGATGCTTTAAAATTAACTGCAGCGTATACCACAGACAGAAATATTCTTTTTGAATACATTACTTCGAATTTTTTTATACAAAACGAAATTTCTGATACCATTCAAAAACAAGAAGATTCCTATCTTAAATTAGAAGTAACATCTGAAGATATATCTAAACAAGTTAGTAAAGAAATAGATCAACAATTAAAGACTGAATTAAAAAAAGCAGATGCCATATTAAACCCAGATTTATTTCACAGAAGAGAAAAATCCGTTGAAAAACAAATAAAAAATGAAATTACAAAGTCTGATTTAGAGAAAAACAATCCTTTAGATTTTACCAAAGAAGATTCTCATTCATTCTCGGAATGGCTAAAACTTACAACTGCTAAACCAATAGTTAGAGAAGCAACTAAAAATTTATCCAATTCGGAAAAACCTAATTCTGATTTAATCAACAAGTTTATCCAAGAAAATCCAAAATTAAAACCCTCTAAAAGCATCGTAAAATATGATAAGGAAGAAAATTTAGCCAACGAAATTACCTATACCTCTGAAGCTTTAATGACTGAAACTTTAGCTAAAGTTTACTTACAACAAAACAATTATCAAAAAGCGTTGCAAGCCTACAAAATATTAAGTTTGAAATATCCCGAAAAAAGTGGTTTCTTTGCAGACCAAATTCGAGCAATAAACAAACACATAAATAAAAATTAAAAATGAGTACATTTACAATATTTATAGGATTAATAATTTTTGTAGCCTTTCTATTAGTCGTAGTAATTATGGTACAGAATCCTAAAGGTGGTGGATTATCTTCTTCTTTTGGTGGTGGTGGAACACAGCAATTAGGTGGCGTTCAAAAAACAACAGATTTTCTAGACAAAAGCACCTGGACTCTAGCAACTCTTTTATTAGCTTTAATCCTACTTTCAAATGTTTCTATAATGAGTGGCGTTGGAAATTCTAGTTCAAAAGCATTTGATGAAAATGCAATAGAAAATGCACTACCACCAGTAGACATAGCACCGCAAGAAACTACAGAGGAAAACAATGAATAATACATTTTTTAAGATATTAAAAAATGCCAGCTTCTGACAAGCTGGCATTTTTTTTTAGTATTGTCATTAAAAACAGGAACTGGCATACTTTTAGATTATATTGAAAATTATAAATAACAATTAAAAATAATAGTAACAATGGCATTAAAAATTCAACCTCTTTCAGACAGAGTTTTAGTAGAACCACAAGAAGCAGAAACAAAAACAGCTTCTGGTTTATACATCCCAGATTCTGCAAAAGAAAAACCTCAACAAGGAAAAGTGGTAGCAGTAGGTAAAGGAAAAAAAGATCACAATATGACCGTTAAAGTTGGTGATATGGTTCTTTACGGAAAATACTCAGGAAGCGAATTAAAATATGAGGGTAATGATTACCTGATCATGCGAGAAGAAGACATTCTAGCAATTATCTAAAAAAATAAGTAAATAATTTCCCAGTCATTGGGATTAAAAATATAACATATTATGGCAAAAGATATAAAATTTGATGTTGAAGCACGTGACAGTATTAAACGTGGTGTAAACGCTTTAGCAGATGCAGTAAAAGTAACTTTAGGTCCAAAGGGAAGAAATGTAATTATTGGAAAGTCATTTGGTGGACCTCAAATTACCAAAGATGGAGTAACAGTTGCTAAAGAAATAGAATTAGAAGATCCTCTTGAAAATATGGGGGCGCAAATGGTAAAAGAAGTAGCTTCAAAAACTAATGATTTAGCTGGTGACGGAACAACTACTGCTACTGTTTTAGCACAAGCAATAGTAAAAGAAGGTTTAAAAAATGTAGCTGCTGGTGCTAATCCAATGGATTTAAAAGCGGGTATTGATAAAGCAGTTGTAGCGATCACAGAAAACCTTAACAAACAAGCAAAAAAGGTAAGTAACTCATCAGATATGATTAAGCAAGTAGCCTCAATATCTGCAAACAATGATGAGCTCATTGGTGATTTAATTTCCGAAGCCTTTGATAAGGTTGGTAAAGAAGGAGTCATCACTGTTGAAGAATCTAAAGGAACAGAAACCTATGTTGATGTTGTGGAAGGTATGCAATTTGATAGAGGTTATTTGTCCCCTTATTTTGTTACAGACAGCGAGAAAATGCAAACAGAAATGGAAAGTCCTATGATTTTATTATACGATAAGAAAGTTTCTACGATGAAAGATTTACTTCCAATTTTAGAACCGGTTGCTCAACAAGGCAAATCACTTTTAATAATCGCTGAAGACGTTGACGGTGAAGCATTGGCAACATTAGTGGTGAATAAATTAAGAGGTTCTTTAAAAATTGCTGCCGTAAAAGCACCAGGATTTGGTGATAGACGTAAAGCAATGCTGGAAGACATCGCAATTTTAACCGGCGGAACCGTTATTTCTGAAGAACTTGGATTTACCTTAGAAAATGCAACTTTAGAAATGTTAGGAACTGCTGAAACAGTTACTATAGATAAAGATAATACAACAATTGTAAAGGGCGCTGGTGCGAAGAAAGATATCAAAGCCAGAGTTAATCAAATAAAAGCTCAAATCGAAACGACTACAAGTGATTATGACAAAGAAAAACTTCAAGAAAGACTCGCAAAATTAGCAGGAGGAGTTGCGGTACTATATGTAGGTGCTGCTTCCGAAGTGGAAATGAAAGAGAAAAAAGATCGTGTAGACGATGCTTTGCATGCGACTCGTGCTGCTGTTGAAGAAGGTATTGTTGCTGGTGGTGGAGTTGCTTTGGTTAGAGCAAAAGCAGTTTTAGAAAAACTAAATGCAAACAGCCTTGACGAAGTAACCGGAATGAATATTGTTGCTAGAGCGATAGAGGCTCCTTTGAGGACTATTGTTGAAAACGCTGGTGGAGAAGGATCGGTAGTAATTAATAAAGTTCTAGAGGGAAAGAAAAACTTTGGTTATGATGCAAAATCTGATCAATATGTAGATATGCTAAATGCCGGTATTATCGACCCTAAAAAAGTGACTCGTGTTGCATTAGAAAATGCAGCATCAGTTGCTGGTATGATTTTAACTACCGAATGTGCTTTAGTGGATATTAAGGAAGATACACCTCCAATGCCTCCAATGGGAGGTGGTGGCGGAATGCCAGGGATGATGTAAGATTATCACATTCAACCATTATAAAAAAAGACCTCTATTTCTAGAGGTCTTTTTTTATATGACGGTAAAGCTAATACTAATTCTCGTTATCGTCTTTTACATCTTGATCTCGGTACTTACAACAAGAATGAACAGAAGCATAAGCATCATCTGTTGCAATAATTTTTTGTGTGTCATGTCCAACAGCAGCTATATTTTCTTGTATAGCAGTTAAGTCGGTTTTTTGCTCATTATAAATTAAGCTTAATTCATGAGAATTCACATCCCAAACAGCTGACTTTACCCCTTTTGTTTTAATACATGCTTTTTCAATTCGATCTTTACACATTAAACAAACACCATCCACCTCAATGGTTGCTTTTGCACTTTTGCTTTGTGCAGTAAGTGTATGTCCTACAAATAAAAGTAGGCCTAATAAAACTAATTTTTTCATTTTTTATATTTTTAATTTAATTTATATCGCAATCCTGCATAAAAGGTAACTCCAAAAATTGGACCATAAACAAATGTTGTGTCAAATGTTGATTCAAACGGATTTTCACTATTTAAAATTGGATTGTCTTGTTTTTCGTTTGTTAAATTTTCTCCTCCCAAATACACTTCAAAAGATTTAGAAAACACTTTGGTTAGTTGAGCATTTAAAGTAGCAAATGCAGGAGTTGTTTCTGGTAATTTATATTCTATAGGATTCCCATAAGTAGATGATAAACGTTGTTCTCCTAACCAATTAAAGGTTGAATCAAATTTCCATTGAGTTCCATTTGCTTTTCTTAAAGTTTCATAAGAAACATTTACAAAAACCCTATGTTTTGGGGTCAATGGTCTATCTAACCTTCCTGAAGTATAATCTGTTTTAACATTATAATATTTATAAGCTGTTCTAAAATCGAATCCTTCAAGAATATTGATATTAAATTCAGCTTGAAAACTAGTTGCAATGCTTTTTTCTTTTAGATTATAGAAATTAACTTCTCTAGGATTTTCCCAATCTACTATAATTTGATTTATAAAATCGGTTCTGTAATAATCTAGAGTAATTTCAGATTTTTTACCAAATACATTAAATTTTTGTGAGAAGGAAATTCCATAATTCCAAGCAATTTCAGGATCTAATCCATATATACTACCATTAGAATCTAAAATATTAATTCGCCTTGAAGAAGCGAACATTTTTTGGTTTTCTGTAAAAATATTGGCGCTCCTTTTTCCTCTACCTGCAGAAATTCTAAAAGCCGAATCTTCCCAAGGAGTATATCGAGCATGTAACCTTGGCGTTAAAAATGTACCTAATAAATTAGAAGTATCGATACGTAATCCTGCTGTTAAATTTAAATCACCTAAATTATCGTAAGAATATTCAAAAAATGCTCCAAAAGAATTTTCTGACCGTTGATAAACATCCGTATTTACGAGTTCATTATAATCATCATAAGTAGCGCTAATTCCAGATTTAAATTTATTTCTAGAATCTCCTATGATAGAATTATACATTGCAGTAGCAAAAAAACTATCATGGCTAATATCATAAATATTTAATCCAAAATACGATTCTTGTACATGATTGCTATACGATGCTTGAACCCCAATAGTTTGGTATGGTATTTCTGGGTTTACGTAACCAAATTTTACAGAACCTTCAATCCTTTGTGTATCTATTTCACTACCCCAATAATTGGTAGTTAATTGATCTCTATTTGGATCAAAATCGACTTGACCTGTCTGTTTTTCGTCATTTAAAAACCTAAAATTGATAAAACTCACCAACCCTTTTTCGTTATTAGTATACTGCCAGCGATTCATCAAATTTATTTGTTTTTGCATAGGCATATCTAAAAACGAATCTTCGTTTTTATCGAATTTGTGATTTCTTACATTTCCATGTACATACAATCCTGTATTCCATTTATCGGTAACTTTAGTATTTAGATGAGTATTTAATTCCAACCGCCCATTTGCGTTTCCATAAAGATTTACAAATAGCAGATCGTCTCTTGAGGGTTTTTGTAACTCTGTGTTTATTTGCCCAGCGATACTCTCAAAACCATTTATCACACTACCAGCTCCTTTGGTAATCTGGATACTCTCCACCCAAGTCCCAGGAATAAAACTCATCCCATACGTTTGAGATGCACCTCTTATGGATGGTATATTTTCTGTAGTTATTAAAATATAAGGACTGGTTAAACCAAGCATTTTAATCTCTTTAGTTCCTGTTAGTGCATCTACAAAATTGACATCAATTGAAGGATTGGTTTCAAAACTTTCAGATAAATTACAGCAAGCAGCTTTTAACAACTCTGAGCTACTTACGTTTATTACGTTTTGTGACGATAAATACGACCTTACGGACGCTTTTTTTCTAGTTTTAATCACAACTTCGTCTAATTGATCTTTAGTATTTAAAATATACTTTATTCTTCTCGTAGAATTAACAACAATAGTATCCGTTAGGTAACCAACATAGCTAATAACTAGTTTGGTATACACTTTTTCATAAGGTATCGAAAAAGTACCATCTAAATCTGTCATAGTACCTATAGATGCATCTGCCCAAAAGACATTAGCACCAGGAAGGCCTATTAGTTCGTTTTTTTCATTCTTTTCTAATATAATTCCTTCAATTTTTTCTTGAGAAAAGGAAATTACAGGTAGTACTAATAATATATATAATAAGTATTTCATTTATTTAAATTTTTATTTAAACCAGACATTAAAGTCCGTAAAAGTTAATTGAGGAAACCGTCTACATTTCCAATGAATCTTAATATTTAAATAAAAATCAAATGATAAAAACTTCGTGAAGCACATGTATATCCTCGTATATAGGTGGAGGATCATAGCCATTAAATAGATGTATTTCTTTATCTGAAAAAGAAACATATTGTAAAACAAAACTAGATATAAAACATGCAATAAAATTGTTGCTGATTTGCAAATCGTACGATGAATTTACAAAGGTATCATCCGTATCAATATTTTTATAAGTGTTTTTACAACAATCAATGGGATCTTCTTCGTTTTTATCGCAATCATCAGCTTCCATAGCCATACCACAAGAAAGACTTTTTTTACCCATGGTCAAGGTAGAAACAACTTCAATATCCCCACAAAAATGCTTGGCATAGGTAACACCTGAGCTACTTGCCAAGATTAGTGTAGTTAATAAAACAGAAATTGCTTTTTGCATAACATAAAGTTACAAAATATGTTAAAACTAGAAGGGATTTAGCTATCTATTTAACTAAAATTTAAGTTTATTATTTTTAATTAAATTAAATTTTGTTTCATTATTTTAGTGTTTGATAAGATTTTCTATGACACAAAAAGAGCTTAAAGAAAGAATACATTGGATTATTGATCAGAATGATTACTCTGTAAATAAGCGAATGACCTTAATTTGTAATTCATTAAAAGATACGATTGATTATTATGATTGGGTTGGGTTCTATTTTGCAAATCATGATGCAAAAACTTTGCATTTAGAGGCTTTTGCTGGAGCACCTACTGACCATACCACCATCCCTTTCGGAAAAGGTATTTGTGGACAGGTTGCTAATTCTGACAAAAACTTTGTGGTGGGTGATGTTAAAGCTCAAGATAATTATATATCCTGTAGTATTCATGTGAAGGCAGAAATCGTGGTTCCCTTGTTTAAAGAAGGAATAAATATAGGGCAAATAGATGTTGACTCTAATACTTTAAATCCATTTTCAAAAAAAGATGAGGATTTATTAGAATGGGTTAATGAAAAAGTGGCATTAATTCTATAATCTTTTAATTACTGTCCGGTTCTAATTGCTTCAACAGGATCTAATTTTGAAGCTGATATTGCAGGAATTATTCCAGAAATCAATCCAATTATAGCTGAAATAGCGGTACCTAAAAACATATTCCATGGAGACAACACAAAATTGAAATCTCCTGAAAACGAAGAGGCCATTACTGACACTACAAAAACTAAAATCAAACCTATAAGTCCTCCGATAAGAGATAATATTACCGCTTCAAATAAAAATTGAAATAATATAAATTTATTTTTTGCTCCCAATGATTTTTGAATTCCAATAAGATTGGTTCGTTCCTTTACACTTACAAACATAATGTTGGCAATTCCAAATCCACCAACTAACAAGGAAAATCCACTAATAACCCAACCAATACCATTCATTGTTCCCGTAATATCGTCAATCACATCTTTAAAACCTTTTAATTGGTTGATAAAAAAATCATTAATGTCGTCAGGTTTTAATCCTCTAGCCATTCTAATTTTTTGAGTTAAATCAGCAATATATCCCTCATTATCGATTCCTTTTTCGGGCTTTACTATAATTTGTGGGAAGGTAGATTTATTATTATCTCCAAATATTTTTCTTGCCATGTTAACGGGTAGTAAAACAGTCGTGTCTTTAGATTCTCCAAATAATCCGGAGCCTTCTTTTTTGAGAACTCCTATCACCGTAAATTTTCGACCATACAATCGTATTTTTTTTCCTAAAGGGCTTGAAGAGGAAAACAAAGTTTTTGCAATTTCATCTCCCAAAACAATAACAGGAGTCCCACTGTTTGATTCTGCTTCGTTAAAAAAACGCCCCTCAGCGATTTGAAGAGATTCTATATCGTAATACTCATGTGTGATTGCTCCCACATCAACATTTGAAATAGAATTTTCTTCATATTTAATAGCTGTTCTAGGAACATTTAAGGTAAACGAGACCGCTTTGGTATTTGGTACATTTCTTTTTATGTATTGGTATTCCTCGTACGAAACATCTGGAAATTGTTCACTTTTCCATCGAGGCACATCAGAGGGACCAAAATTAAATCGCATGATAATAATAGTACTGTTATCTAAAGAACTTATACTATCATTTATCTCGTTTTTAAGTGAATCTACAGCAGCTAAGACTGCAATAATTGAGAAAATCCCGATGGTTACCCCCAGTAATGACAAAAATGTCCTTAGCTTATTTGTTGTAAGCGCATTAATTGCAAAATTAAAACTTTCCCTTAAAACTCGTAAATATATTATCATTATAAAATTTAAATCAAAGGTTTTTTTATTTACTATTTAAGTGAAAAATTAATGTTTTTTTTAACACAAAAAAGTTTCACTAATATAGGACGTTTTCTATAAACATATGTTACAATTTTAAGAGGTAATTATGTACTTTTGCATAAGCCTGATTTAAAGACTAAAAAAACCAATCTCCTTATGAAAAATAAAAAAATAGACTCCGCTTTAATTTCTGTATTCCATAAGGAGGGCCTTGAACCAATAGTCAAAAAGCTTGACGAGTTGGACGTTAAAATTTATTCAACAGGAGGTACTCAAAAATTTATCAACGACTTAGGAATTGATGTTATACCTGTAGAAGAAGTGACTGATTATCCGTCAATTCTCGGAGGAAGAGTAAAAACATTGCATCCAAAAGTTTTTGGAGGAATTTTAAATAGACAACACAACGAAAATGACGTTTCGGAAATGGAAACCTATAATATCCCTCAATTAGATTTAATTGTGGTCGACTTATATCCTTTTGAAAAAACAGTGGCTTCAGGAGCTGAAGAGACAGCAATCATTGAAAAAATAGATATTGGCGGAATTTCTTTAATCAGGGCAGCTGCAAAAAATTACGCTGATACTTTGTGTATTTCTTCTATGGAAGATTATGGAGAGTTATTAAGTGTATTAACTACTAATAATGGAATAGTATCGTTAGCAGATAGAAAGAGATTTGCAGCAAAGGCCTTTAATATATCTTCTCATTATGATACCGCTATTTTCAATTATTTTAATAAAAACCAAGAAATTGCTACTTTAAAAATTAGTGAACCAAAAGGGAATACATTAAGGTATGGGGAGAACCCACACCAAAAAGGATTTTTTTATGGAAATTTTGAAGCAATTTTTGATAAATTACATGGTAAAGAATTAAGTTATAATAATTTACTAGATGTTGATGCTGCGGTAAATTTAATGGCTGAATTTACTGGAGAGGCTCCAACATTTGCAATTTTAAAACATAACAATGCTTGTGGCATTGCACAAAGAAATACTGTTCTTGAATCATACAACGATGCTTTAGCTGGAGACCCTGTTTCAGCATTTGGAGGAATTCTTATATGTAACACTGAAATTGATCACCCAACTGCTGAGGAAATTCATAAATTATTTTGTGAAGTTGTTATTGCTCCATCATTTTCAAAAGAAGCGTTAGAAGTTTTAAAAGGGAAAAAGAATCGAATTATTTTAATTCAAAAAAATATAGAATTGCCTAAGGCAATAGTAAGAACATGTTTGAATGGGACTTTAGTCCAAGATAAAGATCATCTGACGGATCGAATTGAGAATTTAACCTACGTTACTAATAATAAGCCAAGTTCAAATGAACTAGAAGACTTAATGTTTGCTTCTAAGATTTGTAAGAATACTAAATCAAATACGATCGTTTTGGTAAAGGGGAACCAGTTGTGCGCTAGTGGAACTGGTCAAACTTCAAGAGTAGACGCTTTAAAACAAGCTATCAATAAAGCAACTTCATTTGGATTTGATTTAAACGGAGCTGTTATGGCAAGTGATGCCTTTTTTCCATTTCCGGACTGTGTAGAAATTGCAGATAAAGCTGGTATAACCTCTGTAATACAGCCAGGCGGGTCCATTAAAGACGAGTTGAGTATCGATTATTGCAATGATAATTCTATGACAATGGTATTTAGCGGAGTACGTCATTTTAAGCATTAATTTTTATTACATTTGTAATGACACGTTTAATTTTCAAAATCTAAAATAATATATGGGATTTTTTGACTTCTTAACCGAAGAGATAGCAATAGATTTAGGAACTGCCAATACACTAATTATTCACAATGACAAGGTAGTGGTTGATGCACCATCTATAGTTGCTAGAGATCGAACCACACGAAAAATAATTGCTGTAGGAACAGAAGCCAATTTAATGCAAGGTAAAACCCATAATAATATTGAGACCATAAGACCTTTAAAAGACGGGGTAATTGCAGATTTTGACGCCAGCGAACAAATGATAAATATGTTCATCAAAGACATTCCTGCTCTTAAAAAGAAATGGATCACTCCTTCCCTACGTATGGTTATATGTATTCCAAGTGGAATTACTGCCGTAGAAATGCGTGCCGTTAAAGAAAGTGCAGAAAGAGTTAATGGAAAAGAAGTTTACCTTATACACGAACCAATGGCAGCAGCTATCGGTATTGGAGTTGATACCATGCAGCCTAAAGGAAATATGATAGTTGATATCGGTGGCGGGACTACTGAAATTGCAGTGATTGCCTTAGGAGGAATTGTCTGTGATAAATCTGTGAAAATTGCTGGCGATGTCTTTACCAACGATATAATTTACTATATGAGAACTCAACATAATCTTTATGTGGGTGAAAGAACTGCAGAAAATATTAAGATACAAATTGGCGCTGCTACTGAGGATTTGGATTTACCACCTGAAGATTTAGCAGTACAAGGACGAGATTTATTAACTGGAAAACCTAAACAGGTTCAAACTTCATACAGAGAAATTGCAAAAGCATTAGATAAATCTATTTTAAGAATCGAAGACTCTGTAATGGAAACTTTATCTAGGACACCTCCTGAGCTCGCTGCAGATATTTATAACACTGGAATCTATTTAGCAGGAGGTGGCTCTATGTTAAGAGGATTGGATAAAAGACTATCACAAAAAACAGATTTACCTGTTTATATAGCTGAAGATCCTTTAAGAGCAGTAGTTCGTGGTACTGGAATTTGTCTTAAAAACTTATCAAAATATAAAAGTGTATTAATTAAATAACTAACGGCGATTGTTATTTACCAGTGATTAGAACATCTTATGCAGCAGATTCTATATTTTTTTATACGAAACAAAAATTTTCTGCTATTTACACTCTTATTTTTATTTTCTATTTTTCTAACAATACAGACCCATTCTTATCATAAAAATAAATTTATAAACTCTTCTAATTATATAAGTGGTACTATTTATTCTATGAAAAGCTCAATAACTAGTTATTTTAGTTTAAAAAAAGAAAATATAATTTTATTAGAAGAGAATAACAGAATTAAAAGAAAATTAGAATCTTATAGAGATAAAATCACTAATTATAATATTGATACAGCTTTCATATATTCGAAATATTATTTTTCTCATGCAAAAGTGATTAATAATTCTTATTCAAAAACTAAAAATAAACTCACTATAAATAAGGGAATAAATGATAGTTTAAAAACAGACATGGGAGTTGTTACATCAAAAGGTATCGTTGGAATAATAGATAATATCTCTAGAAAATATGCTACTGTTCAATCAATTTTAAATACTAACAGCCAAATAAATGCGAAACTTAAGAACTCAAAACATTTTGGTTCATTAATTTGGAATACAGTTGACCCAAGTATTGTACAATTAATAGACATTCCCAGGTTAGCTCCTGTCAAAATTGGTGACACCATAGTTACAGGAGGAAAATCAACAATTTTTCCCGAAGGAATATTGATTGGTGAAATTAAAGACTTTACGCTGACTCAAGATAAAAATTCAAAATATTTGAATATAAAATTGTTTAACGATATGACAAATCTTGAACATATACACATTATTAGTAATATAGATACAAATGAGATAATCAACTTAGAAAAAGAAAACGAGGATGTTAAATAATTTAATTTTTATAAATACTACTCGCTTTTTTCTGCTCATTTTAGTGCAAGTACTTATTTTAAATCAAATTAATCTTTTTGGCTACATTAATCCTTATTTATATATTCTATTTATTATTATTTATCCATTTACAGCTAACAAAAGTTTACTCATTTTTTTAAGTTTCTTATTAGGATTATTCATCGATTTTTTTAGTGACTCTGGAGGTATTCATGCAGCCGCTTCAGTCTTTATTGCTTTTATTCGTCCTGTAATTTTAAAATATTCATTCGGTATAAGCTATGAATACAATACCATTAAAATTAGTAGTGAAGATTATCTAAAACAGACTATTTATGTGGGGTCTATGGTATTTCTTCATCATTTTATAATGTTTGCTCTAGAAATATTTAATATAAATCATTTTTTATTATTTTTAAATTCAATTTTATTTTCGAGTATCTTTAGCATTGTTATAATTTTGTGTACTATCACCTTATTTAGTAAAAAATAAATTGAGAAAATATTTATTCTTCTTCCTGGTTATTATTACCGGATTAATAATCTCCGCTAGACTTTTTTACCTTCAAGTTTTAGATACATCCTCACAAATATCATCTCAAAATAATGCTGTAAAAAAAGTATTTGACTACCCTCAACGTGGGTTTATATTTGATCGAAATGGAGAACTATTAGTTTCTAATCAACCGTCTTATGATGTTATGGTGATTCCAAAAAATATAGACTCACTTAGTTCTGAATCAATAAATGAGTTCTGTGAATTATTGAAAATAACTGAAGAGAAATATAATAATATTCTAAAAAAAGCAAAAATTTATTCTCCGAGATTACCCTCTGTAGTAGTATCACAATTTACGAAAGACGAATACGCCTACCTTTCAGAAAAAATGTGGAAATATAAGGGTTTTTACATACAAAAAAGATCCTTGAGAGACTATCAAGTCTCAAATTCTGCAAATGTATTTGGATACATCGCAGAAGTTAATAAAACCATAATAGAAAAAAAACCGTATTATCAAATGGGAGATCTAATTGGTAAAGCTGGTGTAGAAATGGAATATGAAGATGTCCTAAGAGGAAAAAAAGGTGTAAAGCATTTTCAAATGGATCGTTTTAATAGAGAAATTGGTTCTTATCAAGAAGGAGTTTTTGATACAATACCAGTCAATGGAAAAGATATTACACTTACCATAGACTCGAAACTTCAGGAATATGGAGAGAAGTTATTGGTCAATAAACGAGGTGGGATTGTAGCACTAGAACCTTCGACAGGTGAGATATTAGCTTTAATTTCTGCTCCTAACTATGATCCAAAATTATTAGTTGGCAGAGAGCGTTCAAAAAACTTTACAAAATTATGGTACGACACTATTTCAAGACCTTTATTTGATAGAGTATTACAGGGAGAATACCCTCCAGGATCTCCTTTTAAGGCTCTTACTGCTTTGATTGGAATGCAAGAAGGCATTGTTCATAAAGATGAAAAGTTAATTTGTCAGGGCAGCTACAATTATGGCGGAAAGAAAAAACTTGGATGTCATCTTCACAAAACACCATTAAATATGTCTGAAGGTTTAGCAAATTCTTGTAACACTTATTTCTGTAAAATCTATAAAAGAACTTTAGAGAAATTTTCGACACCTCAGGAGGGTATTGATAATTGGAAAAGACATTTAACGAGCTTTGGATTAGATAACTATATCGGGTATGATTTACCTCCAGGAAAAAAAGGATTAATACCATCATCAGAATTTTACAACAGGTGGTATCAATATCCTAAATACAAATGGTACGCGAGTGCTACTATTTCAAATGCTATTGGTCAAGGAGAAGTAATACTTACTCCTATGCAAATGGTAAATTTTACTGCTGCTATCGCGAATAGGGGATGGTATTACAAGCCACACATTATCAAGAATATTAACACTATCGATTCTATTCCTTTAAAATATACCAAACGGTATAAAACGACAATTGAAAAAAAACACTTTGATGCGGTTATTGAGGGAATGTTTGAAGTTTACAATGAAGGGACCGCAAAAAACATACAAATACCGGGTATCGAAATTTGTGGAAAAACAGGAACTGCAGAAAATTATACAAAGATTGATGGAAAGCGAGTTCAGCTAACGGATCATTCTATTTTTGTTGCTTTTGCACCAAAAGAAAACCCTGAAATTGCCATAGCAGTAATTATTGAAAACGGTTACTGGGGTTCAAGATGGGCAGGAAGAATAGCTGGACTAATGATTGAAAAATATTTAAAAGGAGAAATAACTAGAACAGATATGGAAAATTTCATTCTTAATGGAAGTCTTATGGAAGAATATGAAAAACCTTATTCAGGAAAACCTTTTAAAATTAATTATTAATGCTTAAAACTAAAGGTTCAAAATATGACTGGGTTACTATATTTATATATATAGCTTTAGTTGCTATTGGTTGGATTAACATATATTCTGCATCATTTAATGAAGCCTCTACAAGTTTTTTTGATGTAAAACAGGTGTATACAAAACAATTAATGTTTATTTGTCTGAGTGTGCTATTAATTATTTTTATACTCGCTATTGAAGCAAAATTTTATGAAAGATTTTCAAGTATTATATATCTCATAGCACTCTTTTCACTTCTTGGATTATTTCTTTTTGGTAAAAATATTAATGGTGCTACCTCCTGGTACGCTGTTGGTGGATTTACAATTCAACCTAGTGAATTTGCTAAAGTTGCTACTTCACTTGCATTGGCAAAATACGTGAGTGATATTCAAATTGATCTATTAACGTATGAAGATCAAATAAAATCTTTAATTATCATTATTTTACCAGCTATTTTAATAATACCTCAACCGGATCCTGGAAGCGCACTGGTTTATTTAGCATTAATTTTTCCATTATACAGAGAAGGACTACATGTAATGTATTTATTATTTGGTTTTATTGTAGCTGCTTTATTTGTTGCTACATTATCGCTTGGGACGGTCTGGGTTTCCCTTTTAATATTATTAATTGCAGGAATTATAATTTTTAAAACTAAAAAAAAATCCATATTTAAGTATGGAATTTTAGCAATTGCTTGTATTGGTTTTTCAATTTCTGTTAATTTTATCTTTGATAACGTTCTAGAACAAAGACATAGAGATCGTTTTAATATTGTTTTAGGAAAACAAGTTGACACCAAAAGTATCGGATATAATACTAATCAAAGTGAAATTGCGATTGGTAGTGGTGGGTGGACCGGAAAAGGTTGGCTACAAGGAACACAAACTAAAGGTAAATTTGTGCCGGAACAGGATACAGATTATATTTTTAGTACCGTAGGAGAAGAATGGGGCTTTTTAGGAAGCATGGGAGTTGTAGTCCTTTTTTTATTCTTAATCATACGCTTACTAATTTTATCAGAGAGACAGAAATCACAATTCAGTAGAATTTACGGGTACAGCGTAGCGTCAATATTATTTTTTCATTTTTTTATAAATATTGGAATGGTTTCAGGGTTATTACCAACCATTGGTATCCCATTACCATTTTTTAGCTATGGTGGCTCCGGACTTTGGGGCTTTACAATATTACTTTTTATATTTATCAGGCTAGACGCATCAAATTATATTAATCATTAAAGTATCTGTTAAATTAATTTTTAACATCAAGAGCATCTCTTAAAGCATTGCCTATTAACATAAAAGCAGTCACCAAACTCATTATTGCTAGACCAGGAATAATAGCTAAATAAGGTTTCCCGAGGATTATATAAGAATAATGATCCTTAATAATACCGCCCCAACTAGGCATTGGTGGTTGAGCTCCAATTCCAAGGAAACTTAGGCCGCTTTCTATTAATATGGCTGCAGCAAAGTTTGCTGCCGAAATAATGATTACAGGAGCCATACTATTTGGTAAAATATGTTTTGTTATAATTCGAAAATTATTAAATCCTAGTGCTTTTGCGGCGTTTACATATTGCATTTGTTTTACGCTCATTACTTGACCTCTAACAACACGTGCGACCTCTACCCACATAGTCAATCCAACCGCTATAAAGACTTGCCAAAAACCTTTACCTAAAGCCAATGTAATTGCGATAACTAATAAAAGAGTAGGTATGGACCATGTAACATTTATAACCCACATAATGACTGCATCAACTTTACCTCCAAAATAACCAGCAATAGCACCCATAGATATCCCAATAATCAGTGAAATAAAGACCGATACAAATCCAATAGCTAATGAAATACGAATTCCTATAAGCATCCGACTTAACAGGTCTCTACCATATTTGTCAGTTCCTAGTAAAAAGGATTTTTCCGTAATATATAACTCGGGAACTTTATTAATATCATCTGCTTTAAAAAACAACGAACTAGGGTAATCTTTTATAATCCCATCTATTCCTTCGTCATTATATTCTGTAATTCGAAGTAAATCATCCTGAATTATATAATCAGAAATAGGAATTTCTAGAGCAGTATTTTTTTTTCCGGTAAAAAATTCTGAGAAAGAATTTTGTTCATCTTCAGCATAAGGTATTTTTAGCATTTTCACCTTAAATCCAGGAGATTTCGAGTGAATTGATAAATGCATTTGATTGGCATTTTTAGAATTATCAGGAGCTAAAACATAGGCAAACAAAGCAAGGCATACACAGGCACATAAAAAGATAAAACTAAAAACGCCCCATGAATTTCTTCTAAACTTTTGCAGCGTTAATTTTGTTAGTGATGTTGAGGAGTTTTTCACATGCTAATTTAATCATAAAATTATTAAGTTAATCTCTAACATTAGCTAGTTTACCGTTATTATTGGTTGACTTTAGATCTTGTAATATATTAATACCTTCTTCTATGTAAATGTCGTTACCTAGGCTTTTATGCCATCGTTTTCTTTTTTCAAAAAGAGTTGAATCTTGTTTCATGAGTTCAATTTCAAAAGGTAAAGATTCATAAATTAATTTATTATCATAATTATCTATTGAATCAAATTTTTTAGTTTCATCGATTCTGCTTTCTATATCTTTTTTATAGGATTTATAATTTAAGTTAACGGTAGTAACATCGCGACGATTTTTTATCCATTGTGCATTCTCATCAATTAATTTTAGTTGGTGGCTTTTAGTAATTCGCTCAACACTTCTGTTAATTGTTTTCTCGTAATCTATGTTTCCATTCCAAACTTCATAATTTGCAGGCTCGATTTTATCGTAGGGCAAGGGATTGTCATAATCTTTTTCTCCAATATCTATATAACTGTAACGATCTGCCATGACTACATCACTTTTAACTCCTTCTAGTTGTGTTGAACCTCCATTAACTCTATAAAATTTTTGAGTTGTTAGTTTTAAAGAGCCCATGTCACCCATTTCATTGTTGCGAAGCCATTGATTTAAATCTAATAAATTTTGAACCGTTCCTTTACCGTAAGATTGCTTAGACCCAACAACTATAGCTCTTTTGTAATCCTGCATTGCAGCTGCTAAAATTTCTGAAGCTGAAGCTGAAAGCTCATTTACTAATATTACCAATGGACCATTCCAGACAATTTCGTTATCATTATCGTTTAACACTTCTTTTTTACTACCCGAAGAAGCTACTTGGACAATTGGACCTTCTTTGATGAAAAGCCCAGCCATATCAACCGCTGTTCTTAGAGAACCACCGCCATTTCCACGTAAATCAATAATAAGACCTTCCATTCCTTCTTTTTTCAATCTTATAATTTCTTTTTTTACATCACTTGCGGCATTTCGGTCTTTATAATTCTGCATATCAAAATAAAATTGCCGCAAATCAATCAATCCATAGTTTTTATCATTCTTTTTGATAAGGGTCGATTTTGCATAGGTTTCTTCTAATTCTACTACATCTCTGGTAATTATTTCTTCTTCGATACTTCCATCTACACGCTTAATAGTTAATATTACCTTAGTCCCTTTTGGCCCTTTAATTAACTTTACAGCATCGTTCAAGCGCATACCTACAACACTTACTGCTTCTTTTTCACTTTCTTGTTTCACCTTCATAATCATATCACCTACTTCCACGTGTTCGCCACGCCACGCCGGACCACCTGATATCACTTCTACAATTTTTATATAATCATTTTTCTTTTGTAATCTTGCTCCTATCCCTTCTAATTTACCTGACATTTGTAACTCAAAACGGTCTCTATCAGAGGGAGCAAAATAGTTAGTGTGAGGATCAAATTCTTCAACTATGGTATTTAAAAATATTCCAAAATAATCTTTACTCTCCAAATCATTTACAAAATCAAAATATTCACTCATGGAATTTTTTGTATTTTCTCTTGCTTCTATTTCAATTTCACTCAAACTTTTAGGATCTTCGTAGTCTTCGTTTTTTACTTCTGTAGATTTCTCATTGAGATTGGTTCCGTTTTCTTCAATTAGGTCGTAATAATTTGAAATAGTAGTGAATTTGAGTTGTTTTCTCCAGCGATTTTCAAGTGCTTTTATATTTTTTGGATATGTTATGTTATCATAATCTACATTCAATTCTTCATCAATACTATAATCAAATGACAGTTCTAAAATCCGAGGATATATTTTTTCTATTTCGGCAATTCTATCAATCAAACGTGTGTAGACTAGCTTAAAAAAAGTGACGTCTTTTATTTTAATCTGATCATCAATAGCAGTTTCATACTGTTTAAATTCCTCAATATCTGAATTTAAAAAATAACGCTTTAATGGGTCTATGGCAGCTATAAAATTTTTGTAAATATTTCTTGAGAAATCGTCATCCATATCCTTGGGACTGTAATGTCCTTTTTCCAAGACGTACAGTAATTAAGTCTATGAGTAACTTATCTTTTTCTGGATTGTCAAACTTCTTGGTAGTAAAACTACAAGAAGCAATCGCCACAAAAACAGCAATAAGTAAAACTTTAAAATTCTTTTTCATAATTTTCATAACTCATTTTTTATCAACAACTAAATTATATAAAATATACTGCCTTTAAGTCAGAAATGATACTAATTTTTTGTTAAAGCAATAGGAACAATACTTAAGGTATTAAAACAACTATTCAGAAGTAATTATTATGTATTTTAGCTAAAGTAAAATCTTATAATGAATTCAAATAAACCTCTAATTCTAGTCACCAATGATGATGGGATTAACGCTCCTGGCATTCGCTTTCTGATTGATATTATGAATATTTTTGGCGATGTGGTGGTAGTTGCTCCAGATTCTCCACAAAGCGGTATGGGACACGCAATAACTATCAACAATACACTTTATTGCGAGCCTATTGTTATCAATAAAAATGAACCGCAATCTGAATACAGTTGTAGCGGAACCCCAGCTGATTGTGTGAAAATTGCTGTCAATGAAATATTAAAAAGAAAACCGGATTTATGTGTAAGTGGGATAAATCACGGCAGCAATTCTTCCATTAATGTTATTTATAGTGGAACTATGAGTGCAGCTGTTGAGGCTGGAACTCAAGGTATACCTGCTATTGGTTTTTCATTACTAGACTATTCATTAGATGCAGATTTCACACATTCAAGGGAATTTGTAAAAAGAATCACTTCAGAATGTTTGAACAATGGATTGCCAAAAGGAGTTGTTTTAAATGTAAATATTCCTAAAATTTCAAACACCAAACTAAAAGGAATAAAAATATGTAGACAAGCGAATGGTGTTTGGGAAGAACAATTCGACAAAAGAACTAATCCATTAGGCAGAGAATATTATTGGCTTAGTGGAAAGTTTGTGAATAACGATCCGGGAGAAGACACCGACGAATGGGCTCTTGAAAATGGTTATGTATCTATTACTCCTACCCAATATGATTTAACAGCGCATCAAGTCATTAAAAAAATTAGTAATTGGAAACTTTAAAAAAAGAAGTGCTTATTGGTTTAATCATTGGAATCATTTCTAATGTAGCAGGAAGCTATTTATATATTTATTTTTTCTCTACTTTTAGTCTAGAGGATACTATCAATAAAGCAATTGAAACAGGTGTTATTGGAAATATTATAGCATTAGGAGCCATATTAAATCTATTTGTTTTTTTTATTTTCATAAAAAAAAATCAGATATACAGGGCCAGGGGAGTTTTATTTGCGACTGTTATAAGTGCGCTAATTATACTTTTTACTAAGTTTTATTAATTATGAAATATTATATCATTGCTGGAGAAGCGTCAGGTGATTTACACGGAGCAAATTTAATGAAGGCTCTCATTCGCGAAGATCAAGACGCCAATATTCGCTATTGGGGAGGTGATTTAATGTCAAAAATTGGAGGTGTTTTAGTAAAACATTACAAAGACTTAGCTTTCATGGGATTTGTTGAAGTTTTATTTAATTTAAAAACCATTTTTAAGAACATTTCATTTTGTAAAAATGATATTGTTAAATTTAATCCAGATGTAGTTATTTTTATTGACTACCCAGGATTCAATATGCGAATTGCCAAATGGGCAAAGAAAAAAGGAATAAAAACACATTATTATATTTCTCCTCAAATATGGGCTTGGAAAGAAAGTAGAATTAAGGCAATAAAAAGAGATGTTGATCAAATGTTTGTAATACTTCCATTTGAAAAAACTTTTTATGAAGACAAACATCAGTTCCCTGTTCATTTTGTTGGACATCCATTAATTGACGAAATTTCAAATAGAACACAAGTAGATATAGAATTGTTTAAAAAAGAAAACAACTTGGATCAACGACCCATTATTGCTATTTTACCTGGAAGTCGAAAACAAGAGATTTCAAAAATGCTGGAAGTGATGTTAAGTATTGTTGAAGACTTCTCAATGTATCAATTTGTAATTGCAGGAGCTCCAAGCCAAGACGAAAAATTTTACAAATCATTTATAAAAACTTCTAACGTTCATTTATTGTTAAATAAAACGTATGACTTATTAAGCGTATCCTATGCGGCATTGGTTACCTCTGGAACTGCTACCCTAGAAACTGCCTTATTTAAAGTTCCACAGGTAGTCTGCTACAAAGGAAATCAAATATCATACGAAATCGCCAAACGAATTATTAAACTCAACTATATTTCGTTAGTAAATTTAATATTGGATAAAGAGGCAGTTACTGAGCTGATTCAATCAGATTTTAATAAAAAAATGGTTTCTAAAGAACTCACAAAAATCTTGGACGATGATAATAGGACTGTTTTATTTTCCGATTATCATGAATTGGAGGATAAATTGGGAGGAATCGGAGCGAGCGAAAAAACAGCAAAACTAATTATTGAGGAAACAAAATAATGAAGTTAAAACTCGTTGTCATCGTTTTGTCAATTTTTTTAGTTGCTTGTGGAAGTTCCAAAAAAACAAATTATAAGAGAACAAAAACCGATGCAATTGTCGCTTTTGCAAAAACCTATTCGGGTACAAAATATAAGTATGGAGGAACGACTAAAAAGGGAATAGATTGCTCTGGATTACTATTTGTCTCCTTTCAAAGCGAACAAATCAATTTACCCCGGATTGCACGTGATATGTCAAAAAAAGGTACAAAAGTTTCATTGAGTAAAGTTCAAAAAGGAGATCTTCTTTTCTTTAAAACAAATAAAAAAAAGAGGACCATTAATCATGTTGGCTTGGTCGTTGAAAAAAATAAAAAAGGCTTACTTTTTATTCATTCCACAACTTCATTAGGAGTTATCATCTCATCACTTGATGAAAACTACTGGAAAAATGCCTTTGTAGAGGCTAGAAAAGTTATTTGAGTTCATATTAAAAAATATCATATATTTATAATTCTCCTCAATTAATTTAAGTAAACCTTAAATTGATTTGAATGAGATTTATTAATTTTTCTATTGTAAAATTTTCTTTTTTTTTAACAGCTGGAATTTTAGTTGCTCGTTTTAAACCCTTTCTTGATTTTCGGTATTTATTAGTTCCTTCCTTTGTTCTTCTCCTTATTTTTTGGAGTATTTCAAGAAATATAATAAATCAAAAAATATTTTTTGGTGTCATTACCTACTCCTGTTTTTTGTTTCTTGGTGCTACAATATATCAATATCACACTCCAAGTTTTCAATACCAACACTATTCAAAAAAAATTAGCACTCATAATCTTCTTCAATTAAAAGTAAAGGAAGTATTAAAAAAAAATGCTTATCAATTTAAATATATTGTTGAAGTCATTTCCAATCATAATGAGCGTTCTAGCGGAAAATTACTATTAAATGTAAAAAGAAATTCGACTACAACCATATATGCTATTGACAACTTATTAGTTGTAAATAGTAAAATAGAAAAGATACCTTCTCCTTTAAACCCTCATCAGTTTGACTATTCTAGGTATATGAAAAATCTTGGGGTTCATCATCAAGTTAACATCACAAATGTGGAGGTTTTAAAAAAAAGTGAAGGTCGAGCTACACCTTAGAGGTCAGGCTAATAAATTAAGAAGTTTTTTAATTAGTAAACTGAAACAAAATAATTTATCTCCAAACGAACTAGCTATTTTACAAGCTTTAGTTCTAGGAGAAAAAAGTGACATAAGTAAAATTTTATATAGCGAATATGCTGCTGCTGGAGCTATTCATATTTTAGCAGTTTCAGGACTACATGTCGGTATAATATATATGATCTTTTTGTATATTTTAGATCCAATAAAAAGACTACTTAAAAGCAAGAAAGCTGTAAATATCCTAATTGTCTTAATGCTATGGGGCTTCGCTTTTCTTACTGGACTTTCTCCATCAGTTATTCGAGCAGTCACTATGTTTTCCTTTTTTGCATTTGCAAAAATTATTAATAGAGATACCAATCGCTATTAACACTCTTTTTCTTTCTTATTTTACACTTCTTATTATTAATCCAAATTGGTTATTTCATGTCGGATTTCAATTAAGTTATTTAGCCGTTTTGTTTATTCTTTGGTTAGTTCCAGTATGGAACAAAGTCTATTATCCTAAACATATGATTCTTAAGAAATTTTGGGGAATTATTACGGTAACATTGGCAGCACAAATTGGTATTATTCCGCTGAGTTTATATTATTTTCATCAATTCCCTGGATTATTTATACTTACAAATTTAATTGTTTTACCAATAATTGGACTTATCCTTTTTTTAGGTATTCTACTTATTTTTTTATCGTCAATTAATACCGTACCAGATTGGTTTGCTTTTAGCTATAATTATTTGATTAAACTTCTTAATTCATTTATAAGCTGGATAGCAGATCAGAATTTTTTTTTATTTCAAGATATATCATTTAACTTCAATCAAGTTATTTTCTCTTATTTGATTCTATCTATGATAGCAGTTTATTGGAAACTAAAAACACAAAAGATAGTTCTTTTAACAGTTTTAAGTCTTTCCATTTTATATTATTCTAATTTGCTTCTAAGAAGTATCATTCAGCAAACGAACTCATTATTTTTCATAAAACACGACATAGTTTGATTGGAAATAAAAAAGGACGAAAATTAGAAATTTTTAAATATGATTCCTTAAAGGAAATAGTAAAAACGTTATCCCATAAAAGGTTATCGAATTTATTATGACATCAATAACTATTCAGAAAAAAAAATACCTACTGTATTCAGTTATAAAAATAAAATGATTTTAATTGTTGATAGTTTAGGGGTTTATCCAAAAAATCATAAGACTGATATTGCTATACTGGTAAATAATCCTAGGATAAATTTAAACAGAATGCTCGATAGTTTAAAACCAAAATTAATAGTTGTTGACGGAAATAACTATAAGTCACTTATACCGTTGTGGGAGAAAAGTTGCTTTGAAAGAAATATAAGTTTTCATTCAACATCTCAAAAAGGAGCCTATATTATTCGATAGTTATCTAAAACTTCCTTTAAAATTATTTTGGTATTCTTGCCAAGCTTCTCCTGTTGTGAGTTTTAGATAATCATCATTGGCAATCATTTTTAAAAATATTTCAATTTGCTCAGGAGTTTTATAACCAACGACAGGTTGAATTAAATCGCCATTTTCTTTAAAGAAAACAATGGTAGGATATCCAGTAATTTTTAAAGCGTGGGCTAATAAATGTTGAGAGTTTCTTCCTTTTCGTCCTTCTTGATAATTAGGATTGGTATAAGTGAAATCTTGATAGGTAACGGATTCTGTTCCTTCCGCATTAAACTTAACAGGATAGTAGTTTTTATTAACATACTTGATAACATCTTTGTTTCCAAAAGTATTTTTGTCCAACAATTTACAAGGGCCACACCAACTCGTATAAACATCCATCAGTATTTTTTTTGGAACTTCTTTCTGAGCAACTAAAGCTTCATTCATAGACATCCATCGAATACCATCTTGAGCGTAAATGGGTGAAATTAATAAAATGAGTATGGCTATTAGTATATTTTTTTTCATATCAATATTTTATTAAAAACGCCTCGAAAGAGGCGTTTCGTATTTAATTCATTTAAAAATTAAAATTCTATTTAACTCCGTGCATTAATTTTTTAACGATTGGTGTTAAACTAATTACAACTAGTCCCGCAATAACAGGGACGAATGTGAAAATTAAGAAAAACGTACTCATAGAGTACTCTGATGTTATGGAATCAATCATACCCCCCATAGAACCTGCTGCTTTATTTCCTAAGCCAATAGCAATATACCATAGACCGAACATCATCCCTATTTTAGTAGCCGGCACTAATTTAGAAACATATGACAATCCAACAGGAGATAAACTTAATTCTCCTAGGGTATGCAATAAGTAAGCTAAAATTAACCAAATGATACTAACCGATGCTGTCTGGGCTCCTTGAGGAATACTGGCAGATCCGTAAGCTAAAATTCCAAAGCCTAGCCCCAATAAAATTAATCCTACTCCAAATTTAACTGTGGCTGGCGGATTAAACTTACTTTCCCATATTTTAGAAAAAAGTGGGGCAAAAGCAATTATATAAAAAGAGTTTAAAATCCCAAACCAAGAAGCTGGTATTTCTGTAGATTCTTCACTAAATTGAGTGTACAGCATCCAAATTACAATGAACCATATGATTAAAAAACTAAAACCTAAGAACGTATTAGATAAAGCATATTTTTTAAATGTGATTTTAAATAATTGTAGTAATACATAAGTAATAATCATTAGTGGTATCACTGTAAGAAGCGTGTTTGCAATTCTAAATATCAAAGCTGAATCTCCCTCTAGTACTCTGTTGGTATAATCTGCTGCAAATATAGTCATAGAACCACCAGCTTGTTCAAATGCAGCCCAAAAAAATACGGTGAAGATGGCTAAAATACCAACTACAGTATATCGATCTCGTTGTACTTTATCAGAAACTTTTTGATCACCTTCATCCTTATTATTTTCAACTGCATCCGATAAATCAATTTCTTTGGTGGGCGCTAAACCTACATTACCAAATATACCTTGAGCAAACCAAAATTGGAGCATTCCCAAAAACATAAATATTCCAGCTAAACCAAAGCCCCAATGCCAACCGATGGTTTCTCCTATGTAACCACACAGCATAATTCCAAGAAATGCCCCAGCATTTACTCCCATATAAAATATGGTAAATGCGCCATCTTTTTTGTCTTGTGCATTGATATAAACCCCATTAATAATCGAAGTAATATTTGGTTTAAACAAACCATTTCCTGCAACTAGACAACCAATTCCTAAATAGAGACCCCAAGGAGTATCCATAGCCATAGAGGCATGTCCTAAAGTCATAATTAAAGCCCCAAAAGCTACCGCTTTTCGATATCCAATAAATTTATCTGCGATTAATCCTCCTAAAATTGGAGAAAAATAAACAAGCATAGTGTAGGTTCCGTAAAGACCAAGAGCTTCTTCTCGGGTCCAAGCCCAACCACCATCTAATAGGGCTGAAGTTAGAAACAATACCAGTAAAGCCCGCATTCCATAATATGAAAAACGTTCCCACATTTCAGTGAAAAATAATACAAACAATCCGCTTGGATGTCCCATTAACAACTTTTGATTCATCTCTGAACCTTCAAATTTATATTTCGTTAAATCCATTTAATCTATTTTTAAATTATTAAATTATCAAAGCTTACAGAGTGATTTGTAAAGCTATATTTTGTTTTTAAATATCCTCTAATTCTAAGTTTTAAGATTCACTATTTTGTAGTTCTCCTTCTGCATCTTCTATACCATGAGTTAATACTTCCAGTTTTTTTCTGATTAAAAGGACCAGGCCACCCAATACTACGCAAAAAACAGCAATACCGGTAAAAATGATGTATTCTCCAAGACTTTCGGACCACTCTCCTAACAAACCAGCAAGTTTACTTCCAAATCCTGTCATCGCAAAATAAACACCCATCATAATAGATGCATATTTAACCGGAGAAAGCTTAGTTATAAAAGAAAGAGCGACAGGCGACAGACATAATTCTCCAATCGTATGAAATAGATAAGCCAACACCAACCAATACATTGCAGAGGATCCTGTAGACTCAAACTGAGCTGTTGCACCCGTCATGAAAAAGAAACCTGTTCCCATAATTATAAGACCCAATATCATTTTGTACAAAGAAGTCGATACTTTTCCTTTTAGTTTTCTATTAGCCCAAAATAAGGCAACTGAAGTTCCTAAAAAGATAATAAACATCGCATTTAAAGATTGAAACCAAGAAGCTGGAACTAGCCAACCCATCAACATCCTATCTGTCTTTTCCATGGTATATATATTCATTAAACCACCCGCTTGTTCAAATGCTCCCCAAAAAACAATAACTAATAAGAACGATATTAATAAAACAACGACTCTATCTTTTTCAATTTTGGTTAAAGGTTTTTTCATCATGGCTTTTTCATCTTCATTTTGAGAAGCTCCTAAAAAATTACCAACATGCTTTAAATATTTTTGACCTAAAACATATTGTAAGATTCCGAGCCCCATCCCAATTCCTGCTAGACCAAATCCGTAGTGCCAACCATAAACTTCTCCAACATAACCTACAATTAAACTTGATAAAAATGCTCCTACATTAATACCAATATAAAAAATAGTAAATCCCTTATCTCTTCTAATATCTCCTTTTTTATATAATCCTCCTACCATCGTAGAAATATTTGGTTTTAACATCCCCACACCACAAACTATCAATACCAAACCTGTATAGAACGCCCACATTTCTTCTACTGCCAGAATACTATGACCAAAAAGTAAAAATATTCCCCCAACAAGTACTGATTTTTTTTGACCTAAAAATTTATCTGCAATAAATCCTCCAGGTATAGACATCACATAAACCATCATCGTGTACCATCCATATAATGCTAGGGCATCTCCATTAGTCCAACCTAAACCAGCATTTTCCACATCGGTTTGTGCTACTAAATAAAGAACTAAAATAGCTCTCATTCCATAATAAGAAAAACGTTCCCACATTTCTGTAAAAAACAAAACATAGAGCCCTATTGGATGGCCAAATAATTCTTTTTGATTGGCTTGAATTGTTGTTGTTGACATATCATTATTTTTTTAATAGTTGTAAATTATTCGCTAATTCTTCTAATTTGTATTAGAACCACCTAATGACTCTTTAATAAAACTAGTCATTTTCTTGTAAAGATGACTTCTTGTTTTTCCTCCATAAATACTATGATTTTTATCGGGATAAATTGCCCATTCAAAATCTTTATCCTCTTGAATTAAAGCTTCAGAAAGACGTAAGGTATTTTGTAAATGAACATTGTCGTCTGCTGTACCGTGGATTAATAAAAAATCTCCTTTCAATTTATCTGCATAAGTTATAGGTGAATTATTATCGTATCCTGTTGGATTTTCTTGAGGTGTATGCATGTAACGCTCTGTATAAATAGTATCATAGAAGCGCCAGCTACTCACCGGAGCAACAGCAATTGCCATGGAAAAAATATCGCTGGCTTGAAACAAACAATTAGAAGACATAAAACCTCCATAACTCCATCCCCAAATTCCAATTCTACTCGAGTCAATATAGGGTAACTCTCCTAGCTTTTTTGCAACCGCTATTTGGTCTTCAACTTCATATTTACCCAACTCTAACTGAGTTATTTTTTTAAAGTCTCTTCCTTTAAACCCTGTTCCTCTCCCATCAACACATACCACAATCATCCCATCCTGAACTAACATTTGATGCCAATAATCATTTCCTCCTATCCACTGATTTGAAACACTTTGTGATCCTGGCCCTGAATATTGGTACATAAACAAAGGATACTCTTTTGTTTCGTCAAAATCTAAAGGTTTTAAAGTATACATATTTAATTGATTCCCGTTAATTGATAGGGTCGAATACTCCTTTGGAGAAACTTTATATTCTTTTAGTTTGTTAACTAAATCATCGTTATTCATGATTTCTCTAATTACTTTACCTTTTTTAGATTCATTTAAGGTGTATGTATAGGGAACCGTTGCACTAGAATAGGTGTTTATGAAATAAGAGAAATCTGTACTAAAAGAAGCGTTATTAGATCCTATTTTATGTGTTAATCTTTTGATTTTTTTATCTTTCAAAGACACTGAATAGACATCCCTATTTATACTTCCATTTTGAGTGCTGTTATAAAACAATAATCCAGTATTGTTATCATATCCATAATAACTAGTTACTTCCCATAAACCAGAAGTTATTTGTTGCTCGTTTTTACCATTTTTATCATAAAGATAAATATGATTCCACCCACTTTTTTCACTAGTCCAAATAAAATCATTGTTTTTTAAAAAGGTTAAATCATCATCTATAGCAACGTAAGCATCGTCTTTCTCTTGATGCAAAAGTAACGTTGAATTATTGTTTGAAACATCCACTAATACTAGATCTAATTCATTTTGATGACGATTTAATAATTGAACACTCAATAATGAATTATCATTGGTCCATTTTATCCTAGGAATATAATAATTATTAAAAGCAGAAAGATCAACTTGATTAGCTTGATCAATTTCTAAATCGTAAATGTGCAACGATACCTCCGCGTTTTTCTCTCCAGCCTTTGGATACTTGAAAACTTGTTGTGTTGGATATAATTCATTTCCCATAATATCCATTGAAAATTTAGGCACTTCCGTTTCATTAAATCTAATAAATGCAATTTTATCACCACTTATGTTCCAATCAAAAGCCCTTACTACAGAAAATTCTTCTTCATATACCCAATCTGTAATACCATTAATAATACTATTTATTTGTCCGTCAGAAGTGAGTTGTTTGGTTTCTCCAGACATTAAATCTTTAACATATAAATTATTATTAAAACCGTAAGCCAATTTCGAGGAATCGCCGTTAAAAGTGGGCTCTTGTATTTGATTATCTGAAACTAAAGTAAGTTTCTTTGATTTTAAATCGTACACATAATAAATCCCTACCGAAGAACGTCTATAAATTTGTTTCAATTTTGTAGCTAATAATAGTTTGGTTTCATCATCACTAAATTGGTAAGAAATAATATAATCTATTTCCTCAATATCAGCAGAATTGAGTAAAGTTCTAACTTTTTCTCCAGTTTTATAATCATAGACATCGATCGTAGAAGTCTTACTTTTTCTATCATAATTATAAATTGAATACTCTTTACCATTATTCATAGAACGCAAAGCACTCAGGTACTCTGGTCTAAAAGTACCTCCATTAATATCATCTAATGTAATTGATTTTTCTTGTGCAGATAAAGTTGATATGGTTATTAATATTGATAACCATATACCTTTAGAAAATAATCTATTCAATTTATTGTTGTTTTTTGATAGTTCAAGTTTACACAATTTTAACGAATTTTTACTACTTTTTTGAATTAAAAAGGAAGTTTAAGAGGCTAAAAAAAGTAAAAAGACTCTGTTTTAAATACTATATTTGTGAAACATAATTATTTTAAATATGCCACAGCCTGTCTCGGGGTTTTCAAAAAAAACAAAAGAAGAAAAAATTGAATGGTTAGTTTCTAACTACCTTCAAAACGATCCTTTGGTTGATAAAGTTTTAAAACAATATTGGAATGATGATGAAAAACTCCAAAAATTGCATGATGGATTTATAGAAAATGCCATCAGTAATTATTATTTGCCTTTTGCGATTGCTCCGAATTTTTTAATTAACAATCAGCTATATTCAATTCCTATGGTTCTTGAGGAAAGCTCCGTAGTTGCTGCATCAAGTAATGCTGCAAAGTTTTGGCTAGACAAAGGGGGGTTTAAAGCCGAGGTCATCTCTACTGTAAAAAATGGCCAAATACATATTAATTTTTATGGCGCAGAATCTGTCATAAAAAAGTTTTTTTCTGAAAATAAATCGAAACTGATCAATTGTATTTCAGAAATAGAATTCAGTATGAAAAAAAGAGGTGGTGGCCTCATAGATATAAAGCTTATCAACTCTACTAAATCTTTAGAGGGCTACTATCAGCTTCATTGTACTTTTGAGACTCATGACGCAATGGGTGCAAATTTTATAAATACTTGTTTAGAGGAAATCGCAAAAACATTTGAAAATAATGCAAAAAAATATTCGGAATTTTCAGATCTAAATGAGTATCCTGAAGTAGTTATGAGTATTCTTTCCAATTATGTGCCGGAATGTATAGTGCGGGCAGAGGTTCAGTGTCCTGTGAACAAAATGTCTACCAATGGGATAGATGGCGCTACCTTTACAACAAAATTTGTTAGAGCTGTAGAAATAGCCAAAGCTGAAACTAGAAGAGCAGTAACACATAATAAAGGAATTATGAACGGAATTGATGCAGTAATTTTAGCGACAGGCAACGACTTTAGGTCTGTCGAGGCTGGAATTCATGCGTATGCCTCAAAAAATGGAATATACACGAGCTTAACCGATGCAAAAATAGAAAATAATCTTTTTACTTTTTCAATAGAAATCCCCCTCGCAATTGGTACTGTAGGAGGACTAACTGGATTACATCCATTGGTTAAATTTGGATTGCTTTTATTACAAAACCCTTCAGCAAAAAAATTGATGCAAATTATTGCGGTAGTGGGGTTGGCTCAAAATTTTGCAGCCCTAAGATCTTTAGTTACAACTGGCATCCAAAAAGGGCATATGAAAATGCATTTAGCTAATATTCTAAATAATTTAGAGGCCACTTCATTAGAAGCAAAGCAGGCATTACAATATTTTAAAAATAAAGCTATTTCGTACAACGCTGTTACTACCTATTTAAATAAACTTCGGGAAATAAATTGAAACAAGAATTTTACAGTCACGGAAAATTATTGCTAACCGCAGAATATTTGGTATTGGATGGAGCAGATGCACTATCATTTCCTACAAAATTCGGACAATCTTTAATTGTTGATAGTGGCAAAAAAAATACCATTGAATGGAAAAGTTATGATCACAATGAGAGCCTATGGTTAGATTTCTGTTTTTCAATTGAAGAAATAAAATTATTTAACCGAAAAGTTGAAAATGACCGCGATCGTTTGTTGTCAATTTTAATGAATGCTCATAAAATAAATTCGACATTTTTAGAAAATACCGACGGTTTTAGTGTTGTTACCAAATTAGATTTTCCTAATAACTGGGGCTTGGGAACTTCATCCACACTAATTAACAATGTTTCAAAATGGGCAAATTTAGACCCATATAAATTGCTGAATGTTACTTTTGGAGGAAGTGGTTATGATATAGCTGCCGCTAACAACGATCATCCTATTATCTTCACAAAAAAAGAAAATCAGGCGGTCTCAAAAAAACAACTTATCAATTGGAATTTTAAAGATCGCTTATTTTTTGTTCATCTAAATAAAAAACAAAATAGTCGAGACAGTATCGCTAGCTACCGAAAAGTCGTCAAGTCTAAAATTATTCAAATTCAAAAAATTAACGAATTAACAACCGCCCTATGTAATTGTAGTAGCTTAACTGAATTTAAAAATTTGATTACACGTCATGAAAAAATCGTATCGAACATGATTCAACAAAAGCCTATTAAAGAAGTCTTATTCAAAAATTATCATGGTGGTATCAAAAGTCTAGGAGCTTGGGGAGGTGATTTCATTATGGTGACTGGAAATGAAGATGATCACCCATATTTTAAAAATAAAGGCTTTAACACCATTATTCCATTTGAAAAAATGATTCTATAAAAAAACCATTTTATATAAAATGGTTTTTTTATTTAAAGCCTAACATACCTCTAGAAAAAGGTAGCTCTGTTGTCTTCGATATCTGCTTCGTTTTTTAAAGCATCGTAAACATTTGTATTGAGAGAAGATAGAGTACTGGTGTTTAGCGTGTTTGCAAAACCAGAATAGTCCTGTAATTCTGGTGCATTATTGACAGCTGTCACTTTTACCATATAGACTCCTTTATCACCATCAATAAGGCCCGATGTTTCACCAGCTTTGAGTCCAAATGCGACACCCACAACTTTAGGTTCAGTCCCAGCACCAGCAATAGTAGGATTTGCCATTGTAACAGCGCTAGCTGCTTTTACAGAAACATTTTGATTATTTGCTACAGTATTTATTTCTGTGTTGGAGATAGATTGTCTTATCAATAATGCTTTTTTCTGATTTCTTAAAATCGGTGTGACTGTTGCGGATGCCTCAGCCAAACTTTTCAATCCTTTTGGATTTCTTCTAGTTAATTGAGCAATAATATAGCCATTGTTAGTATTTATCCTTTTAACATCTCCAATAGTTGTTTCTTCATTAAATGCCCACGAAACTACCGTCCTGCTATTCTCATTTATTCCAGGTAAATTTGAGTCCAATTCTCCTATTTTATTAATGGGATTTGATTTTAAATCGGAAGCTTCTGCCAATTCATTAAAATCTGTTTCACTGGCAGCAATTTCAAATTTTGTTGCTTTAGAAAACACTTCGTTAATTGTTTTCTCTGAGGCCTCTATCTTTTTAACAACCAAAGCTAATTTTATTGCTTTCTGAATATTTTTTTGATCAGATATTTGGATAACATGGAAACCAAAACTGGTCTCGGCAATTCCAATATCGCCAATTTTATTATCGAAGACAAAATCATTGAAAGGTTTTACCATTCTTCCCGGTGAAAAATATCCTAGATCACCTCCCTTGTCTTTGTTTGATAAATCTTCTGAATATTTTGAGGCTAAATCATCAAATTTTCGTCGATTCCTTTTTACGACTCTTAAGATACTGTCTGCAAGTTTCTCAGCTTCTGCCTTAGTTCTTACCACATCCTGAGGAGCTGAGGATAAACCAGCAAATCTTATTAGAATATGCTTAGCCTTTGCAGAATCTGCCATCTTTTTTGTGGCATATACTCTAGCTAAATTATAAGAATTTCCTTCTTTATAGGGACCGTAAATTTTGTTTAGCTCTTGAGACATTAAATCGGAAGCAATGGCTTCAGGAAGTTGGTTTTTTAAAAACCACCTATCCGTGTAAGTTACATCTGAATTTAAATTTACATATTCAGCTATATCAGTTGTAGTTTCAAAATCACTGCTTAGCTTAGAAATATCAGCTTTTGCATTTTCATTGTCATCTGTTGATGGATCTTCATTAAAAGTAACATATTGAATATCCACTTGAGGAGCTACTTCGTAATCTTTAGAGTTAGCCTTTACATAAGTCTCTATATCAGCATCTGTAATGACAACATCTGCATCTGCTATATTTGTGTATGGAATTTGCATAAACTGCAGGTCCATATTGTCATTTTGATAATGGTACTCTTGTTCCCCTTCAACTAAAGTGGTAATCAAGCCTCCTTTTATCATGTTGAAATAAGTGCTTTCTAGTACAGAGCTTTCTGTATCTGACTCAAAATCTAACCAAGCATTATAAGCTTGTGGATTTCCATTATCAGCAGCATTTTTAACATTAGCGAGGTATTCTTGTAACTTTAATTCGTTAAATAAACCAAATTCGTCTTGAAAAGTTGGATTGTTTGCAAGTGAAGTCCTCAACGAATTATTAATTTGATCTTTTTCAGCTGTTAATCCTAAGGACTCGTATTGCTCAGAAAAAATTACGCGCCTTAATTCTCTATCCCAAACAATGTTCATTGCTTGATTTGTTTGTGAATTTGGCCCTAAATTACGTTGAATTGTTTCAACTTTTTTCATGAATTCTTCACGAGAAAGATCGACTCCGTTAATTGTAGCTACCGTACTTTCTCCTTTTGGTGTTGAATTACCATTACCTATAACACCACTTAATACAAAAGAAAATAATGCAAGCGCTATAATAATTATTAAAAATATTCCGTGTTTTCTTATGTCGTTTAAAATTGCCATTTTTAATTATATTTTGCCTTTTCTTTATGTATTGTAAATAGAAAAGGATTAATTTATTATTGTTTATGTATTAAATCGTAAACTTAGCTTGTTATACAGCACTTTACTTTAATAATATCAGTGGGCGAAAATACTATTTTCCTACCATTAATAAAAAAGTTAAATTGAAAAAATCGGGGAAAAAGTAAAAAACTAATCTACAGGGGTCCATTTCACTTCAACTAGTTCAATTTTTGTTTCAGATACTTCCATAATATTAAAGGTATAATTCTCAAAAACAACAATTTCTCCTTGATCTGGAATGTCTTCTTTAAAACTTACAATCATTCCTCCTAAAGTTTCATAATTTTCACTTTCTGGTAACTTCAGCTTGTAAGTTTCATTAAGATAATCAACTTCTAACCTAGTTGAAAACAAATAATGATTTTTGCCTATTATTTTTTCAGTTAGAATCAGTTGATCATGTTCATCTTCAATTTCTCCAAATAATTCCTCAATGATATCTTCTACAGTAAGTATTCCTGAAGTTCCTCCATATTCATCTATAACCACAGCAATACTTTTGCTTTTTTTTGTCAAAATATTTAAAACGTCTTTGATTAACATTGTTTCAGGAACGAATACCACAGGAATCAGTATATTCTTTAATATTTTAGGTTTTTTGAATAGTTCAAATGAATGTACATAGCCTAATATATCATCAATATTTTCATTAAAGACTAAGATTTTAGAAAGACCGGTTTTTGTAAAAAGTTCACTTAATTCTGTTGGCGAAGTATCTATGGGAACTGCAATAACTTCGGTTCTTGGTATTAGAACCTCTCTAGACTTTACATCAGAAAAATCTAGGGCATTTTGAAAAATTTGAATTTCACTATCAACCTCGTCTTCTATTTTTACAGTTTCCATTTGCTCTGAAATGTAATTCCCTAATTCAATTTTACTAAAATTTAATTGAACATGATCTCCTTCTGTTTTAAAAAATAATTTTAGTAGTTGATCTGAAACCCAAATAACAAACTCTGAAACAATTGAAAATAACACATAAAAAATATAACCTGGTAATGCAAAAAATTTAACCAAACTATTCGCATAAATTTGAAAAAATACTTTAGGTAAAAATTCTGCTGTTATTAGTATAATTATGGCAGAAACAAGAGTTTGAATTAATAATGCCAAAAATCCGTTAAAAGCTAAGATTTGAAATTTATTGATGTAATTCATCAATAAATCTCCCATAAAAAACCCATAAATAACAAGAGCAATGTTATTTCCAATAAGCATCGTTGCAATGAATTTTGAAGGCCTTTTGGTGATTTTTTGTAAAATCAATGAAATAAACCCTTTTTGTTTTTTTTCTATGGCTAGGTAAACTTTATTGGAAGAAATATAAGCAATTTCCATACCCGAAAAAAAGGCAGATAAAATCAACATACATAAAATTACTACAACACTATATTCCATAAAAATAAAAAATCTTTCTTAACAAAAATAATACAATAGAGCTGGTATTTCTATTTCTTGTTGTTTTCTATTTTTTTTCTAAAATTTCTTTTGAAGAAAAACATGAAAACAGCAATAATGGTAAAAAACATAAATAAAAAAGCTCTGTTTTTATCGGTATCCCAAGACGAAACTGAAACGTATACAGATAAGGCTGCCATCACAAGATATAAGTATTCAAATAATATATATAATTTATTTCCCATTTAATTTTTGTTTTTATCTACCAATTGTATTCCTTGATTATTTCTAGATAAAAAAGTAGTGAACTCTTGATTTGAATCAAATTGAAGACCATCGTTATAAGATCCATCAGCAAAAATGATTTGATAGGGCTGATTGGTAAAAATCCATTCGTTAGCTTGATCCCAATAAAGCTGATTAGCTTTAACAATTGTACTATCTGATGTAGTAATCTTTACATTCCCAATTAAATCCACGATTCCTGTATTTTTAAACTGCACTGCATAATCTGACGATACTGTACTTTTATTTTCTTTATCCCAAAAATATAAGATTATTCCCTCTGGAAATTCCTGATAAGGAAATTCAAAATTTGAATAATCTTTTAATAAAGGAGCTAATAAATTAACTGTTACTTTTCCTGAATCCGTATACTTTAAATTAATTGTCTTTCCAACAGCAACAGGTTCTTCGTCTTTAAGATTCATTTTTTGTATGTTATTGTAATTTCCTTCACATGAAAAAAGCGCAAAGACTGCTGTAAGCATCATTACGCTTTTAAACATATGTTTGAATCTAATCATATTTAATTACCTCTTATAAACTAGGTACTTTTACACTACCACCAATCCAGCAATTAAAACTGATTGTTTTGCCTGCCATATCATCTGAAAAAATATCACTTTTACTTGGGGCTCTTTGTCTGTAACTACTTGCTGCTCTTCTTGCCTCTGACGCAATAGATGCGTCAACCAATCCAGCTTTATCCGCCATATTTGCGGCTATCCAGTTGACCGCTCTTTTTTCAAAAACATTGGCGCCACAGTCATTTGAGCTTTTTGAATACATTTGTGCTATTCTTAAATAACACCTCCCCTGAGAAGGGTTGTATTTTAATGATTTATTATAATAGGACCTTGCTGATCGATAACTACCTTGTTTTCTTTTCAATTCAGCTATTCTAAAATATATTCTAGCTTTTTTAAAGTTATCTACCTGCATCGATGCAGATTCTTCCAAATACTCAATTGATTTTGAAATATTCCCTTTATTTCTTTCTAATTGACTAAGATATAATTTAGATTCTGCAGTTGGTTCTAGGTTATCTAGTTGCTCAACTAATTTTAAAAACAAGGGATCTTCGGTACATTCTTTTGCAGAAAATCTACTTGCTGCTTTTTTTACCCATTTAATATCACCTTTTTTCTCCTCAAAGTCTTTGTTGTAAAGAGGGACTAAATTTTCGCAGTCAGCTAATTTTCCCAATTTTCCCTCCAAGCTACCAGTAACTTTACTGTACGCGTTTAAGTTGGTCCCGTAGGATTTTAATCTTTTTGCATCCTTTGTTGAAAGTTTTTCGCCTGCATCTTTTCTATTGTACAGTTCTGTTGCCTTAGTAGCTAAATCAATCCTTTCATTCGCAACTTTTAGATAAACGATTTCATACAAATCAAAAATATCTTCGATTGGCTTTTCTCCATTTTCGTACAAACTTACTGCTAAAGAGAAATACGTGTACAAACTTTTAGGACTTGTGAATGTTGCAGCATCTTCTTTATAAGCATTTTCAAAAGCTAAAAATTGTTGCATTTTAGTTCCAACAGTATTATCATATTTTACTTGAGCAATACTCGCAAGTGTTTTTCCTTTTTTTGTTTTAGTTGGGAAATAAGCCATTCTGTCTTCATAACTCTTGATTAAATCTGTTACCTTAGACTTATCGCCTTGTTTAACAAAATATGAAAACATTTTAGCTCCATACTGATACGTAGCTATACTAAATTTAGGACATTTAGTGATCACATTTTCATAATAAGGTAGTGCTCCTACATAATTTTTTGCCTTAGCAGGTTCCACAAATAATGATAGTGTTTCATAACAATCATTGGGCACTTGTGCGAGCATTTTACTTCCTATACTTACAAATAAAATTGCTGTAAGTAATGTAAATTTCATTTTCATCGTTTCTAAATTTAATTTCATTAATCAATATATCTTTTTTCAAACCACCTATCATTAAGTGACAAACTTATAAAGGTGTTAAAAAAGTTTTCTTTTACTAGGCCTTGAGAGGTAGTTCCTTTGGAACCTAACTCAAAACCTATATTTACATTAGAGAATAACCTTCCTACAGGAAGTCCTACACCAAAAGATATGCCATACTCATTTATATTCTCTCCTCGTAAATTTATTCCTGTCTCCTCATAACGAACTCCAAGTCTGTAGACTGCTCTATGCCAATAACTTGTGAGGGAATTGTATCTAGGTATAAAAAAACCACCAATTCGGTATTTATTTGAATCTATAAATTCCACCGTCCCAAAATTTAGCGTTGGATCATTGTAGTTACTGGTCTTTGTATTGGTGTATTGTCCAGAAACAAACCATTTTTTAGGGCTTCCTAGTCCTGCGCCTATTGTAATTTGTGACGGAAAAGTAACCTCAACATCCTCAAGTATTTGTTCCCTATCGTCAACAGGAACGACTACACCCGTAGCAGAAATTAAAACGCTTGTTATATTTCTAATTCCCTGAACTTTAAATTTGGTAGCGGGCGAATAGGTTGCCGTTGTTGTTAATTGTAAATCTTCAGAAATTAGTGTTTTGTATTCTGCACCAAAATTAAAATTAAACCCCAGTAAATCAGATTTTATATTTTCTCTTATTCCTAACAACAGATCGTCTTCAGAAACAATAGTAGTTCTTTCTACATTTCCAAAATTATAATTAGCGTCAATTCCTAAATTAAAATTTGGAGTTACTTGATAAGCCAACACAAAAAAAACTTTATTCATCCCACCAGTACCTTTATACTGGGTAAAAGAAGAATCTCCATCAGATTCTAATTTATAACCAACCGAGGTGAAGGGAAGGATTCCAAAACTAGCTCCAAACTTCCCCATAGGTATTCCCAATGCTAAGTAATCTAAAGTAGTTGCAGAGGCATATTGTGATTCTGTTTCTGTTTGCTGATTGACATACTTATAACTTCCACCAGAGGTAAAACTCACTAATTTCAAGTTGGCAACAGAGGCTGGGTTTTGAAGGTTTAAATGGATGCTATCTGAAAACACATTAATTCCTCCCATGGATCTGTTTTCGGCGGTACCTTTAAACTTTATTTCGCCTATTCCAAAAAATGAATAAGGAGATGTAGTTCCATTTTGGGCAGTTGCAACACCAGTAATTATAAGCATTGCTGCAAAAATTATTTGCTTTAACATTGATTCTTATTGTTTTGTACTAAGTAGTTTAAACCTTCTAATAAAAAATTAGAATGCGCAAAGATGTCATTTTTTATACTTTCTACCAAGTATTGAGCACCTCCTCCTGTTAAAATAACTGTTAATTCTTGATATTTTTCTCTGTAGGCATCAATAAATCCATCCATTTCGAATGTAAGCCCCTGAATTACACCTACATGTATTGATGATTCTGTGGAAATTCCTAAATAGTTTAGCGTTTTTTGGGGTTTTAATAAAGGAAGTTTGTTCGTGTAATCATTTAAAGAACGGTACCTAAATTCAATTCCAGGAGTAATAGAACCTCCTAAATATTCATTCTTTGAATTTTTAAAATCAAAAGTAATGCAACTTCCTACATCAATTATTAAAACATCTTTGGATGGATATTTAATTGCAGCTGCACTCACAAGAGCAATACGATCGCTTCCTAAAGTCAAAGGGGTTTTGTATTTATTAGTAAAAGGAAGATGGGTTTTATGAGATAAAATAATGGTAGGGTATTTTTCTTTTATTATTAAAATTGCCTCTTCTGAAAAAAAACCTACCGAGGAAATAATTACATTTATTAAATTTTTATGTTCAATTGAAATACGTTCAAAATCTTCAAAGAATTTTTCTTTAGAAGTATTGATTTTTTTGATCAGCAAGTTGTTTTTAAAAACCGCTAATTTAATAAAGGTGTTTCCAACATCAATAATTAAATTCATTAGAATGCTACTAAGTTGTAAAAATACAATATGAATTTTACTATCTTGTTATCTGAATCTTAAAACCTTAAAAAAATAGGTGTTTTTTTTTGATTTTTATTTTGTTCAAAATAAAATAGAGTTATATTTGCCCTCGCTTAATAGCAGGTACCATAGCTCAGTTGGTAGAGCAACGGACTGAAAATCCGTGTGTCCCTAGTTCGATTCTTGGTGGTACCACATAAAAATCCCTTAGTTTTTACTGAGGGATTTTTTATTTCTACTAATAAAATTTAATAATTAATTTAAGAAAAGCTAGTTACTTTTAGGGTTTCTCCTTTGGAGAGTGTTAATTTGAAAGCGCCTATACGAACTCGAATTAAACGCAGGGTTGGAAAACCTACCGCCGCTGTCATTTTTCGTACTTGCCGGTACTTTCCCTCTCTTAGGGTAATGGAGATCCAACTCATAGGGCCGTGTCGCGCATCTCTGGGCTTTCTGTTTTCAATGGGTAAATCTTTGGGGGATTCAATAAGGTTGGCCTCACAAGGCATGGTTTTATAGATTGCTCCTTCCAGGCTAATCTCAATGCCTTCTTTTAATTGTTGGATGGCTTGTTCTGTAATAGCTCCATCTACTTGTACATAATATTCTTTTTCGTACTTGTGGCTGAGCATGTCATAGCTCACTTTTCCATCGGTGGTTAGAAGTAATAGCCCTTCGGAGTTTCTATCCAAACGCCCGATAGCCATCGTTCCCGCTGGAAAATTATACAATTCGCCCAATAATTTGTTTCGTTTTTTTTGTTTTCCATTTACGATAAATTGACTCAGATAACCGTAAGGTTTGTGCAGGGCAAAATGTTGATGCTTTGTTGTATTAGACAAATTAATTGATGTAGGTGGTAGTTGATTTTAAAAAATTCAAAGTTACTCAATTTTAAGCAATGTAAATTCTTGTTAAATTGTTAGCCATTGTTACATATAAAATAGAATCTTGGTTATATTTACATAAATTGAATCAAACTAAAAATATAACATGGCAGATAAATCATATTATGATCCTAAAGATCTAAGGAAATTTGGAAAAATTACCGAATGGAGTGAAGAACTGGGCACAAAATTTTTTGATTATTACGGAAAAGTGTTTGAGGAAGGTGCCCTTAGTGCACGTGAAAAATCGTTAATCGCACTGGCCGTTTCGCATGTTGTTAAATGTCCTTATTGCATTGACGCTTATACTAAAGACGGGTTGCAAAGAGGGATTACAAAAGAAGAAATGATGGAAGCTGTTCATGCAGGTGCGGCTATCGAAAGCGGAGCAACACTGGTACACGGTGTGCAAATGATGAATAAATATGATAAATTAAGTATGTAAGTTGGGTCTTATAAATTAGATCAACAAAAGCGTAGTAAAGGGTATGCAAACAACATCGTTAAAAAAACAAAAAAAAGAATTAGCTGATGCTAAAAGGCAATTAGAAATTTTATCTAATGGTATTTTTAACAACAATGAACTCCCCACCTTTGCCACAAAAATTAAAGCTGTTGGTCAATTTCCGTTACGCCCTAAAAAATTAGAAATACTCCAAATTAATTTAGGCTATATGTGCAATCAAGTTTGTGAGCATTGCCATGTAGATGCGGGACCAGATCGTAAAGAAATTATGACAAAAGAGACGCTGCAACAATGTTTGGAGGTTATTAAAAATACACCGGCTACCACACTGGACCTCACCGGTGGTGCTCCCGAGATGAACCCTCATTTTAGATGGTTTGTAGAAGAAGCTTCAAAACTAGGGATTAAAGACTTCATCGTACGTAGCAACCTAACCATTATTAGAGCTAATAAAAAATATTACGATTTACCTGATTTTTTTAAAAAATACCACATTCACGTGGTCAGTTCAATGCCTCATTGGACTCGTGGAAAAACAGATCAGCAACGTGGCAAAGGAGTTTTTGACAAGTCGATTAAAGCCTTACAAGAATTAAATTTGGTGGGTTACGGAATGCCAGGAAGTCCACTCAAATTAGATTTAGTTTACAACCCCAGTGGCGCTTTTTTACCCGGAAACCAAGACAGCATGGAAAAAGAATTTAAAAATGCTTTAATGGAAGATTTCGGAATTCAGTTTCATCAACTATTTGCAATTACCAACCTACCCATTGCTAGGTTTTTGGATTATTTAATTGCTTCTGATAATTACGAAGAGTATATGTACAGTCTGGTAGAAGCATTTAATGCCTCGACCCTAGAAAATGTGATGTGTACGAACACCCTATCGGTAAGTTGGGATGGCTATTTATACGATTGTGATTTCAACCAAATGCTAAAATTAAAAGTGGCCAGTAAGCTAAAGCATATTTCTGAGTACAATGAAGAAGTTTTACAAAACCGGAATATAATTGTTTCACAACACTGTTATGGCTGTACGGCTGGAGCAGGAAGCAGCTGCCAAGGTACTGTTGCTTAATCTCAGCCTATTTAAATGAAAAGAATCCTTTTAATAAGCCTCTTAATTTTATGGAAAGTCTCATTGTATGGGCAAGAAACCCTCGAAGAGGTTTTAAATAAATACAATCATAAAAAGGTGCCATACATCGCTGTCGCAGAGCTTAAAAACTTACAGCAAAAAAATAAAGTAGTAATTTTAGATAGTAGAGAGCTTGTTGAATTTAAAGTGAGTCATATTGAGGGAGCAAAATTGGTGGGTTACAATCATTTTAGGCTAAGCTCCCTTCCAGATAACGTAGACAAAAAAACTCCTATTGTTGTTTATTGTACCTTAGGAGTTCGCTCTGAAGTGATTGCCAACCAATTAATTGAAAACGGCTATACCGATGTTAAAAATTTATATGGCGGTATTAGTGAATGGAAAAATAAGGATTATATAGTGATCGATTCGACACAAAGAATGACCGAAAACATACATGTATACTCAAAAAAATGGGGAAAATGGTTAACTAAAGGAAATCCTATTTTTTAAGCCATGAAAAAGCTAAATACCCACAAAGCACTTATTATTTTTACTCGCAATCCCGAGATAGGAAAGGTAAAAACTAGACTGGCTAAAACAATAGGTGATTTAGCAGCATTAAAAGTATATCGTAAATTACTGGAGCATACGGTGCACATAACTCGACCTCTAGAAGTAGATAAATTTGTTTTTTATTCGGAACAAATTCAAGAAAATGATCACTGGGATGCAGCTATCTACTTCAAAGAGCTTCAAAACGGAGTTGGTTTAGGAGAACGAATGCACCATGCTTTTGAGTTATTGTTTAGCCGAGGATATCGCCAGATTGTGATCGTGGGGAGTGATATTTTTGAATTAACTACCGCCGGTATCCAAGAAGCTTTTACCCATTTAGATAGCACTAATTATGTAGTGGGACCTGCCTTAGATGGAGGTTATTATTTATTGGGAATGAATACCTTAAAAAAGAAACTTTTTGAAAATAAAAAATGGGGTACTAGAACGGTTTTAAAAGAGACCCTTAAAAATTTAGAGCAAGAACAAGTAGTTTTACTTGCTGCCAAAAACGATATAGACACCTACGATGACTTAAAAAAAAGTAGTGGATTCAATCAATTTTTGATAGCACCTTAAAATAAAAAAACATGAAGAAATACATACAAGAAGCGGTAGATTATTTAAAAAATAAAGGATTTGATGCTCCTGAAATAGGAATTGTATTGGGGACAGGATTGGGTAAATTAGTCGATGAAATAGAAAAAGAGAGTACCGCTAGTTACAACCACATTCCCAATTTTCCGACCGCTACCGTAGAGTTTCATAAAGGAAAATTAATATATGGAACCTTAGCTGGTAAAAAAGTAATTGTCATGCAAGGCAGGTTTCACCTATATGAAGGATATTCGACTTACGACGTGACCTTTCCAATACGCGTGATGCACCAATTAGGAATTAAAAAATTATTGGTGAGTAATGCAGCCGGGGCAATTAATAAAAAATTTAAAAAAGGAGAACTGATGATCATTGATGATCATATTAATTTACAAGGAGGATCTCCTCTGGCCTACAAAGGAATTGAGGCGATGGGAAACCGTTTTGTGGATATGAGTCAGCCTTACGATGCCCAAATGAATAGTAAGCTGACTGCTATTGCAACATCTAAGCATATTAATCTCCAGAAAGGAGTCTATGCGAGTGTGATGGGACCTCAACTAGAAACTAGAGCAGAATACCGATATTTACAAATTATAGGGGCAGATGCCGTAGGAATGAGTACGGTTCCAGAAATTATTGTCGCCAATCATTTAAAAGTGCCAGTGGCTGCAGTTTCTGTTCTTACTGATGAATGCGATCCAGATCACCTTCAGCCTGTCGATATTGATGACATTATTAAAATTGCTGGAAAGGCAGAACCCGATATGATTTTATTATTTAAAGAACTAATTAAAGAATTATAACCGATGAGTTATTTACAAACCACCCACGATGTATATAAAGAAGCAGCATTAACACCCGATGTAGGTCTTTGCTGTACCACCAACCCTATTTGGGAACTTCCAGGCTTAAAAATTCCGAAAATAATGCAGGAAATGAATTATGGCTGTGGCAGCACTGTTAATGCCAGGGATTTAACCAATAATCCAAAAACATTGTATGTAGGTGTTGGAGGCGGTATGGAGCTATTACAGTTTTCCTATTTTTCGAGACAAAAGGGAGGTGTTGTAGGAATCGATGTAGTCGATGAAATGCTAGAAGCTTCTCAGAAAAATTTTAAAGAAGCAGAAGCATTAAACCCTTGGTTTAAAAGTGAGTTTGTAGAATTAAAAAAAGGAGATGCCTTAAACCTCCCGGTTGCAGATAACTCCATCGATGTTGCTGCCCAGAATTGTTTATTTAACATTTTTAAAGCGGAAGATTTAAAACGAGCAATCGAAGAAATGTATCGCGTTTTAAAACCTCATGGAAGATTGGTGATGAGTGACCCTACCTGCGAACAACCAATGAACGAAACCCTTAGAAACGATGAGCGCTTGAGGGCATTGTGCTTAAGCGGTAGCTTACCGATTAAAGACTATGTAAAAGCGCTCACCGATGTTGGTTTTGGAACCATCGAAATTAGGGCCAGAAAACCCTATCGAATTTTAGATCCAAAAAATTACCCAACAGAAGAATTGATCTATATCGAAAGTATCGAAATTGCCGCTATTAAAGATCCTGTTTTGCCAGATGGCCCTTGTATTTTTACCGGTAAAGCAGCAATTTATTATGGAGACGATGATTTTTTTGACGACCACAAAGGACATGTATTGGTTAAAAATCAACCACTTGCTATTTGTGATAAAACAGCAAAACAATTAAAGGATTTAAAAAGAAATGATATTCATATTTCTGAGTCCACCTACCATTACGATGGTGGAGGTTGTTGTTAAGCCCCGAGCTGCATAAATTTGTAGCCGAATATTGAGTGTATCAACTTATGAAAAAAATAGTAGTGATTATAGTAGTATTGTTCCTTAGCAAAAATAATTTTGCAACGGAGACGGCTCCTTGTAACAACACCGTAAACCACACTACCTGGAATTTATTACTAAAAAAACACGTAAGTGAACAAGGAAAGGTAGATTATCTTGGGTTTAAAAATGACCTAGCAGAGCTGAATGCTTACTTGGAATGGCTCTCCAATTCTAGACCTTCAGAGACTTGGTCAAAAGATCAAAAAATGGCTTTTTGGATCAATGCCTACAATGCATTAACGATTCAATTGATTGTGGATCGATATCCTATTTCTAGTATAAAAGATATTTACAGTCCGTGGAATATCAAAGTTATTACCATTGCAAAAAAATCGCTGTCTTTAAATAATATTGAACATGATATATTAAGAAAAATGGGCGATCCCAGAATTCATTTTGGTATTGTCTGTGCTTCCATATCTTGTCCAAAATTGCAAAATGAGGCGTTTAGTAATCAAAATATTAACCGCCTCTTAAATAAGGCAAGCAAGGAGTTTTTGGCAGATACCACTAAAAATAACATTACTACAAATTCAGTTGAACTTTCAAAAATATTTAAATGGTTTGCAAAGGATTTTAAGCAAGAAGGAAGCCTGATTGATTTTTTAAATAGATATACTGATATTACTATTGCTAGCGATGCAAAAATATCTTTTAAGGATTATAATTGGGGGTTAAATGATTAAAATATCGATTATCATCCCCATTTTAAATGAAGAGAAAAACATTATTTCTTTACTGGAGCATCTGGAGCAACATAGCAGTAAAAATAATAGTTTCGAGTTACTTATCGTAGACGGAGGAAGTACCGATGGATCCATCAGCAAAATCGAAAACTATATTAAAAATCATCATCATATAGCATTAATATCTTCGGAGCGTGGTAGGGCCAAACAAATGAATCGAGGGAGACTTCAGGCCAATGGCGCTATTTTATATTTTTTACACGCCGATAGTTATCCTCCCAAAAATTTTGATCAATACCTTATCGACGAGGTCAAAAAGGGAAACTTGGCAGGTTGTTTTAAAATGAAATTTAACCATCCGCATTGGTGGTTAAAAATTGCCTCTTGGTTTACTCAATTTAATTGGAGCGCATGCAGAGGCGGTGATCAAAGCCAATACATCACTGCTACTTTATTTGACGAGATTGGTGGCTTTAACGAAGATTATATCATTTACGAAGATCAAATTTTAATTAAGGAGCTTTATAAAAGAAATCAATTTACAGTGATTCAAAAATGGATTTATACCTCAGCAAGATTGTATGAACAAAAAGGTATTTGGACCTTACAATATCATTTTTGGGCTATCTATATAAAAAAATGGTTAGGCGCTGATGCAACTGCACTATATCGTTATTATTCGAGGCACATCGCTTCCTAAAGAATATTAAAAGTTCCACCAATACTAAAGTTGTATTGAGCAAAAAAGAAAGAGTGACTGGCACTATCGGAGGTACTGGAGGTGGTTCTTACATTTGGCAGGTTGATGTACCCTCCTTTTAGTTCGGTTTGTACCCTTAGATTTTTGAAAAAAGGTAAGTCCTACTCCAAAGAGGGCATGCAAACCATATCCGGCAACATTAAATTGATCGTAGCGGTTGTTATTTAAAACGACCGCATTGGTTCTGGGATATATGGCTCCAAGTCCAGCACCAAAAAGGGCGTGCAGCTTAATTTTTTCGTGGAGTACCAGTAAATGATCTGCTCTTCTAAGCTCCGCATTGATATAGTTTAGTCCGTCGGTATGCTCAAATTCTAAAAATCCTTCTTCTAATAAGATGCTTTCACCATTGTAGACCCCATCGTATAAAGTTCCTGAATTTTGGATTTCCCCATAAATAGCTACTGGCTGATTTGGTAGGGCTATGTATTTCATGTGGTCGAGGCCTATGGATATGCTGTAACGATCGTTCACAAAGTAGCCCAGCCTAAAATTGTATTGTGGTGTGGTTAAATTAGAGGGATGAAAATAGTTTTCGGCTGTAAAACGAGTGGGGCGATCGGCTGCTTTCACACTTTTTAATTCGAAATGATAATGATCGCCTTTAAATTTAATATCTGAATTGCTGTACCAGGACCAATTATAACCCCAAGTTAAAAAAAAATCGCCTTTTTTATAAGCCGAACTAGTGGCTTGTGTTTAGATCTTGAGCATAGCCATGCGCTATAAAAATCGTCAATCGCTATAGATTGAACAAAACTTCATTAATTATGAATTACTATTTTAAAAAATCAAGAGGCAAAACTAATCAAAAATTAAGGTTTAATCTATTGAATTTTAATTAATAATATATTGAAAATTTATACGATTAATTTTCTAATGGTTCAAGGCTTGAAGAGAGGTAATTTAAGAGGGGCTCTTGAAATAATTGCTCATTTAGGGATAAGAATTCTATATAAGCTTTATAGAGTTCGTGTTCAAACTTTAGAATTTCAATATTTTTTTTATTTTGAAGAATTTTAAGTTTTAAGAGTAGTAATGGCGATACACCATCCATTTTTTGGTAGGCTTCATAGATCGATGAAACACTGCTATTTTCGTTTTGTTTTTTTAATATCGTATAATTTACAATTGAGGTGTTATACGCATTTTTAGCGGAGGATACTTTTAGTTGATAGTTTTTTAATTCATTATTTAATTTGCTTTCTTTAACGGTCTTTTCAAAATAAAATTCACTTTTATCTTGTCTGGCAGCACCAAAAAAAGGCAAGTTGATCCCCAAACCTATAGACAAATTATCTTCAAATAAATTTTCTGATTTTCCGATGTATTTTGCTTGAACAAAATCCAGCAATTGGTTCGATTTTGCAATGGATAAATTCATTTCATTTTCCAGGGTGTTCATTTTTAGTTTTTGAAGTGATAGGAATGTATACTCATAGGATACAGAGTCCGAGATAGGAAAATCTATAATTTGTTCCGGACTGATTAAATCGGTAGTTTCAATTGGCACTGCATCCAGACCAAAAACTTTTTTCAGGTACTCCTCTTGATCTTCTCTAATATTTTTTAGCTGTATAATTTTTAAATGGGTTGCTAATAAATCTTCTTCCGATTCTATTACCTCTTTAATTTCAAAATTTTCATCGAAAACTTGATGTCCTAACAAGGTTAGTTTGTCATTTATTTGTTGTTGTTTAGTTAATAAAAGTACTTCCATTTTATTATTGAAAATATAATCCAGCGCAAACAAATACCTACTTTTTAAGTCCTGGTTGATCTCTATTTTATTTTCTAAATGAACTTCCTGAATTTTATTGGAGTAAATATTTTTTTGGCTCGATATTTCTCTAAAATTATTGGGTTTTATTCGTACCGAATATTCTTGAAAGGTTTCAATAAATCGCCTAGTTTCCAATCTAAATTGGGTGCTCTTTATAAGCGGTATGTTATAATTTTTACTATGGAGTAGTGAACTGGTCGTAGAATCTTTAACGGCCAACTCAGACTTATTTATTGAGCTCAAAAAAGTGGTTAATGATTGCTTTTCTTGAGCTTGAGTTACTGCAACTCCAGCAAAGAGTAACGTGAGTAAAATACTCCTTGAGTTGATCTTTACTATTTTAAAAAGAAGACTCATCATACAAGAAATCTATTAGTAAACTAAATTTAAAATCACTTTTTCTTTTTGCAGAAAAGGGTTGTCTGAGGGAATTTCTATGATGATTTCTCTACCAAAAGTTTTTAGCTCTTTAATTTTTCTGAGTCTTGGCGGAATTTCTACAATTCTGGAACCTAAAGTTTTTACGACTCCTTTATTTTGGATATCAGGTCTTGAACTTGAAAATATGCTTATTGAATCGTTTATATTTATTTTTAGAATAAGTTCTTCATGAATATAACCTACCACCAAGTTGGGGCTTTCTTCATAAAAAGAAATAAGCGCTCCAAACGATGCTATTTTTTCTCCTTCTTTACAATGTACATTTCCAATTAACCCATCTGATGGGGCCAAAATAAGCTCATCTCTTTTTCTTTTTTTATAATGGTCTAATTGTGCCTCTAGTGCTCTGATTTCTGAAAGTAAGGGGTTGTTTTGAGCAAATCGCTCACTCTTTAAATTATTAATTTGAGTGCGAATTATTTCTTGTGTTTGTTTTAGTTCTAATTCTAGTGAAGCTAATTTTACTTGACTTGGATTGATAATTTCATTGGATTCACTATCCATTAAATTTATACTTTTAATTTTTTTTGATAATTCCTTATTGTTATTAAGCTTAATTTTTAATTGATCTATCTGTGATTGAATTTTACTGGTTTGCTCTTTCAATTCGATTTCGTATTGAAGGATTCTCCAGTCCAAATCAGATTTCCATAAATTATACTTGGTTTGCAGTTCTTCAATTTTATATTCTACATCGCTCGTTTTAATAGGTAAGGTAGCTGATATCACGTTTAATAATGGCGAACCCTTTTCGACTTTTTGACCAACTGTAACAAATATTTTTTCAACCTCAATGGCATTTTCCATGCTAATTTCAGTTTCTTTATTATCGGCAAATCCATAAAAAGTTACGGTGCTATCTGCTTTGAAAAAAAGTGAATAAAGTAATAAAACACAGATTAGTATCGCAACCAGATAAATAAGGTTAAATTTTTTCATAATCATCTTTGAAATTTATCCTCACATTAAATATTCCTTCCATTACAGCTAATTCATTAACTAATACTCGTGCTTTCTCTTTACTTTCTATTTTAATTTTAAAATCGAAGGAAACCATCTGAATTAGAGTATCTCCACTTTTTTTATTATTGATAGCATACTTTGATAAGTTTACCTTTACACAGGTATTACTTAGATGATCTTCAATGATTTTACGCTTATTAGATGCTAATAAAATATCATTTGGGATATCAAACTGTAAACTTGCAATAACCGATGTTTTTTTACTTAAATCGGAATAATGTATTAACAATACCACCAAACAAAAGCCCAGTGTCCCAATTACTGCAATCGTAAATCCATAAACTCCAGTAGCTATACCAACTGTAATAGAGGTAAACATAAATGCCATATTTCTTGGGTTTCGAAGCGTAGTTCTGAACCTAATAATGGCAAGTGCCCCTAACATACCAAGTCCCCTTGCTAGACTATCACCAATTGCTTGCATTACTGTTGCTACTGGAATAGATATTAGTATTAGAGCTTGTATAAAATATTTTGGACTTTCTAATTCTCTGGAAGTCTTCTGATAAATCAAAGCAATTAAAGAGGACAAAACAAATGAAACTAATGCTATTACAATTACATTGGTTAAACTAGATCCCTCTAAATTATTGGTCAAACTTGAAAAATCAAACATACTATTTTACTATTTTTTTATTCAATAATAAGTTTTTGTGTCTGGACTAATGTTTGATCCATTGCAATTATTTTTAATAGATAAATACCAGCATTTAAGTTACCTCTTGAAATTATAAATGTGTTATCGTTGGTCTCCTTGGAAAGAATTTCTCTTCCCAATATATCAAACATTTTCATCGCTAACTTAGAATTTGTATTAGAGACCGTAATTGTTGCCGTTGTTTTCATAGGATTTGGATATACAGAGATATTCATCATTGTTCCGACTTCATCGGTTCCTAAACTACAATCATTATTAGCAGTAGCCGGAGTTCCGTATTCAAATCCCGGTGCTGCACAAGCATCCCAATTTTCTCCTTCATCATTATCTAAATCTGGATCGATTAATTCAAGTGTGGGTCCGTTTCCATCGGCCTCTGTTGGCCATGGGTCTTCATCGTCATAATCAACAGAGTCGACTAAAACACTGGAGTTATCGTATAATCGAATTAACTCGCCTCCTCCACTTAAACCAAATTCAAAATCACCTAAAACTGGGCTTACATCGGGATAATAGGTTTGAAAATCTGCTAAACTTTGAGCTAATACTATATATGAATCTGCAGGCATAATTGTTCCTGAAGGAATAATAAACTCATGTAAGTCGTCACTATCTTTGAATACCCATCCAGAAATATCTACCGAAATGTCAGAATTGTTATACAATTCAATCCAATCTTTCACTTCAAGATCTGGCGAATCTTTATAATTAATTTCGTTAATAACAATTTCAGACCCTCCTACATAAGAGAATACCGCCGTAACGTTTTCAGCTTGCTCCAAAAAGAATGAGGTGTTAATTGCATTTTCATCAACAACGGTATGATTATCCAATTCCCAGTGATCAAAGACATAATCTGCGTTGTTCTGTTCTGCTTCTAATAATATATCAATTCCTCCATTATAAGAACCTGTCCAAGGGTAATCACTATTATCAATAGTAATAGAATTCAATTGGATTTGACCAGCCCCTTCTGGAACTACATTGAGGGAAATGTCATAAGGTCCAGTCAAATTATAACAGTCATTAAGACCTCCCGGGATGTATTCTATTCGGTCACTAATAAAATCTTTTATTTTTTGAACATTGTCCTGCCACTGGCCCATACTTCCTCCCCATCTTTCAATGTGTTGAGGCATTTCTGGAGCAATAGCATTTTCTATCCCTTCTAGAACTCCTATCATCTCCTCTTCTTTAAATGCAGTATTCATTAAATCCATGTATCGGGTTATATAGTATTGACGAAACTCCTCATTTTCTAATAACTTATTTAGCAAAACTATATGTTGCTCAGGATCTGCAGTAATACCTTCTGGATAACAGGGATCGGCATCTGGATTTTCATTAGGAACCCCCGTATAATTTATATAATGATTGAACGTTGCGTCCTCATCCCATAAAACATAACCCCATTTTAAATGACTACCAGAGGGATCTAAACCTCTCCACCAAGAGGTATTCCAATTGATCCAATCGGTACATACTACAAAGGAGTTGATTAAAATATAATCGACTAAACTAGTCACATCAATTTCAGCGGCCACTTGCTGGTAATTTGCTTGGATAGATAAATCATTTGATAAAGCAAAGGAGTGAATTTCTTCCCAATCATCAAATGCATCCTGTCCACCATATTGCGCCCAAGTACCTCCCCAATTCATTAAATATTGAACATTATATTTGTCTTGATCGTAATAAAAATCGGTATAATCAGAATCACTTACTTTTTCTCTTATGGAATAGACACCCCAGAATACGCCATTTGCATAAACAACACAACGATCTCCTCTTCTCAAGTCGACATTTAAATTATTTTTATTGGCTAGTTTTTGGATAAAAACATCTCTGGTATGTGCACTTGAATCAATTCCTGGATAATTGTCATCGCCTGACGCTCTGATAATGATTCTCTGAAAACTTTCTCTTTCAGAATACTCTAAAAGTTTATCATTAATTGCATCATGGTATCCCATTTCATCTCTGGCAATATAATCAAAACTTCGCTGAGGAAATTGCCAAGAATCTTGACCATGTTTGTTGTATTCTCCATAACCCGCATCTTTCCTTATACCCTCAGCATCAAAATACTCAATAGTACCATGGGGTCTTAAACTTTGATTTCCATTTAATAGAACGGTTAGCTCGTCTGCTGATGTCGACAACACTGGTAATGAATGATTTTCATCGATAAAATAAGTGTTAAAAGAAATAAAACTTGGTAAAATTTCTGGATTATCGGAAATCACTATTGCTTTAACTATTTTTGTTTGAGATAACGTTAAAGCTGCAGAATATTCTGTTGAACTATCGGAGGGCAATGTTCCATTTAGCGTATAATAAATCGAAGAATTAGGTTCGTCTGATGTGATGGAAACGTTTTGAGTCCCTTCATAAAAACCAGCTTCTAAGTTCATAACAGGAGTTTCTGCATAAGCTAGGTAGCTAGCACCTGAATTAGAATCGCCTAGAGTTGAAACTGTAAAAATTTTCCAATCTCCGGAACCATTAGGTGACTTTCCCATGGAATGTTCTAGTTGTGCTTTTTGAAGTTCTACATCTTCAAGAATAGATCCACTAGCATCAGAAAAAACAATGTGCTCTTGGGTATTTCTTGTTTGTTTGAGTTTGAAATTTGTATGGTAATTATTTCCTGAAACCTCATCTCTTCCAGAGCACCAAAAAACCAAATATCCGTTAGCAGGAATCACAGTCTCTTCTGGGATTTCCCATTTTGTTGGGTTGGTAGTTTTATCACTCAAGTAAAAACCCCCAACATTTACGGAAGAAGCGCCTGTGTTGTAAAGTTCAATCCAATCTTCTTCACCGCCATAATTATCCAAATAACTACTAAGATTAGAGACAGAATATTCATTAATTACAACTTGACCAAAACAAGACATGGAAGCTATTACAATACTAAATAACAAAATAATTTTTTTCATATTTTTTTAACTTATTAAAGAATTTTTTTAATAGAAATCAAATATAGTCAAATTACACATCTTTACACTAGATGTCTAAAACTCAATATCTTTAAGGACTAATAGTCCATTTATTATGGAAAATAGCTCCTTTTATGCTATTTGTATTTTTTTATTTAAGGTTTATTAAAGTAAAAAGAGCTTACATCTAAAAACATATTGACTATTTTTGAATACAATAAAACAATAAAATTATGTCTACTGAAAAAAAACCCAATTTAATTAAATGGAGCTTAAAATACTCCATAAGTGCTGCTATTGCTGGAATTTTATGCTGTGTAGCACCAGCTATTTTATTTATGTTTGGTATCATGAGTGGGGTGTATGCTATCTCCTTTGCTGATTTTTTCTATAATGACGATGGGAGTTCTGGAATAGGGGCATGGATTTTAAAAGGACTTGCTTTGTGTATCGGTATTTATGGAGTTTACTCATTCCGAAAAAAACAAAATCAATGTTCAATCGATAAAAAAAGTAAACAAAAAAATTTGATTTTATTAATTATCATCGTTTTTTTCGCCGGTGTTGGTTTATTTCTAACGCTTGAAAAGTGGTCGTCATGGTACTTTGATAAACATATTGTTCCTGCCCAACAAAAAGAACTTAATATTACCACCTAAAAAAATTGAAGACCATAACTAAGGTAATTATACCTGCTCATAACGAGGAAAAATCAATTGCTAAAGTCATCCAAGATCTCCCATCTACTGTTGATGAAATAGTAGTGGTCAGCAACAACTCGTCAGATGAAACTGTAGGCGTGGCAAAAAAAGCTGGCGCTACTGTCTTAACTGAAAAAAGAAGAGGATATGGATATGCCTGTTTAAAAGGAATATCCTATATAAAATCTAAAAGCATCAAGCCCGATATTATTGTTTTTCTAGACGGTGATTACAGTGATTATCCAAAAGAACTCAACAAATTAATTGCGCCCATAATCAATGAGGATTTTGATTTTGTTGTTGGAGCTAGATCAAAAAAATTAAGAGAAAAAGGATCGATGACAGCACCACAAATTTTTGGAAATTGGTTAGCAACTAGCTTAATGGCATTTTTTTTTAATTCAAAATTCACAGATTTAGGGCCCTTCAGAGCTATTAAATACAATAAGTTAATTGACTTAAACATGAAGGACAAAACCTATGGCTGGACTGTTGAAATGCAATTAAAAGCTTTAAAAATGAACTATTTATACAAAGAAATTCATGTGAAATACAGAAACAGAATTGGTGTTTCTAAAGTTTCAGGAACCTTAAAAGGTACTATATTTGCAGGTATTAAAATTTTATATTGGATAATTAAGTACTCATTTATTAAATGATTTTAGAAACTCTTATCATAGCGGTATATTCAATTGCATTGATTCTGATTTTCATTTATGCATTGGCGCAACTTAATTTACTTTATAATTTTTTAAGAGCTATTGTAAAGAATTCTAAGTGTGAAAAATTTGATTTTTCAAAAGAAGAAGAAATACCCTATGTAACCATTCAACTTCCTGTCTATAACGAATTGTATGTTATGGAACGTTTATTAAAAAATATCGCTAAAATAAATTATCCTAACAATAAGCTTGAAATACAAGTGCTGGACGATTCAACAGACGAGTCTTTTAGTAAAACTTCAGAACAAATTTCAGTATTACAGAATAAAGGATTAGACATCAAGCATGTAACTAGGTCTGATAGAACAAACTTTAAAGCAGGAGCTTTAAAGGAAGGTTTAAAAATTGCAAAAGGAGAATTCATTACAATTTTTGATGCAGATTTTTTACCTCAAAAAGATTGGTTACAAAAAACAATTCCTTACTTTAAAAACCCTAAAATAGGAGTTGTACAAACGAGATGGGGGCATTTAAATAGAAATTTTTCAATTTTAACAAAAGTTCAAGCATTTGCGTTGGACGCTCACTTTACACTGGAACAAGTAGGTAGAAGCAGTATGAATCATTTTATTAATTTTAATGGAACTGCTGGTGTCTGGCGTAAAGAATGTATTTTGGATGCAGGCAATTGGCAAGGTGATACGCTTACTGAAGACTTAGATTTGAGTTACAGAGCACAATTAAAAAACTGGAAATTTAAATACCTACTGGAGGTTGAAACACCTGCAGAACTACCTTTATTAGTAAGTGCTGCGAGGTCACAACAGTTTAGATGGAATAAGGGGGGCGCTGAAAATTTTCAAAAATTTAAATGGCGAATTTTAAAAGACAATAATCTTTCCATAAAAACAAAACTACATGGAATACTTCATTTATTGAACAGTACTATGTTCTTAAATGTTTTATTAGTTGCTATTTTAAGCATTCCCATACTCTATATAAAAAATGAACATGAAGAGTTAAAAAATTATTTTTTTGCTATGAGTTTTTTTATTTCTAGCACCCTAATATTTTTTATTTGTTATTGGTTTTCTTTTAAAACTATTTGCGGTGGTGGCTTTAAACAATTTTTAAAATATATTGGTTTATTTTTTACGTTCTTTACCATTGCAATGGGATTTTCACTAAACAATTCGATAGCTGTTATTGAAGGGCATTTTGGTAAAAAAAGTGAATTTATAAGAACACCAAAATTTAATATCCAGTCTATGAAAGATTCTTGGAAAAAAAATAAATATATTTCAAAGAATATATCTGTGAACGTAATAATAGAGGGGGCACTAGCTATGTATTTTGCCTTTGGTATGTACAGTGCGTTTGTGGTGGGCAGTGAAGGTGGTGATTTTGGATTATTCCCTTTTCATTTAATGCTTTTTATTGGCTTTAGTTTTATGTTTTCCAAGAGTATAACAAATAACACTTAAGAAATCATTTGTAAGTTAATTAAATATAGCCTTTTGATTTTGTTTTCATTCATTACATCATTTGCTTATTCTCAAAATATTCAAGACAGCATAAGCTCTGAAACCATAAGGAATCATCAAATTGAGTTGCGTCATGACAATGACTTTCTACAATTTACGGATAAATATTATACAACTGGTAATTTTATTTCATATCGTTGGCTGCTAAAAAACAAAAAATATAAAAAACAAAATAGTATATTTTTAAGTCAAGAAATATACACTCCATCTCTTATAGAAGAGACTGATATTTCAAAATTTGATAGACCCTATGGGGGCTTCTTAGCTATCAATTTCGAACATACAATCACCGGAAAAGATTGGATTTTTGATTTTATTTACTCTTTTGGGGTGACTGGTGAAATTTCAGGAGGAGAATGGTTACAAAATTTGTTTCATAGCACTGCTGCAACTGACTCAAGGATTGCCTCCTGGGTCGGTCAAATTGAAAATAATTTCACAAACAACTGTTATTTTAAATATATAAAAGAGTGGGAATTACACACAGATCCGTTTAATGTATATTTTGCAATAGCACCCAGCGCTGCAGTTGGAATTAAGGAAGTCTATTTTCAGAATGATATTTTATTTTTTATTGGTAAAAGAAATTCTATGCTACATACTTCGGCATACCATCAACTTGGAGTTCTAAAAAATGAATTCTTCCTTGGAATAAATGCTGGATATCGATATGTTGCTCATAACACCATGTTGGAAGGAAATCTGATAGGAGACAATTCTATTTTTTTAGTAGATGCACTCAACCATTTATTATTTATGAGTACAGATATTCATCTAAGAAGAGGACGATCAGATATCAAACTGTCTTATAAATTTATGAGCGCAGAAACAAAAACAACTGAAAGTCATTTACATGTCTCTTTATCTTTAGCAAGAAATTTTTAGGTGTTTATAAATCGTAAACTTAACAATTTGATTACTTTTAAAATTGAAATGCAACAAGAACTAGATTCCATTAGATTAAATTTTGACTCAGAGAGTTTATTCTTTCTAAATTTAACACTAGCAGTAATTATGTTTGGAGTTGCTCTAAACATAAGAATTGATGACTTTTTGAGAGTTTTAAAAAACCCAAAAAGTGTCATTGTAGGATTTCTGTCCCAATTTATTCTATTACCCGCTGTTACTTTTTTATTGGTATTACTTATAAAACCAATCCCTAGTATTGCACTAGGGATGTTTATGGTAGCCGCATGTCCTGGAGGCAATATTTCTAACTTTATGAGTAATTATGCCAATGGAAATACTGCTTTGTCGGTTAGTTTAACTGCTATTGCAACATTAATGGCGATTATAATGACTCCCTTTAATTTTCAATTTTGGTCAAGTTTTTACGAACCAACCTCTAGCTTGGTACATAGCATATCATTATCTCCATTTGAAATGGCAAAAGTGATCTCGTTATTATTAGGACTTCCCCTATTACTTGGAATGCTAGTTCGAAATTATTTCCCAAAATTTGCAGATAAAACTAGTTCTTTTTTTAAACTAGGATCAATTTTATTTTTTATTATCCTTATTTTTTTAGCCTTATATAAAAACATAGCTATTTTTGAAAAATATATTCATTATGTTTTTTTTATTGTATTTATACATAATCTATTAGCCCTAACATTAGGGTATAGTGTTGCAAGTTTAACAAGATTGAGCAAACAAAATAAAAGAACCCTAGCAATTGAAACAGGAATTCAAAATTCTGGGTTAGGTTTGTTGTTAATTTTTAGTTTTTTTGACGGATTAGGAGGCATGGCTTTGTTGGCTGCTTTTTGGGGAATATGGCATATGGTGTCTGGACTTTTTTTAGCAACCTATTGGTCAAAAAAACAAATTTAAAACGATTATTATTTTGAACACACTTTGGATAAAATTTTTACAATCATACTTAATATTAGGTTTTAAGTTTTATTATCGAAAAACAAGTGCAATTTATTTAGAAAAAATCCCGAAAGATAAAGCTATATTGTTTTTGGGAAATCATCAAAATGCTTTGTTAGATCCACTTTTATTAACAGTTAAAAGCCATAGAATAAATCATTTTCTGACTCGAGCTGCTGTATTTAAAAACTCAACCGTTGCGAAAATTTTAAATAGCGTACAAATGCTCCCTGTTTACAGAATGATCGATGGGGTAAATACCATTCAAAAAAACAAACCCATTTTTACATTTTGTACTCAATTGCTACGCGATAAAAAATCGATTGTACTTTTTCCGGAAGGAAGTCATTCTTTACTTCGAAAAGTTAGACCTCTAAAAAAAGGCGCTGCTAGAATTATTGAAGAAACGTTACAAAACTATCCAACTACAGAAATTTTAATTATACCTGTGGGTGTAAACTATCAATCTCCTACCAGTTACGGAGACTCTATGTCTATTTATTTTGGTCATCATATTTCTCCAAACAATTACTGGAATGGTACTAATTTAGATATACAAGGCTTAAATAAGGAGTTATCCGAAAATTTAAAAACGTTGACAACCCACATTAAAAGTAGTTCTGATTACGACTTAAGTTTAAAAAAATTAGAAAAACTAAAGGTTGACTTTACATCGCCTATTGAAGTAAATGAATGCTTAAAAAATAATTTTAAGTATTCAGGAAAAAAAGAACAAACATCCGTTGTCTTTTTGATGATGAGTTTTTTAATTAAGTTATTTTATTTTATTCCCTACTTAATTTGGAAAAAAGTAGCCTATCCAAAAATTAAAGAAAAAGAATTTGTTGGGACCTTTCGCTATGCCTTGATCATTACACTAGTGCCCTTATATTTAATACTAATGACTGTTTTGTTGAGTATCGTACTTGGAAAAAACATTGGATTAATCACTTTAGCAATTGGGATTTTTTTACCCTTAATTACGCTTCGTACTAAATAACAGTAGTATTAAACTACCATCAACTAACAAAAAAACTACCAACTATATAATTAAAATAGATACGGTATTAATTTTATGAAGTGTTAAAAAATTTATTTAATAGAGATATAATAACTTTACTCCTCGTAGTCCTAGGATTGTTATTTTATATCTCATTTGGTTATGATTTAAGCCGAGGGGACTTTCCTAAACTAATAACTTTATATGGAGTATTATTTTTTGTCTCTTACAGGGTTCTGAAAATTAATCAGGATCGATTTTGGCTAGTCGCTGGTATTGGAGTAGCTTTTAGGTTACTATTTCTGGTAAGTCTTCCTAATTTATCACAAGATTTTTATCGTTTTATTTGGGATGGAAGATTACTTATTAAAGGAATCAGTCCATACCTATTTATACCAGAAAATCTTATTATCAGTGATTTTAATACGCTCGGCTTGACTATAAGCCAAGCGGAACAACTATACCATGGAATGGGGCAACTAAATGGAAGTCACTACAGTAATTATCCTCCAATAAACCAATTGTGCTTTGCTCTTGCAACTTTGTTTTCTGGTAAAAGTATTTTAGGAGCAGTAATCGTAATGCGATTGTTTGTTATTCTTGCTGATGTCGGTATTCTTTTCTTTGGGAGAAAGCTACTTTTAAAGTTAAATCTAAATCCAAACCAAATTTTTTGGTATTTTTTAAATCCTTTTATCATTATAGAATTAACTGGCAACCTTCATTTTGAGGGTGTTATGTTGTTTTTCTTAATTTCTTCTATCTATTTAGTCCATCAAAAAAAATGGATTGAATCTGCAGTTTTATTTGGAATTGCTGTATCCGTCAAATTAATTCCATTACTATTTCTTCCTTTATTCTTTAAATGGTTTATAACTAATTTTAATAAAGGTTTATTAAAACTTTTTTTCTATTATTTATTAGTAATTAGTACCACTCTATTAACATTTACTCCTTTTTTATCTTTAGCATTTTTTAATAATTTTTTAGAAACAACCGTTTTATGGTTTCAAGATTTTGAGTTCAATGCAAGTATTTACTATATTATTCGGTGGATCGGATTTAAAGTCGTGGGTTGGAATATGATAGCAATCATTGGGAAAATTCTTTCATTAGTCATTCTCATATTTATTATAATGTTAACTTTTTTTAGAAAGAATAAATCAATACAACAACTTATTACCACTTTATTATTTGGAATTTCTGCATACTATATACTTTCTACAACAATTCATCCTTGGTATATCGCAAGTCCTTTATTACTTTCTGTATTTACAAAATATAAATTTCCAATAGTTTGGAGTTTTGTGATTGTTTTAAGTTATTCAGCTTATAGTATTGAGGTGTTTTCTGAAAATATATGGCTGCTGACTTTAGAGTATTTTATAGTATTTAGTTTTTTTATTTGGGAGTTATTAAAACCTAAGAATAAGGCTATTAAGTTTTATTAAGAAACATATTTTATTTTTTTGACTTTAAGGTTGTCTTTGGAAGTAACATCCTTTTGATTTCGTTGAGTTTCATTAAGGCCTCAACTGGAGTTAACGTATCGATATTGATATTTAAAATTTCATCTCGTATTTCTTCTAAAAGCGGATCGTCCAGATTAAAAAAACTAAGTTGCATTTTATCTTCCGCTATCGTTTTCATTTCATTAGTAAGTTCTTTTGATGAATGAGATTTTTCTAACCTTCTTAATATTTTATTTGCTCTATCTAAAACAGCCTTAGGCATACCTGCCATTTTTGCAACATGAATACCAAAACTATGATGCGAACCACCCGGAACTAATTTTCTTAAAAATAGAACAGTCTCTTTCAACTCTTTTACTGAAACATTATAGTTTTTTACCCTATCAAATGTTTCCGTCATTTCATTTAACTCATGATAATGTGTAGCGAATAATGTTTTTGCTCTGGAAGGGTGCTCATGTAAATATTCGCTGATTGCCCAGGCAATAGATATCCCGTCATAAGTACTGGTTCCTCGACCAATTTCATCTAACAAAACCAAGCTTCGCTCGGAAATATTATTTAAAATACTTGCAGCTTCATTCATTTCTACCATAAATGTTGATTCTCCCATCGAAATATTATCGCTCGCACCCACTCTTGTAAATATTTTATCTACTACTCCTAGCCGAGCTTCTTTTGCAGGGACAAAACTTCCTATTTGAGCTAGTAAAACAATCAATGCTGTTTGCCTCAAAATTGCAGATTTACCACTCATATTAGGGCCGGTAATCATTATAATCTGCTGCATCTCTCTATCTAAATAAACATCATTAGGTATAAAAGATTGATCGGCAGAAAGTTGTTTTTCTATCACGGGATGTCTTCCTTCTTTAATATCAATTTCAAAGGATTCATCTAATAATGGACGGGTATAGTTAGCCTCGATTGCTAAGGAAGCGAAAGAACATAAACAATCTAATTTTCCAATTAATTGGGCATTTTGTTGTACTTGACCAATAAATTGTAACATCCATTCTATCAGTTTGTTAAAAACCTCTGATTCTAAAAAAGCAATTTTTTCTTCAGCACCTAGTATTTTTGCTTCATATTCTTTTAATTCTTCGGTAATATACCGTTCTGCATTCACTAGTGTTTGTTTTCGGATCCACTCTTCTGGAACTTTATCCTTATGTGTATTTCTAACCTCTATATAATATCCAAATACGTTGTTGGAAGCAATTTTTAGAGAGTTGATACCCGTTCGATCCGTTTCTCTTTCCAACATTTCATTTAAATAATCTTTTCCTCCTTTTGCGATAGATCTAAGTTCGTCAAGTTCTTCTGAAACCCCCTCAGCTATGGCATTTCCTTTTTGTATTAATACCGGAGCATCCTCATTTAGAGTGTTGGTAATTTTCTCTCTTAATAATTTGCAATCTTGTAAGTTTTCACCAATTGTTTTGATCGCATTATTTTTAGCATTTTCTGCCTCTTTTTTGATCGGGAGAATCGCTTCTAAAGAATTTTTTAGTTGAACCACTTCTCTTGGGCTTACTTTTCCTGTAGCTACTTTAGATATTAATCGCTCTATATCGCCAATACATTTAATATTGGTTTGTATAGCTGTTAGTATCGGTTGTTTGTTTAACAAATAGCTTACGACCTCGTGCCTATTTATAATTTTACTTTTATTCTTTAGAGGTAAAGCAACCCAACGTTTTAATAACCTACCTCCCATAGGAGATATCGTTTTATCTATAACGTCTAATAAGGTGACTGCATTTTGAGACGAAGTATGATAAAGCTCAAGATTACCAATAGTAAATCGATCCATCCAAACATATTCATTCTCCGCGATCCGAGCTATTTTGGTAATGTGCTGTAATTTATCATGTCTAGTTTCTGACAAATAATGTAAGGCTGCGCCAGCAGCGATAATCCCAGATGGTAAAAGATCCACTCCAAACCCTTTTAACGAAGTGGTATTAAATTGTTTATTCAAGACTTCTTCAGCATAATCACTTTGAAAAACCCAATCCTCTAAATAAAAAACATGATGGTGAGCTCCAAACACTTCCGCAAATAGTTTTCTTTTTTGTTTCGAAAAAAGTATCTCAGATGGATTAAAGTTTTGGATTAACTTATCGATATAATCAATATTTCCTTGGGATATTAAAAATTCTCCCGTAGAAACATCTAAAAAAGAAATCCCAATTTCATCCTTCTTTTTTTTAGCGCTATTAAAATGGATCGCTGCTAAAAAATTATTTGATTTGGATTTTAGGATATCATCATTTAAAGCCACTCCTGGAGTCACTAATTCAGTAACCCCTCTTTTTACAATCTTTTTAGTTTGCTTTGGGTCTTCTAATTGATCACAGATTGCTACTCGACAACCCGCCATTACTAATTTTGGCAAATAGGTATTTAGAGAATGATGCGGAAATCCAGCTAATTCTATTTTTTCGCCATCGCCGCCATTATTCCGCGCCGTTAACGTAATATTTAATATACCTGCAGAACGTATGGCATCTTCTCCAAAGGTTTCGTAAAAGTCGCCCACTCTAAATAACAATAATGCATCAGGATGCTTAGCTTTTATGCTATTGTATTGTTTCATTAAAGGAGTTTCTTTTTTTGCCATAACTTGGATAGATAATAAGCTAAAGTAAAGAAATCTTATTTTATTTGAAACGCTTTATGATTGAATTCATTTCTTTTATCAACAATATTTCTATTAAATAATTCCAATTATGTAGGATATAAAATTATTTTTGTGTCATGAAGAACCGAAAATTAAAAAATAGCGAACTAAATAGAATAAACAATATCGAATTTAAATCTTCAAAAAAAACTCCTTTAATTGTTATTCTGGACAACATTAGAAGTTTGAATAATATCGGTTCCGTTTTTCGTACCTCAGATGCGTTTTTAATTGAAAAGATTTACCTCTGTGGTATCACTGCAAAACCACCCCATAAAGATATTCATAAAACTGCTTTAGGTGCTACCGATAGTGTTGAATGGGAATATGTTGACGACACTTTAGCTTTGATTCTCCAATTAAAATCTGAGGGTACAGCTGTTGTAAGTATTGAACAAGCTGAGGAATCTGTATCGCTTGAAGAGTTTAAAACCCAACCCAACACTACCTATGCTATTGTTTTTGGAAACGAAGTAAAAGGAGTTGCACAGGAAGTTGTTTCTGCAAGCGATTATATCGTTGAGATTCCTCAATACGGCACGAAACATTCATTAAATATTTCAGTAAGTTGTGGTCTTGTTATTTGGGATTTGTTTATGAAATTAAAAGCCTAAATTTTTATTGAGCTAACTGGCTATTTCTTTTAAAATAGATAGGTAATCTTCTCTATTATTTACAAAGTCTAAATTTGAAATATCAATAATTTTAATTTTATCTGAAGCTTGGCTTCTAATAAACTCGATATAACCTTCATTTATTTTTTGTAAATAATTCGCTTCTATATCTTGCTCAAAATCACGGCCTCTTTTTTTTATATTCTCTAATAATCGTTCGGTGTTTTGATATAGATAAACATACATGTCAGGGTTAGGAAGCTCTTTATGCATGATATAAAATAATTTTTTATAAAGGGTATATTCCTCCTCTTGTAGCGTTATTTTTGCAAATATTAACGATTTGTAACCATCATAATCTCCAATAACATTTTCTTTAAACAAGTCGTATTGAGTCAGATCATCCAAAAGCTGCTGGTAACGATCTGCCAAAAAAGACATCTCCAAAGGAAAAGCAAATCGAGATGGGTCCTCATAAAATTTGGGCAAAAAAGGATTTTCTTTAAATCGCTCCAATATTAATTTAGCATTAAAGTCTTTAGCCATTTGTGTGGCCAAACTCGTTTTTCCTGCACCTATATTTCCTTCAATCGCAATATACCTGTGGTTAGATATGTCAAAATCTATTATCGGATTTTTTAATTGTTGCGTTAATTCAATAAGTGCATCAGTATCATTTGTCACCTCATGCAAGAGCTCTATACGCTTATTTAATTCTGGATGAATAAAATCCGGGGCAATACATTTAAGAGGCTCTAAAACAAAGTTACGGTTTGGTATCTCAGGATGCGGTATTGTTAAATTTTCTTTACATATAAGCTGGTCATCAAAAAACAAGATATCAATATCGATAGGTCTTGCAGTATAACCTTCATTTATATTTCTAATTCTTCCTATTTTTTGCTCAATGGAAAGTATAGTTTCTAATAATTTTTCGGCCGGCAAATTGGTTTCCAGTTTCAACACACAATTTAAAAAATCAGCACTTTCAAATCCCTTAGAGGGGGTCTGAAAGACAGGTGAAATAGTGATAATCGAACCTACCCTTTCAAATACAGCATCAACTGCTTCTTGTAAATAGTCAAATTTATTACCTAAGTTGCTCCCTAATGAAAGATATATATTATGCTGTGATTTAATTAAATTAATTTTTAAGACTGAACAACGAAATTAAGTAAAAGCTTTTTAAGTATCTTTAAAAAAATTAAAATCTTGTGTCAAAACTCAGTGTAAAAGATCAACTTTTTGCTCAAAAAATTTATCTCATCTTAGGGGCCTTGTTTGTTGCTTCTTTAGTGGCGTCTAATTTAATTTTTCAGAAATTTTTTTATTGGGACTTTTTTGGCCTGTACACTTTCGAAATATCTGTTGGAATTTTACCCTATCCTATTACCTTTCTAATTACTGACATTATCAGTGAAGTTTATGGAAAAAGAAAAGCAAATCAAATTGTAACAATTGGTATTTTCGCTTCTTTTTTTTCAATGTTAATTGTATTTGTATCAGGAATAGTTCCTGCTACAGACTGGAGTCCTGTTAGCGACACTCTTTTTAATAAAGTATTTGGAGCTACAGCAATTGCCGTTTTAGCATCGATGTTGGCCTATTTATTTGCGCAATACATCGATATTCAACTATTTCACTTTTGGAAACGACTAACCAAAGGCAAGCATCTCTGGTTAAGAAATAATTTTTCAACTTTTCTTTCTCAATTTGTAGATACTTTTACCGTACTAATTTTACTTTGTAGCTTCGGGAAAATTGAATGGAAATTATTTTCGTCACTATTGTTAAGTGGTTTTTTATTTAAAGTATTGATTGCAGCATTAGACACTCCTTTATTATACCTAGCTGTCTATGCATTTCGGAATCGATTTGGTTTAGCAATGGGAGAAGAAATAGAATAAATTCTAATTAATCGTAATTGAAACAACATATCCTTCGTTACTTCTTATATTAAAAATAGTTTGATCTTCAAAAATTAAATATTGGCCTTTAATTCCCTTTAATACTCCTTCAAAATGTGGTGTTTTAACTAGATTTAAACTCTTTGGCTTTTCAGGATATTGTTTAACTGGAAAATCCATATGTGTTTCTTTATTGTTTTCGATAAAATAAGACATCGCCTCTGTTGGAATATACTTTTTTAATTTATCGCGCCATTCCGTTAAATTTTGATCTGTAATTTTATTGGTAATCATACTTCTCCAATTGGTTTTGTCGCCTACATAATTTTTTAGTGCCACTTCGGTAATACCAGCTAAATATCGGTTAGGGACCTCGACAATTTCAATAGCTTCATGTGCTCCTTGATCGATCCATCGTGTGGGAACTTGTGTTTTTCGAGTTACCCCAACCTTTATAGTACTACTATTGGCCAGATAAACAATATGTGGTTTTAGCTGGACCTTTTTTTCATATTCTAGATCTCGATCTTCAATATTTAAGTGCGCTTTACTTAACTCAGGGTGCATGATCCAGTCTGCTGCCTGAGGAATTTCAAAAAAACAATCATAGCAAAAACCTTGGCGATAAATTTTTTTTTCTTTTTCGCAGTTTAAACATTGACACCCTATAAAACTTATTTTTACTTTTTTATCAAGTAATTGATTGACATTTAGGAAATCATCCTTGAATACTAAATAGTATTGAATAGGAGTGCCTAATTCTGTTTTCATTTTTGTGAGTACACCTTGATAATTCATCTAAATAATTTGATTATTTTTATAACGTAAATATACTGTATAATAATGCCCTTACCAATAGTAAATTCGATCGCCTCTTGGTTTTTAAAAAAAAGAATACATCAAATAGATTTATTTCTAAAGTATCCTATTGATGTTCAAGATGAACTCTTAAAGGGATTGATTCATAAAGCAAAATCTACTGAAATTGGAAAACAGTATGATTTTAAAAGTATAAATAATTATCTCGATTTTACTGAAAGAGTACCGGTTACCAGCTATGAAGACAATCAATCTTTATATGAAAGAGCTCGTAAAGGGGAGAGTAATATTTTTTGGCCAAGTCCTATAAAGTGGTTTGCTAAATCTAGTGGAACCACTAATGCGAGAAGTAAGTTTTTACCTGTAAGTCCGGAATCTTTAGAAAATTGTCACTATGCAGCCAGTAAAGACTTATTATGTTTGTATCTGAATAACAATCCGGATTCTGAATTATTTGTTGGTAAAAGTTTACGCCTAGGAGGAAGTAAAGAGCTGTATGAAGAAAATGGAACTGTATTCGGTGATCTTTCTGCCATATTAATAGACAATATGCCTTTTTGGGCAGAGTATAGTAGTACCCCAAGTAATGAAGTTTCATTAATGTCTGATTGGGAAACTAAAATGCAAGCTATTGTAGACGAAACTATAAATGAAAACGTAACCAGCTTGGTAGGTGTCCCGTCTTGGGTCTTGGTTTTATTAAATAATGTCTTAGAGACTACTCAAAAGAAAAATTTATTTGAAGTTTGGCCAAATTTGGAGGCTTATTTTCATGGTGGTGTTAATTTTGATCCATACAGAGAGCAATATCAAAAGTTATTACCAAATAATAATTTTAGGTATTACGAAACTTATAATGCCTCCGAGGGATTTTTTGCCATTCAGGATCGCAATAATAGTAACGAATTACTTTTGATGTTAGATTATGGAATTTTTTATGAATTTATACCGATGAATACTTACAATACTTCAAAAGAAAAAGTAATTCCTTTAAGTGAAGTTGAACAAGGTAAAAATTATGCGATTGTTATAACAACCAATGCAGGGTTATGGCGTTATAAAATAGGAGATACCGTTCGCTTTACTTCCAAATACCCTTATCGGATTAAAGTAACAGGACGAACCAAGCATCACATCAATGTGTTTGGGGAGGAATTGATTATTGAAAATGCTGAATCTGCGTTGCGAAAGGCTTCAAAATTAACGCATTCTGAAATAGTTGATTATACCGCTGGTCCAATTTTTATGGAAGGAAAAGAAAAAGGAGCCCATGAATGGATTATTGAGTTTAAGAAACTTCCCGACGACAATTCTACTTTTAATCAATTGTTAGATGCTTTTCTGCAGGAGGCTAATAGTGACTATGAAGCAAAACGCTATAATAATACCACACTAAATTTCCCAAAAGTCCATATTGCTAGAAAAAATCTATTCAAAGATTGGCTAAAACAACATGATAAATTAGGAGGTCAACATAAAATCCCTAGATTATCAAACTCAAGAGATTTTTTAGAAGAATTACTAAAAATTAATTAAGAAACAGCTTTCAACTTCTTGATCGTAGATTTGTTGAGTTTGCTTTCAACATAAACTCTAGAAACTTCTAGTTTCTTTTCTTTACTATCAGGCAACTCAAACATAGCATCTGTTAAAACAGCTTCACAAAGCGATCGTAACCCTCGAGCACCTAGTTTATACTCTACCGCTTTTTCTACTATAAAGTCTAAAGCTTCCTCATTAATAGAAAATTCAATTTCGTCCATTGCAAACAATTTTTCATATTGTTTGATGATGGCATTTTTAGGTTGCGTTAAAATTGCTCTTAAAGTAGCTGAATCTAAGGGATTCATATAGGTTAAAACAGGAAGTCTACCAATAATTTCTGGTATCAAACCAAAATCTTTTAAATCTTTTGGAATGATATATTTTAATAAATTATCTATATCTACAACATCTTCCTGCATGGAGGCACTGAATCCAACTGCTTGGAGATTTAATCGCTTTGAAATTTTACGCTCTATACCACTAAATGCGCCACCAGCTATAAATAATATATTTTCTGTATTGACCTCGATAAACTTTTGATCTGGGTGCTTACGTCCTCCTTTTGGAGGTACATTAACCACAGTTCCTTCTAATAATTTTAATAAAGCTTGTTGTACTCCTTCTCCACTAACATCCCTAGTAATGGAAGGGTTATCCCCTTTACGGGCAATTTTATCTATTTCATCAATAAATACAATTCCCTTTTGAGCTTTTTCTAAGTTATAATCTGCAGCTTGCAACAATCGGGTTAAAATACTCTCCACATCTTCTCCTACATAACCTGCCTCTGTTAACACCGTAGCATCAACAATAGCTAGAGGTACATTTAACATTTTAGCAATCGTTTTTGCCATTAATGTTTTACCTGTACCGGTTTCACCCACCATGATAATATTACTTTTCTCGATCTCTACATCATCTTCCGTATTTTTTTGTAGCAATCTTTTGTAATGATTGTAAACCGCAACGGACATTACTTTTTTTGAATAATTCTGACCAATAATGTAGGTGTCTAAAAATTCCTTTATTTTTCTAGGCTTTTTCAGCATCAATTCGTCAGTCAATTCATTATTAGATGAATGATTTGATTCCTCTGTAACGATACCGTGTGCCTGCTCAATACATCGATCACATATATGTGCATCTAATCCCGCTATCAACAGGTTAGTTTCTGGTTTTTTACGACCACAAAATGAACATTCTAATTCTTCTTTCGACATTTTTTAATTCTTAATTTTTCAATTATGCAATCCTTATGATCGGGTTAAAATTTCGTCTATCATTCCATATTCTAGGGCTTTGTCTGCTTTCATCCAATAATCACGATCACTGTCTTCGTAAACTTTATCATATTTTTGTCCTGAATGCTTAGAGATAATTTCGTAGAGTTCTTTTTTTAGTGTAAGAATTTCTCTAGCAGTAATTTCAATATCACTCGCTTGTCCTTGAGCGCCTCCAAGAGGTTGGTGTATCATAACTCTAGAATGTGTTAATCCACTTCGTTTTCCAGGCGCACCAGCACACAATAAAACAGCCCCCATTGAAGCAGCCATTCCAGTACATATGGTAGCTACGTCAGGCTTGATGAACTGCATGGTATCATAAATTCCTAGACCTGCATACACCCCACCACCTGGAGAGTTGATATATATTTGAATGTCCTTTGAGGCGTCAGTACTTTCAAGAAATAAAAGCTGCGCTTGAACAATATTTGCTATTTGATCATTGATACCGGTTCCTAAAAATATAATACGATCCATCATTAAACGTGAGAACACATCCATTGCCACAGCATTCATTTGTCGTTCCTCAATAATATTTGGAGTGAAACCCATAGGATTCATACTGCTTGTTATTTGATCGTAATACAAGCTGTTAATTCCTTGGTCTTTAATGGCGAATTTTTTAAACTCTTTCCCGTAGTTCATAAATTTGATTATTGTTTATTTAAAAAAAAAGCGTTGAATTAATATAATTCAACGCCATAAATATAATGATTTTTAGACTTTTTTAGGTAAGACACACACAATCTTCTGATATCGTTCCTTCAACACCGTCATTTTCACAAGGGTCACCAATGTTAGCTTCTATTTCTGGACAATCAAAATCTGGACCATCTACTAAACATTCGCAATCTTCTGATATAATACCCACAGTACCGTTACCACCATCGTCAACAAAACATTCATCCCCAAAATTAGCCTCTAGGTCTGGACAATCAAAAGTTTCTTCTTCTTCACAACTTACAAATACAGTAAGACAGATAGCGATCAAGAAAATTAAATAGATTATTTTACTCTTTTTCATAAACTTGTTTTTTAAAATTAAAAAAATAACGTTGTTTATTATAAAACAACTTTATTTTTATTTACCCTAAAAAAAAAGGTATTGAACTGCAGTTCAATACCTTAATACGCTTCGTATGGTACTAAATTAACTGTAGGCTTCTTTTATGAATTTATCATACGTTATTTTTTTAGCTTTTAATTTTGTCGTTTCCTTGAAAAATTTCAACAATTTCTGACTGTTTAATTGTTCAGATAACTTCTTTACTTCTTCTTGGTTTGACATGATACGAGCTGCAATAGAATCCAACTCCTCATCAGAGGGATTCATTTGTCCATATTGAGCCATTTGCATCTTTATCATATTTTTTGAATAATCCTTTAACTCATCAAAAGAAACTTGAATATCATTATCTTTTCTAATTTTTCCTTCGATTAATTGAAAGCGCAATCCTTTTTCACTTTTTTCATATTCGGCTTTTGCCTCCTCTTCAGTCATCGGGTTTTCACCTGAAAACTGGATCCATTTAGTTAAAAATTCTCCAGGTAAATCAAATTTTGTATTGGAAATTAAAGACTCTACTACTTCATCCATCAATTTCTGGTCACTTTGCTGAACAAATTGCTTCTCAGCATCTTCCTTAATTTTAGCTTTTAACTCATCTTCAGATTTAACAACATCTTTTCCAAAAATTTTATCAAAAAATTCTTGGTTTAGCACTGCCATTTCACGCAGATTTACCTCTTTTATTTCAAAATTAACTTCAATATCTAAACCCTGAGCATCGTCCTGCGATACGCCTAAATAAGTTTGGTTTTGATGATCGTTTTCAAAAAGATTTTTTGTTTTTAGACTCAATGTATCACCAACCTTAGCCCCTATTATTTTTTTTAATTGAGTTTTGCCTTTAATTGCATCTAAAGAAAAAGTGGTGTCTTTATTAATTTCTTTTTCTTCGTTAGAAAAAGTACCTGTAATTTCATCTCCTTTTTCAACTTCGTTTTTTGAAATCAATTTCCCATATTGTTTACGGATAGAAGTAACTTGGTCGTTTACCATCTTATCATCCGCTTCGATGTTATAATGCGTAATCGCTTTTTTACCCACTACATCTACATCAAATTTGGGAGAAAGCCCCAATTCAAAATCAAAAGTAAAATCTTTTGCATCCCAATCTATTTCAGTATCATTTTTAGGTAAGGGGTTTCCTAATACATCCAACTTTTCCTCAGTTAAATAATTATGCAGTGCATCTTGAAGAATTTTATTTACTTCTTCTACCAAAACTGCTTTGCCATATTGCTTTTTAACCATTCCCATAGGAACATGACCTTTTCTAAAACCCGGTATATTTGCGGTCTTTCTGTAATTATTTAATATTTTCTGAACTTTATCTGTGTAATCTTCAGCTTTAACTGCCACAGTAACCACTGCATTTAAACTATCGATGTCTTTTTTTGTAATCTCCATTTTGTATAAAATTTTACCCTTTTATTTTGGGAGTGCAAAAGTACAAAACGAAAAACCTTGATACAAGTATTTTAAGAATAGATTGTTAGCTTTGACGGCCTTCTTTTAAAACGGAATGCAATAAAGATTGTAAAAAGGTGAGCATTAGACTAAATAATAGGGCCCACCAAAAAGAGATTACGTTGAATCCACTTAAGATATTAGAAGCAATCAATATGATACACGCATTGATTACAAATAAAAACAAGCCCAAAGTAACTAGGGTTGCCGGAAGGGTGAAAAAAATTAAAACAGGACGTAAAAAACCGTTTAAAACACCAATTATAACAGCTACCCATATAGCATACATGTAGCTTTCCACAACAACGCCTGGTAAAATATTAGCGAGTAAAAAAACTGCCAATGCAGTCAACAATAATTTTAAGAGCCATTTCATAAAAGACTAATTAAAAAAGGAGAATCTTATCCAACTAAGATAAGTATTTAAATACTTCCGTACAAAAATCAGTAGGATTTTCTGCATGCAGCCAATGTCCTGCATTTTGTATGGTGATTATTTTAGAATTTGGAAATTGTTTTTTGATTAAAAATTCATCCTGAATTTCGATGTAGTTGGAATTTTCTCCTTTTAAAAATAAAGTTTTCTCATAAAAAACAACATTTTCGTAAAGTGCCTTCCCTACTTCTTCAATATGTTTAATTAAAACAGGAAGATTAACTCGCAACCCTAACTTTCCCTTTTCCACCCAAAATAAATTTTTAAGCAAAAACTGACGAACTCCGGGAGATTTTACATACATAGAAATCGCTTCATCCGCCTTTTTTCTGGAATCAATCTTATTAAAATCTAAAGAGGATAATGCTTTTAAAATATCTTGGTGATGTAGGGGATATTTTTTAGGTGCAATATCTGCAATAATTAATTTGGATACTATCTCAGGGTATTTTACCGAGAAAGTCATCGCTGTTTTCCCGCCCATAGAGTGACCCAATAAAATAATATCTTCTAACTGATGAAAATTACAGTAGTTTTTTAGGTCTTCTGATAAAAAACTATAATCAAAGAATTCACTGCGAAAACTTCGCCCATGATTGCGTTGATCTATTAAGTGAACTTGATAGCCTTGTTCTGCAAAACGTTTTCCGAGACTTTTCCAATTATCACCCATTCCTAAAAAACCATGGAGAATAATGAATGGTTTACCAGCACCTATAATATTGGAATGTAATTGCATTATTTCAATTTTTGTAAATATTGCCCAATTACATTTTCTATTCCCATATAAATCGATTCACAAATTAAAGCGTGTCCTATGGATACTTCTAATAAATTAGGAATATTTTCTTTAAAAAATCGAATATTCTCTAAAGACAAATCGTGACCAGCATTAACACCTAGTCCCAATTCAGCAGCCTTTAAAGCACAATGGGTATAGGGTTCTACAGCTTTTTTGTTTCCCAAATTATATTGCACTGCAAAATCTTCGGTATATAATTCGATTCGATCAGTCCCCGTAGCAGCAGCACCCTCAATCATTTCTAGGCTGGGATCTACAAATATAGAAGTTCGAATTCCCTGTCTTTTAAATTCTGAAATAATTTCTGTTAAGTAATTCCTGTGTTTAATAGTATCCCAACCAGCATTTGAAGTCAAGGCATCAACGGCGTCTGGAACTAAGGTAACTTGAGTTGGTTTTATATCAAAAACCATTTTCAAGAAGGATTCAATTGGATTTCCTTCGATATTGTACTCTGTAGTGATAATGGTTCGAAGATCGTAAGCGTCTTGATACCTAATGTGCCGTTCGTCTGGTCTTGGATGAATAGTAACACCCTGGGCTCCAAATTTTTGAACATCGATAGCAGCTTGAAATACATTGGGGGTCTGACCACCTCTTGAGTTTCTTAAAGTTGCTATTTTATTTATATTGACACTTAATTTTGTCATATTCCTTTTTTTGAATGCAAAAATACAATTTGAACTAGGTATTTAAAGCTATTTTTTAAGTAATTTGCAAAAAATAATAATTTTGAACACACAAGAATACATAATTAATGACATTGCACCTTTTAATATAAATGCAAATATTTTGGAGGTTCAAAGTATATTTAAACAACTTACATACTCTCACATTCCTGTGAAAAAAGAGGGTAGTTATATAGGGTGTATTTCTGAAAATGATGCTCATTGTTTTGACGGCACAGAACAATTGAAAGATTATTTGTACGCGCTAGAGTCTTTTTTTGTAAGAGAAAAAACAAACTGGTTAGATATTTTAGAAGCATTTGCTTTGTACAATAGTAATATCATGCCTATCCTTTCGGACGATAATGAATATATAGGTTATTATGAACTAAGTGATATTATGTCTTTATTTAATGACACACCCTTTTTGAATGAAGCAGGTGGAATTATTGTTATTGAAAAAGACCAAAAAGAGTACTCTTTCAGTGAAATTTGTCAGATTATAGAATCTAACAATGCAAAAATATTAGGAGTTTTTATTTCTAAATTAAATAATAATACAGTACAATTAACTGTTAAGATTGGACATACGGGCATGAATGCAATTGTTCAAACATTCAGGCGTTACAACTATCATATAGTTTCTAGCCATGAAGAAGATCGTTTTATTGAAGATTTGAAAGACCGATCCAATTACTTGGATAAATACCTAAATATATAATTATGAAGATAGGAGTTTACGGTCAATTTTATCATCAGGACTCTGAAGTTTATATCCAGTGTATTTTAGATGTTTTACAAGATAAAAACGTTGATATTGTAGTTGAAGATGCTTTTTTAAAAAGTATTCAAAAACACAAAGATATCTCTAAGAGTTATTCCAAAGTTTCATCTTTCAAGGAAATTGATGATAGTTATGATTTTTTCTTGAGTATTGGGGGAGACGGAACTATTCTAAAATCTGTAACCTATGTTAAAGACCTGGGAATTCCAATTATTGGAATTAATACCGGAAGACTTGGTTTTTTAGCAACCATTCAGAAAGAAAAAATAACCGAAAGTTTACATCAAATTTTAAATGGAAATTATGTTCTATCAGAACGCAGTTTATTATCTATCTATACCTCTCCAAACAACAAAGAAAATTTGCCATTAAATTTTGCTTTGAATGAAATTGCAGTAAATAGAAAAAATACGACCTCCATGATTAAGGTAGAGACTATGGTAAATAACAAACACCTAACATCTTACTGGTCCGACGGCTTAATCATATCAACACCAACAGGCTCAACAGGTTATTCTTTAAGTTGTGGCGGCCCTGTTTTAGACCCAAATACAAACAGTATTGTCATTACTCCTATTGCCCCACACAACTTAAATGCAAGACCACTTGTACTCCCTGATAATAGTATAATTAACCTCAAAGTATCTGGGCGTGGTAAATCGCATCTGGTTTCGTTAGACTCAAGAATAGCTACCCTAAAAAATGAAACTTTAATCACTATAAAAAAAGCACCTTTCCAAATAAAACTAGTTCAACTTTCTGAAAACAGCTTTATTAAAACACTCCGAAAAAAATTATTATGGGGTGAAGACAAGAGAAATTAAACAATAAAACCATTTATTTGTTGTTTATACTGATAGTCTTAGCTTGTGAGTTATTAGATGAAAAGTTTATTATTATATTTGCAGACTTTTTAGAGTTATGAGGTTTTATATATTTTTATTTGTTTTCATACTCATACCAAATATTATGAGTTCTCAAACCTACGAAATTGGGGGTTTTTTGGGTGCAGCTAATTATATAGGTGATGTAGGTAAAACGACATTTATAGCACCTAAAACATCTGTTTTTGGAGGCGTTTTTAAATGGAACCGAAGTCCAAGACATTCGTTTAGAGGCACTATTTTATTTGGTAAAATAGAAGGAGATGACAGTCAATCTAAAGATCCCAGAAGAAACGAAAGAGGCTATAAATTCGAAAATAGTCTAAATGAAGTGACTATTGGATTGGAATATACTTTTTGGGAGTTTAGCATGTACAGCGGGCAGACAGCACACACGCCCTATTTATTTACTGGTTTATCTTACCTTGGGTATAATTCGCTCATAAAAAAAATTAATGGCCGGATAATTAAAGATAGTAATGCAAGTACCTTAGCTATTCCTATGATTGTTGGTTATAAAACTACTCTCGGGCAAAACTTTGTGCTTGCAGCTGAAATTGGAGCTCGATATACCTTTACAGACAATCTTGACGGTAGCAATCCAAATAAAGCTAGTGAAAATCAAGATGATGTAAGTTTTGGAAATATAAATAATAATGATTGGTACGTATTTACTGGAATTACTTTAACTTTCACTTTTGGAAGAAAACCATGTTATTGCAATTTTTAAATGAGTCTATTAAGTGAAATAAATATTGACCAATTACCCAATCACATTGCTATTATTATGGACGGTAATGGGCGATGGGCAAAAAGTAAAGGATTGTTAAGGAATATTGGACATCAAAATGGGGCAAAAACTGTCAAAGAAGTAGTTGAAACTTGCGCAAAAATTAATGTCAAATACTTAACCTTATATGCATTTTCGACTGAGAATTGGAACCGTCCAAAGTTAGAAGTTGAATTATTGATGAAGTTATTGATATCGTCATTAAAAAAAGAGGTGGAAACACTTCAAAAAAACAACATCAAACTCTCGACAATTGGAAACTTAAATTCTCTACCAACTATTGTGGCTAAAGAGCTGAAGGATGTTATTGAAAAAACTAAAGATAATAATAGATTAACTTTAACACTCGCTTTAAGTTACGGATCTCGAGAAGAATTAATAAAAACTATAAAAGAGATTAGTCTTAAAGTTAAAAATAACCTAATTTCGCCCGAAAATATTGACAAATCGGTAATTAATAATCATCTTTACGATCATTATTTGCCAGACGTAGATTTACTAATACGAACCAGTGGTGAACAACGTATAAGTAACTTTTTACTTTGGGAAATTGCATACGCTGAATTGTTCTTTTCGGACATACTTTGGCCAGACTTTAATAAAGAAAACCTTTTTGAGGCAATATTGAATTATCAAAATAGAGAACGAAGATTTGGAAAGACAAGTGATCAACTTAAATAATAGTGCTCAAATAAATGCCTACAGAAAGATTTGTTGTATAATATTTTTTATAATAATATCTTCATTTTCAATGTTTGCCCAGCGATCCCCGCTTCAAGGAAATAAAAAATATACTATTAATTCTTTAACTGTCTCTGGTGAACAAAGTTTTAATAAAAAAACAATTATTGCATTTACAGGGCTAAAAGTTGGTGATCGCATTTACATCCCTGGAGAAAAACTTAGTGAGATCACAAAGAAACTTTGGGATCAAGGACTATTCAGTGATATCGCATTTTACATCACAAATATTGTTGGAGATAAAGTAGATCTTGAATTGAACATCGTAGAGCTCCCAAAAATTAAAGATGTTACAATTGTTGGCATAAAAAAAGGTAAACAAAAAGAGATTATTAAAGACAACAATTTAAAACCTGGTGTTAAAATCACAAAAAATCTTATTACTACAACAAAAAACTACATTAAAAAGAAATATCGTGAAGATGGATTTTTTAATACCGAAGTAGAAATAACTACGAAGCCGTTTATCGACTCTTTAGGTGTAGAATTTTCAAAACATTTGACGGTAAATATCAATAGAAACAAAAAAGTGAAAATTTCTTCTATAGAGATCAAAGGAAACGAAGAACTTAGTGACAGTAAATTGAAGGCCTCTATGAAAGATACAAAAGAGAAATCGTTTTTTCGTATTTGGAAAAGGTCAAAATTCACAAATAATAGTTTTGAAACTGATAAAGAGTCCATACTCACTAAATTTAGATCAAATGGATTTAGAGATGCACGTATTTTAAGCGATACCATTATAGAAGAAGACAATAAAAATATTACACTAAAAATCAATGTAGAAGAGGGTAGAAGATATTATTTTGGGGATATTAATTTTATTGGAAATAGTATATACACCAACAGACAGCTGCGAAGCGTTTTAGGAATCGGCGAAGGAAATACTTACAACGGTGTTTTATTACAAGAAAGAATTGAAAATGCCGAGGATCCTGAAGCAAATGACTTAACTAACCTCTATCAAAACAATGGTTATTTATTTTCACGTATCAATCCAGTTGAAGTTGCTGTTAAAAACGATACAATCGATTTTGAAGTACGAATTCATGAAGGCAAAATTGCTTATTTTGATCACATAACTGTTGTTGGAAACGACAAAACTAATGACCATGTAATTTATAGAGAAATAAGAACGCGTCCAGGTCAAAAATATAGCAAACGTAACGTAGTAAGAACCATCCGAGAGCTTGGACAACTAGGATATTTTGATGCAGAACAAATTTCGCCAAACTTCAAAAATGTAGATCCAAATAATGGCACCCTAGATATGGAGTATTCTGTAGTTGAAAAAGGGTCAAGTCAAATAGAACTTCAAGGAGGATATGGTGGAGGTGGATTTGTAGGGACTCTTGGTCTTTCATTCAACAATTTTTCTATCCGAAATATCCTCAATAAAGAAGCCTACCATCCTTTACCAATGGGTGATGGTCAAAAATTATCAATAAGAGCACAAGGAAGTTCTTTTTATCAAACTTACAGTCTTTCTTTGGTTGAGCCTTGGCTTGGAGGGAAAAAACCGATTCAACTAAGCACCTCTTTTTCTCATACCGTTCAGTATTTCTTCGATCCCAGAAGAAGAGACGTTGATAAATCTAGACGTTTTTTAATCACCGGAGGAGCTGTTGGTCTTGCAAAAAGACTAAAATGGCCTGACGATTATTTTACATTATCTCATTCGTTGAGTTATCAACACTATAACTTAAAAAATTACAATACCGGTTTATTTACTTTTGGAGATGGAGAATCAAATAATTTAGCCTATACGATAGGAATTAGCCGAAATAACACTGCAACAAATCCAATCTTTCCAATGTCTGGTTCAGATTTTAGTGTTTCCGCTAAAGTAACTTTACCTTACTCATTTTTTAGTGACACCGATTGGAAAACTTTAGATAATGAGCGTCAAGGACTAGAAGAAATTACACCTACTGACCCTGACTTTGTAAATGCTACTGAAAGAATAGCCGAAATAGACCAACAAAAATTTAAATGGCTAGAATATTATAAAATAAAATTTAAGGGAACTTGGTATACCCAGTTAGTAGGAAAAATGGTTTTACGACCAAGTGCAGAATTTGGTTTTTTGGGGGCCTATAATCAAGACAGAGGGCTTCCTCCTTTTGAAAGATTTTTCTTAGGAGGAGATGGGTTAGGTGCTTTCAGTTTAGATGGCCGAGAAGTTATTGCTTTAAGAGGATATCCTAATCAATCATTATCAACATTAGACGGAAACGCTATTTATAATAAATTTTCATTAGAATTACGTTATCCAATTACTTTAAAGCAGCTTGCATCGATATATGCTTTAACATTTATCGAAGGTGGAGCAGCTTATGATAATTTTAGAGAGTACAATCCTTTTCAATTAAAAAGGTCTGCTGGCTTAGGATTGCGTATATTTATGCCGGCATTTGGATTATTAGGAATCGATTTCGGTTACGGATTCGACCCTATACAAGGTGGTTTTCAACCAAACGGTTGGGAAACTCATTTTATAATAGGGCAACAATTTTAAAAAATGGCACGATATTTTCTTAACATACAACTAACAATTATGAAAACAAAAAAGTTACTATTTATAACTCTCATTCTTTTGTGTTTTTCTTTTGTAGCTAATGCACAAAGAGGGGTTCGAATTGGATATATTGATATGGAATATATTCTTGAAAACGTACCTGAATATAAGGAGGCTTCTACCCAATTAAACGGAAAAGTTCAACGTTGGAAAAAAGATCTCGAAAAGAAGAATGATCAAATAGAACTTCTAAAAATTAATTTGAGTACAGAAAGAGTATTGCTCACTACTGAATTAATTGAAGAAAGAGAAGAGGACATAAAAGTATTAGAAGACGAAATGATAAAATACCAACAAGACCGGTTTGGTCCCAATGGGGATTTATTTTTACAAAGGCAACAGTTAGTGCAACCAATTCAGGATCAGGTTTTTAATATTGTACAAGAAATTGCAGAAAACAAGAAATATGATTTTATTTTTGATAGGTCAGCTGATATTGTAATGTTATTTTCTGCAGATAGACATGACATCAGTGACATTGTTTTAAGAAGTATTAATCGTTCAGCCAAAAGAAAAGAAATAAGTAACAAAAAAGAAAAGAGAGAGGTAGAACGTGAAGAAGATCTAACTGTAGAAGAAGATAAAGCTATTTCTGAAAGAGAAAAAGCAATAGAAGATAAGAAAAATGCGCGTGAGAAAGATATGGAAGAAAGGAAAAGAGTTCGAGATTCAATTCGTGAAGCCAAGCGAATAGAATATGAAGCAAGAAAACAACAATTGCTTGACGAAAGACAACGAAAGAGAGATTCTATACTAGCCGCTAGAGAAAATAGATTAAATCCAAATCCAACCAATAATAATGAAGGAGATGGTGAAGACGAAAATGGAATAAACTAAGAATAAACAATAAATAATACTTAATTTTTAATACAATTACAATGAAAAAAATCAAATCATTATTCGTAGCGATCATGCTAATAGTAGGAGCTACAAGCTTTGTGAATGCACAAACAAAAGTTGCACACATTGACACTCAGGCACTTGCTGAATCAATGCCAGAAATGAAAGAAGCACAAAGTCAATTAGAAAAACTTCAAAAAACATACGATACAGAAATAAAAACATTAGTGAGAGAGTTTGAAACTAAAATTAAGCAATATGAAGTAGAGGCAGAAAGTAAAACTGCAGAAGAAAATGCAAAACGTGCTGAAGAGGTTCAAGGAATGCAAACTAATATTAATGCTTACAGACAGGGTGCTCTGGAAGATTTACAGAAAAAACAAGAGGATTTAATAGCACCAATTCTAGAGAAAGCAAGAGTTGCAATCCAAAAAGTAGGAAGAGCTCAAGGGTATCAATATGTAATGGATAGCAGCACATTGCTTTTGGCAGAGGGTAAAGACTTATTGGTCGATGTAAAAAAAGAACTAGGAATTTAATTTCTAATTTTAAAAAATAATATTAAAACTGTTCTCCCTTTGGTGAGCAGTTTTTTATTTTTATAACATGAATAACAATCCAATTGGTTTATTTGATTCTGGTGTTGGTGGTACTTCAATTTGGAAGGAAATTCATCAATTACTTCCTTATGAAAATACTATTTATTTAGCCGATAGTCTGAATGCACCTTATGGTTATAAGTCAAAGGAAGAAATAATATCATTAAGTTTAAAGAATACCGAACTGTTATTAGAAAAAGGCTGTAAAATAATTGTTGTTGCCTGTAATACAGCCACTACGAACGCCATAACTGTGCTGCGTGAAAGATTCAGAGTACCATTTATAGGAATCGAACCAGCCATCAAACCTGCAGTATTACAATCAAAAACTAAGAGTATTGGAATTCTTGCAACAAAAGGTACTTTAAATAGTGAACTATTCTCACTTGCCACAAAAGATTTCACCAAAGATATTATGATGACAGAAGTTATTGGCGAAGGATTAGTGCCTTTAATTGAAGAGGGAGCTTTGTTAAGTCCTGAAATCTCGAGCTTATTAGAAAAATTTCTTAAGCCAATGTTGAAAAATAACATAGACCACCTTGTATTAGGATGCAGCCATTACCCATATTTAATTCCACAGTTGACTAATTTATTACCAAATCACATAAAAATTATAGATTCTGGAGAAGCCGTTGCTAAGCAAACAAAAAGCATATTATTAAAAAAAAACTTACTAAGAGAGGCTAGCAATCAACCTATTATTCAATTTATCACAAACTCATCAGATATAACCTTAAAGCTTCTATTAAAAAAATATCTGTGAAAAAGTTGATATAAAAACAAGAAAATTCTAACAAGAATACCTGACAGTAAATTTAACTGATATCATTAATTAATTGCAGGACAATTACAGTCATAAGGTTCACGACCACCAAGGAAATCAATACCTAATGTTATTTGATGAAAAGAGCCGTTACTAAACTTAACGTTACCCATTTGGCTCGAATAGGTGTAAGCAAACAAAAATTTGTTGAAACTAACTCCAAGAACAGCAGTTAGATACTGCAATTTTTGATTTTCAACTTCTATTCCATTAAGATACTCTGCTCCATCAAAACTCCTTCGATAAGATAATCCGCCCCATAATTTTCCAAAGTCCATTGCTCTATAAACTTTTCCATTGATGTCAATTAATTGTTCTTTTGTTCTCTCTTGAAATTGATACATTAATGAAGGTTCATAGGTCCAAGAAGATCCAAAATTAGCAAAAGCATAAGCTCCAGATATAATAAATTTACGTTGATTAGAAGATTCATAATCAGCAGAATTTAATTCCCTGCTTTGAAATATTATATTTTTAACAGTAAAATGCCCTGAAAAATTTAAAAAATTATAAGATACTCCTGCATCCACATTAAAATATGAAGAACTTTGAATTATTCCTGCTATTATTGGATCAAAATCTAATGGATCAAATTGAGTTTCATCTAGCCTAGATTGAATTAATCCAAAACTCAAACCAAATGAAAGTTGATTTAAATCTACTTCACTCCTGGAAAACATTATATGATGAGCGTAAGTAAGGTATCCTCCGGTCTGAGAATGGTAGCCATTTTTATCATTAAAGAATATAGCTCCTAAACCCGACCTTTCACCTACCCTAGCGTTGATATTTAACGTTTGCATATTTGGCGCTTCATTTTGGTCAAACCATTGCTTTCTGGCTGTCAATCTGATTTGATTACTTGTTGCTGCCCCTGCCATAGAGGGATGTAATAAATATAAATTGTCTGATAAGTAATCTGAATAAACAGGAATACCATCTTGTGAATATGTTACATAAGATAACAAAACAAATAAAACTAAGTAGATTTTTTTTACGTCCATGTGTAGGTTAAGTTATCAAATATATTGAATACATTACTTTCTTTTTATATTTTTGTGAAAAAGTTAAGAAATGTCAAAAATAAACATAACTGTACAACTTACAAATAACGATAATATTGTAAAGTTTGTTACTAAATCATTTATTACACAATCAAAAAGTTATGAGTTCAATAATATTGATGATGCAAAAGAAAGTCCTATTGCACAAAGACTATTTCATCTTCCTTTTGTAAAAACTATTTATATTTCTCAAAATTTTATTGCTATTGAAAAATTCCCTTTTAACCTAACTCAAGTTAAATGGCAGGATGTTCAAGATGAAGTTGCTGAATCGATTTCAGATTATTTTAAATCAGGGCAACCTGTAATAAATGAGAAGGATAAAGAATCTTCAAAAAAAAACCCTATAACCATTTACGCCGAAAGCACCCCTAATCCAGAAGTTTTAAAATTTGTAGCAAATAGAACCTTGGCAAACACTGTGTATGAGTTCAAAAACAAAAGTGAAACAGTTTTTGCTCCTTTAGCGAATGAACTATTTAATTTTCCGTTCGTAAAAGAAGTTTTCATGAATACAAATTATATTTCAATTACAAAAAAAAATAATTATAATTGGCAGGAATTTTCGAATGAGTTAAGGGAATTCATCCGAAACTATATTGAAAATAATAAAACAATATTTAAAGACGAAATACTCCAGAAAAAAGAACAAACAAATCAGTTAACTGAAGATAGAGATTATTCAGAAATTGAAAAAGAGATTATTTCAATACTTAATGAATACATCCGCCCAGCTGTCGAAGGAGATGGCGGCAATATTGCTTTTGATTCCTATAATATAGATACTAAAACTGTAAAAGTTATATTGCAAGGTGCTTGTAGCGGATGTCCTTCCTCTACAGTAACTCTTAAAAATGGGATTGAAAACATGTTAAGAGAGATGCTTAGCGGAAAAGTTGATTATGTTGAAGCCCTAAACGAATAAGTCAATTTTAAACATACATTTAAATAAATAATACAGCATGCGAATTCTATTAATTGTTTTAATTTTATCAATGACGATTCTCTCTTGTAACTCTTCAAAAAAAGATATTTTGGATATAAAACATCAGTACACCAACGAATTAATTAATGAAACAAGCCCTTATTTATTGCAACATGCTCACAATCCTGTTAATTGGAGAGCTTGGAATTCAGAAACCTTACAAAAAGCTAAAGAGGAAGAAAAACTTATGGTGATAAGTATTGGTTACTCTGCCTGTCATTGGTGTCATGTAATGGAAAAAGAAAGTTTTGAAGATTCTACGGTTGCAGCTACTATGAATAAATATTTTGTAGCTGTAAAAGTAGACCGTGAAGAACGCCCTGATGTGGATCAAATTTATATTAATGCTGTTCAATTAATGACGGGAAGTGCAGGCTGGCCTCTTAATGTCATTACGTTACCGGATGGAAGACCAGTTTGGGGCGGCACCTATTTTAGAAAAGATGCTTGGATAAATTCTCTAGAAAAAATTCAAAAAATTTATCAAGAGAATCCTCAAAAACTAATCGATTATGCAACTCAACTTGAGGAAGGTATTAAAAGTATGGATTTAATCTCTGTGAATACGAATGAATTAAATTTTACAAAATTTCCCTCTGATAGTATCGTTGAAAAATGGAGTGAATCTTTTGATTATAAGTATGGAGGACCTGACAGATCACCAAAATTTATGATGCCAAATAATTTAGAATATTTATTAAGACACGGTATACAATACAATAATGAAAAACTATTAAATTATGTTTACGTAACTCTAGACCGCATTGCATACGGAGGAGTTTACGACCACGTAGGAGGTGGTTTTGCAAGGTATAGTACCGATTTAAGATGGCATGTACCGCATTTCGAAAAAATGTTATATGACAATGCACAATTGGTAAGTTTATACAGCAAGGCATATCAAATAACAAAAAAACCTTTATACAAAGAGGTGGTTTTAGAAACTCTCGAATTTATAAAAAGGGAAATGACAAATCCAGAAGGAGCATTTTACTCCTCTTTAGATGCCGATAGTCTAACAAAAGAAGGTGAGTTAGAAGAAGGGGCCTATTATGTTTTTAACAAAAATGAATTAAAATTAATTTTAGAAGATGACTTCTCGTTATTTTCTGAATATTATAATATTAATAGCTATGGTAAATGGGAAAAGGAGAATTATGTTCTGATAAGACGAAAAAGTGACATTTTGATAACTGATGAATTTTCAATTTCACAAATTGAACTTGAACAGAAAAAAAAGAATTGGAAAAACAAGTTAAGAGCCTATAGAGATAATAGAGAGAAACCAAGGCTTGACGATAAAACATTAACCTCTTGGAATGCATTGATGATAAAGGGCTATGTAGAGGCTTTCAAAACTTTTCAGGTACAAGCTTATTTGACTGAAGCTCTAAAAAATGCTCAATTTATCATTGAAAACCAATTACAATCCAATGGTGCATTAAACCATAATTATAAAGACGGTCAAAGCAGCATCAACGGATACCTAGAAGATTATGCAACCTTAATAGATGCTTTTATTTCACTACACGAGGTAACGCTTGATGAAAAATGGATTCGTTTATCAAAAAAACTAACTGATCATACTTATGAAAACTTTTATAATCAAGAAAATAGTATGTTTTACTTCACCTCTAAAAAGGACGAAAAATTAGTTACTAGAAGTTTTGAATATCGGGATAATGTAATAGCTGCCTCTAATTCAATTATGGCAAAAAATCTCTTTATATTATCGCACCATTTGGACAATGAAAAGTATTTAAATACCTCCTCAAAAATGCTTCATAATGTTCATCCAGAAATTAAAACTTACCCAAGTGGCTATTCCAATTGGCTAGATTTGACAGAAAATTATAAAAACAAATACTACGAAATAGTTGTTGTTGGGAAAGATGCAAACAGTAAAATTAAAGAATTAAATACATCGTATCTCCCTAATGCACTTGTAGCTGGAAGCTCAAAAGAGAGCACAAAACCTTTATTAAAATATAGATACATTGATGACGAAACCTTGATTTATGTTTGCGTAAACAATAGTTGTAAACTTCCTGTTTCAGAGGTATCGGAGGCATTAAAACTTCTAAATAATTAATTTTTAAATAACTAGCAGATTTCAAGCAATTCATCTAATTAAATCTCTAAGTAATTTTAGTAATTTTTAACAAATTATTGTTTTGCTTATCAGCGTTAATGAAATATATTCGCACTTTAGAATAATAACAAAAAAATGAAAAATAAATTCCTTATCACCACCTCTATTATTGTATCGCTTTATTCAGTTAATATTAAAGCTCAATCTGTATTCAATGAATCAGATATTGATTCCTATATTTCTCAAAGAAGTGTAGAAGTGTATCTAGAGGCTGATTTTACAGGAACTCCTTACAAGGATAAAATGTTTAAGAATGGAACCATTCAAAAAAATGGAGTTCCGCTAGCAAAAAATATTGGCTTAAGATACAATGCTTCTAAAGATTTATTTGAGGTTAAAAAATCTTCTGTGCTAAAAGATGATCAAGCAAAAGTTTTAAAAAGTTCTAGTGATTTGTCTATTAAAATAGGAAATGAAAATTATGTGTTTTTAGCACCTAACGAGAACAATAATAATCAAGGTTATTTTATAGTTGTTTTTAATAGTACGACAACATCTCTTTTCAAAAAAATTAAAAAAGAATACATACCAGAACAAAAAGCATACACATCGTTAGCCAGCAATATTGCTGCAAATTATAAAGAAAAGCAAAGTCTATATTTATACACAAGCGATGGTCTTTTAATAGAGCTTCCAGGATCTAAAAGCAAACGATTAAAAGCTTTTGGCGATAAATCAAAAGAGGTCAAAGTGTTTGTAAAAGAAAATAAAATCAACCTCAACAAAGAAGCAGGTCTTATTGAAGTTATTAAGTATTACGACACTTTATAAAATTTATTGATCTAATTCTCTAATTGCCTCAGATAATAAGAAGGATAAATCCCATATTTTTTATTCAATGCTTTTAAATAAGATTCTGTATTTATAAATTCCATTATTTATAAATACATATTGGCATAGTTTGTGGTTTAAATAATTCATCATTACTTTTATAAAAAAATAACTGCACCAGTAAATTTAAAACAATGAAAAAGATAATTAACAGTACTTTAATAGTAATATATTTTGCTTGCTCAATTGGTTTTGCGCAAAATAGAAAGACCCAATTTGCAACAGAAATATTTGTATATAGTGCTGACGTTTATGATACTCGAAGTCTTTATGATCCAGCTACCCCAGAAAACTATGATGGAACACCTTATTATGTAAATGATTTTTTATTAGGAGATGTTTATTTAGAAAACGAAATGATTTTAAGTAACGGAGCTTTAAGATACAATGCGGTAGCTGATGAAATAGAATACAAAGAATCCCTAAATGATGACGATGAATTGGCAAAAGCACTTGTAAAATCAAAGGAGATTTATGCAGAAATCATGAACGATACATTTGTGTTTATCCCAAGTCAAGGTTACTATCTTGTTGTATTTGATGGTAATAATCTAAGTTTATTAAAAAAAGTAACCAAGAGGTACTTTCCGCCAAAAAAAGCACAAAATAATTATGAGAGATCAACCCTGGCAAGATTTGAAGACCGTTTTATCTATACCATGTATTCAAAAAATGGAAAAACATTAGAATTACCAAGATCTAAAAACAAAAAACTAAAAGCATTTGGCGGTAATGAAAAAAATGTAAAGAATTATACTAAAGAGCATAACTTAGATCTCAATAACGAAAAGGATTTAAAAAAATTAACCCTTTACTTAGACAAAATTGAAGGTTTTAGTCTTTAGTTTACTATCACTTCGATAATTAAAAAACCCAACTGTATAAGAATAGTTGGTTTTTTTATTTAACACTATAATTTAGTAGGTTGATTTATCCTGCAATAAAATCTTTTAAATAATAGGGTTCAAAATAAGCGACATCTTCAAATTCGTTATTTTGATATTTATTTTCGGCCAAAATTCCCATTTCATTGGACGATGGTAAATTTTGACCCATAAAAATCGCATCGTTATGCTTACAAATTGGTTTAAATTTTTCAACGCCATTACCAATAAAATAAATGATGTATTTTCATTTAAATAATTAGCAAACGAATGGTCGTCTAGTACCTCTGCTCTGGTATCTCTAATTTGAATTTTATCTTTTGAAAAAACCGCAGAATATACTTCTAAACGCCTAGCATCTAACATGGGCACTATAGTTCCATCTGTATTTTTCACCTGATATGCTAGTGCTTCTAGTGTAGGAATTGAAATAAGAGGGATTTCCAAAGCAAAACACAAGCCTTTAGCTGCTGAAACACCAATACGGAGCCCGGTATAAGACCCTGGACCCTTACTTACTGCTATAGCGTCTAAATTGTCTTTTGTTATTTTACTTTTGACCAACACATCTTCAATAAACAAATGTAGTTTTTCGGCATGTGAATAATTTTTATCGTTTTCCTCTTTTAAGGAGACTACAATTCCATCAACTGATAAGGCAACAGAGCAGTTGGTTGTAGTTGTTTCAATACATAAAATTGTTGCCATTAAAATGTGTATATTATTCTTTTTGTTCCTCTATTTTAGTCTCAACTTTACTACCGGGTTTTAATATTTTAGTAACGGTGTTATAGGGACCTGTAATAACTAAATCTTCCTCTTTTAATCCCGAAATAATTTCAATATTTGAATCATCTTGAATTCCCGTAGTGATCACTCTTAATTTAGCAACATCGCCTTCTTTTACAAACACACATTCAAACTTTTCTGCTGTTGTCGATTTTGTTTCTTTTACAACTTGTTTCGCAGTGGTACTGGATGTGTCTGTTTTAATAACTATCGAACTGATGGGTACCCCAATTATTTTCTCTTTTAAATTGGTAATAATATCCACCGTCGCAGTCATTCCTGGTCTAAATGGCGAATAGTTATCGGACCTATTTACTGTTAAATCTTTATAGGAGTCTGGAAGAATTCTAACTTTTACCTTAAAGTTTGTTACTTGGTCAACGGATAAGGTGTTTTCGGCCGTATTTGCAATTTCTGTAACAACTCCTTTAAATTCTCTTTTTAGATAAGCATCAACTTCTACAATTGTTGAATCTCCAACATTTACTTTAACAATATCTGTTTCATTAACATCAACTTCAACCTCCATATTATTTAGGTTAGCAACTCTAACAATTTCAGTACCTGCCATTTGAGCTGTCCCAACAACACGTTCTCCTAATTCCACTGAAAGTTTAGAAATTGTTCCATCTCTTGGAGCAAAAATCGATGTTCTGGATAAATTATCTCTAGATTGTTTTACAGAGGACTTTGCACTTTCTACATTATAAAAAGCAGATCTTACGTTTGCTTGCGCTACTTCATAATCAGTTTGTGAACGCTCCCAATCAGATCTTGAAATTACTCCCTTTTCAAAAAGAGATTTATTTCTCTCAAAATTAATTTTAACATTTGCTAAATTTGCCTCAGCTTGAGTTAATTGTGCTTTTACATTTTGTAATCCTGCTTGAGATTGATCTACCATTGCTTGTACCAAATCGGGATTAATACTAACTAATAAATCTCCTTTTTTAACTTGTTGCCCTTCAATAATAGGTAGTTCAATTATTTCTCCCGAAACTTCAGAAGATAATTTAATCTCAACCTCAGGTTGAATTTTTCCGGTTGCTGCAACGGTCTCAACAATATCAATTAAACGAATACTTGTAACTTCAACTTCTTTAAAATTTCCGCTTTTACCGAACCAACCAGCTTTTTTACCAGAAATTAGTACAATCAATAAAATTACAACAATAACAATTATCCAAACGAAGGTCTTTTTTTTCATAATTAAAATTTAAGCTCAGTAGCTGGTATTCCAAAGTATAATTCCAATACTTTTAATTTAAAAATATAATCAAATTTAGTTCTATTAGCTTCAATATTAGCAGTACTATATCGTAGTTTGGATTGACTAAACTCAAATGAGTTTGTTAAACCTACATCAAACCTAGTTTTTGCATATTCGTAAGCTAACTCTTGAGATTTAAATGATGCCAATGCAGCATCGTACGATTTCTTTGCTCCATCTGCATCGACATAGGCTTGATATACCGATGATTCTAAATCGAGTTTAGCTTGTTCCAGTTGATATTCGTTTCTTTTTACATTAACTATATTACGCTTTACATTGTTTCTAGTAGAAAATCCGTTAAAAATTGGAAGACTTAAATTTAATCCATAAGAAACACCGTCATTGTCAGACAACTGATCTGTAAATGCTTTTGCTGGTGTTTGTATCAAGCTGGTATTTGGTACTTCCGATAAAACAACTTCTCCTGTAGATCCTACATAACCTATTTGAGTAGTTAATGTTGGATTGTCAGGATTTAACACCGAAGAAATTTGAGGAATATCATTTTCGCGAGTATTGTAATTAAAATATGCATTAAGAGTAGGCCAATAAATACTTCTAGAAATTTCTAGATCTTTATTGGCAATATTCATATTTTGTTCTGCAATTTTTACTTCATATCTATTTTCTTTGGCAGAATTAATTACTTCGTCAATATTTTTCTCTGCTACTTCAGATAATATTACAGAAAATTCTTGATCTGCAATATCGAAATTTCCATAATCTTTAATTAGTAATAATTGAGCTAAACTCACTAAAGATATTCTAACATTACTTTCAGAATTTACAATCGCTTGTTGCTCTTGAGCACTAACCGCATTAATTTCTAATAAGTCTCCTTCAGGTAATACTCCTGAGTCTACTAATTCTTTAGTTCTTGAAATTTGATCTTTAGTGACCTTATTTTGTTCCAATGCAACCTCTAAATTTGCTTTTGCTAACAATACTTGTAAATAATTATTTGCAACAAACAATGCGATGTCATCTTTTATCTTACTTGAGTTATATTGCGAAGAAAGTTGTTGCATTTTTGCTTTTTGTAATTCTCGGTGATTTCTTAAACCACTAAAAACAGTAACTCCAGCAGAAACACTGTAGGATGAACTCCTCGAAGTAATATTTCTTAAAATCCCCGTTGTAACGTCTTGTGTTAAACCTGTATTCCAGCTGTTAGAAGCCGAGCCGTTGATCGATGGCAAGAAGTTTCCAATGGCTCCACTTTTTGCTATATCAGAGTTTTCAATATCTAATTCTGATTGTTTTACAGAAATATTGTTTTCTATCGCATAAGCAACACATTCTTGAAGTGTCCATTTTTTATTTTGTGCTATTAATGTTACTTCCATACCCAGAAATAAACACAACATTACTAAAGTCTTCATATTGATAATCATAATTGAATTGGTCTTTATTATGTTAAAAATGTTACAGTTTTATTTTAATTAAATTTTATCTACGTCTTTAAAAGTTAGCTCTTGGTTTTAATTGGTTCCAAACTTTAATTTTGTCATTTGGTGATATTCCGGCTTTTACTTCTACATTAATACCGTCACTAATTCCTAGCTCTATCTCTTTTCTTTCAAACTTTTGATCCCCTATTTCTATTTCAACAAAAGGAGTTTTTGTTTTTATATCATACTGTATCAATGCCTCTTTTAATAGCTATTACGCTATCTGCCCTTGCAAGAATAATAGAAGCATTTGCACTAAGACCTGCTCTGATAAACGTAGCGTCCTTTTTATTTAAAGTCCCTTTGATTTCGAATTGAATTGCTCCGTTTTCATCGATGCCCTTGGGCGCAATATAATCTAAAGTTGCATCAAATTTTTTATTATCAATGGCTCCAACTGTAATTTCTAAAGCTAAATCTTCTTTAATCTTTCCTACTTCACTTTCATCAACTTTTCCCTCAAAAATCATGTTCGTAACATCTGCGATTGTTGCGATTGTAGTTCCATCGTTAAAATTATTGGACTCTATAACTTGATTTCCTGTTTTTACTGGAACATCCAAAACCATTCCAGAAACAGTAGCTCTTATTTCAGTATTTGCAGCTGCTCCCATTCCACTTGTAGTACCTGTTTTAATAATATCATAATTTTGGCGGGCGTTATTTAAGCTAATCTGTTCTTGTTTATAACGTTGTAATGATTGATTATAGGATAACTGTGCATTGTCAAATTCGTTTGCAGATATCACTCCTTTTTCAAATAATCCTTTTTGCCTGTTGTAAATACTTTCTTGATTTTGAAAGGCTAATTTTGCTGTTTCAACTTGAGTGCTTACCGAATTGATATTATTTTTAGCACTATTTAGATGAAGAAACGTTTGGGACTACTTTTACCATAGCTAATAAATCTCCCGATTTTACATAGTCGCCAGCTTCCACAAATATTTGATCTATAATACCAGAGATATTTGGCTTAATAAGAACCTCCTCCTTGGGCACTATACTCCCAGTAGCTACTGTTTTTTTTAAAATTGTGTGTCTAAAAGAACTTTGAGTTTCATAAACTACTGGATCTTTTTGATCTTTTAAGTAGATGTAACGTATTCCAAATACAAATGCAATTAAAATAACGGTTAAAGTGATAATAGTTCCTATTCTTTTCATAGTGGGTAATACTTTATATTTCTATTCTTTTTAAGTTTTATTCTGTTCTTAATGCGTCTACAGGTTTCATTCTAGTGGCTCTCGTAGCAGGAATTAATCCTGCTAAAACACCAAAGAGAACTAATATCAATAAAGCAATTAAAATTACTTTTATATCGACAGCAGGATTGGCAAAGTTATCTATAGGTCCAATACTATCTATTATTGAATTTGTCAGCCATATTGCTCCTGAAGCAAATGCAATACCAGCCATTCCAGAAACGATAGTTAATAACAAAGACTCTTGAAGTATTTGTGTTCTTATGTTAAATGGAGTCGCTCCGAGTGCTCTTCGTATTCCTATTTCTTTCGTCCGTTCCTTTACAACAATCAACATAATATTACTAATTCCTATAGCGCCAGAGAGCAGAACAAGAGTTCCAACAAAAAAACCAACAAAAGTCAATATACTAAACAGTCCCGATATTTTACTAAACTGTTGGGCTAAATCATAATCTCCAATTGCACGATTATCTTTTGGATGAATTGTGTGTTGCTTTCTGATGATAGAAAATATCTTGGGTTTAAGATCCGTTATATTTATTTTATCCTCTGCTGTGATTGCCATCCAACTTACTGTATCTCCATAATTAAATACTTGTGAAAATGTGGTAAATGGTACAAATATCGTATTGGCATCTTCTTCTTCATCTCCGTTACTATTACTTTTTTTAAAAACTCCGATAACTAAAAAATTAACTCCATTAATTTTTACATAGGATTCTAAAATATCCTCGTCTAGATCATATAACGATTTTACTACATCTGCTCCAATAACGGCTACTTTCCTTTTTTCATTAATATCTGAATAACTTATAAAACGCCCTTGTGTTATGTCCATGGGTTGTTGATAAATGAATTCAGGGTAATCACCTGTAATACTAAAAGCTCCTGTTTTATCTTTTCTTGTAACATTATTTGCACCTCTGTAACCTCCTAGTTGGTTTCTTGGAGAAACATATTTTAATGAAGGTACTTTTTCTTTTAAAAGAGCTACATCATCAATTTTAAAATTATACCGCCTTCCCTTAGGTAATCCTTTATATGCCTTGGATGTACTTTGCGACCACATAAAAATTGAATTGGTTGCAAAATCACCAAAATCTTTGATAACTCCATTTTTTAAACCATTTGTTAAGGCGAGTAACAATACCAAAATCATGATCCCCCAAAAAACACCAAAAGCGGTCATTAAAGTCCTAAAGCGGTTGGCATTTAATGCCTCTAATATTTCATTCCAACGATCTTTGTTCAACATAACTTTTTACTATTCTACCCTAAGTGCTTCTATGGGTCTTATATGTGCTGCTCTTCTTGCTGGTACAAAGCCAGCAAAAACCCCAGCTATAATCAATATAGTGACTGTAATAATTGCAGTTTTAAAATCTACTTGAGGTGACTTTATAAAATCATTATCTACCATTGGACTAATTAATTCTAACAAACCAACTCCAGCAAACAAGCCTAAAAAACCCGCAAAAGCTGTGATAAAAATTGCTTCTTGGAGAATCATTCCAATGATGGAGCTTGGCAATGCCCCGAGTGCTTTTCGAATTCCAATTTCTTTGGTCCGCTCTTTCACAACAATGAGCATAATATTACTTACACCAACAACTCCGGCAATAATAGTACCGATTCCTACAAACCAAAAAACATAACTAATTGTTGCAATGAGAGTGTATATTCTTTTTGCTTCTTCTAATGTGTTTTCAACCCTTACAGCACTTCGATCGTCTGGAGAAATAGTATGTTTAGTTCTAATATCGTTTTCAAAACTTTCTGATAAAGCCATTGACAGCGCTACGGCTTCATCGAAATTATCAGACATCTTTACTGTATAGGCTAAAGATCTGACTTTGTCTCCCGCATTAAAAATTTGTTGGGCAGTAGTTAACGGAATAAAAACTCGACTTTCCTCTCGTTTTCCACCAGGATCAGCATAAACTCCCACGACTTTAAAATTAATTCCCGAAATTTGAACATATTCTCCTATAGGATTTATCTCTTTAAAAAGATCTTGTTTAATTTGATTTCCAATAATAGCAACTTTTTCTAATTGATTAATATCATTGTTATTTAGAAATCGTCCAGAAACCATGCCTTGGTTTTCAATAAATTGTTGATCTGGATATGCTCCCTTCTACTCTATAGTTTCCAACTTCACCATTATAAAGTAGTTGTCCTCTCCAAACGCTATATATCGATGTTTTGTACTCTAAATTATCCGTATATTTTTCGTTAAATTCCTCAAAATCATTATTTCTTAATTGAATTAATCTACCTGGATTTAGACCTTTATATTCTTTAGTAGTCCTTCTAGTTCTGATTGCAATTCGGTTGGTAGCATCTTCTTCGAATTGAGATTTTACTCCCTTTTCAATTCCACTACTAAAGCCAACTAGGATTACTAAAATAAAAATTCCGAAAAAACACAGAAACCATTGTTAAAAACGTTTGAAGTTTATTTTTTAACATGGTCTCAAAAATTTCTTGCCAGCTTTCTAAACTAAACATATTCTCTTAGTTTTAGCCCTCACCTGTTTTACTTTTGAATCACTTATAATAATACCATCTTTAAGATTTACAATTCGCTTACACATGTGGGCTATATCATCTTCATGCGTAACAATTAAAATCGTTTTCCCTTCATCATTTATTTGTTGAATTAACTCCATCACCTCATAGGAAGTTGTTGAATCTAACGCTCCGGTAGGTTCATCTGCTAACAATACTTTGGGGTCACTAGCCAAAGCTCTTGCAATAGCAACACGCTGTTTCTGACCCCCAGAAAGTTCATTGGGTAAGTGACCAGCCCAGTCTGCTAAACCTACTTTTTCGAGATACTGCAATGCTTTTTCAATTCGAACAGTTCTGCTAACTCCTTGATAATAAAGAGGCATCGCAACGTTTTCTAGTGCAGATTTATAGTTTATTAAATTGAAAGACTGAAAAACAAAACCTAAAAACTTATTTCTGTATTTCGCAGCAATTTTTTCATTAAGATTTTTAATGAGGGTACTATTTAAATTATAAACCCCTTCATCTGGTTCGTCTAGAATTCCTAAGATATTGAGTAATGTTGATTTACCAGAGCCTGAAGATCCCATAATAGCAACCATTTCACCTTCAGAAACTTCAAAATTAATTCCTTTTAAAACATGAAGTGAGTTGCTCCCCATTTTATAGGACTTGTGCAGATTTTTAATTTCGATCATGGTTGTTTATTAATACTGACAAAGTACAGAAATTATAATTTGTTATATGTGAAATTGATGTTAAGAAATAGCTCAACACTACTCTTCATAAATTTCATAAATAAGACCTTTAAAAAAATAAAATGTTACAGATTCTTTAGTTTTTTTTTCTAGACCTATAAATAGCAAATCCTATAGCACCAATGAGTAGATAAGGAAATACCATCAAATACATAATTCCGTTGTTAACACCTCTTGCCGTTTGTTGATTTTCGCCACTCTCTAGCACTGCTCTGCACATTGCGCATTGTGCTTCAATAGTAATGCTATTGAATAAAAAAAACAATGACACTATGAGTATTAATTTTCGCTGCATTAATATCATTTAATAGTAAGGAGAAATCATAAAATATACTATAACACCAGTAACAGCTACATATAACCAAAGTGGAAAAGTATAACGTGCTATTTTTTTATGCTCTTCAAATTGACCAGAAATCCCTCGAAGATAGGTGAATAAGACAAAAGGGATTACCAGTATTGAAAGAAAAATATGAGAGGTTAAAATAAAATAATATACATATTTAATAAAACCTTCTCCGCCAAATTTAGTAGAATCAGAAGTCATGTGATAGACAACATAAAAAACTAAAAATAATACAGAGAGAAATATCGCAAACTTCATTAAAGTTTCATGATTTTTTCGATTTCCTTTTTTTATTTGAAATACAGCAGTTACTAACACTAACGCCGTTAAAGCATTAATTCCAGCGTACACAGGAGGTAAAAAGCCTAAACGCTCCACCCCAGGAATTCTAATTCCAAATAATGCAGCAACAGCAATAGGAATAACAATGGATAAAATCCAAATTAATCGAGTGTATTTTTTTTCGTTTAAAGTTGTATGTTTCATATTACAATAATAATTTAATGTCTTCTTTTATCATTTGTATTCCATCATCATCAAGTCCATTATAATAGATGATTGGATTTTCATTTTCATCTATTCTACATCTAATATATCCTTCTTGATCTATCAATGCAAAAAAACCAGAATGTTCAAAACCTTCCTCAAATTCTGAATCTTCTCCTACAAATAAGTTGAACCCCAAATTAGCAAGCGCATATATATTTTCTTTATCTCCAGTTAATAAATGCCAATTTGGGTTCGTGATTTTATAACTCGTTGCGTATTGTTTTAATACCTCAGGGGTGTCTGTATTAGGATCGATACTAAATGAGGCCATCCCAAGATTAGGATTTCCATAAAATTCATCTTGAATCTTTACCATATTTCTATTCATAATTGGACAAATAGAAGGACAGGTAGTGAAGAAAAACTCAACAACATAAACCTTTCCCTTATAAGATTCATTGGTGATTTGTCTATTATCCTGATTAATAAAACTAAAATCAGGAACTTTCTTTAAGTCCTTATTTGCATCTAAAATATAAGATAGTTCTTTGTTGGTGAATTTATCAACAATCTTAGGAACTGACCAAATTCCAAATACCAATATAATAAATGAAATACCAATGTATGAATAGTTTTTCATAGACTTAAATTTCTCTTTTAGAATTATACTTTTTTAGTGCTAATCGATATTCTGCTAGCAAAATTCGTACGTCATCATCCATTTTATTATTAATTTCAGAGTAATTACTTGAATCAAAACCATATAACATTCCTACATCTTCATCATCATCTCTTCCCCTAAGATTTCGTTCCTTATCTATTAAAAAAACTTGATTTGAAGCAAAATTTTTATTAAGCACTATAACTGGAACCCAAGGAATTAAAAACTTTTTGTATTTCAGTGGTATCGCCAAAAACAAAATTCCAATTTTCAGGGTTTTCAATTTCAGAAAGTTTTTGTTTTAAATTTTGAATTTGAGGTTCTGTACCTCTTGGAGTTAAAATAATAAATTGCAAATCTTTAAATTGATAATTTTTCTTATAAATTTTATGAGCTAAATTAAAAGCATTAGACTGCGTTAATTCAAGATCATTACCAAAAAAACATAAAATTGTGAGGTGATTTTGTAATTCTTTTTTTACTTTATTTTCCGATTCAAATTGATCAATTTCCAAAACACCTCTGGTTAATACCGGCAACTTTGCAAAATTGTTAACTCCAGAGGAAAAAAACAAATAAGCAGTTATAGGTAATAAGAATAAGATTCCTAGAATTGTAAATTTTTTTATTTTTTCTGATGTTTTCAAGCTACAAAAGTAATTGGTAAAAAATATAAGAACAATTAATTTAGGTTAAAAAAATATAAAAAAAAACCATTCAAAGAATGAATGGAGATTTTTAAAATTTTCTAAAGTCCTATCTAAAAATTAAATTTTATATAATTTTCTTTATAAACATCGAAGATATAATCTCCTTCAATTAATAAGATTGCTACCAAATAAATAATTAGAAAGACCGCAGTCCAAACAACTACCCTTCTTAAACCCATTTTTTCATCACGCATGTGCATGAAATCCCAAGTGATATAATAGGCTTTTACTACAGTAAGTATTAAAAAAATCCAGTTGAGATATTTTAAGGTGAATAACTTATTAGTTGTTAAAAACTCTGGTTTTATAATACCAAGAGCTACTTCAATTATTGTTATTATAGAAAGTAAGGTAAATACTCCCCATATTTTTGATTGATTAGATTTAAACTTAAGTCTTCCTCTAAATATTGCTAAATTGTGATCCTGTGCCATTTCTTAAATTTTATTCTTTTATACAAGGTAAAAAACTGTAAATACAAAAACCCATACTAAATCTACGAAGTGCCAATACAAACCTACTTTTTCTACCATTTCATAATTTTTTCTTCTTTCATAGGTTCCGATAACTACGTTAAAGAAAATAATAATATTAAATATTACTCCCGAAAAAACGTGAAACCCGTGAAATCCAGTTATAAAAAAGAAAAAATCGGCAAATAAAGGAGTCCCGTATTCGTTATGCTTTAAATTAGCACCTTCAACTATACCTATCCCATCATTATTTAATTTAGCTACGGACTCCGCTCTGTTAAGTACAATTCGTTCACCGTTTTCATCTAGGTATTGAGTTCTAATTAACAAAGATTCATCTGTTAAAAAACCTTTTGTAACCTCTGCTAAGGTAACACTTGGCAATTCCTTTTCAGACAAAAACCAAATACCTTCATTACTGTCTTGTGTGTTTCTTTCCGTATGTATAGGTACTGCAAAATCTCCTAGGGCTACTCTTTTTCCGTCTTCTTTTACAAACTGAAGAACTTTTCCTCCTTTAGTTTCTACAGCTCCATAACTACCTTTTATAAAAGTATTCCATTCCCAGGCTTGAGAACCAACAAAAATTAAACCTCCGATTATAGTGAGAAAAAGATAAATTATTACTTTATTTTTTTTCAGATGATGTCCAGCATCCACAGCCAGAACCATTGTAACAGAAGAAAATATTAAAATAAATGTCATGAATGCCACATAATACATAGGAAAATTACCATGTATAAAAGGTATGTGAGTAAATACTTCGTCAGCTATGGGCCAAGAGTCTATAAATTTAAATCTTGAAAAGCCATAAGCGGCAAGAAATCCTGAAAATGTTAAAGCATCAGAAACAATAAAAAACCACATCATCATTTTGCCATAACTGGCATTTAATGGTTTATTTCCACCGTTCCAAGTTGTATTTTCATTGCTTGGTTTTTCAACTGTCGCGTTCATATAATAAATTGATTTTAATAGGGTTCAAAAATACATATATTTTTTATCTAATAAAATAGAAAAATAAAAAGAGGTAAAGCCATAAAACATCAACAAAATGCCAAAAAGTAGCTGCTATCTCAATCCCTACAGTGTTTCCCAACGTATACCTTTGTTTATAATGATTATAAATTACAACCAATACTGAAATTAGAGCAGCAACAATATGCGCCAAATGCAATAGTACTACTAAATAAATAAATGAAGTGGTAATTGTACTTTCACTTCCAGTAAAAAAATAACCGTAGGAAATAATTTCTGAAAACCCTTTAAATTGATAAATAACAAAAATAACACCAAGAATAAATGTGCTAATTAAAAAAATCATTCCTTTGTTTCTTTCTTGTGCTATTACATTTTTTTTTGCCAGGTAGAAAGTAAAACTACTTATGATGATGATCACTAAACTAATATAGAAGGCTGGTGGTATTTGAAAATCGTTTAACCAATCCGGGCGTTCTTTACTAACAATATAGCCACTTGTTATTCCCAGAAAACTCATCGTTAAACTAATCATTCCAAACCAAAGCATCATTTTTTTTGCTTTGTCTAGTTTAAATTTATAATTATCTGTTTTTATTTTCCATTTGTGGGTCTTATTTAAAGTGCTATTTTTTATCTAATAAACTTATCAGCAACGTAAATTATTTGTAATAAAGTTATATAACTAACGCTCACCAACATAAAATGTTTGGCAGCTTTGTTCGATCTGTATCTGTATAAACGGATTGAAAAGTATAAAAACCCTAAGCCAATTAAGCCTATTAACACCCCAGACAGAGGAGTTAAATATAATTTCCCTGTAACTCCAAAAACAGGTATTAAGGAGGCTAAAACGGTCCATAAGGTGTATAGTACCGCTTGAAGCGCAGTGCTTTTATCTCTTTTACCAGTCGGAAGCATAAAAAACCCTGCTTTTTCATAATCGTCAAACAAAAACCAGGCAATTGCCCAAAAATGAGGGAATTGCCAAAAAAACTGAATCATAAATAAAGTACCCGGCTCAATCCCAAAATTTCCAGTAGCAGCAACCCATCCTAGCATAAAAGGTATTGCTCCAGGGAATGCGCCTATAAAAACAGATAATGGAGTTTTCGTTTTAAGCGGAGTATACAAACTGACATACATAAATATACAAACCGAGCCAAACATAGCAGTAATTGGATTGATTATGTAGAGGGCTATGATTCCAATTATTGTTAAGCTAACAGCGATTATAAAAGCTAACTGTACAGACATTCTGCCTGAAGGAATCGGTCTGTTTTTAGTACGATCCATTAAGACGTCTAAGTCCTTTTCGATAATTTGATTGTAGACATTAGAAGCTCCCACCATGGAGTATCCTCCAATGCATAATAAGTATAACCTCCGCAACACTAACCAGGTCAGTTCCTAGCAAGTAGCCAGCAACAGAAGAGAATAAAACACTTACCGACAACCTGACTTTAGTAATCTCGAGAAAATTATTAAGGAAAGACCTCTTTTTTAAATGCATGTTTATACTTGACAAGTCCTAATTATTTGATTTTGCAAATATAAAACACCTCTCAAAGCTCCACAATAATTTTAAGGTTTTCTTAAATAATAATAAATTGATTTTTAGTAATTTTGATTAAAATTAAACAACATAAAATGTATAGAAAAACTATAACAATCGCTTTACTTTTATTCTTAAGTTTTAACTCTTTTGCTCAACAAGATGGTGCAAGTAAAAAAGAAGAATATTATGCAAAAAAGAAAAAAATGATGGAAACCCCCCCTCCATTTAGTTTAAGTGAAATTGAACAAGCTAATTCAAGTGGAAACACGATGCTTATTAATATTCTACCAGGCTTATACTATTTTCAAGGGAATCATAATATGGGAGTATATTTAGTCGAAGATAAATTTACTTTAATTGATACTCAAGAAGAAGATAATATGAATCGAAATTTAAATATAATAAAAAGAATAAATAAAAAAGCTTCCATAAAATACTTAATATCAACCTCGAATGAGTTAAAAGCATTAAAGACAGTTAAAGACTTAAAAAAAGATGGAGTCCTATTAATATCGCAAAGAGTAACTGAAAAAAGTCAGTTAAAACGAAAAGTAAGTGGTGAATCAGGCTTCAGTGGTTCTTTTAAGCCAGACTTTTCTTTTACGGAACAACTTAATCTAAATATTGAAACAAAAACAATTGAAATTACGTCCATTAGTGATGAAGGTAATTCATTAGTTTATTTACCAAATGAAAATGTTCTTTTCACAGGAGCTATTTATACCCACAAAAAATACCCACATTTAGATTATGAGAATGGAATTACCCTTGGGTCAATGTTACAGAACATATCAAAAATCGGAGATTTTGTTGATGAAAATACCATTATAGTCCCAGGAAAAGGAACTTTAGCCAACGCACTAGACTTAATAAATTATCAAAAAGTAATGACTAAAATTGTAAAACAACTTGTGACTATGATTAAAAATGGTGATACTTTAGAAACTGTTTTAGCCAAGAAAAGTATTACCAATAATTTAGACTCTCGAGGTTTTGGCGATGGTTCTGTTACTACTGAAATGTTCCTAACTTCGTTATATGAAGAATTAACCTATCAATTAGGCCCTGTTGATACTAGAAGTCCTGAAGAAAGAGCAATGGAAAGATTAAAAGAAATGCAAAAGAATAAAGAAAATAAAAACTAATAAGTTTTACAAAAAAAAGCCCACGGAACACCATGGGCTTTTTTTTTGTGCTTTTTTTAATAACTCTGCACTAATAAGTCTATAACTACTTTAAGTTTATAATTATAATTTAGTTCTCTACTTGAAATAAAATTGGTAAAGAATAGAGTACACCTACAGCTGTTCCTCGTTGTCTTCCTGGGACCATTTTTGGCAAGGCTTTCACAACCTTTACGGCCTCTTGCTCTAATTTCGGATGAGGAGCTCGTGCTCTAACATTGACTACATCACCATTTTTATCAATTTTAAACTGAACAGCTATTCGTTGTCTACCCTCCAGTCCTAAATCACCTGCAAGTTCTGTATTGAATTTCTTCTGAACAAATTTTTGAACTTTTTCAGACATACACTTCTTTTTTTCAGCATTGGATCTCTTTTTCTCACATCCTGGATAAACAGGTACATTTTCAATAACCGCAAATGGAACGTCTGCAATTTCTTCTTCCGCCTCTTCGATTTCATCAATTTCCATAATCTCTTCTTCCTGATTCACTTCAGCAGATTCAATTATTGTTTCTTCAATATCTGCTTCGTCTTCAATCACCTCAATAACTTCAGGAGCTGGCGGTGGTGGTGGTGGTGGTGGTGGTGGAATATTCATATCAGTGATAGGAATATCTTCATCCAAATCATCACCTAGATTAAGCATATCTTGATTTATTTCAGCCTTTTCGTAAGTTTTATTTTCTATAGCTCTCCATGTAATAAAAAGCATTAATATCATTCCTAATTGGAAAAATATCATACTCTTACGATTTAGATCTGATTTTGGATTTTTTTTTGGTTCCATGAGGGTGTTTTTAACTAGTTGCTAAAATATATAATTTCTTGAGTAAATAAAAAAAATCAAGATGTAATTCTATTTTTATAATTTCTAAAAAACAACAGCCCTAAACTAGCGCCAAGTATATCGGCTATTACATCTAGAACTTCTGCTCCTCTTGACGACAGATAGTGTTCTTGAATTACTTCAATTAGTATGCCATACAACAAACAGACTGCCAGAATAAAAAATAAAGCTATTGGTTTTGTGTCATTTAAAACACTATTGACATACAATAACCATAAAAAGGTCAAAACCAAAAATATAAACACATGAACTAATTTATCTATTGGGATGAAAGTATCAAATAGTTCTTGGAATCTCTTTACTAGGCAGCAAAAAAATAATAGTTATAAATAGAGAATAAAGGATACAGACAACAAGCAATTGTTTACTCTCCAATAAGCTCTTTATAGGATTCTGCATCTAATAGTTGATTAATTTCTTCTGGATTTGATATCTTAATTTTTATCATCCAACCTTCGCCATATGCGTCAGAATTTACTTTTTCAGGTTCAGATTCTAGACCTTCATTGAACTCAATTACTTCTCCAGATAAAGGAATAAATAAGTCAGAGACTGTCTTTACAGCTTCCACAGTTCCAAAAACCTCATCTTTATTTAAAGTTTCATCTAAAGTCTCTACTTCAACATAAACGATATCTCCTAATTCACTTTGTGCAAAATCAGTTATTCCTACCGTAGCTATGTCGCCATCAACATTAATCCATTCATGGTCTTTTGTATATTTTAAATTTGAAGGTGTATTCATCATAAATAATATAGGTTTTTATTAATTTCCAAAGTTATATCGCAAGGTTAACCCTCCTCTTATGGTAGTTTGCGGAAAAGCTGTTGAAATTGCATATTCCGAAAAAGAATGATCATAATAAAACAGTGCTGTTAAATTTTTACTCAACGCATAATCAACGGTTAATTGCGCTCCATAAATTGTTTGACCAGCTGTTGTTTGATTATTTGCAATATCAAGATATCTAATAATTGTTTTATTATCTCTTCTAGATAAATCTAACTTAAAATTTAAATCACTTTTAAGAATTTGTTTCTTTCCGCCAAAATTTGTGCCAATCCTTAAATCTTTTATCCGGTATCCCGCTCCAATTACTATTTCATTCCCTTGAATTTCTGTCAACAAATTATTTGCAAAACTTAATGACAATGCTCTGTCTTTTTTTAATTCAAATAAAATGTTTATTGAATTTTTCATTTCAAAATCAATTCTAATTAGTGGGGAAAACTGTTCTACTAAATTAACGTTGGTTAAAAGTGTTTTACTTTTAAAATTTCCTGACTGATCAGTATCCTCAGAATTATTGATATCAAAATCTAAATTGGTTCTGAATTGATTGACTGTATAGCCTGATCGATAACCGTGTTGCAGTGAAAATCGTTTAAAGTACTTTTTAAACCAAGAAAATTTCATCAAGCCTGTATATTTTAAATCCCAATTTGGGATTGGAATATCTCTGAAAATACTTGTACTTTCTTTCTCAGGGCTGCTCCCTTTGTAAGCTGACAAGAACGCTGGCAATAAAACATCTTGGCTAGTTTTTCCAAAACCAACTGGATACCCGGTTTCAGGGTCTACTGGATACGTAGAAGTACCATAATGCTCTTCAGCTAATCTTTTAGCTATTGTCAAACGATTGCTTCTAAAATCTTCAAATGGTTTAGAAGTAGTTTCATCACTAGTTGAAAACGCAGTCTTAATCAAAATAGTAGAAATATTGAAGTTACCAAAAACATTAGGAGTCAATGAACGATATAAATCGTTTTCTACTATATAATTTTCAGCATAATTTTCTGAATAAATTCTGCTAGCTGTTAAATCAATTTTTAAATCTTGAACAGGAATAAGATTTGCTTGAAGATCTAATTGAGTAGACTCTACTTCGGTATATTGCTCGTTAAATTCAGGGTATAATGTTAACCATCCATTTCTAGCTGCTAAATCTCTGATCTCTGCTTGACTTCCAAAAGTGAAGCCTGCAGTTGGTTTAAATGTACCTGCAAGACCAACAGTAGGGGTATATCCCGGTAGAAATATTCCATTATTTTCTTGATAATTAAACTGTACTTTTTTTACCATCGTAACTAAATCTATCAATACATTCATAGATTTTTCTCCAGTTGTGAGAGAAGTTGAGAACTCTGTTCCATCGTTACACTTCTTGTGTCTCCGGATTGATTTGCTACTCCTTTTTTTGAATTTTTATTTTGTTGATTATCATCCTTCCCAGATTTTCCAAAAGATTTATCTCTATCATCTCTAGAGCTACTTTTTGTATCCTTTGAATTGGTTCCAGGCGGAACAATTTTTTTACTTTTCTTTCTTTTTATAAGTCCAACATATTTATAGAGAGTCTTCATGTCTAAACTCGAATTGATCCGGTGAGTTTGGGCATTTTGAACTGAGTTTCCTAGATTGTAAGACTGAGTTGTTCCATCCTCGTTAAGTATAGGAATATCTAGGAATAAATCACTACTTTTTTGCCATTGAAAATCTCCTGTATACGAGTATGTGGCTCTAATAAATTTCAAAAATGGTACTTTATTAAAGGGGATGTCGTAGTTCAGCTGAAGTGATTGAAAATGTTGATTTGGATCACCAATATCAAAAAACCCATCCCAGACTCCAATAGTGTTATCTGTATTTCCAAAAATATCTATATAATTCTTAACAGTACGGTTGTTGGTGGACGAAAAATTAAATCTTAATGATTTTGTTAGATTATAATTAATCGTATACTGCCAGTCAAATAAGAAATTTCTTTGATACAGCGTGGGAACACCAATACTCCCTTCAGGTAAGTTTAACTCTCTAAACTTTTGTTCAGTATATTGCCTATTGTAGTTAGAGCCTACTGATATATTTGTTGGTAGATAATTGAAATTAAAATCTTTTAATAATTTCCAATATTTACTTCTAAATATAGAGTCATTCTTTTTAAAAGGCTCTACAGGTTTTGGTCGGAAGTTATAATTATAAGTACCGCCTAATAATACACTTTGTTCTTTAGATTGTTTTACTTCAAAACTTCTATGATCTACTTGGTTGTAGGAATAAGAAAAGGTGAAAGTTTTCGATATCATAAACTTTTGGTTTGGAGTTACCTACCTTATTTTTTCGAACTCCAATAAAATTTATACTTTGCCTTTTGGTATATTCCTCTGACTGTTCTTGAATTTCTTGGCGCCTTTGAGAGTCTTGCTGATTATCAAGTCTTGTTTGAAGTTCTATATCCTGATATTCTTCGTCGTATTTTGGGGTTATTAGTTCTTCTGAAAGGCCATAATTAAATGGTAATTGAATTCCCCATTTTTGAGGTAATAGCTGTCCTAAATTAAAGTTTGTAACCAAACCATACTCTTGAACATCTTCTAAACTCCTTTGATTTGGACCTTGTTCAATTGAGCCAAACCCAACAGTGCTTCTACTACCAGACGCACTTACAGTTGCAAAATCTGCTAAATTGACATCCATACTAGCTACAGCAGCCCAACCTCCTTGATTGTCTAACTCTGTCATTCTTAACTCATTAAACCATGTTTCGCTACAAATTTCACTAGTTGTATTATTACGAATACCAATCATTATAGTTCTTACATTACCAAAACTTGGATTACCTTTTATTCCTATTCTTAACTCATTTTCAGGACCAGAAAAATCCGGATCTAATTCAGATTGTAAATAAAATGAAGTTTCATTTGGAATATTATTTTGATCCCCTAAGGCCAGTGACTTTACCTGCTGTAATAATTCAAATGGAAGAAGAAGTCTATTTTCAATTGGCCATATATCTTCAGGTGACGAACTGCCAAAAGTGGTAGGATTCAATGGTAGCTGAACTTCATAATAATTTTGAGATAAATCATTTCCCAATCTAACAAATGCAACCATGTCGCCATCGGACAGCATGGCTTCGTTCTCAATAGATTCAGTATGAATGAACATCTCTAAATTTTTATACTGCCTCATGTCTACATTAAAGTTTTTGTAAACAGATCTTCCATCTTCCGGTTCTAATCCGCAGGTTCTTAATGATAACGACTGTTCGTTTTGACGGATTATATTATTATTATTATTAAGTTGTTCTCTATATACACCTGGTGGTAAAACATAAGGAATAGGAGATCTATTTTCATTCTCTTCAATACTAACAGTGAAATTTTCAAATAAAGTATTCCCTACTGTTGGATCTTGGGCATTTTCATCTAAAGCAACTTGATATCTTCTGTAATCTCCACGGATTAAATCTAATGTCCCAAATCGTAATATCATATCTTCTTCAAAATCGGATAAATACATACGCATAAATCGAATAGATCTAAAATCTGAAGCGCCATTTACTGACTCATCTGGCTCACTAATAGGAACTTTAAATTGAACCCACCTTACAGGAATAATCTCGTTGTTTTGAAGGGTAACATTTATTTCTTTTGTATCGGTAATATAATCACTGTTGGTAGCGTCCATTCCAGGATAAACATCAATGTTATACTCAAAATAACTATCTACGGTGTTCATCGTGTTATCTCGATTAATATCTTCCACATCAGGAAGAGGTGTTGAGCCTCTGTCAGTATTTGTTAAGATTTCTGGAGAATTTCCTTGAGTACCGTTATACTGGCTGTAACGTTGTACTAAATTTCCTTCTGCTTGTAAAAAATATTTATAATTATCTCCAGCGGGATCAGATAAACCAGAAAATTCAGGATATAATTCTGCTTCTTCACCATCATTCAGACCATCGTATCCAATATCTTGATTAATTCTTTCTTGTCCTTGAGTATCATAAACATAAAGTAATGATTGATTTGTGGGAACTTTACCATATGAGGTAGGTATCGTATTGGTATCAGAGCCGTCCTCAGGTAGTCCGTTTTCGTACTGCTTTCTTCCGTCTTTTAAAACATCCTCAGAAATATTTCCTAAATTAAAAGTAATAGTACCACCATCGCTTCCGGCTGTCTCATCGTATAAAAAAGGATCCATGAGCCAAAATTGAATATATTCAACATTTGACCTTTCAAAATCAGTAGTGGTTAATTGTCTAATAATTCCACCAAAATTAGACCCAGGATTCGGAATAGAATTGGTCCCGTTTGCTGCTGGATTGTAATTATATTGACCTCTCTCAGCTGGAGAAAAAGCAAGGTCTAAAGAAAACAGCGCTTGTGTTTGACCTTGAATAATATCTTGATTTGGAAATATTTCATTTCTAAAAATTCTTCTAGTAAAAGGAGATGAAATATCGTCAATAGTTATTCCATCAGGTCTTTGAGAACTGTAAAATATCGGGTCAATGTTGTACCAAGACAATTTTGCGCGTCTGTAATTACTAGCTAAGTTTCCGTTACCTTGCTCACCTCCAAAACCGATAGGAGCACTTGATAAAAACCAAGTTAACGGAGAGCTAATATCAAAATTAGTTTGAGCCGCTTCAAAGTCATCGACGTACGCAGTTGTTTTACCATTCAAATTTGAAACTTTTGGAGCACCAGGTAATAAATATGCAAACTCGCCTCTTAAAGAAAAAACCGACTCCACATCAGTATCGATGTTAGGAAGTTTGTTCACTAACCTGGTAAGAAAAGGAACTTCGGTAGAGTAATTAGCGTTCAAGCCAAAAATAGAATTATTGATTGGTTCAGAACTAAAAGAAGATTTTTGAGTTAAAGGTCTTTCGTTTAAATTTAAAAAAGTTGCTCCCATTTGGAACTTTTCATTAAAAATATGTTCAACATTTAAACCTGTAAACCTTTTGGTTTGTTGGCCAAATAAGGTATTATTTTCAGTAGAAACAGAAATTGGTGTATTGGAGTTTAATAACGAAGAATCTAAAATTTGAACCCTTCCTAATTGATAATTTACGGTATAATCTACTCCTTCTACTAAAACTCGACCACCAGCAGTTACTGTTACAGATCCTTGTGGTATGTTGAATGCTCCAATAGGAATTCCGTCTGCACCCGTAGATTTATAGGTTCCTTTTAATTGAAACTTATTTTTATCACTTTCTTCTTGCTCTGCTATAGTTTTTGTTGACTCATAAAGCTTTTTAAAAACGTATTTGTTTTGGTTTGCGTTATAAGTTAAAGGATTGTTGTAATCTTCAGAGGCGTTGGGTGTATTTCCTAGCTTTTCAAATAAATGACTTCCAAAAGGCTCAATGTTTGTGAATATAATTCTTCCGTTTTGAGTATCTACCGTAATTCCTGGTGAAAAATCAAAAAACCCATCACCTCCTTGTTGTGGATCTCCATTAAAGTTCAATCGATCTAGATTGAAGACTTTTAATAATGGTGTGTTATCAACATCAGAGGGTAAATCTAATGCTGGATATTCGATACTTCCCTCTGCTGCTGTTATAAAATTTTGAGGGGAAGGATCTGTATATAATATATTCAAATTAAATCCATCTCGTTCTAATTGAAAAGCTCCTAGAGGATAAATATTTTTCATCATAATATCCCAGATAGGTTCCTCTACATTGGTGATATTACTCTTTAATAATTTAACAACAAGATTTTGAGATATTCCCTCAATCGGTTCATCATCATTCTCACCAGGAATTGTTCCTCCCGATGCGTCAACACCGTCACTAGAGAACTCTCCAACTTGATAAACTGTTCCGTTTACTGTAAATTGGAAAGCTACAGCCAATACTTCATCATTATTCAAACGCTGATTCAAAGAAATGTAACCTAATTGGGTGTCTAATTTATATTCTCCAGTATTCAATTTTCTAGCGTTTTCTAAAGTCACATAATCTAACCCATCTCTAGTTTGAAGTCCACTAAAACCAGATTGTACTGTAGCTATATCTCGAATTGCAGGATTAAGTATCGAAGAATCATCACCTTCAATTCCGAGTGGGTTAAAATCGTTATTATCATTATCTGGATAAGCTCTAGTTGGAGCATTTATAAATCCCCCTGAAGGAAAGGGTAAACCGATATTTTCTGGGTTTGACTCACCAATATCTTGCAATGCAACAATATTTCTTACATTGTCTGTTGCATTTGTTCTGTTTGTAACCCAAACTTCTGTTCTAGTAATTTGAATATTTGTATTAATAAATGGGTACTGCGCCAAAACTCTATCATAGCTATCTCTGAAGTAATGGGATAAAAAGAAATGTCTATTTTCATCATAATCCAAAGCAAAAATATCAAAATCGGTTATCGTTGCACCACCTTCAGCTACAACGGTTCTTGTTTCAGATTTTTGTTCAGAAAACACACCTGTGATAGTAGTTTTACCAAATTGCACTTCTCCTTTAACACCAAATAAACTTTGAGCACCTTGAATTAGAGAACTATTTAGAGGCATACTAACGTTACCGACCTCAATTTTTCTAATTATATCATCTTCAATTGGAGTATATTCTAGTTTAATCTGATTTTGAAAATCAAAAGTAGATTGCGTATCATAGTTAGCAGTAATCTGAAGTCTTTCACCAATTTTTCCCAATAAACTCAGGCTAATTCTTTGATCAAAATCAAAAGATAAATTACTTCTATTTCTTGGCGAAAAAGACGGATTATCTTGTTTAGTATAAAGCATTCCTAAATCAATTTCAACGCTACCTTGAGGTATTATTTCTATGGTATTTCCCCCAAAAATAGATTCAAAAAAACTAGAATTAACATAAAAAGCGGGTAATAAGTTTTTTTGTAATTCTTCTGAGCCTTCTTTTCTGCCATCAGCAGCATCTATTTTATCTTTAAAATAAGATTTCATTTGCTGATTAAGAATTAAATCTCTATACTCTTCCGGTGTTAGAATTAATGGATAGGATATAGAGAAATCACCAACCATTTGAGAGTAAATATACATTTCTGTAATTGGATCGTAGGTATATAGATCTTGGATACTATTAGGAGTTGGAAGGTCCATCCTTCCCATAGTGCTGCCGGTGCTTGTTGAATCTTGAGAATAAGATGTTGCAAAAAAGCCTAAAAGGACGCTTAAAATTAATATTTGCTTGAAAAAGCTATTTTTAAAATTGTATTTTTTTACTCCCAATTTTTTACAAATTTTTTAAAGCTAACTTTATGATAGTTTCTACAGAAGCATTTGCATCGTTTTTTACAATAGAATCACAAATTTTTTCTGCTTGTTTTCTTCCAAAACCTAGCGTATCTAAAGCAGATAACGCCTCGTTTTTGTTAGTATTGTTTGAAACAACAGAAACCTCATCTAAGCCATAGACTTTTAATATTTTATCTTTTAAATCCAAAACGACTCTTTGAGCAGTTTTAGATCCAATTCCTTTTACTGACTGAATAGCTGCAAAATCATTTTGAGCTATCGCATCCTTAACTTGATCTGGAGTTAACGACGAAAGCATTGTTCTAGCTATACTTGCACCAACGCCAGATACAGATATTAACAACCTAAATATTTCTCTTTCAACCTTGGTTAAAAAACCAAATAATGTATGTGAATCTTCACGCACTTGTAAGTGTGTAAATAACTTTATACTTTCGGCGTCAGAGAGATTCGAAAATGTATGTAATGAGATATGTACAAAATACCCAACTCCATTACAGTCTATAACTATATTAGTAGGGGTTTTTTCAACAAGTCTTCCCTGCAGATGGGTAATCATTGGCTATACGGTTGATAGCTCAAATATAGTATAAATATTTGCATCTACAATCCCTAAAAATGCTAAAAACACATTCTAGATTTAGCTTTTTTTCTTCTATTTTTCTTTTCTTTTTGCTTAGCATCAGCTACTGCAACTGCAGCAATATTTAAAATTTCCAAACATAGTTCGGTAACACTAGGAGAATATGCAATTGACAAATCTCTTTGGGAACCATACCTCTTAGTTGGAACTACTTCTATCTTTCCTATATCTATTTTTTAAGAAAATTAATATTTCTTGTTAATCCTGAAAATTTCGTTCTCTTAACTGCACTCTTTTTAAAAATTTCTTGAAATAACTCTTCTGTAATTTCTTCCCACTCGGATTTTGACATTGATAATAATTTTTCATTTGGATTGAAGAGTGGTTCGCTATGAGCTTTACTAAATCGGTTCCATGGACATACATCTTGACAAATATCACATCCAAACATCCAGTTATCAAAACTTCCTTTCATATTAGAAGGGAGTTCATTTTTTAGTTCAATAGTGAAATAAGAAATACATTTACTTCCGTCTACTACATAAGGGTCTACAATAGCTTTTGTAGGGCAAGCATCTATACAAGCTGTGCAGGTACCACAATGATCCGTAGTTGGATTATCGTAATTTAACGGTAAATCTATTATTAACTCTGCAATAAAATAAAATGAACCGGCATCTTTTGTGATAAGGTTACTATTTTTTCCTACCCAACCTAGTCCGCTTTTCGCAGCCCACGCTTTGTCAAGAACGGGAGCTGAATCTACGAACGCCCGGCCAGATACTTCACCTATTTCTTCATAAATAAATTCTAATAATCGCTTTAACTTTTCCTTGATAACAAAATGATAATCAGTGCCATAAGCATATTTAGAGATTTTAGGAGCTGTTTCATCTTGAGGTTCTTTTGAGGGAAAATAATTTAGTAATAAAGAAACCACTGATTTTGAGTCTTCAACGAGTTTTGTTGGATCTAGTCGTTTATCGAAATGATTTTCCATATACTGCATCTCGCCATGCATATTCTTATTTAGCCAGTGCTCTAGTCGAGGTGCTTCTTCTTCAAGAAAATCTGATTTACTAATACCACAAGAAAGGAAGCCAAGTCTTTTTGCTTCATTTTTAATCAATTCTGTATGGATTGATTTTAAATCCAAAGTTTAAAACAGACCGCCTTGACTTGGACCCTTAGTTTTTCCCAAATGTTTATACGCAGCTTCTGTAACCTCTCTTCCTCTTGGAGTTCTCATTATAAACCCTTGTTGGATTAAAAAAGGCTCATAAACTTCTTCTATGGTTTCAGAACTTTCTGAAACCGCAGTCGCTAAGGTTGTGATTCCAACTGGACCGCCTTTAAATTTTTCTATGATGGTGATTAAAATTCTATTATCCATTTCATCCAAACCATGTGCATCAACATTCAAAGCCTCTAGAGCAAACTTAGCAATCTTAATATCAATATTCCCGTCTCCTTTAATTTGGGCAAAATCTCTTACTCTTCGCAACAATGCATTAGCTATTCTTGGCGTACCTCTACTTCTACCTGCAATTTCTATAGCAGCCTCCATACTAATTGGAACTCCAAGTATTAATGCGCTTCGTTGAACAATGGTCGTCAATAAATCAGTCGTGTAATATTGTAATCTAGATGAAATGCCAAATCTAGCACGCATTGGTGCTGTTAACAAACCTGATCGTGTTGTGGCACCTACTAAGGTAAACGGATTCAAATTAATTTGAACAGACCTTGCGTTTGGACCTGACTCAATCATGATATCAATCTTATAGTCTTCCATTGCAGAGTATAAATACTCTTCGACAATTGGACTTAGTCTGTGAATTTCGTCAATAAATAAAACGTCTCGTTCCTCTAGATTTGTCAATAACCCCGCTAAATCTCCAGGTTTATCCAAAACTGGTCCAGAAGTAACTTTAATACCAACTTCTAATTCGTTGGAAAGAATATGAGCTAAGGTAGTTTTTCCAAGACCAGGAGGTCCGTGAAATAAGGTATGATCTAAAGCTTCGCTTCTTAAGTTTGCAGCCTGAACAAATATTTTTAAATTTTCAAGAACTTGGTCTTGTCCTGAAAAGTCGTCAAAAGAAAGAGGGCGCAATTTTTTTTCTACCTCAAATTCTTCAGAAGTAAAATTTTCATCAGATGGATCTAAATGTTCATTCATAGAAACAAATATACAAATCGAAAGGGAACCATTAATTGAATAAATAAAAAAAGCCTTTCGAAATCAAAAGGCTTTGTTATGCTTGTTAAAAAAAATAATTATCATTAAACTTTAATGGTTTAATTTATCTTCATTCTCTTGAAGTGGAATATGCTGGGGAATGTAATCTTGTCCAGGAAGTACATAGTCTGAATTGTCTTTATTCAACTTGCTATAATCGTAGGACCAACGATGTACTTCTGGTATTGGACCATTCCAATTACCATGGATGTGTTTGACTTCAGCTGTCCACTCAAGTGTAGTGGAATCCCAAGGGTTTTTATCTGCCATTTTACCATAAAACATTGAATGTATAAAATTATATAAGAAAATTAGTTGCCCGGCTGCAGTTATAAAGGCAAAAACAGATATAACAACATTTACCTCTAATAAATCATCAAAATATGGGAAATTGGTATTGGTGTAATATCTTCTGGGTAATCCTGCCATACCAATAAAATGCATTGGGAAGAAAACTCCGTAAGCTCCTATGGCAGTAATCCAAAAGTGGATATATCCTAATTTTTTATTTAGCAGTCTTCCTTCAAACATTATTGGAAACCAATGATAAACACCCGCAAAGAAACCATACAAAGCTGATATTCCCATTACTAAGTGAAAGTGAGCCACTACGAACATGGTGTCGTGAACATTAATATCGAGAGCACTATCTCCTAAAATGATCCCTGTTAAACCACCACTTATAAAGGTAGATACAAAACCTATAGAAAATAACATAGCTGGATTCATCTTAAGATTTCCTTTCCATAGAGTTGTAATCCAATTAAACGCTTTTACCGCTGAAGGTATTGCAATTAATAAAGTTGTAAATGTAAATACAGATCCTAAAAATGGGTTCATTCCTGTAATAAACATGTGGTGACCCCAAACTATAGTCGAAAGAAAAGCAATAGCTAAAACAGATACTACCATAGCTCGATAACCAAATATTGGTTTTCTTGCATTGGTTGCCATTATTTCAGAAACTAATCCCATAGCAGGTAATATTACTATATAAACCTCTGGGTGACCTAAAAACCAAAATAAATGTTCAAATAAAACCGGAGATCCCCCTTGATTATGTAAAACTTCTCCAGCTATATAAATATCGGATAGAAAGAAGGATGTTCCAAAACTTCTATCCATGATAAGCATTAAGGCTGCGGATAACAAAACAGGGAACGAAACAACACCAATTATTGCAGTTAAAAAGAAGCACCAAATTGTTAACGGAAGTCTAGTCATTGACATTCCTTTAGTTCTTAGATTAAGAACTGTTACTATATAATTTAATGAACCTAGGAGGGACGAAGCAATAAAAATCGCCATTGAAACTAACCAAAGCGTCATTCCTGCACCAGATCCTGGCATTGCTTGTGGCAAAGCACTTAATGGAGGATATATGGTCCACCCTGCTGCTGCGGGGCCCGCTTCAACAAATAAAGAAAGTACCATTATGACACTTGACAGAAAGAATAACCAGTAAGAAATCATATTTAGAAATCCTGAAGCCATATCACGGGCACCGATTTGTAGCGGTATCAACAAATTACTAAACGTACCGCTTAATCCTGCAGTTAAAACAAAAAACACCATAATAGTACCATGAATGGTAACTAAAGACAAGTATACATTAGGATCCATAACTCCGTTTTCTCCCCATTTTCCTAGAAAAATCTCATAAATAGTAAATTGATGATCTGGCCAAGCAAGTTGTAATCTAAAAAGTAATGACATTGCGATACCAATGATTCCCATAAACAATCCTGTGATTAGGTATTGTTTAGAAATCATTTTGTGATCTTGACTAAAAATGTATTTAGTTACAAAAGTTTCTTTATGGTGATGTCCATGATCATCGTGATTGTTAGCGTTTTCTGACATATCTCTTTAAAGCTATTTATTTATTTTTTATAGTTTCAGCAATAGTAGCTTGTTCAGCTAACCAAGTATTGTACTCTTCTTCAGTGTCTACGATAATTTTCATTTGCATGTTAAAATGATTACTTCCGCATATTTTATTACAAAGTAACAAATAATCAAATTCATACATTTCTAGTACTTCTTCACCTTTTACTAATAATTCAATATTTTTTTCTGTCCTAATTTGATTAATATACGCTACTTTTTCAATTACTTCATCATTCATTCGCATATCGTCAGTTGTCATTGATGGTGTAAAAGCAAATTGGGTAATCATCCCTGGCACACAATTCATTTGTGCCCTAAAATGTGGCATGTAAGCTGAGTGTAAAACATCCTGAGACCTCATTTTAAATAAAACTTTTCTTCCCAATGGTAAGTGAAGTTCATTTACAACTTTATCATCTTGTGCATTTGGATCTGAAGTATCGACTCCTAATTGATTGACCCCTTCTATAAGTCTAACATTGGCCTTACCTAGGGTATTATCTTTTCCAGAATACCTTGCTCTCCAATCAAATTGGTAAGCATATAATTCTATTACTAATGGATCTTCATCTTCATCAACATACATAATATCAGACCAAGTAAACAAACCATAAATTATTAAAGCTGCTAATACGATAACTGGTATGATCGTCCAAATAAATTCTAATCGATGATTTTCAGCATAAAATAGCGCCTTTTTTTCTTTACTACCTCTATAAACAAAAGCAAAATAATGCAGTAACCATTGTGTGAAAATACCTACAGTAAAGATAACAATCATGGAAGTTAGCATCAGCTGATCTGTTTTGATTCCATGTTCTGAAGCAGAAACAGGAAGCATTACATCACCCCATTCCCAAAAACAATATGCCAAATTTCCATAAATAAAAAACACAAAGGCTAACATTAAATACCCTTGTATATTATTGTCACTATCTGATGCTATTTCTGAATCTTCAGATTTTGGCGACTTTGATAATTGGAATACTTTATTCATCTGCCAGACAGCTACTCCAAAAAGAATGATTACTAAAATTATTAAAAATGCGGTCATCGTTATCTTATCAACATATTAAATTAATAATGAAAATTTTTACTTTCCTTTAAAAAAGGATTCCCTTTAGCCAATAATGGTGCTTTTGTTAAAGCGGTAAATACAACATATATAAACAGTCCTAGGAAAAATACAACAGAACTCAATTCAGGAATTCCAAAATACCAAGAAGTTCCGACAGTTCCAGGCATCACCATCACAAATAAATCTACATAATGTCCAATAATTATAACAATTCCAGACATTACAACAAACCAATTTACTCGCTTATAATCACTATTCATTAGTACCAAAATTGGGAAAATAAAATTTAAAACTACCATCCCAAAAAATGGTACCTTGAAGTCTTCTATTCTAGTTACGAAATAGGTAACTTCTTCCGGAATATTAGCATACCATATCAACATAAATTGCGAGAACCATAAGTAAGTCCAAAAAATGCTAAAACCAAACATAAATTTAGCCAAATCATGAATATGACTATCATTTACGTATTCCAAATATCCTTGCGATTTTAATACCATAGTAACTAAGGCAATGGTAGTCACAGCGCAAACTATCATGCCTGCAAAAACATACCATCCAAATAATGTACTAAACCAATGTGGATCAAAACTCATTAACCAATCCCAGGACATTACGGATTCTGTGTAAATAAAAAAGACTAAAAATGCTGCTGATATTTTAAAACTTTTTTTAAACCATTTGCCATCTGTAGCCTCATCTTGCTTTCTTGATAATTTGAGAGACATTTGACGATAAGCTACCCAACCACCAATAAATATAACGGCTCTAACAAGAACTCCCCAACTATTTAACCATCCTGACTTGCCTTGTATTAATTTATCGTGTGCAACGACCTCCGGATCAGCCCAAACAAATAAATGATTGAAATGAAATGCCGAAAGACCAATTAGTATTAACATAATAATTCCTCCAGGAATTAAATAAGAAGTTATTCCTTCCATAACTCTAAAAAGTACCGGCGACCAGCCTGCTTGGGATGCAATTTGAATAGCATAAAATGCTAAAACACCTAGAGATATCATAAAAAATAAGAAGCTGGCAATATACAAGGAAGACCAAGGTCTGTTCTGTAATTGATGTAAAACATGCTCGTAATGGCTATCATCATCATGGATATTTTCACCGTGAGGCTGTTCTGCATGACTTTCAGTATGAGTAGCTTCTGTTTGATGTCCATCATCATGACTAGATGCTAACATTTCTTTCACCTCGTCAGTATTACTTGGAGTGGATAGAAAGCCTGTTACGATTCCTAGGGCACCAATTACCATAAGAATAATTGCAAAAAACTTTAATTTACTTGGTAACGTATACATATCTTAGCTATTCTCTTTATTCTTTATTCTTTTTATTAATTTGCTTCGTTCGAAGTGGTTTCTTTTTCCATTGAGTCTTTCTGTGTGGATGACCACAAAGGCTCGCCATTCAATTTAGATTTTAAATCCAACGCGTGCATTGTAATCTGCCATCTTTCCTTTTCATTAGTCTGAGAAGCATAAGATCCCATTGAATTTAATCCATACATCATCACATGATAAATATCTCCTTCAGTAATATTTCTTCCCTTATCTGCAAGGCTTGGTATTCCAAGAAACTTTTCTCTTTTAACTAAGGTTCCTTGACCATCTCCTTTATTTCCATGACAAATTGCACAATAAATATTAAATAATTCTTTTCCTTTCGCGAGGTTTTCTTCATTTACCGCTAACGGTATCTTTAATTCTTTAGTGGCTAAAGTCTTTCCCTCTTGCGTATTCTCATATTCGTATGGCATCCAACCTCTAGATATTGTACCTTTCACTGGAGTTAAGGCTGCTTGACCATTAGGTAGTATTTCATATTCACTATATGTTTCAACTGCTACAGAAGTATACATATTAGGCATGTACCTGTAATTAGGTTTCTTTTTATCAAAACAAGAAGTGACGCTTAGCATGATAAGTATGGTAACTGCTATGTTTACTATGTTTTTCATATTAGTGATCTTCATTCTTTTCAATTATTTTTACTTCAACTGCTCCTGTACTTTTTAAGAAATCAGAAATAACATCTGTTTCTTTACTGCCGTCTATTTCCATTAAAAAATGATCATCTGTTGTTCTTACGTCTGGATTTTCAGCTTTTTTAAAAGGCCACAACTTACTTCTCATATAGAATGTAATCACCATCAAATGGGCTGCAAAAAAAACAGTTAATTCAAACATTACTGGCACAAATGCAGGCATATTCTCTAAATAACTAAAGCTTGGTTTACCACCTATATCTTGAGGCCAATCTTGAATCATTATAAAATCCATCATCAAAATAGCAACACTCAATCCAACTAATCCATACAAGAATGATGTTATTGCAATTCTAGTATCTGCTAGTCCCATAGCTTTTTCGAGTCCATGAACAGGAAAGGGAGTGTATACTTCTTCTATATGGTAATGCTTTTCACGAACCATTTTTACGGCTTGCAATAAGATATCATCGTCTGTATATAAAGCGTGAATAACTTTAGATGCCATAATTAATTATTTTTATTTTTAGTTGAAAATTCTACTTCTTCACCATAATGCTTTGCGTCATCTCCGTGGTCGGCTCTTAATTTTTTAAAATTAGCTCCAGATGATTTTAAAATTGATTTAACCTCAGCTTGAGCAATTACTGGGAAAGTTCTTGCGTACAACAAGAATAATACAAAAAAGAAACCTATTGTACCTATAAAAATTCCTATATCAACAAATGTTGGCGAAAACATTGTCCAAGATGAAGGGAGATAATCTCGATGCAATGAAGTAACGATAATTACGAATCGTTCAAACCACATTCCAATATTAACAACTATTGAAATGATAAAAGAAAACATAATACTTCTTCTTAATTTTGGAAACCACATAAATTGCGGTGAGAATACATTACAAGTCATCATTGCCCAATAAGCCCACCAATAAGGACCTGTTGCTCTGTTAAGGAATGCATATTGCTCATATTCAACACCTGAATACCAAGCAATAAACAGCTCTGTTATATAAGCAACACCAACAATTGAACCAGTAATCATAATTACGATGTTCATTAATTCTATGTGTTGGAGGGTAATATAATCTTCTAAATTTGAAACTTTTCGCATTATTATTAATAATGTATTTACCATTGCGAAACCTGAAAAAACTGCTCCTGCTACGAAATAAGGAGGGAATATAGTAGTATGCCAACCTGGTATTACAGAAGTTGCAAAGTCAAAAGAGACAATTGTGTGTACAGATAATACTAGAGGTGTAGCTAATCCAGCTAATACCAGTGATACTTCTTCAAAACGTTGCCAATCTTTTGCACGACCACTCCATCCAAAAGAAAGAATACCGTATATTTTTTTGTTAAAAGGAGTGATGGCTCTATCTCGTATCATGGCAAAATCTGGTAATAATCCAGTCCACCAAAAAACTAATGAAACTGAAAGATAAGTTGATATTGCAAATACATCCCAAAGCAATGGCGAATTAAAGTTGACCCATAAAGAGCCAAATTGATTTGGAATTGGAACAACCCAGTAGGCTAACCAAGGACGACCCATATGAATAATTGGAAATAGACCAGCTTGAATTACAGAGAATATAGTCATTGCCTCTGCAGAGCGATTAATTCCCATTCTCCATTTTTGACGAAACAATAACAATACCGCAGAAATTAGGGTTCCTGCGTGACCAATTCCTACCCACCATACAAAGTTGGTGATATCCCAGGCCCAGCCAACTGTTTTATTCAATCCCCAGGTACCAATACCCGTTGATACGGTATAAATGATACACCCTATTCCCCATGAAAATGCAGCTAGGGCAATTGAAAAAACAATCCACCAAGATTTATTGGCTTTTCCTTCTACTGGAGTTACAACATCTACCGTTACATCGTGGTAGGATTTGTTTCCAGTTACTAAGGGTTTTCTAATAGGAGCTTCGTAATGCGACGCCATATCTTTTTTGCTATTTCTTAGTATTATTAAACTTCTTTTGAATTTCTCACTTTAGCTTGATAAAGCACATTAGGTTTTGTTCCTACTGCTTCTAGCAAGTGATACATTCTTTTATCTTTACTTAACTTATTTATTTCACTTTCATGGTCATTAACATCACCAAAAACCATCGCACCTGACTCACAAGCTGCCGAACAAGCGGTTTTAAATTCTCCATCCTTAATGGCTCTCCCCTCATTTTTTGCATCTAAAATTGTTTTTTGTGTCATTTGAATACACATAGAACACTTTTCCATTACTCCACGTGAACGAACAACAACATCAGGATTTAAGACCATTCTACCCAAATCATTATTCATATGGTAATCGAACTCTTCATTTTCAGAATATAAAAACCAATTAAAACGACGAACCTTATATGGACAGTTATTTGCACAATAACGGGTACCTACACAACGATTATAAGCCATTTGGTTTTGTCCTTGACGCCCATGAGAAGTTGCCGCAACAGGACATACTGTTTCACAGGGTGCATGATTACAATGTTGACACATAACTGGTTGGAATGCTACTTCTGGACTTGCCGAAGCATCTTCCATAGAAATCAGCGTATTTTTAACACCTGTTTCTCCAAATAAACCGTTTGCTTTTTCTTTTTTATTTAAATCACTTTCAAAAGTATCTTCACTTGAATAGTATCTATCAATACGAAGCCAATGCATGTCACGACTTTTACGCACTTCTTTTTTACCCACGACAGGTACATTATTTTCTGCATGACAAGCAATTACACAAGCTCCACAACCTGTACAAGCATTTAAATCTATAGAAAGATTAAAATGGTGACCAATTGTTCTATCAAATGAAGTCCATAAATCTGCTCCTGGATCGTTTACTGAAATTTCTTTATGATCTTTTGAAACTACAGGAACAGGGTTCCATGTATTTGCATCTTTTGTATTAAAAACTTCTAAGGAAGTTTCTCGGATAATATCTCTACCCATCATAGTGTTGTGCAACTGTACACAAGCAAATTCATGCTCACCGTCTACTTTTTCAACGGTAACATTTTGGATAGAAGAAAAATTATTATAGAGATGGTATGCATTTACACCCGTCTGCATTTCAAATTGAATTGATGCTGTTTTACCGTATCCTAAAGCTAGACCTACTGAACCTTTTGCTTGTCCAGGCTGGATAATAACAGGAATATTTTCAATAGTTACATCACCAACTGAAACATTTACGTAACTCCCATTTAAACCTCCGTCTGCAACATTTTTATTTTCTAAGCCCATTTCTGAAGCATCAGCTGCAGAAACCGTTAAATAATTGTCCCAAGAGGCTCTTGTTATTGGATCTGGCATTTCTTGTAACCATGGATTGTTTGCTTGTTGGCCATCACCCATTGAAATCTTGGTATACAAGGTTAATTCTATACCTCCTTCTTGAAGACTTGTATCTATTGATTTGTTTGACGATATAAATTCAGTCCCTGAAGTGATTTCATCGTTATCAATTTCAACATCACTCAAAAACACTCCGTCGTGTAAAGCATTATTCCAACTAGCACTTTCTAAAATTGATTCCTTCCAGGTTTCTTTTATAAAGTCATAGTATGATTTTTCTACCCCTAATAACTTTAATAGGCTGTCTTGAAACTGTCTTGTATCAAACAAAGGCTTAATTGTTGGTTGCATTAACCCGAATGTTCCTTTTTTAAGTTGAGTATCTCCCCAAGACTCTAAATAATGCGGAGTAGCTGCAACTAATTGAGATAAGGATGCTGTAGCGTCTTTCTTAAAAGAAAAAGATGCCGTAAGTACTAAACGTGTATAAGCCTCAGTGAATGCTAAATTATTTGGAAATGAATATATAGGATCTACACCCACAGAGATTAATCCTTTAACAGTGCCATTTATAACATCATTTATAACATTTGTAACTTCTCTACTATTCCCTTTTCGAATCAGTTTTGGTTTTTCTGCACTCATCACAACACTTGAAACACTTTCATTGTATGAAAGAATACTAGATTGAGCTGATACATCAGGTAAACCAGTAATAATCACCCCTTTATCTCCGGCTTTTTGTAAAGCTGCTTTTGCACTTGATATCGCTGCAACAACAGATTCTGGAAGTCCAGAGGTACTACCACCTGTAAGCGCTTTTACAACTTGTTTTTGCTGTGAGGGGGTTGTTGGTATTCGTATGTCAGAATTAGCTCCAGTCAAAGACATATTTGCTTCAAACTGGAAATGCTGAGACATTTTTCCTTCACTTGGAATACGTCCTTTTGCATAAGAAGAATCAAAACCTCCTCCTTGCCAATCTCCTAAGAAATCAGCACCAACAGAAACAATTACTTCCGCTTTTGAAAAATCGAAGTCAGCTAAAGCTCTAATACCATATTTACTTTGGAATGCATCTAAAGCTTCTGATGACGATACAGTGTCATATATAACATGACTAACATTTGGATACTTCGAAGTAAATTTCTTTATTAATTTTGAAGTAGAAGGACTAGCAAAAGTCTGTGTTAGAAGAACTATTTTCTCTTCTTTTAAGGCATTTAATTTATTTTCTAAGGCCGAATCAAAATCTTCCCAAGTTGCTGGTTCATTTGAAATTAAAGGTGTTTGCAACCTGTTAACATCATACAGAGATAGAACTGAAGCATGTACTCTTGCATTTACACTTCCAAAACTTTGTTCAAGTCTATTACGTTCTATTTTTATGGGTCTACCTTCTCTAGTTTTTACTAATATATTGGCAAAATCAAACCCATCAGCAATTGTTGTCGCATAATAGTTTGCTATTCCAGGAATAATTTCATCTGGCAATACAACATAAGGGATTGACTTTTTAATGGGTCCTTCACATGCCGCTAAAGATGCAGCGGCTGTTGAAAAACCAACATATTTTAGAAAATCTCTACGAGATGTTGAAGAAGTTTCTAATGTTTCTTTATCTCCTAAAAATTTATCAACTGGAATTTCCTCAACGAATTCGTTTTGTTGAAGCGCCTTAACAATAGAACTATTTTCGTCCAGTTCTTCAACACTTTTCCAGTATTTCTTGTTTAATGACATTTATATAATTAATTTAATGACATACCTATTAATGGGCACGTCGTTTCATTTTTTAATAGTGGCATTTCCCACATTCTAATCCACCTAACTCTGCAGCAGTTAATTTATCAACATTATATTTTTTTGAAAGCTCCTCATGGATTTTTTCATAATAATCATTATTCTTTAAATCAACATTTGTCTCTCTGTGACAGTCAATACACCAACCCATTGTTAGTGGCGAATATTGCTCCATAATTTCCATTTCTTCAACTGGACCGTGGCAAGTTTGACATTCGACTCCAGCAACATTTACATGTTGTGAGTGATTGAAGTAAACAAAATCAGGAAGATTGTGTATCTGAATCCATTTAACTGGTTTTTCTTCGCCTGTATAACTTTGATCGGCGTCATCCCATCCAACAGCTTCATATAGCTTAGCTATTTCTTTTGTGTAAAATTCTTTTGTGTAACCATTAGCTAAATCTTCTTCTCCATTGTACTCAGCAATATTTTTATGACAATTCATACAAACATTTAAAGAAGGAATCCCAGAATGCTTACTTTTTACAGCTGAAGAATGACAATACTTACAATCTATTTTATTAGCTCCTGCATGAATTTTGTGCGAATAGTGGATGGGTTGCACGGGAGCATAACCCTGATCTATACCTATTTGCATGAAAAATGCATACATAAAATAAGCCGCAACTAATAAAAACATTATAGCTGAAACCAACATTAAAAATTGATTCTGCACAATGACTTTCCACAAAGGCTTTTTGGTTGGAGTTTTAACTTCAACTCCGTTTGCTTGAGATAATTTAGTTAAAGACTTAGCTACTAGATAAAACATTGTTACCAACAACAATAAAATTAAAACAAGCACTGCAAGTATTATATTTTGTAAGTTCCCGTCATCATTGTTTGATGTGGCAGTTGGAGCTACAGCAACTTTTGGTTCAGGTTTTGGGAGGCTAGTATAAGCAAGAATATTATCAATATCATTGTTTGATAATCCTGGGAATGAAGTCATCACTGAGTTATTGTACTCAGCAAACAAAGCGACTGCCTTCGAGTCTCCTGATTTAATCAAACCTTGACTATTACTAATCCATTTATAAAGCCAATCTCTTTCGTATTTTTCAGCTACATTTCTTAAAGCTGGACCTACTCCTTTTTTATCTAGTTTATGACATGCAGCACAATTTGACTTATAAAGCGCTTCCCCAGCTATTGCATCACCTTTTTCTTGTGCTAAAATGTTAGTTGAAAATGCTAACACAAATGCTAACAACAGAAGTGATAATTTTGATGATAAATTTTGGTAATTCATCTTTTTCATGCTAATGTTTAATTTTTTTTTCAATTCCAAGATTCTAGTTGGTTCATTTTCAAAGCTATAAGGAATACGGGGTCTACCTACCTTAAATAACGCAGCAAAAATAAGGTATAAAAGTCAATTTTTGAAATACAAACAAAGTGTAAATGTGTAATTTATAATAGTTCTAAATAATAAAGTTGCTTTCTTTTTAGTTAATTAAATTTACATTTGCATTAATATATTTTTTATGAAACTAAAATCTAACAATAGAACTCTTTCTTGCTTTGTTTTTACGCTCGTTTTTGTTTGCTTTTCGTATGGTCAAAACGCTTCAATTACAATAAATGCGAATGAAAAAATCTCAGAACTTTTAATTTTAAAAAAAAAGCTAGAAACTGAAAATAAATTGTCTGACGGATATACAATCCAACTTTATTACGGAGATTTAGAAGTGGCTAATAAAATAATGAGGGAATATCAAAAATATTTTGATTCTTGGCCTGCATCCATAAAGTATGAAACTCCAAATTATAAAGTTTGGATAGGAAATTTTAATTCGCGCCTAGAGGCAGATCGGGCTAGAATAGAGATTAAAAACAAATATCCTTCTGCATTTATTTTAAAACCTGATAGAAGTTAAAAAAATAGCATTCATACTGGTTATTAACTTATTTTAATTATTTAAGCTTTTTCTTGATCGCTACTTCTCTAAAGCATTCTATAATATCGTTTTCTTTAATGTCGTTGTAATTTTTGATTTGCATACCACAATCATAACCTTTCGCAACTTCTTTAGCATCATCCTTAAACCTTTTTAAAGAGGATAACTCACCGGTATAAACTACTACTCCTTCTCGAATTAATCGGATTCCAGAATCTTTATAAATTTTACCACTAATAACCATACAGCCTGCTATTGTTCCTATCTTAGAAATTTTGAAAGTTTCTCTAATTTCTGCAGTTCCTGTGATTTCTTCTTTCATCTCTGGAGACAACATACCTTCCATTGCATCTTTTAGGTCATTTATTGCAGCATAAATGATGGAGTACATTCTAATATCAATTTCTTCTTTATCAGCAATTTGTCTCGCATTACCCATTGGTCTTACATTAAACCCTATAATAATTGCGTCAGAAGCAGATGCTAGTAGCACATCACTTTCTGTAATAGCTCCTACCCCTTTATGAATAATATTTACTTGTATTTCATCTGTAGATAGTTTCAGGAAGGAGTCTGTTAAAGCTTCTACTGAACCGTCAACATCACCTTTTAAGATTACATTTAATTCTTTAAAATCTCCTAAGGCTATTCTTCGGCCAATTTCATCTAATGTTATGTGACGCTGAGTTCTGACAGATTGCTCTCTTTGCAATTGAGTTCTTTTTGAAGCAATACCTTTTGCTTCTCTTTCGTCGTCAAATACATTAAATTTATCACCAGCTTGTGGCGCACCGTCCAAACCTAGAATAGATATCGGTGTAGCTGGGCCAGCTTCTTTTATCTTATTTCCACGCTCGTCGTGCATCGCTTTTACTTTTCCACTACATTGTCCCGCTAATAAGTAATCTCCAATTTTTAAGGTACCTCCTTGTACTAAAATAGTCGAAACATAACCTCTACCTTTATCTAAAAACGCTTCAACAACAGTTCCGTTTGCAGCTTTATTTGGATTTGCTTTAAGCTCTAATAGTTCAGCTTCTAACAAGACTTTTTCTAGTAATTCATTGACTCCATCTCCTGTTTTTGCTGAAATATCATGAGATTGAATTTTCCCCCCCCAATCTTCAACTAACAAATTCATTTGTGCTAAACCTTCTTTAATTTTATCTGGGTTTGCTGTCGGTCTATCAATTTTATTGATTGCAAAAACTATAGGAACTCCAGCTGCTTGAGCGTGGCTTATCGCTTCTTTTGTCTGGGGCATAATATCATCATCTGCCGCTATAACAATAATAGCTAAATCTGTTACTTGCGTACCACGAGCACGCATTGCCGTAAAGGCCTCGTGTCCTGGTGTGTCTAAAAAAGTTATTTGTTGACCATCTTCCAGGGTAACACTATAGGCGCCAATATGTTGTGTTATTCCACCTGACTCACCAGCAATAACGTTTTCTTTACGAACGTAATCTAACAATGAAGTTTTACCATGATCAACGTGACCCATAACCGTGACAATAGGAGCTCTATTAGTTAAATCCTCTGGAGCATCTTCTTCTACTTGAATAGATTCTTCAATATCGGCTGTAATAAACTCTACCGAATAATCAAACTCGTCAGCAACTATGGTTAAAGTCTCTGCGTCTAATCTCTGGTTCAATGTCACCATCATACCTAAGGACATACAAGCAGAAATAATTTGAGTTACAGGGACATCCATCATAGTAGCAACCTCACTTACAGTGACAAATTCTGTTACTTTAAGTAATTTACTTTCTGCATCTTGCAGAGCTTGGTCATCTTCTGTTTTTTGGCGATGAACATCTCTTTTTTCTCTTCTATATTTTGCTCCTTTTCCTTTTGAAGACTTTCCTTGTAATTTCTCTAAAGTCTCACGGACTTGTTTTTGCACTTCCGCTTCACTAGGCTCTTCTTTAGGAGTATGAGTTGGTTTTTTTCGACCACCTCTGTTGTTTTGGTTTCCAACACGACCGTTACCTTTTGAAGGACCTTTGCTTATTCGTCTTCGTTTACTTCTTTTTTCTTTATCTGCATCGGTGGTTTCTTTCTTTTTCGTTTCTGGTTTTTTAAATTGTGTTAAATCAATTTTTTCTCCTGTTATCTTTGGGCCATCTAATTTTTTGTATTTAGTTACTACCTTCTCAGATTCAGATATGCTTTTTTCAGAGTTTTTGCTTTCATCTATGTTAGCAATAGTTTCTTTTTTTTCAGGAGCAGTAGCTTTTTCTTGTTCTTTTGCAGGTAATCCTTTTTTCTTTTCTGAAGAAATTCCTTTTTTGATAATTTTTGAAGCATCGTTATCAGGTGTTTTTTCGTCTGTGGACTGCTCATTTTTGACAGAAATTTCTTTGTTTACAGGAGTGATGACTTCTTTTTTGTCTTGTGGACTTTTTTTCTCTTTAGGTTTAGGAGTTTTACCTTCGAGGTCTATTTTTCCAAGAGTTTTTGGACCTTCAAGTTTAACTTCAACTTTGATTAACTTTTTGGATGCTTCGATTTTCTTTTGCTTTTCTTCAAGTTCCCGCTCGGAAGCAATTCGAATCTCTTCTTTTTCTTTTCTTTTTTCCTCACCAACTTCCTTGGAGGCTACTTTTTTACTCTTATCTGTTTGAAATTCCTCCAAGAGTATTTGGTATTCTTCACTAGAAATTTTAGTTGTAGGCCGAGACTCCACCTCGTAATCCTTTTGAACTTAAATATTCAACTGCACGATCCAATGAAATGTTGAACTCGCGCAAAACTTTATTAAGTCTCATTGTTTTTGCTTCAGCCATATAAATGCTTTCTCCTGTTTTCAGTTTAAATTTGAAAAAATGTAGTTAAATTAACACTTAATCTTCAAATTCTTCTTTTAATATATTTAATACTTCCTGTATAGTTTCTTCCTCTAAATCAGTTCTTTTGACTAATTCTTTTAGGTCATTTTCCAATACACTTTTTGCAGTATCTAATCCAATTTTTTCAAATTCTTTGATAATCCACTCATCAATTTCATCTTTGAATTCTGATAATTCTACATCTTCCTCAGCTCCTTCTCGTAACACATCAATTTCATAACCTGTTAAATAACCAGCTAAACGGATGTTGTGTCCTCCACGACCTATTGCTTTTGAAACCTCTTCAGGTTTCAATATTACCTCTGCTCTTTTGTTATCTTCATCTAATTTAATTGAAGTTATTTTAGCAGGGCTAAGCGCTCTTGTGATATATAACTGAGTATTGTTAGTAAAATTAATTACATCAATATTCTCATTGCCTAATTCACGAACTATACCGTGAATACGAGAACCTTTCATTCCAACACAAGCTCCTACTGGATCTATACGGTCATCATAGGAGTCTACTGCTACTTTTGCTTTTTCTCCCGGAATACGAACTACTTTCTTTACATTTATCAATCCATCAAAAACTTCTGGAATTTCTTGCTCAAATAATTTTTCCAAAAACTTAGGATGAGCTCGCGACATAACAATTGACGGCTTATTTCCTTTAAGCTCTACCCCTTCAATAATTCCCCTTACATTATCTCCTTTTCTGAAAAAATCTGATGGGATTTGTTTTTCTTTTGGCAAAATCAATTCATTACCTTCATCATCTAATAATATGATTGCACGGTGACGAATATGATGAACTTCAGCCGTATATATTTCTCCCTCTAAATCCTTAAAGTACTTAAAAATATTTGTATTATCATGTTCGTGTATTTTAGAAATAAGATTTTGGCGCAACGCTAAAATTGAACGGCGGCCTAGGTCAATTAATTTAACTTCCTCAGCCACATCTTCACCAATTTCGTAATCGGATTCTATTTTTTGAGCATCCGTGAGTGAAATTTCTTGGTTAGGTTCTTCAACTTCACCGTCTGCAACAACCACTCGATTTCTCCAAATTTCTAAATCTCCTTTATCTGGATTGATAATAATATCAAAATTATCATCATCACCATATTTTCTTTTTAGAGCGTTTCTAAAAACGTCTTCTAAAATAGACATTAATGTTACTCTGTCTATTAACTTATCATCTTTAAATTCTGAAAAAGAATCGATTAATGCTAAATTCTCCATATTCTTCTAATTAAATTTTATCATAACTGTTGCTTCAACAATATCTTTATATTCTATTACCGCTTCTTTTTGAACAGTAACTTTTCCTTTACCTAAAGGTTTTGGTTCTCGAACTTTCCAACGAAGTTCAATATTTTTACTATCTGCCTTTTCAAGTTTTCCTTGACAAACATCATTGTCTTTTGTTTTCACTTTCAAATTACGGCCAATATTTTTTAAAAATTGACGCGGAATCAGAAGTGGTTCTGATACACCAGCTGATGAAACATCCAATGAAAAATCTATTTCGTCTCGATCTATATTATGCTCTATAGCTCTACTAATAGCAATACAATCATTCACCGTTACTCCATTATCACCATCTATAATCACTCTTATTTGGTTATTTTCAGAGACACTAAAATCGATAAGGAATAAAGATTCGTTTTCTTCTAAAGCTTTTTTAAGTAATTCTGCTACTATTTTTTTCATTAATTTTAGCTATAAAAAGAGGGGACTTTTTGGTCCCCTCAGCTAGTTTCGTATCAATTTAGGTGCAAATATAGTGTTTTTTTAACTTTAAAAAAAACCTTTATTCTTATGAAATTTTTTTGTAAATTAATATTTTAATAAAACACCGTAAAAATCAATTTATGAAACGCATATTAGTACCAACCGATTTTTCTGAACAGGCAGAAAATGCTTTGAAAGTAGCAGCTCAACTGGCAAAGAAAAATGAAAGTGAAATTTACGTGCTAAATTCACTTGAACTCCCAACACACCTGTCTTCCTCTGGAGCTAATGGCGCAATGCCTGAATCTCTTTTTTTTATAAAACTAGCAGAAAAATATTTTGAAGAGTTACTCGAAAAACCTTATTTAGAGGGACTTTTAATACATGAAGCAATCATTGGTCATGGGGAAGTTTACAAAGATGTAAATGAAGTTGTGAAAGAAAAAAACATCGATCTTGTTATCATGGGTTCACAAGGAACTAACGGATTTATGGAACTTTTTATAGGAAGTAATACCGAAAAAGTAGTTCGCACTTCTGAAATTCCTGTACTCGTTATAAAAAACAACCATGAAGATTTTAAAGTTGATAATTTTGTATATGCAACCGATTTTTCAGAGGAGTGTAAAATTCCCTTCAACCAAGCAAAGAAGTTTGCCGAAGAAACCAATACTCATATAAATTTACTTTATATAAATACTCCAAGTGAATTTAAAACAACAAAACAAATTAATACTAAAATAAGAACCTTTATAAGAGATATGGATGATTCAAATTTTAGTGTTCATATTTATAATGATATCTCTATCGAAAAGGGGATTTTAAATTTTGCATCCGAAACGAATGCGAATCTGATTGGTATGGGGACACACGGCAGAAGAGGACTAGCTCATTTCTTTAATGGGAGTGTAAGTGAAGACCTTGTAAATCACGCTAACATGCCTGTTATGACATTTAAAATTTAATATGATTATAGGAAATAAAAAAACCTAATTCATATGAATTAGGTTTTGATATGATGTTTGTTGGCCCACTAGGGCTCGAACCTAGACTCTTCTATACCAAAAACAGACGTGTTGCCAGTTACACCATGGGCCATTACCTTAATGCGGATGCAAATTTAATACAAACTTTGGCTTGCACAAATATTTTTTTAATAAATATTATATTTTTAGTATAAAATATATGAAGGTATTAATACGTTAACTTTTTTTTACTGAGCTTTTATTTTATTAGTAAATTCGCTGCAAATAAAAATTATAATTTATGGATTCCTTCAATTTTAAAAAATGGAACAATGTTTTAGGATGGTTTGTATTTACGATAGCACTTTCAACGTACTGGTTAACTGTCGAGCCAACAGCAAGTTTTTGGGATGCAGGTGAATATATTACCACCTCTAGTAATTTAGAGGTTGGACACCCTCCTGGAGCACCATTATATCAAATTTTAGGAGCATTTTTCTCAATTTTTGCATTGGAAGCTACAAATATTGCCCTAACCATAAATTTAATGTCAGTTTTTGCAAGCGCTTTTACCATACTATTTATGTTTTGGTCACTAACCATGTTATTAACTACTATTGTTTCTAGAAAAATTGAGTTAAAAAAACAAAATTATCATGCAATTTTGGGCAGTGCAGCAATAGGGTCTCTGGCATTTGCATTTTCAGATAGCTTTTGGTTCAATGCTGTAGAAGCAGAGGTATATGCGATGGCAACCTTTATTATGTCTGTTTTATTCTATTTGGCTTTGCGATGGGAAAGAGATATGAATACGCCAAGAGGAGATAGATGGGTCATTTTAATCGCTTTCGTAATTGGTTTATCTTTTGGTGTTCACTTTATGGGACTTCTTACAATTCCAGCTATGGGAATGCTGTATTTCTTTAAAAATTATAAATCGGTAACCCTAAAAAATTTCCTAATAGCCAATATTGTTATGGTAGCTATTTTACTATTTATATTTAAGTTACTACTCCCCATGACGCTTAAATTTTTTAGTGCATCAGAAATATTTTTTGTAAATAGTATTGGACTTCCTTTTAATTCAGGAACTATTATAGCAGGTTTCCTTTTCACAGGTTTGTTTTATTATTTATTGAGGTTTACAAGAGAAAAAGAATATGTAAAGCTTAACACCTTACTATTAGCTATACTTTTTATATTTATTGGGTTTTCTAGCTGGATAATGCTCCCCGTTAGAGCCAATGCTGGAACTATGATTAACGAGAACAATCCAAATAATGCAAGAGAATTATTAGCCTATTACAACAGAGAGCAATACCCTGAAACACATCTTTTTTATGGCCCCCTATTTACGGAAAAATATGTAGGCTTAGATCCAAAAAAACCTTATAAAGATGATAAACCTAAATTTGAAAAAGATGAAGAAAATGGCAAGTATATAATCGTTAATGATTTTGTAAATGCTTCACAAAATACCGACGATGCTCAAAAAGGTTTATTTCCAAGAATGTGGAGTATGGAACATGCAACAAATTATATGCAATTTACCGATGGGCTTGAATTTACTATAAAGAGAGAATACCTGGGAGAATCCAGATTAATCGATATTGTAAAAGATTTTAATCAGGACATCAGGTCTGGTAATGTTGGTGTTGAGGATTTAGATGATTTTTTAAAAGATTTTGGGCCTTTTTTAGATATCCAAAAACCTACATTCCTACAAAATATTGCTTATATGTTTGAATATCAATTTGGATATATGTATTGGAGATATTTTATGTGGAATTTTAGTGGAAGACAAGACGATAAACAAGGCGAATACACTGATTTACACGGAAATTGGCTTACCGGAATTAATTTTATTGATGATGCAAGGTTAGGCCCACAAGAATTTATAGCAAGTGACTCGAAAAACAATAAAGCTAGAAATACCTATTTTATGTTACCTCTTTTACTAGGAATTATTGGAATTTTATTTCATTATAAAAATGATCCTAAAAACTTTTGGGTACTTTTAATATTCTTTCTTTTTACTGGTATAGCTTTAAAAATTTATTTAAACGAAAGACCTTTCGAACCAAGAGAACGAGACTATGCTTTGGTTGGATCTTTTTATGTTTTTGCAATGTGGATTGGTTTTGGAGTATATGCTTTGTTTGAAATAGTCAAAGAAAAAATAAAACCAAAATTAGCGGTTCCAATTGTTTTAGCTTCAACTGCATTGGCAGTTCCTGTTTTAATGGGGTCTCAAAACTGGGACGATCACGATCGGTCTAATAGATACACTGCACAATCTATGGCAAAAATGTATTTAGATTCCTGTGATGAAAATGCAATTATATTTACCATCGGTGATAATGACACCTTTGCATTATGGTATGCCCAAGGAATTGAGGGATACCGGCAAGATGTTCGAATTGTTAATACAAGTCTTTTTCAGACCGATTGGTACATTGACGATATGAAAAAGAAAGCTTTTGATAGCGATCCGATTCCCTCTCAACTTAGCCATGATAAATACAAGTATGGCTCGAGAGACTTTCTGTTCTTTCAAAAAACAAGAAAAGATACTATTAATATTAAAGATTGGATGGATTTTGTTGCCAATGACAGTAAAAAAACACAAGTAGAATTGGAAAGCAGACAGTGGGTTAACACTTTTCCAACGAAAGTGATTAAAATTCCTGTGGACAAAGAAGCTGTTTTGCAAAACGGAATTGTTGATCCTAAAGATGCTGATAAAATAGTTCCCAATATATATATAACTTTAAAAGGAGATGTTATTTATAAAAACAGACTCTTAATGTTAGATGTAATTGCAAATAATAATTGGGAGCGTCCTATCTATTTTAGTGGAGGTGCTTTTGGAGACGACGATTATATTTGGATGAAAGAATTTTTACAACTAGAAGGCGTTTTATATAAACTAGTACCTATTCGAACTCCTTTAGATAAAAATAATCCCTATGAAATGGGACGAATAGATGGAGATAAAATGTACAACATCGTTATGAATTGGAAATGGGGAAATAGTGGTGATCCAGCTATTTATCATGATGTGGAAACAAGAAGAAATGGAATAACTTACAGAAGCACGCTCTCAAGATTAGCAAATGTGTTGATTGAAGAAGGTCAAAATGATAAAGCAGAAAACGTACTAGATTTGGCTATGGAAAAAATGCCTGTAGATTATTTTGAGTTTTATTCCCTGCTAGAGCCTTTTATCCTGTATTACTATCAAATAAATAAAGTTGAAAAAGCACGAGCAGTATACCAATCTGTTGTTAGACATTATCAAGAACACCTGTTCTTCTACAGCAAACTAAGCTACAATAAACAAGAGGCTATTGGAGATGAAATATTTAGCGATTTAGGGCGCTACAGAGGATTATTAGACGTCTTGGCTTCTTTCGACAATCAAGAGTATACCGTTGTTGAAGCTGAAAAATTTAATGAGTATCTTCAAAAATTCAATTTTTCAGATAACCAAAATGACTTATTGGAAGTGGAGGAAGAAATTTTTGATGACAGTTTGCTAAACTCTTTAGATTAATAACACTTTTATTAACGCTTGCCGGACTCCAAAATGAATAATATCTAATGTATTATTCTAGAAAATTTATTTAAACATATTCATTAACAAGACCAATTAACGTATTAGCGTCTTGCTCTCCGCTTTGGCGCCATTTCATTTCGCCTTGCTTGTAAATCATTAGAGTTGGTAATCCTTTAACACGCAGTGCTTTGGATAATTCTTCATTTTTTTCGACATCAATTTTTATAACTCTGGCCTTATCACCTAAAGCAGCTGCAACATCTCTTAATACGGGATGCATTTCTTTAGATGCTTCGTCCCAGTCTGTATAAAAATCAAATAAGACAGGTACTTGGGTTTCAATTAATTCTCCAAATTTTGACATAATTTCTTAGTATTGGTAAAAAACTGTTCTGCAAATATAGTGTTTTCAGGGAATTATGCATTAGAGCCCTTTTTTTTGAGCTTTATCACAGTAATCTCTGGCCAAATTCCTACCCGACCCGGATAGCCTAAAAACCCAAATCCACGATTTACATTTATAAATCTTCCTTTTTCTTCATAAATACCCGCCCAGTTCTCGTACCTATATTTAACAGGACTCCATTTTATCCAACCTGGTATTTCGATACCAAACTGCATTCCATGAGTATGTCCACTTAAAGTTAATTGAAAATTACGATCGTCATTCTTAACTCTCGACTTCCAATGCGAAGGATCATGACTCAATAAGACTTTAAAATCGCTATTATTAATGTTTTTACAAGCTGCGTCTAAATCTCCTGCTTGTTTGAAGCCATTTTCACCCCAGTTTTCTACTCCAACGATTGCAATTTTTTGATTTTTTCTCTTGATATAAAAATTCTCATTCAACAACAAATTCCAACCCATTTCAGACTGAATTTTTTTAAGCTTATTTAAGTTTTTTAATTTTTCTTCTTCACTGTTCCAACGAATATAATCTCCATAATCATGATTTCCTAAAACAGAAAAAACACCTTCTTTCGCACTTAAATTAGAAAATAACTCTTTCCAATCATCCATTTCATCAGCAACGTTATTAACTAAATCTCCAGTAAAGAATATAGCATCACTATCTTGTTGGTTTATTAAGTCTACAGCATAAGCAATTTTGTTTTTATTGTCAAAACTACCACTATGAATATCACTTATTTGTGTCATCGTAAAACCGTCAAATGCCTCCGGCAAGTCAGCAAACTCCAATTCATATTTTAATACTTTAAAGTTATATTTCCCTTTTATCATACCATATAATAGAGTGGAAAAAGGTATTGCTGCAACTCCTAAAGCAAGTGTACTTAAAAATTTTCTTCTGGATGGGATATAAAAATTTTGCTCATTTGCAAAAATTTTAAAATACAATCCTAATATGAGTCGTGTTATATCCTCTCCTAACATAAAAATAATCACTAGTAGTTTTGGAATAATTAATACCAAAAATAAACCGAATAAATAGCTTATTGGAGGTTGAGAGAAATGAGTTGAACTATTTGAATTTAATAAAAAATATAATGAAACGATGATCACTAAAGAGACTAATAAATAAACTCCTGTTATCCAGAAATTTTTTGTAAGAGTTCTAATTGCTTGTAAGGCATATAAATCAATTAGGGTGTAAATTATAATAAAAAAAAACCAGCGCATTGAACGAATAATTATTTTTTTAAATATAATATGTTTTAGATAACATTTATAAAATTTAGCCAATCTTTAACTTATTGGATAAAAATTAAGAAAAGATTTAATGAACCAATAGTAGATTTTTTTTCTGCTAGGTGAGATTTATCTCAAAAATATTATTGATTTCTCCCATTTTTGAAGTTTCATAAACAGATGTTAGTTTTAAGTTGTTTAATGATGCTATCGAAGTAATGATTTCGATTTGACAATCTTCTGAGAGAATCATATTTACCTGATTGTGGCTGGTTATGAAGTTGGGTAATTGATTAAATAGATTTTTAAAATATTCGAATTCTTCACCACAAAACCAGGCTTTTTCTTTTATGTTTTTTGCTTTTTTAGGGTAATATGGCGGGTTGATTATAATTAAATCGAAGGATTTATTTTTTAAGTTTTTAAATAAATCGGAATCAATGACGTCTACTTTAAGCTGATTTTCAAAAGAGGCTTTTTTCAAATAATCTAATGCGATATTATTAATATCTGTTGCGGTAACAAAGGCTCCTTTTTTACTAGCTAAAAGTGAAATAATTCCAGAACCACAACCCAACTCCAAAAAAGCTTTATTTTTTAAATCTAATTCAACTATATAATCTAGTAATATTTTGGTGCTTAAGGTTAGATGAGGAGGAAACACCTCTGGATGCACCAAAACTTCAATATCCTGATAGTTGTATTTTCGTGGTTTTCTATAATAGTAAGTTAAACCGGTTTTTAAAAATGGCTGTGTAATACGTTTTATAATGTTTCTTAACTTTGACATTATTCAGAGTAAAAGCCTTGAGTTTCAGGTTGACGATATTTCCAAATTTTATGCATGATTTTTATTTCATAAGGATATTTATAAAAACCCGTTATATATCGAATCTTAGAAACACCCCTTAACAAACTCCTCTTAAATCCTTTAATTCTAAAATCGGTAGCAGTTGGATAATAGCCATTTAAAACTGTTTCAAAATTCATAATTCGATCTACCATTTTTGGAGTTAGCCAAGGCGTTAGTGGATTTTTTCTTAAATCAAAATTTTCCCAAGCTGGAGCTAACCAATCTTCAAGATTTTTGGGAAAACTAAAGCCCGCTTTTTGAATTTGTTCATACAACTCAGATCCCTCGGTAGCTACAGGACTATATAAGTAAATAATAATTTCAGCATCAGGGTTAATTTCTTTAATTTCTTTTATAAAATTAATATCCCATTCTATTTGAGCCATCACTTTTTCGGGAGTTTCAGCAGGCATACCTAATACAAAAGAAAGTTCTGGGATGATACCAATTGGATATAACCTTTTTACAAACTCTTTGATGGTTTCCCCAGTTTGAGTTCCTCCTTTATTCATTTGTTTTAGGATTTCATCATTACCAGTTTCAGCTCCCAAAAAAATCATCTTACAACCAGCTTCTTTCATTAAAATTAAATCGGCATCACTGTATTTGTTTATAGTGTCAATTCTTCCTTCCCCCCACCAAGTGATCCCATCGTTTTTAATCAATTCAGAAAATTCGATGACTCTTTTCCTGGAAGTAAAGAAATTATTATCATGAAACTCTATGGCTTCTATACGATAAGTATCCTTAAAATATTTTACATCTTTATAAACTGATTCTGCAGATTTTGCTTTCCAACGACCCTTATAAATAGGAACTACGGCACAAAAAGAACAAGTGAAAGGACAGCCTAAACTAGAATGGTAACTAAAGGTATTTCTTCCCAAAAAAGTTTTACTTAAGTAGTTTTCTAAGTTGTAAAAACTATTTAAATGTTGATAAGGTAATTTCGGCAACGAATCCTGATCTAACAGTTCTTCTTTTGCTGTTTTTATGATTTCACCTTCTTCATTTTTGAAGATCAAGGTTTTTTATAGTTGAAATTTCAGTATGATTATTATCCTCTAAAACCCTTATTAATGAAGGAAAAGCAATATCGCCAGGTCCATTTATAACATAATCTACAAAACCAGACGAGATGGAAACCTGGTATTGGTTGGAAGCAAAATATCCACCCCAAATAGTAATACAATCTGGATATTTGTCCTTTATTTTTTTAGTAAAAGGAATGGCTTGTCTTAATTGAGGTCCGGGCATTACCGTACTACAGAAATATTTAAAATTTCCTGTTTTAAAATAAGAATCAATTTTCTCCCAAGGATCATTTTCTAAATTTCCATCAACAAACACAAATTCGTAAATCCCATAAATAGAAGCTCCCACTTGTAAAATAGAATTTGGAATTCGATGTTTACCATTGGCACTTTTAGGGTTAAATATGAGAATTTGGTTATTCATTTAGAAAAAAATAGTTTAGCAATTTAAAAATTATTTAATGATTTCTCTTTAAAAAAGTGATAAGCATTTTTGTATGCTTTACTTGCATTATCCAATAAATCATCATGAATAGTTATAGCTTTAGAATTGGTTTTAAATATTGTTCCTTTAGTTATATTTGAAGAAGGATCCCCCCATTTTTGAGTATACTTTTTTAGCTGGTATTCTTTTTTTAGAGGATTGTTTAAGTTTAGAAAAACTGATAAATTATTTAATACCTCATCTGGTTTTTCTATTAATTCATCATAGTCAATAAAAAACCAATTGGAAGGTTTTAATAAGGATATAAAGTCTATTAGATAACTCAGCCTATCCATGTAAATACTAGTAACTGTTTCCTGGCTCATCGGCATATTTTTATTATTAGATAAGTTTATGATACTTGAGATTGTATCTTGAGGGTTTCGTATCAAAATGATATGTTTGTTGCTATTAGGAATAATAACATTTCTATTCGGAGTGACAGAGCCATGATTAACTTGATTTACAATATACTTGCATTTTTTAAATAATTGACGTGATTTTCTTCTTATGTCAAATTCAGATTTTATTAGGCTTTCAAAATTTTGATATTTAATAAAATATTCACCAAACCCAATAATTTTATTATGATCTGATAAAACATGCATTAATAAGGAACTGCCACTTCTTGGATGCCCCATGATAAATAGGAAACGTTGGCCTTTATCAGGTCTAAATGGTTTCCATATCTGAATTAGTATGTTTTTAATAAAATTTTTCAATTCTTAGTTTTTTTTATCCAAAACCACAATAAAACAACAATAGCCCATTGTCCAAGAACTTTCAATAGTAGGGCTCCTGTTATATTCCAATATTTTATTAAAAAATATCCAGCGAATAATTGGAAGATTAAAATTAAAGAAGTGAAATAAGCTATTTTTATTTGGTGATTTTTTTTATAATATTCATTTACCAATAGAATATTTAAAAATAAGGGAACTACAAATAAAAAAGCTAAGCCATACTGTAATTTTGAGAAGGTAAACCGATATAAGTAATTTAAAACAAGAAAAATTATTAATGTAGCAAAAAAAGCAAATCCCCAACCGTAAAAAAAGAATTTTTTTTGAATATCTTTTATTTTTTGGTTTTTAAACCGATAATAATTTTTAAGATAGGGAGTAATAAAAAAGGCACTTGCCATTTGTGATAATGCTAAAAAACTAATTAACATTTGATATTTGCTGAGTAAGGTAAAGTTGAAAAATAAAGCTCCATAATAGGTATCTACTCTTGACCTTAATGTCCCTAAAGCAAGAGGAATAAAAAATGGTAAAGACTTTTTCAACTCTTTAAATTGAAAATTAACAGGAGTATTCTTAAAGTCTCCAATAAAAAAATACAAAAAAGTTAAAAACTTTACTGCAAGCGCGATTACAATTAGTTGTATTAAAATCTTTAAATTTAACACCTCTATTTCTAGAATTACCATTAGTAAAAGAGTCACTAGAAAAAACGATTCGACTCCTATATTTAATTTGAATTTTCTGTTGAAAACTATCAATGATTTAAATGATTGATTCAAAAATTTTAATAGTACCAATAACAAAACATCAATCTCTATGTCCAAGAAGGCTGGAGTGAAAAATATTAAAATCCCACTAGGAATCAATAAAAAACTTCTAACTAAAATATTATTAAGCCACTTCTGATTTACTTTTGATGGAAACTCGCTAAAAGTCTTCAGCAAATAATCATTATTCCCAAACGATAAGAAAAGTAAAAATAGGTTACTCCAAATTAATATTTCTGCGTATTCTCCCCATAATTCAACAGACTTAAATCTAACGATAACCAATGATAAAAGAACAACAGATAAAATGCTTAAAATTTGACTTACACCAAAAAGTGAAATGACTTTAATCCTATGTTTTGCTTTTTTTAAGGGATTCATTTAGTATTTGACTCGTTTTTTATGCTAATATGAGATAATATTTTAATTCTTGAATAATAAATAATAGTTTTGATTATGTTTTCTAAAGTAATTGAAAAGTTTAATAAGTTTCCACTATTGTATTTAGGCCCACTATTTCTTGTGTTATTTTATTTTCTTTTTCAATCATTAACATATAACCTCCATGATTTTTCCAATAGCTATTTTTCCGCAAAATTAATTAGAGAATCACTTTCATCAAATCTTTTGTTTGATATTTATGAGTTCAATAGTTATATATGGAATTTAGGTTACACCAATGTATTGGTAGATTTTTATATAAATAGTCCTTTTACAATTACATTTTTTTATCCTTTTACTTTTATAGAAAACCCTTATATAGCCAAAGCAATTTATAATTTAATTTGTATTGTTTTATTTAGTTTTAGTCTTTATTTACTTGTACGAGATAAGTTTAAAAAACGATATGAGATTTTATTTTTTTTACCCATCCTTTTTTTTGTTCCCATTCGTAACGGAATATTATTTGGACAATCTTATTTTTTAATTTTTGCTTTAGTTGTATTTGGATTCTTATCCATTGAAAATAAAAAAGAAAAACTCGGAGTAAGCCTAATCAGCATTGCAGTTTTATTGAAGATATTCCCAGTTTTTTATGGAGTCGCATTATTGTTTTATAAAAATTGGAAAGCAATAATTGTTGGAATAATCTCTTCACTTATTTTAATAAGTTTTTCAATATTTATTACAGGATTCCCTATTTGGGAGACTTACCTGTTAGAAATTTTACCAAATGCAATACAAAATAATAGCACTGTTGACTATCGTTACAATGCACAGTCTATGGATGTTTTTTTTAAGACTCTATTTGTTGAAGACTCATATTATAATCCAGATGCATTATTTAATAATGAGCAAGTTTACATTTTATTAAAGTGGTTATTTAAATCGAGTGTGATTGCTTTGACTGTTGGACTTAGTTTTAAAAACAAAAAAAACTTTTTAAGACTTTTATCTTTTTGGGTGGTTGCCTTGTTTTTATTACAAAGTAGGACAGCTACCTATGCACAGATTTTGTGGATCATACCAATGATTTGTTTATTAAATCAAAAAATATCGAACAAAAAAAAAATAGTTTCTCTCCTATTTATTCTAATCATATGTAATATTCCAGTTTATCAACTCGAACCATTACCGATATTTTTTAAATTTTTAAGATTATGGTTTACTATTTTATTAAGCTTTTTATTTTTTAGTAGCTTTTCAATTAAACCAGATTATAAATGGTTTATCTTCGTTTTGATTGTTTTATTACCGCTTCATATAGAGATGTTTAAAGAAACTAAAAAAAGTATATCTACCTATGTTTTAAAAGAAAAAAAATATTTTTTGATTTATGATTATTTTGAAAACGAAGGGTCTCTATATGTAAAAACTCTAGGGAAAAAAGGAAACCAAACTATTAATTTAAACATACCGATTTCTTCATTTAATGAAAATATTTCAGAAGTAGTTGGTAATCAAATAAAATTTGGAGACCAGCTTATTTTAGAAGATTATTCTTTAAAGAAAAAGCCAGTTTTAGTCAATAATAAAGAATTATATTACTTAACCGATCATCATTCTAGAAGAGGGGCTTTTACCCTAAAAAAAATTAACATTGAAGCAATTCATTAAATACTACATAAAAGATTCAATATTATTAGGGCTAGAAAAAATAAAATTGTTTCTATTCCCTAGAAAGAAACCAATTCTTGTATTCACGATGGCCAAGGTAGGATCTTTAAGTGTTTACTTTTCATTAAAAAAAAGACTCTTTAAAAATGCGCTATTTCACGTTCATTCTCTCAATGAAATAGAAATTAAAAAAGGGATTCGACTATGCTTTCAAAACAGGGTATATCCGGGCAGTAAAACACCTGTTTTTCTAATCAATAAGAAAATTATCAATCAAAAACGACCTTTTAAAATAGTATGCTTATTTAGGGATCCATTGGAAAGAAATATTTCAGCTTTTTTTGATGCATTTAAATTATACACAGGTACAAAACCTAATGATTATAATGGTAGTTCAAAAAAACTAAAAGAATATTATGACGAAAACCTTAATCATGAATTCCCTTTAAATTGGTTTGATGATCAATTTTTTGACGCAACGAACATTAATATTTATGATTATAAATTTGATAAAGAACAAGGATATTCTATTCTTAAAACCGGTACGATTGAACTCCTCTTAATCAATAGTGATTTAAATGACTCCATAAAAGAAAATCTAATAAAAGATTTTTGTAATTTAAAATCATTCAAACTTAAAAACAGAAATTTATCATCTTCAAAAGAATATGCTTTGTTGAATAGTGATTTTAAAAAGCAAACAAAGTTTTCTAAAGACTATTTAGATTTATTATATCATTCAAAATATGCAAGACATTTTTTTACCGAAAAGTATATTATGAACCAAAAAGAAAAATGGAGTACCCAACGTTAACTTTTAAACAAACTAAATCGAAATCCCATTTTCTGTAAAAAATATTTTATAGAAACAATTAAAACACCCAAACCATATTTTACACTTCTCGAGAAATTAATTGAAGAAGAATCTTTTTCATAATTAGCCGGGCAGGAAATTTCGCCAATTTCGATTCCGTGATAACAAATTTGAGCCAAAAGTTGATTGTCAAAAATAAAGTCGTCAGAATTAGTCTGAAAAGGAATATTTTTTAATAGTTCCGCATAAAAGCATCGGTATCCTGTGTGGTATTCTGATAGTTTTTGTCCCATTAATAAGTTTTGAATGAATGTTAAAGTTCTGTTAGAAAGATATTTATAAACAGGCATTCCACCTTTTAATGCACTTTTTCCTAAAATTCTAGATCCCAGTACAACTTTAAAAACTCCACTAGCAATTAAAGAACACATAGCAGGTATTAATTTTGGATCGTATTGATAATCTGGATGTAGCATCACGATAATATCGGCATCTAGCTCTAACGCTTTTTGATAGCAAGACTTTTGATTGGCTCCATAACCCAAATTGTCTTTATGTTCTATAATATGCTGAATCCCTAATTTTTTGGCTATTGAAACAGTATGGTCCCCGCTAAAATCATCTGTTAAAATTATGTCGTCAACAATATCAAACGGAATTTCACTAAATGTTTTTTCAAGAGTTTTTTCAGCATTATAGGCTGGAAGTATGACTATTATTTTCTTTTTATTAATCATTTTAATTCAAATAATTAACTTCTCTATTTGACTTTTCCCGAACACTACTTGAAACTGGTAATCCTGAAAAAGGAGCATATTGATCAATCTCTTCTCTAAAATAAAGATCCCCGAGAAAAGGGAATTCATCATAATTGTGTGTTGGAATTCCGTCTAATAAATTTTCAATTTCATTGATATTAATACTCCATTCTATACTTAAGCGCTTTGCAGATGGCTCCATAAAAGATATGTAAAGTAATTCTGTTTGTATATGCTGTAAAGATTTCTGAAAATCAACTCCATCTACTAAAGAATTTTGTAAATTTCTATGTGTTACTTTAAAATCTACCAGTAAATCTTTAAAGTCTAAATAGGGGATAAACCCATCATAATTATCTTGTATATTAAATAATGGTTGAATTTCAGATTCGTGACACCAAATACATTTAGCAGGTTTTCCTGCATTGCTATGTTGAGGATCGGAGTTTGAAATTCGAAAACCATCTTTGTTGTAAATACCAAATCTAACTTGACCATTTTGCATTAAATCAAGGGTTTCGTACTCTAAAATCTCTTCAGACTCCGGACTAATTTCTGAGCATAAAAACAACTGGTTAAAACCATCTTGTTCAGAAAATCTAATAATTCGATTTTCATACGAAACACTAGAATTATTAACATAACCGCCCAGGTTCTTGAGTTCATAAGAGGTTGATAAATCGGAAAGTAAAAACGGGACCCCTGTTATTTCATAATAATGTTCAGAAGAACCTATTAATAGACTTACATACCTCCCCAGATCAATAGCTGAAGTAATTTGATATTCTTCAGTTGCTTTAATAACAGTATTTAGTCGCTTGAGTTTTTTTAACGCATCGACATTAAAACCTAATTTATTTATTTTTAAAATTATAAATGGATTTTGATTTTTAATACCGTTTTCAGTAATTGGGAGTGTAGCTCCAAGATAAGACAGGCACCATTGCAAACCAATAATTGCGTTACTTATGGTGTCTTGCTCGTAACTCTTGTTCCATTTAAGTGTTAGCGAAAAATCCTCCTCTACAATATCATTGTAGGTTGAATTGGTACACGAAGTCAATAAAATTAATATTATAATTACGGTCTTTTTCATTATTTACTTACCATCATTAAGCTACCAGCTAACCATGACTTTATTTTTAATTTGGCAGCCTTATAATAGCTTTTGTTTTTACCCTTTATTAGTTCTTTATGATAATTAACTTCATTCACTACTTTTCTGATAGCATAATCATAATACTTTCTTGAATATGTTCTTTTAAAATCAATATCTCTGTCTGTTGAGGTTTCCCAGGCAGGCTGTTTTGTTATCTTATCTTCAATATCTGAATATAAGGAAGTCCCTTTTATTGGGTAAGCCAACGTAATGGTAAAGTATTTTGGATTGGCTTCTTTAAGATAGTCAATGGTTTTATAAATATCGTCTTCAGTCTCGTTAGGGTATCCAAGCATGATAAAGGTTCCTGACTCAATTCCTTTTTTGTTTGTTTCTCTAATGGCATTTTTCACAGTACTAACATCTACCCTACGATCCATAGCATCTATAATTTTTTGAGAACCGCTTTCGGCTCCAATCCAAATACGATAACAGCCTGTTTGTTTTAATTGTTCAAGAACTTTATCATTTAATCTTTCAGCTCTTGTGATACATTCAAAAGGGATCAAAACCTTTTGTTTAGTTACTTCATTACAAAATTCTTCCATCCATTTATGACTGACCGTAAAAACATCGTCAACAAACCAGATGGAGTCAGGATTGTATTGCTTTTGAAGCATACGCATCTCTTCCACCACTAATTTAGCAGGTCTTCTTCTGTAACTTTGTCCGTATACAGCAGTGCTACACCATTTACAGGTATAAGGGCATCCTCTTTGAGTGCTAATAGTCATAGAACTTTTACCATGATTAGTTTTCCAAGTATCTAAATATTTTTGAATATTAATCCCTTCTCTGTTGGGAAGAGGAAGTTGACTGAGATCTTTAATTTTTATTCTTGGCGGTGTTTTTATTACCGAATTATTTTCTTTATAAGCAATTCCAGTAATAAAACTATAATCCGAATTCTCTTGAATAGACTGGTATAACTCAGCTATGGTTTGTTCCCCCTCTCCAATAATTAAAAAATGAGCTCCGGTATCTAAATAATTTTGAATATTAAAGGTCACATCGGGACCCCCTAAAATTATTTTTGGAAATCCATATTTAGGATCAGCTATCAATAATTTAATCAACTTAATGACCGTTATTTTAGTCATTAAATTGGTATAGATTGCAACTACAAATGGTTTTTCCCGGGCTATAAATTCTAATTGAGTTTCCTGATTTGAAAAGGTGGAATCGAATACGAGATTTTTAATTTTTTCTTGATTTAAATAACTTGATAGGTACAATAAACCAAGAGGAGCGTATGGCTTCATTATACTTGCCTCCTTTGGATCTTTGTTTAGATAATAACCATGTGTTAAAACAATACTCATTTGATTATTTTTTTTGAAGTACAATTAAGTAATGATCCGATAAATTTGCCCACATACGATGATTTAATAATTTTTCTTTCCACTTTAGGATCTCAAAAAGTATTTTTTTATTTTTAAAAAAAGGATTTAAATAAGAAGGTGGGATCGCAATTCCAATTGGATTTAAAGATACTATTTTATATTGCTCAGATAGCAAATTGACTAGTTCTTGATAATTATAATACCACGTAGGAATTTGTATGCCATCAACATTAGTTACTAAGGCTTTATTTGTGTTTCTTCTTTTCATGTTTTTAAAATCCCCTTTAAGAAAAAAATAAAGCTGTTCCCAAATACAATGCTTAGGCATAATAACAAGAGCTAACATCCCTTGAGATTTTAGAATTGATTTTGAATTATTCAGAAATTCTTTTAGGTCTTGTTTTGATAAACAATTTAATCCTCCAAAATTAGAAAAAAGTAAATCAAACTTTTCTTTAAAAGTTTCTGTGTGGATAGTTTGGATATCCAATTGCTTAAAAATTAAATTTGATTGATCGTACTTCTTTTTTGCAATTTCGACCATTTTAGAGGAAATATCAGAAGCAATAACAAAATGATCCTTTTTAGCCAACCAATTGGCATCAATTCCGGTACCGCAATTAATTTCAAGCACCCGTAAGTTTTTTTTCTTCTTTTCAAGTTGTTTATTTAAAAAATAGTGAACACGTTCCCGTTGCGCTTTTCCAATTAATGAATTGGAGAAATACGCATCGTAATTTATTGCGTGATGATCAAAATTAGCTTTCATGGGTATGTTTCATTTTATCCAATATTATTTTATCCAATAAAGAGGACGGAGCATAATAAAAATATAAAAGAAGCGAACGTACTTTATCTTTTGAAATTGAAAAAGGATTTTTGAGAAGTTGATGAAAGTTAAAAATCGCCTGACTTTTTCTATATTCTTTATGAACATATCGGTGTAGTTTTTTATAAAATCTTGAATTAAAAGTTCCTTGAAACATCATCGCTAAATCGTCAGAATCTTTCCAGTTTGATTTAAATTTTAGATCATCTTTAACCATTTCATAGAACTTAGTTCCCGGCAATGGGTAGGATACAGAAACTCCAATATTATCTGGTTGCAGTTCTTTAATCATTTCAATTGTTTTGGAAATATCATCTTTAGTTTCGTTCAAATAACCAAATTGAATAAAGAAGGCCACTTTGATTTTTTTTAATTTTAATAACTGAGTCGCTTTATAAATTTGATTTAATTGTGTGCCTTTATCCATTGCATCCAATATTTTTTGAGAACCGCTTTCAGCTCCTACCCAAACCTCTTTTAAACCACTTTCTGCCAATGCATCTATAGTATCTTCTTTCAGTAATAAATCAACTCGACTTTGTATTGTGTATGCTATTTTTAATTCTGCTTCTTTTAATACGGTATTAAAATTTTGAACCCATTTGGGTTTTAACCCAAAAATATCGTCACACATCCAAAAATTAGTAACGCTGTAATTTTCTTTCAGGGTAGCGATTAATTTGGTAATATATTCTGGTGAATGTGAATTGTAACGAACACCATAAATAGGTTTCGCACACCAATTGCATTTATAGGGGCATCCTCTTGTGGTTGCAATATTTAAAGTGAAATTTTTTCCGCTTTTAGCCCATACCGATTTGTATGCATTAATATCAATTAAATCCCAAGCAGGCATGGGCAGTTCATCTAAATTTTTTAAAACTTCCCTTTTTGGATTGATCGTATAATCAAGGTCATTCTTATATACGATTCCTTTTAACAAATCGATTTGCTCGTTGTTTCCTAGTTTAAGCACCAATTCTTTTAACGAAATTTCTCCTTCACCCAATAGGACATAATCAGCTCCTTTGTTCAAATATTTTTTATAGTGATCTGTACTGTCTGAGCTATTTACAATTACGGTACAGTTGTACTTTTTTCCGATGGCAATCATTTCAAAAGCAGCCTCTCGCATATTGGTAAGACACATTTTTGTTAAATAATTAAATCCATCATCATAAATAACTAAAAAAGAGGGCTTTTGATCCTGAATTTCTTTTTCAATTTCAAAGGGATTGTCTCTTAAGTTAGTATCAAAAAGGGAGACTGAAAAACCACTCTTCCTTAATAATGATGCAGCGTATATGGTTCCTAAAGGAGGATAAGGAGTTTTATTATTCCATTGTTTTTGATCCAACGGATAATAGTAGGAATGTGAAAAAAGAATATCAAGCATTTTCTTTAGCGATGTGAATATTATGTTTTTCTCTTAATTCGTCGTACCTATTGTTTAGGCGATCAATTACTTTTCGTTGAAAATTTAAAGGATGATGTTTCGATATATTTTTTGTGGACTTCATCGCCACGTTAAATTGCCTTTCTTCTAAATGATTAAATTTAATTTTCCATTTATGGTATGTTATTCTTAAAAAAGCAGCGTCAAGCCAATCTCCTATTTTCGAATCTAAAAAATATTCAGTAATTTTTGTGACCGTTGGTTTCTTGACCAAATTTAGTTTTGATAAGCCTTCTGTAACAGTTTTATTTGGCAAATAATTTTCTACCCATTTATTTTTTTCGTAAAATTTATGGAAACTACCGTTACCGAACATAGGGAGTAACGTTGTTAACTCGGTTGCGGTAAATATATTTTTTTCTTCAATCTCTAGCGCATTGGAGCTGATAAAATAATTAACACAGAAATACTTTCTAGAATTTAATAAAAATATTTTTTTATAGAGAATTAGGAAGGTTCTAGCAATCCATAATCGCTTTGGGCTGGTTATAATAAAAAAATCAATATCTCCATCGTCATCATAATAACCCTTGGATAAAGAGCCTGAAATCCCCACACCCTCTACATAAGGAAATTTAGAAATTAATCGAGAAACAGTTAAGGCTTTTTGGTATATATTTTTAGCCATTTTATTTCCTTCAAGCCTTCTTTTAATTAGTGTTTCATTATTTTCCGTTAAGTAAAAGTCATCAATTTTATAAATTATATCATCGTTTACCAACTCCATTAAATCTAATTTAATTTGCTCTTTTGATTCTGCTTTGGAAAAAATAAATATCTCTTCTTCGGTTAAAGGATACTTAAAGAGCGAAAAGTATAATATGGGTTTTAATAAAGTCAATTTTTTTATTTAAAAATATTAAATTAAATCTAATTTTTACAACCGTAATAATAATAATTAATGCTTTAATTAATTTCACCCGTAAACGTGAATAATTTTTTAATGGGCCTCCAACCAATTATCGCCTGTCCCTAAATCTACATCTAAGTTTACAGATAGCTTAAAGGCATTTTCCATTTCAAATTTTATGAGTGATTTAAGTTTTTCTAATTCAGGTTTAAAAACATCAAAAACCAATTCATCGTGGACTTGAAGTAACATTTTGCTTTTATAATTTTCTGCATTTAGTTTCTGTTGAATATGAATCATTGCAATTTTAATAATATCTGCAGCACTCCCTTGTATGGGGGCGTTAATAGCGTTCCGTTCGGCAGCACCTCGGACAATTGCATTTGATGCATTGATAGCATTTAAATACCTACGCCTATTTAAAACAGTTTGAACATATCCATTCTCACGAGCAAAATCAACTTGTTTACTCATAAAACTTTTAAGTTTTGGATACGACGTATAATAAGTTTCAATTAACTCTTTGGCTTCTGAACGAGATAAATCTGTTTGATTACTTAATCCAAATGCCGACACTCCGTAAATAATTCCAAAATTGACTGTTTTCGCATTGCTTCGTTGTTCTTTACTTACTTCGTTTAAGTCAACATTAAACACTCTTGCAGCCGTGGATGCGTGAATATCTTCTCCCTGAGCGAAGGCTTCAATCATGTTGTTTTCCTCGCTTAAAGCTGCTATAATCCTTAATTCTATTTGAGAGTAATCAGCTGCAAGTAATACATAATCCTTGTTTTTTGGAATAAAAGCTTTTCTAACTTGTCTTCCTCTTTCTGTTCGAATGGGGATATTTTGTAGATTAGGATTATTACTACTTAATCTTCCAGTTGCTGCGACTGTCTGCATGTAATCGGTATGTACTCTTCCTGTTGTTGGTTCTACTTGCATAGGTAAGGTATCTATATAAGTACTTTTTAGTTTGGCGAGTCCCCGATACTTAAGAATATATTTTACAATTTCATGCTCTTTTGCTAGGTAAGAGAGAACATCTTCAGCGGTAGAGTATTGTCCTGTTTTAGTTTTTTTTGGTTTATCAACTAATTTCATTTTTTCAAAAAGAACAATTCCTAATTGTTTTGGGGAAGCTATATTAAACTCCTCGCCTGCTAATTCATAAATTTTTGAAACCAGTAGAGCGATATCTTTATCTAAATCTTTTGCCAATTCATTTAAAAAGGGGACATCTAAATTAATTCCCTCTAATTCCATTTCTGCCAAAACACGAAGTAAAGGAATTTCAATTTCATCAAATAGTTTTTGTGTTTTTGCTTCCTTTAATTCTTTTTCAAAATGTTTTTTTAATTGAAGGGTAATATCTGCATCTTCAACAGCGTATTCAGTAATTTTTTCCAAGGAAATATCTCGCATAGAAAGTTGATTTTTTCCTTTTTTACCAATGAGTTCAACTATTGAAATTGGTGTATAATTTAAATAGGTTTCGGCTAGTACTTCCATGTTGTGCCTCATATCTGGATTGATTAGGTAATGGGCTAGCATGGTGTCGAATAATTTTCCTTGAACAGATATATTGTATTTTGATAAGACTTTAATATCGTATTTTAAATTCTGTCCTATTTTCTGAATCGATTCGTCTTCAAAGAAAGGTCTAAGTGTTTCTATTAAATCTTGTGCCTCGCTACGATTCTCTGGAAAAGAAAGATAAAATCCTTTTCCTACTTCCCAAGAAAACGCGATACCAACCAATTCTGCTGTAATTGGATTCAGCCCTGTAGTTTCAGTATCAAAACATACCGATTTTTGTTTCAATAAATTTTGAATAAATAATTTCGTTCCCATACCTGGTTGAACGGTCTGATAAAAATGCTCGGTATTGACTATACTTTTTCTAGTAGTGTCAAGTGTGTTTTCCGTGGGTTCTCCGTCACCTCCAAAAAGAGAAAATTGTCCGTGACCCGCCGAAGATGGCTCGCTTTTTTTTATTGAAGATTTAACCTCCTTAGTAATTTGCTCATTTACTGTTGAAACTGTTTTAGTAAATGTTTTAGTGAAATTATCGATTAACCGTCTAAACTCCAGCTCTTGAAAAAGAGCTGTTACAGCTTTCATATTTGGTTGAGACATTTCAAAATTTTGTTCATGAAACTCAACGGGGACATCCAACATAATAGTTGCTAATTGTTTAGATAGAACTCCTAAGCTTTTGTTTTCCTCGATTTTTTCTTTCATTTTACCCTTAAGTTCCTGGGTGTTTTCTAATAGCCCCTCCATGCTTCCATAAGCAGCAAGAAATTTTTTAGCGGTTTTGTCTCCAACACCCGGTAATCCAGGAATATTGTCAGCGGTATCACCTACCATACCTAAATAATCGATAACCTGCTCTGGACGTTCAATATCAAATTTTTTCTGTACCTCAGGGATTCCCCATGTTTCATAACCACCTCCAAACATTGGACGATACATAAATATGTTGTCAGAAACTAATTGCGCAAAATCTTTGTCAGGAGTTACCATAAAGGTTTTATAACCTTCTTTTTCTGCCTTTTTAGCGAGTGTTCCAATGACATCATCAGCTTCAAAGCCTTCCTTTACCATAATCGGGATATGCATGGCCTTTAGAATATCATAAATATAAGGAACAGCAACTTTAATAGCATCTGGAGTTTCGTCTCTATTAGCTTTATAAGCCGGATAAGCTTCAACTCTTGCTTTACTTCCTCCTTTATCAAAACAAACTGCCAAATGATCCGGGCGTTCCCTTTTTATTACATCTAAAAGAGAGTTCATAAAACCCATAATGGCAGAGGTATCAACACCTTTCGAGTTGATTCTTGGATTTTTAATAAAGGCATAATAACCTCTAAAAATCAGCGCGAAGGCATCAACAAGAAATAGGCGTTTTTGATCAGACATATTTATTTATTTAATTTTATAAATCTACTAAACTTATTCATTCAATTAAAAATAACTTTAATTATTTATAAACGAATTTTGTACCTTTTAAGCTTTAAACTTTAACAATGAAAAAACTTCTTTTCTTTATTATTTCGCTGCTATTTTTTAGTTGCACAAGAGAATCTAAAACACCATCCACCCTAAGTGAGAAAAAACTAATCAACTATGTAAATCCGTTTATAGGTAACGGTGGCCATGGTCATACCTATCCGGGTGCGACTATGCCATTTGGAATGATGCAACTAAGTCCGGATACTCGTCTAGAGGGTTGGGACGGGTGCAGTGGCTATCATTACAGTGATGCATATATTTATGGGTTTTCACATACGCACCTTAGTGGGACTGGCGTAAGTGATTATGGAGACATTTTATTAATGCCAACCAATGCCATAAATTTTCATAACGGTGCTGATGGTAAAAAAGGATATCGAGCACATTTCTCTCACAAAAATGAAGAAGCCTCTCCGGGATATTATCATGTAAAATTAGATAGTACTCATATCGATGTAGGTTTAACGGTTTCAAAAAGAAGTGGAATTCATAAATATCAATTTCCAACTTCTAATAACCAGATTGTGATTTTAGATTTGGAACATCGTGACAAAGTATTGGATGCAACTATTGAAAAAATTTCCAATACTCAGCTACAGGGCTACCGTTTCTCTGATGCTTGGGCTAAAGATCAACGATTGTATTTTTATATTAAAACCTCGCATGCTTTTTCGGATAGTATACAACCTTCTCAAGATGGAAGTCCTAAAAAAAGAAAAACTGCGTTGACATTTGTTAATCCAAAAAACGAGCCTATTATAATTAACATAGGGATTTCACCAGTTGATGAAGCTGGAGCACGTCAAAATTTAGAAGCAGAAATAGGTTCGCTATCTTTTGAGGATATTAAAACCAAAGCCGAAACTACTTGGGAAAAGCAATTAACAAAAATTGTAATAGAAAGTTCAAGTCAAGATAATCTAACTAATTTCTATACCGCTATGTATCATACCATGATCGCTCCAAATTTATATCAAGATGTGGATGGTCGCTACCGTGGTATGGACTTAAAAATTCATCAAACAAATGAGTTTGATTATTATACGGTTTTTTCTCTTTGGGACACTTACAGAGCCACACATCCTCTTTATACGATTATAGAACAGGATAAAACCAATGATTTTATCAATACTTTTTTAGCAAAGTATGAAGAAGGAGGTATTATGCCAATATGGGACTTATCGGCAAACTATACCGATTGTATGATAGGCTATCACGCGGTTCCGGTAATTGCCGATGCTTTTTTAAAAGGAATACGAGGGTATGATACCGAAAAAGCTTTTGAGGCAATGAAGCATAGTGCTCTCCAGGATAAACTAGGTCTTAAATCCTATAAGGAATATGGTTTTATACCGATGGAAGAAGAAAGTGAGTCGGTATCAAAAACCTTAGAATATGCCTATGACGATTGGACGATTGCTCAAATGGCAAAAGCTATGGGTAAAGATATTGATTACAGATTGTTCTCTAAAAGAGCACAGTACTATAAAAATATTTTTGATCCCGAAACTAATTTTATGCGAGGGAGATTCCGAAATACTTGGTTTTCTCCCTTTGATCCTTACGAGGTGAATTTTAACTATACCGAGGCAAATGCCTGGCAATACAGCCTTTACGTACCTCAAGATATTTCTGGCTTAATGAACCTAATGGGAGGTAAAAAGAAGCTTGAAAATCACTTAGATACCATGTTTTCTGCTCAACTTCAAACATCAGGACGTGAACAGCCGGATATTACTGGACTGATTGGACAGTATGCCCACGGGAATGAGCCTAGTCACCACATGGCTTATCTTTATAATTTTGTGAATCAACCCGCTAAAACTCAAGAAAAAGTAAATCAAATTCTTAAGGAACTTTATAAAAACGACCCCGAGGGTATTTCAGGAAACGAAGATTGTGGCCAAATGAGCGCCTGGTATGTTTTAAGTTCCATGGGGTTTTACCCGGTAACACCAGGATCAAACGACTATATTATTGGAAGCCCGCTTTTTAAAAAAACTACTATTAATCTTGAAAACGGCAAAAAATTTATAATACAGGCAGAAAATGTTTCAGCAACTCATATTTACATTAAAAAAGTATTATTAAATAATTTAGAACTTAATAGGACTTATTTAAAACATGCCGAAATTATGGCGGGAGGTACTCTAACTTTTGAAATGAGTAGTTCTCCTTCCAAATGGGGAACTTTAGAAAATCAAGAGCCGAGATCTGAAATTAAAGAACACCTCATTACTCCTGCACCTTACATTAATGAAGGTGATATAGCGTTTAAAAATGAAACAACGGTTTCCTTAGCTAATGCAATAAGTGAAGCAACTATATTTTATACTTTAGGTTCTGATAATTTTAAAGAATACGCTTCCCCTATTCTTATTTCAGAGGCGTTAGATTTAAAAACCTATGCAATTTATAATGGGATTAAAAGTGATACAATTAATACTAATTTTTATAAAATTAATCCAAACAGGACTATAAAATTAGAAACAGAATACGCTAATCAATACAATGCAGGAGGGAATAATGCCTTAATAGACGGCATTCGAGGATCTTCAGATTTTAAAACAGGATCTTGGCAGGGTTATCAAAATACTGATTTGATTGCAACCATTGACTTAGGGAGTACCGAATCAATTCAAACGGTGGAGGTAAATTTTTTACAAGATCAACGAAGCTGGATTTTTTACCCGACCGAAGTTGAATGTTACGTAGCTGTCGAAGATACATTTCGTAAAATTTCTCCTACTTATAAAATCGATTCTAAACAGGCTTCTTCAGAGGCTAAAATTAAAACAGTACAGTTTAAAATAGAGGAGACTACTTCCAGATACGTAAAAATCATTGCTAAAAATCTAGGAGATTTGCCAGAATGGCACTTAGGAGCTCCCTATCAAGGGAAAGCTTGGGTTTTTGTCGATGAAATTATAGTTAAGTAAATCTATATAACTGGACTAGATCATCCGTTTTTATTGTAAAAATCTGATAAATGATTCTTACATATTTTATTTTCATATATGGAAACACTAAAATACTCGTGAATTGAATAAAACCCAGTTTCTCCTTTTTTATTAATAGCAATATACCCCACCTGGAAATTCTTAAAATTAGAGTTATTAACTACAATTCTTCGAATTGCTTCTTCACAAGCTTGTTGTGGACTTTTACCTTGCCTCATTAATTCCACAATTAAAAAACTACCGACAGTCTTTAATACTTCTTCACCCATCCCTGTAGCCGTGGCACCACCAATTTCATTATCTATAAATAAGCCCGAGCCAATAATGGGAGAATCTCCAATTCGCCCTGCCATTTTGTAGGCTAAGCCGCTTGTAGTACAACCCCCAGAAATATCTCCATTTTTATCAATTGCTAACATTCCAATGGTATCGTGATTTTCAATATTAATAATCGGTTGGTAATCGGCTTCTTTTTTCCAATTTTCCCAGGCAATTTTAGATTCTTGAGTCAATAAATTAGTTTTTTTGTAACCCGAAGCGACAGCAAATTCTTCAGCACCCTTTCCAGCTAACATCACATGAGGAGTGTTCTCCATAACTTTCCTTGCAATTGAAATTGCATGAATAATATTTTGCATGTAAACTACCGCACCATAATCTCCTTTTTTATTCATGATGCAGGCATCTAAGGTTACGTTTCCGTCTCGATCTGGGCGACCGCCAAAACCAACAGATTGATTTTTAATATCGGCTTCCTCAACCATACAGCCCTGTTCTACTGCATCTAAGGAAGAATAGCCTCGCTCTAATAATTCGCCTGCTTTTAAAGTAGCATTTGGAACATTCCAAGTCGAAATTACTATCGGGAAATCTTTAGCAACTCCATCATATAAACTATCTGATTTCTCTCCCTCTCTAGCGTTTTTTGCAATTAAATTAGATCCAACAGCAACAGCAACTCCCGTTAGAGAGGCTTTTTTTAAAAAACTTCTTCTTTTCATTTTAAATTACTTAGGTACATTTAATTATAAAAGTAATTTAATTATTAGTAAATTTATAAGACCTGTTAATTTTATTTTTAAACATTTATTAATAAAAAATTGTGACTGTTTGTAATTCAATAAAATAATATTACATTTGCACCCCGATTTATCCAAAAGAAGGAATGTTTAACACTACTTATAGGTGAATATAAGTAGCAAAAAAATTAAAAGTGGATACACTAAGTTATAAAACAATTTCAGCTAACAAAGCTACCGTAAATAAAGAATGGTTACTTGTTGACGCTGAAGGTCAAGCTTTAGGTCGTCTTGCGAGTGAAGTAGCAATATTATTACGCGGAAAGCACAAACCTAATTTTACTCCTCATGTTGACTGTGGTGATAATGTTATCATTACCAGTGCTGAAAAAATTACTTTGTCAGGGAACAAATGGGAAGATAAATCATACATAAGACACACAGGTTACCCAGGTGGTCAGCGTAGTCTTACTGCAAAAGAAATGTTCGGGAAAGACCCAGCTAGACTAGTAGAGAAAGCCGTAAAAGGGATGTTGCCTAAAAATAAATTAGGAGCTGCTCTTTTCAGAAACTTGAAGGTTTACGTTGGAACTGAACATGGTCAAGAAGCACAAAAACCAAGAACCATTAATCTTAACTCTAAAAAGTAATGGAAGTAATACACAAAATAGGTAGAAGAAAAAATGCGGTTGCGCGTGTTTATATTACCAAAGGAAAAGGTAATATTAGCATCAATAAGCGTGAGTTCGAAAATTACTTTACAACAGGTACACTACAATATAAAGTAATGCAACCACTAATGTTAACAGATAACACAAAGAAGTTTGATATAACTGTGAATGTTTTTGGTGGAGGTAATACTGGGCAAGCAGAAGCAATTCGCTTAGCAATATCAAGAGCAATGTGTGAATTGAACGAAGAAAATAGATCAATACTAAAACCTGAAGGGTTATTAACTAGAGATCCAAGAATGGTAGAACGTAAGAAATTCGGTCAGAAAAAAGCCCGTAAGAAATTCCAATTCTCTAAACGTTAAAAAATACAACTTACTTGGGCGCCTTTGGGCGCCTGAATTAAGTAACAAGTTCTTATACAGTCAAATATATTTGACAAACAAATTTTTAAAAATCGCTGTTACTCCGAGAGTCGGAGAGTTAGTTTAGCATCTAAACTTTTTTTATGAAAAAGTTGCTATCTATAATAACACAAGAACGTAAACTATTACAAAAATGGCAAATAACAACGAACAAGTAAAACAGTTACTTGACGCAGGTGTTCACTTTGGTCACCTAACCAGAAAATGGAATCCTAATATGGCACCTTATATCTATATGGAGCGAAATGGAATCCACATTATCAATCTATATAAAACAGCTGCAAAATTAGAAGAAGCAAATGAAGCTCTTAAAAAAATTGCAGCAAGTGGACGAAAAATTCTTTTCGTAGCTACAAAAAAACAAGCAAAAGATATCGTTGCTGATAAAGCAGGAAAAGCGAATATGCCCTACATCACTGAAAGATGGCCAGGAGGTATGCTTACCAACTTTGTAACTATCAGAAAAGCTGTTAAAAAAATGGCGGCTATCGACCGATCTAAGCAAGATGGAACATTCAATTCTTTATCTAAAAAAGAACGTTTAGCGGTAGATCGTACCAGAGCAAAACTAGATAAAAACTTAGGCTCAATCGCAGACATGACGCGTCTACCAGGTGCTCTATTCGTAGTTGATACCACTCGCGAACACATTGCTGTTAAGGAGGCTTTAAAATTAAAGATCCCAATTTTTGCAATGGTTGATACGAACTGTGATCCTAATGTAATTGATTATGTAATTCCATCAAATGATGATGCCTCAAAATCAATTGAAAAAATTATGACCAGTGTTTCTAATGCTGTTATTGAAGGTCTTAGTAGCCGTAAAAACGGTAAAGATAAAGCCGAAAAAGAAGCTGACACAACTCCGGAAGCCTCAGTAGAGGAAGCTAAACCAGCTCCAAAAGCTAAAACTGCTCGGAAAAGAGTTGCATCAGTAGATATTAAAGAAGCTTCTTCAGAAGAAGAATAAAATAAGTATACTTACTAAAAAAGTCGTTTTAGTTTTATTCTGTTCAAGAATTACTTTTACGACTTTTCTATAAATTAATTAAATAACTAAAATTTTAATAAAAGATGGCAAATATAACAGCCGCAGACGTAAAAAAATTAAGAGATGCAACCGGTGCTGGAATGATGGATTGTAAAAAAGCTCTTGTAGAGGCAGATGGCAACTACGATGAAGCTGTTGCTATACTCCGTAAAAAAGGACAAAAAGTTGCAGAAAAAAGAGCCGATAGAGATTCTAGTGAAGGGGCCGCAATCGCAGTAGTAAATGACTCCAAAACAGAGGGGGCATTAATTGTTTTAGGATGTGAAACTGACTTTGTTGGAAAAAATAGTGATTTTGTTGCTCTAGCTACTAGTTTAGCAGAATTAGCAATGAACTGTAACGACCAAGAATCATTTCTTAAATGCAGATTTTGGTGGTATGACTGTTGCTGAAAAAATGATTGAGCAAACAGGTGTTATTGGAGAAAAAATTCAAATTAATGGCTTTAAAAGATTAGCTGCTCCATTTGTAGGTTCTTATATTCACGGAAATAAAATTGCAGCTTTAGTTGGTTTGTCAAAGAATGATAACGACTCAGAAGTAGTTGCTAAAGATATTGCAATGCAAGTTGCTTCCATGGGAGCTAGTTCACTATCATACAAAGATTTTGATCCTGCATTTGTCGCTTCAGAAACAGAAGCTAGAATTGCTGTGATAGAAAAAGACAATATTGAAAGAGGTCGTCTAGGAAAACACCTTAATAACGTTCCTCAATTTATTTCGAGAGCTCAGCTAACAGAAGAAGTTATTGAAACTGCAAAATCTAAAATACAAGATGAGTTAAAAGCAGAAGGAAAGCCTGAACAAATCTGGGACAGAATACTTCCTGGAAAATTAGAGCGATTTATTTCTGATAATACAACTTTAGATCAAGAACAGTGTTTACTTGATCAAAATTTCATCAAAGATGAAAAGCAAAGTGTTGCAGATTATGTAACATCTAAAGGTAACGAAGTAGTCTCTTTCGAAAGAGTTACTTTAGGTTAAATTCTTTTTTAATTGTAAAAAAACCGATCTAACCGATCGGTTTTTTTTATTACTTATTTTCTTCTGGAGTCGATCAAATTTTTTCTTTATTTTTGTGTAAGATATTTCTACTATGCAATACAAAAGAATACTACTAAAATTATCTGGTGAGGCATTAATGGGTAACCGCCAATATGGAATCGATCCCGACCGTCTAAAAGAGTATGCCGAGGATATTAAGCAATTAACAGATAAAGGTGTCGAAATTGCAATAGTAATTGGAGGCGGCAATATTTTTAGAGGCTTAGCAGGTGCAAGCAAAGGAATGGACCGTGTTCAAGGTGACCATATGGGAATGTTAGCAACTGTTATTAATGGACTTGCTTTGCAAGGAGCTTTAGAAGATGAAGGAATTCCAACTCGTTTACAAAGCGCTATAAAAATTAATGAGGTATCAGAACCTTTTATTAGAAGAAAAGCTTTAAGACATCTTGAAAAAGGGCGGGTTGTAATTTTTGGAGGGGGAACAGGAAATCCTTATTTTACAACAGATTCTGCCGCGGTACTAAGAGCTATTGAAATAAAAGCTAATGTGATTTTAAAAGGAACTCGTGTTGATGGTATTTATACCAGTGATCCCGAAAAGGACTCTAAAGCAACAAAGTTTGACTTTATTAGCTTTGAAGATGTACTCAAAAAAGGTCTGAAAGTAATGGATACCACTGCATTTACTTTAAGTCAAGAAAATCATTTACCAATAGTAGTTTTTGATATGAATACAAGAGGCAATTTACTCAAAGTTGTAGCTGGAGAAAATATTGGTACAACTGTAAATTTATAAACGATAACAGCTAATTGCCTAACTAAAATGAGATTAATTACTTATTTTTAAGTAAAAAAAAAAGAACTATGGACGAAGAAGTACAATTTATAATAGATAGCACCAAGGAAGCTATGGACAACGCATTAACTCACCTCAATAAAAAATTTTTAAATATCAGAGCTGGTAAAGCATCTCCTTCGATGGTATCTGCAGTTATGGTGGATTACTATGGTACTCCAACCCCACTTAATCAAGTCTCTAATGTTTCAACTCCAGACGGTATGACTATTTCTATTCAGCCATGGGAAAAATCATTAATTCCTGAAATTGAAAAGGGAATTCATGAAGCTAATATAGGTTTTAATCCTATGAGTAATGGCGAAAGTGTTATTATTAACGTACCTCCTCTAACAGAGGAAAGGAGAAAAGAGTTAGTAAAACAAGCTAAAGCGGAAGCCGAAGAAACTAAAGTTGGTGTTCGTAATGATCGAAAACAAGCTAATAACGAAATAAAAAAAGCAGCTGTTTCCGAAGATTTAGCTAAAAACTTGGAGATTGATATTCAGGAGATGACAGATAGACACATTAAAAAAATAGAAGATTCGTTAGCTTTAAAAGAAAAAGAAATCATGACGGTATAAAAAATATAGTTTCTGTGTTATTTCAAAAGTGGATTTAAATCCACTTTTTTTTGTTAGAAATGGTCATATAATACATCATAAACAAAAATGATAACCTCTATTTTAATACCTTTACGCACTTGTATATTGTTACTCATTATAATTATTTAAGGTGAACAAACTTTTTAGTATTGGATTTTGGAGTGCCTTGGCACGGTTTATTTTAAGGAACAGAACTTTTCTCCTAATCCTCATTGCTATTATAACTTTTGGGTTGTCTACACAATGGGCAAACATGAGGTTTTCAACAACCGAAGCAAATTTATTGCCCGATGATCATATTGTTAATCTTGAATACAATACCTTTTTAAATAAATTTGGAGAAGAAGGAAATCTAGTGATTTTAGGAGTTAAAGATTCGACTCTTTTTACTCCAGAAAAATTTGAAGCTTGGAATAAACTATCGCAAGATATTTTAAAATTTGAAGAAATAGATTTTACAATTTCAGTTGGAGATTTATTAAAATTAGAAAAAAGAAAAGATACTACAGCTTTTCGATTGGTCCCATTTATAAAAGATTCGATTTTTACTGAGAAGAACTTAAAAAATTATCAATACGAACTTTTTAACAAACTACCTTTTTATAAAGGGCTTGTTTACAGTCCAAATAAACAGTCCATTAGAACTGCTATTTATATGGATAAAAGTATTATTAATACTTCTGTTCGTAGAGACTTTATTATTGATGATTTAATTCCGATTATAAATAAATTTGAAGAGGATACCGGCATCAAAGTATACACATCTGGTATGCCATATATACGGACTCTTAACGCTCAAAATATTATTGATGAAATAGGCTTATTTGTAGGAGCTGCTTTGTTAGTTACTTCCTTATTATTTTTCTTTTTCTTTAGATCAATAAGAGCTACTATAATTGCAATGTTTACTGTTATTATAGGGGTAATGTGGGCATTTGGAATTCTAGGTTTACTGGAATACGAGATAACCGTGTTAACCGCTTTAATCCCTCCTTTAATCATTGTAATTGGGATTCCTAATTGTATTTTTCTCATAAATAAATATCAACAAGAAATAAAGCTTCACGGTAATAAAGCAAAATCATTGCAACGAGTAATAACAAAGGTGGGGAACGCTACTCTAATGACCAACCTAACAACCGCATCAGGTTTTGCAACTTTTATTCTTACCAACAGTTTATTATTGAAAGAATTTGGTATGGTAGCCTCTATAAACATCATAACTATATTTTTATTGAGTTTATTTATTATTCCAATTATATATAGTTATCTGCCTGCCCCAAAAGACAAGCATTTAAAGCACTTAGGGAAAAATTGGATCATCCAATTTGTAAATTGGACAGAACATATGGTAAAAAACCACCGTATAGCTATTTATGTTATTTCAGTATCCATTCTTTGTATTAGTATTATTGGAATTAATAATATTGGAATTTCGGGTAGTATTATCGAGGATATGCCGAAGAAGACAGAATTTTTTAAGGATATTAAATTTTTTGAAAAAGAATTTGAAGGGATCATGCCGCTTGAAGTACTTATAGATACCAAAAGAAAAAAAGGAGTTTTAAGTCTTGCGTCCTTAAAACGAATGGATAAGCTACAAAACTATATTGATGAGGTCCCAGAGTTATCAAAACCTCTCTCTGTAGTTGAATTGGTTAAATTTTCTAAACAAGCTTATTATAATAATAATCCTGAATATTATCAATTACCTAATAGTCAGGAACGAACTTTTTTACTTACTTATGCTAATAGTGGGACTAAAAAGACTCATTTTTTAGAGAATTATGTGGACAGTACCGGACAATTTGCTCGCATCACTACCTTTATGAAGGATACAGAAACCGAGCGATTTGACCGAATAGAGGAAGATCTAAATTCTGAAATAAAAAAAATATTTCCGATAGAACGCTATAATGTTATACTCACTGGAAAAGCATTGGTTTTTCAAAAAGGGACTAAGTATTTAGTTAATAATCTAATTCTTTCTTTATCACTTGCTGTATTTTTAATTGCTCTTTTTATGGCATGGATGTTTAGAAGTTTTAAAATGATTTTAGTTTCCCTTATACCTAATCTCCTCCCTTTAATAATTACAGCAGGACTCATGGGTTATATAGGGGTCCCAATTAAACCATCTACCATACTCGTTTTTAGTATTGCTTTTGGTATTTCTGTTGATGATACTATTCATTTTTTAGCAAAATATCGGCAAGAGTTGATTGCGAATAAATGGAAAATTAGAAAATCTGTTTACGCAGCTTTAAAAGAAACTGGAGTGAGTATGTTATATACTTCCATCGTTTTATTTTTTGGATTCTCTGTATTTGCGATCTCTAGTTTTGGCGGAACGGTTGCCCTAGGTATATTAGTATCCATAACATTACTATTTGCTATGCTTTCAAACTTATTACTCCTTCCGTCCTTGTTATTATCTCTTGAAAGAAGTATAGCAAACAAGAAAACTCTAAAAGAACCAAGTATTCAAATTTTATCAGATACTAAATTCGATGAAGAAAATGAAACCTCATAAAACATTGTCTTTTTTGAACTAAAAAGTATCTTTGACAATCAAATCATCAGAAATGCAAGAAAATAGAATTAAAGATATAATAGCAGCTAATCCATCTATTACAGAAATAACTATTCAAGGATGGGTAAGAGCCTTCAGAAGCAATCGTTTTATTGCTTTAAATGATGGCTCTACCATTAAAAATTTACAATGTGTAGTTGGTTTTGAGAATTTTAAAGAAACTCTTTTAAAAAAAGTTACCATTGGAGCTGCTATTAAAGTGACTGGATCTATTGTAGAAAGTCAAGGAAAGGGTCAAAAAGTTGAAATTCAAGTTTCAAAATTAGAAGTCTTAGGAGAGGCAGATCCAGAAGAAGTAAAACTTACAATCCTCTCACCCAAAAGGCACTCTCTAGAAAAATTAAGAGAGGAAGCTCATTTAAGAGTGCGTACCAATACCTTTAGTGCTATTATGAGGACTAGGTCAAAACTAGCTTTTGCTGTGCATGAATATTTTCAAAAAAATGATTTCAATTATATGCACACTCCTATTATTACTGGTAGTGATGCTGAAGGAGCAGGAGAAATGTTTAAAGTATCTACTTTAAATCCAAAAGATCTGCCACTAAATAAAGAAGGGAAAATCGATTATAAAAAAGATTTTTTCGAGAAAGAAACAAACTTAACTGTAAGTGGTCAATTGGAAGCAGAAACTTATGCGATGGCATTAGGTAAAGTATACACTTTTGGACCTACCTTTAGAGCTGAAAACTCAAATACATCAAGACATTTAGCAGAATTTTGGATGATTGAACCAGAGGTAGCTTTTTACGATCTAGACCAGAATATGGATCTTGCAGAAGATTTTATAAAGTATGTAGTAAACTATGCTATTGAAAATTGTAAAGATGATTTAGAATTTTTAGAACAACGTTTACTTCAGGAAGAAAAAAGTAAACCGCAAGCGGAAAGAAGTGAAATGTCACTTAGAGATAAACTAGCTTTTATTGGAAAAAACAACTTTAAACGTGTAAGTTATTCGGAAGCTATAGATATTCTTAGAAATAGTAAACCAAATAAAAAGAAAAAATTTAAATATTTAATCAATGAATGGGGTGCAGATTTACAAAGTGAGCACGAACGTTTTTTAGTTGAAAAACACTTTAAATGTCCTGTAATATTGTTTGATTACCCTGCAAACATAAAAGCTTTTTACATGCGTTTAAATGATGATGGGAAGACTGTAAGAGCTATGGACGTATTATTTCCTGGAATTGGAGAAATTGTTGGGGGCTCACAAAGAGAAGAACGTTATGATGTGTTAAGACAAAAAATGACAGATCTGGATATCGACGAAGAAGAATTGTATTGGTATTTAGACCTACGTAAATTTGGAACTGCAGTACATAGTGGTTTTGGATTAGGTTTCGAAAGACTGGTACAATTTGTAACAGGTATGGGGAATATTAGAGATGTAATACCTTATCCACGAACACCAGGCAACGCAAGTTTTTAAAAAAACAATCGTTATATTATTATAGATTAAAAACAATCTACATCCTTAAAATGTAGATTGTTTTTTTTATTTTTATAAGATAGAAATTGGCATGCTAAAACAACAATTAAATTTTAAACTTTCTCAAAAGCTTTCGCCTCAGCAGATACAATTAATGAAATTGATCCAGCTTCCTACGCAAGCTTTCGAACAAAGAATTTCTCAAGAAATTGAAGAAAATCCGGCGCTTGAGGGAGGTAAAGAAGATCCAAATGAATTTGAGGATGATTTTAACAATGAAGAATTTGAGGGTGATACAGTTGAAGGAAATGATGTAATAGAAACTGAAATAAATATTGATGAGTATTTAAGTGATGACGAAACTCCAAACTATCAACTATCTGCCAACAATTATAGTCCGGATGATGAGGATAAACAAATTCCCTATGCTTCGGGAACCTCATTCAATCAATATTTACTCCAGCAATTAAACACCTATCATTTTAAAGGAGAAGAAGAAAAAGAAATAGCTCATTTTTTAGTAGGCAGTGTTGATGAAGGGGGTTATATACGTAGAGATTTGATTGATATAGTAGATGATTTAGCGTTTACCCAAAATATTTTTACATATGAAGAAAAAGTTTTTGAAATTATTAAGATTGTTCAAAATCTTGATCCAGCAGGGGTTGGAGCTAAAAATTTACAGGAGTGTTTATTAATTCAACTAAAAAGAAAGAATAGTACAGAAGCAATTTTATTAGCAATAAAATTAATTGAAGAGTCTTTCGATCAGTTTTCAAAAAAACATTACAATAAAATTCTGTCAAAACTTTCAATTACTGAAGATCACCTGCGAGCTGCTATTCACGAAATTGAAATTTTAAATCCAAAACCAGGAGGATCTTATGCAAGCAATTCAAAGATTGTCGAACATGTGGTTCCAGATTTTACAATTAGAATTCAGGACGGTGATTTACAATTAACTTTAAACGGACGAAATGCACCAGATTTGCATGTATCAAGAGATTATAGTGAAATGCTAAAAGGGTTTAAAATGTCCAAACAAAAAACTAAATCCCAAAAAGATGCTGTTTTATTTATTAAACAAAAACTTGATGCGGCTAAATGGTTTATTGACGCCATAAAACAAAGACAACAAACATTATTCATTACGATGAATGCAATTATGTGCCATCAAAAAGAATATTTTTTAACTGGTGACGAGCAAAAGCTCAAACCAATGATTTTAAAAAATATTGCAGATGAAATAAATATGGATATTTCAACCGTTTCTCGTGTTGCAAACAGTAAATACGTAGATACTCCCTATGGAACTAAACTAATAAAAGAGTTTTTTAGTGAGTCCATGAAAAATGATAAAGGAGAAGATGTTTCTACTAGAGAAATAAAAAATATTCTTGAAAATATTATTCTAGATGAAGATAAAAAAAAACCGTACACAGACGACAAACTTGCTGAAATATTAAAAAACAAAGGCTATCCAATTGCACGAAGAACTATTGCTAAATACAGAGAGCAATTAGAAGTTCCCGTTGCTCGTTTGAGAAAAAAAATATAATGAACTATTTTTTACAAAGTGCCTCTTTTATATTTCATCCTTTATTAATGCCTTTAATTGGTGTTGGGTTATACTTCAAACTAACCCCAAAATTTATTGAACCTGAAATTATTATAATTAAAACATACGCAATTATAATTATCACTATTTTAATTCCTTTAATTTCATTTTTTTTATTGAAAAATTCAGGGCTAGTTAAAAGCATTAATCTTAAGGAGGTGAAAGAACGCAAATATCCATTAATGATTCAAATAATTTTAATTTTTATAATTATTACTAGGGTGTTCACCAAATATCATTATCCTGAATTGTATTACTTTTTTATTGCGGTTGCAGTTTCCTCGCTAGTAGCTTTAATTCTAGTTATTGCTAACTTTAAAGTAAGTCTTCATCAAATGGGAATTGCAGGGGTCACCATGTTTTTGATTGTATTGAGCATTTATTTTACAGAAAATTATTTGTTTGAGATTAGTTTGTTTTTTTTAATAAACGGATGGGTAGCTTCCTCAAGATTGGAAACAAAATCACACTCAATTTCAGAACTAATTATTGGGTTTATTGTTGGGGTATTTCCACAATTTATAATCTTGAATTACTGGTTGTAAGTACCTTTAATTTTTTAAAGTTATAGTATATAAAAAATTAAACCCAATTTAATACCATGAAAATTTACCTTTTGACCGTCATTAGTTATTGCGTCTTCATTGAAAAAAGGGTTAATACTGTAGTACGCAAACAAATTAAATTTATTGTATCCTAAACTCAGACTGGCTCCCATTCGTAATTTTTCTAATTCCGTTATATTACGAATTTTTATAGTTTCATTAAACGTTTTAAGAGACGATTGACTCCAAATTGTATAACCTAATCTAAAGCCGGCATAAACTCTCCAAAATTTATAATTAGTCGGAGTAGAGCTTCTCCACCTAAACTCTATTGGAGCTTCAATAACAGATAAACCTAGACGGTTTCTTAAAAAGTCTTGATTGGAGTCTAATATTTCAAAAGTTGTTGTGCCATCTTCATTTTCATTTATAAAAAGATTTTGACCAAATTGATCATACGAAAATCCTGCTCCCACAGCAATCGCTAAATTCCTCCTTTTATTAATAGGGAAATCTCTCAAGAATCCAAACTGAAATCCGGCAGATATTCCCTCCGGATTCATCCCGGAAGGAGTAAACGCAAAAACATTATAAGAAACTCCAATATAAAATTGATCTTCTCTATACAGCAAATCCTCTTCTGTCTGAACAACTAATTTTTGTGCCAGAGAAAGAGAAGTAAAAAATAAAAAAAGAATATATACAGCGTACCGATTCATATTTTTCAAAATAATAATTTTCTGTTTTAGTACATTAAATATAGTTGATATAAGTTATAATAAAAAAAATGCCTTAAATTCTTAAATTTAAGGCATTTAAAAATAGCATATTGGTTTATTATTGTTCTAGTGGATCTCCAGAAGTGGTAATATAAATAATTTTAACCATGTTAAGTTCTCTTAACTTTTCTTTAATATCAGTAACTAATCCTGTATTGGTGTCATCGTCTACCTTTAATGCAACAACAACTTTACTCTGTAGTTCAGGATTTAACTTACCTCGAGCCTCAGTTAAAGCTAAGCCTATGTTAGAAACATCTGTAAATTTATCCCCTATTTGTATTCTTCCTTCATCTCCAAAATTCTTTTTATATTGAATACTTGGTTTACCAGCAAAAATAAAAACTGACCTATCTTTTTTGAGTTTCTCTATTTGATTTGCTTTTGGTAAGTTTTGTTCAACTTTAAGTTCAGTATCTCTCATTACTGTAACTACCATAAAAAAGAATAATAACATAAATACAATATCCGGAAGAGATGCAGTAGATACAGGGGGTAATTCGTTACTTTTTTTCTTTGTGAATTTTGACATATACTCCTTTTTATTAATTTTTCTTAGGTTGTGCTTCAGATAACTTAAGTGGAAATAATTTTTGTATTTCTTTCAATTTATCCTGAGCATCACCTTGTTTTCCTAGGTAAGTCCCGGCATCAATCTCTTTTTTAACGTCAGTGAAATCCCAACCATATAATCTTTGTGACTCTCTATTTCTCAAAAAGTTATACGCAGCAACAAGTTCATTTTGAACAGAAATATACATCTTGTAAGAAGTTAATCTATCATTTTGAACCGAAATAACTGCTTTTTCAGGATTATCAGATGAAGTTATTAATCTTTTACCCTTACAATAATCACAATATTCTATAGAATTTGACAAAGCTCCTCCGTTATCTAAAAACTCAATAGCATTTTCTCTCAGATCTTCTAATTCCATGGGAGAATCGTTTACTAAAAGCTGGTCATTTTTATTAACCAATACTATAAATAGATTTTTTTCTTTAATCTTCGGAGGTTCAATCTCAGATTTATCTATAGGAGGCAATTGTCTCGCAATTCCGTTATCCTTTTCTAATGTAGTGGTTACAAGAAAAAATATAAGTAAAAGGAATGCTATGTCTGCCATAGAGCCTGCATTTACTTCTGGTGCTGATCTTCTTGCCATTTTACTTTGCTTTTTTAAATCCGCTAACAATCATAGAACCTATAGCAACAAATGCTAGAATGTAAAAAGTGTATAGACCAGCTCCAATCCATTTTGAGTTAGATTCAGAGAGTAATTCACCGTTAGCAAGTGTTAGTTGATTACCGTCTGCTAAACCGTAAGATAAAGCTACTATTAAAACAAAAGCTCCTAAAGTTATTAAAGTATTTTTTATATTTCCAGACATCAATCCTTTCAGTCCAAAAACAACAACAGATATTAAAACCAATGCAAAAATAACATAGGCAGTATATAAAAATCCATCGATACCCGAACCTGTTTCTTTAATTACATCATCACCTTTCATTATAATCATACCTAGTATTGCAACTCCAATAAAACTAAGAATTAATCCAACAATTTTAATTATTTTATGTAAACCCATTGCGTTAGGATATTAAATTATTATTTGTTTTTGTGTTCTACTAGCATGTCGATTAATGTTATGGAAGCATCTTCCATACTATTAACTATACTATCAATCTTGGCGATAATGTAATTATAGAATATCTGAAGTATAATCGCAACGATTAAACCAAATACAGTTGTCAATAATGCAATTTTTATACCTCCTGCTACCAGAGAAGGATTCATATCCCCTGCAGCTTGAATTTTATCAAATGCATCAATCATTCCAATTACTGTTCCCATAAAACCAAGCATAGGTGCTATGGCAATAAACAAAGAAATCCATGAAACATTTTTTTCTAGTTGACCCATTTGAACTCCACCATAGGCAACTACTGCTTTTTCAGCAGCATCTACTCCTTCGTCTGCGCGGTCTAATCCTTGATAATAAATGGAAGCAACAGGTCCTTTTGTATTTCTGCATACTTCTTTGGCACTGTCGACACCACCGCTTTTTAGTGCTTCTTCAACGCTATCCGCTAATTTTTTTGTATTTGTGGTGGCTAAGTTTAAGTAAATAATTCTTTCAATTGCAAATGCTAATCCTAAAATTAAACACAAAAGAACAATTCCCATAAATCCAGGGCCACCCTCTACAAAACGTTCTTTTAATTCTTGATGAAATCCTTTTTCTTGTGTTTCCGTTCCACTATCATCTTGAGTTATCGAGATTGTTGTTGTCGCCATTAAAAGTTGAACATTAATAGGCATCGTTTGAACGTTTGCTGCTTTTGAGCTTGTTGTTCCTGCAAAAACCAGAGCGGTAATTGCCAAAATAGAAAATAATTTTTTCATTGTTATTGACTTAAGTTTTGTTTTAATTTTTAAAGATTTTAAAGATATAAAAAAATAGTTAATCTCCAAGTATATTACGTTATTATGAAATGCTTTAATTTACTTGGATAATTAAAACATTTTGTTGCAGAGAGGAAGGGATTCGAACCCTCGATACGCTTTTGGCGTATACACACTTTCCAGGCGTGCGCCTTCGACCACTCGGCCACCTCTCTATTATTTTCTTACTAAAAAGAACACCCCGCCAAATGGGTTGCCAAATAACAAAAAAAAAATAGTATGCTAAAATTTTTAGCAGTAAAATTTTACTTCATTTCTCCTCTTAATGAGGTTTCAAATTTAGTCTTGAAGTTATTAGCTGGAATGTTCTGCCCTAACATTAACATTAATTTAGTTACAGCCGCTTCAGTTGATATATCTTTTCCTGATATGATACCAATATTTCGATAAATTACATTAGTGCTATAAATATTCATATCCACACTGCCTCCAGCACATTGTGTGACATTTACAACAGGTATTTTTTTATCTATTATTATTTTTAAGGCTTTTAAAAACCATTTTTCATTTGTTATGTTACCACTTCCATAAGTTTCAACAATCATGCCCTTTAAATTTGGTGTGGAAAAAAGATGATTTACCGTTTCTTTATTGATACCTGGAAATAACTTTACTAACAGTATATTAGGTTCAAAAATTTTATGCACTACTAACTTCTTGTTTTTTTTCGCTGTTAACAATGATTGGTAATTAATAGATAAATTAACCCCACTAATTATAAGAGGTGGATAATTAGGAGAGTCAAAGGCTTCAAAATGTTCTGCGTTGATTTTAGTAGTTCGATTTGCTCTATATAGCTTATATTCAAAATACAATCCTACTTCTTGAACCACAGGCTGATTATTTTCGACCAAAGATGCTATTTGAATAGAAGTAATTAAATTCTCTTTTGCATCAGTTCTTAAATCACCTATAGGAAGCTGTGATCCGGTAAATATAACTGGCTTAGACAAGTTTTCTAACATAAAACTAAGTGCTGAAGCGGTGTAAGACATGGTATCGCTTCCGTGTAAAATGACAAAGCCATCATAATTTTTATAATTATCTTCAATAATAGTCACGATTTCAATCCAATTAGAAGGTTTCATATTGGAGCTATCAATGGGGTTTGAAAAACTTTTAGACGAAATATTACAGTCCAATAGATTTAATTCAGGAATGCATTCTAACAAGTCATTAAAATTAAAGTTTTCTAGTGCTCCCGTCTCTGAATTTTTGATCATACCAATAGTCCCTCCGGTATAGATAAGAAGTATGTTAGGTTTCTTTTTCATTCATAATTTTTTATATCCCAAAAACATCCTTTGAGTTTTGTGTGGTGATTATTGAAATTTCTTCCTCGCTTAATTGGTATATTTCAGCTAATTTTTTACATATAAGAGGTAGATAACTGCTCTCGTTTCTTTTTCCGCGATAAGGAACAGGTGAAAGATAAGGCGAGTCTGTTTCTAGTACAATATTTTTTATATCAATTTTATTTAAAAAAGTATCAATTTTACCATTTTTAAAAGTCACTACACCTCCTATTCCAAGTTTCATATTAAATGATATTGCTCTATTTGCTTGTTCTTCGGTTCCAGTAAAGCAATGAAAAATCCCAAATAAATCGTCATCATTTTCCGATTCTAAAATTTTAAATATTTCATCAAATGCATCTCTACAATGAATTACAATTGGTAACTTATACTTTTTAGCGAGTTGAATTTGTGTTTTAAATGCTATTTTTTGATTTTCTAAGTTGCTTTTATCCCAAAATAAGTCTATTCCAATCTCTCCAACTGCAAAAAATTGTCTTTTTGAAAACTGTTTTTTTACATGTTCTAATTCTTGTTTGAAATTAGATTTTACAGAGGTTGGATGAAGACCCATCATCAAAAAAACATTTTCTGGATATTGTTTTTCAAGCAAGTACATAGCCTCAGTAGTTGCTGAATCAATGGCGGGAATAAAAAGTCTTTTAACACCTGAATCAAAAGTTCTTTGCATCACCAATGAAAGATCTTCATTAAAATGTTCGCTGTATAGATGAGTATGTGTGTCTGTTAACATTATTTACAAAATTACAAGATTGATTTAAATGATAAATCATATGTTCATTATATTTACTAAAAAAAATTGATTCAACTTAGAAATTTTCTGGAACAAAAAGGATTTTACCGCATTATACTTAAAAGATTAAAGTCAGGACACTATACATTTAGGGCAAAAGTAAATAATGTTTCTGGTGTTTTTATTTTAGATACAGGAGCCTCTAACAGTTGTATTGGGTTTTTTTATGATTCATATTTTAATTTAAATAATGAAGAAAGTGAGATTAAAGCAGCAGGAGCTGGCGCCTTAAATATGGAAACAGCACTTGCAAAAAATAATTTGTTAGTAATTGGGAATTGGAAATTAAAAAAAATGGATTTTATTCTTATGGATCTTTCTCATGTAAATGAAGCGCTTAAGGAATCAAATGAATTGCCAATTCATGGAATTATTGGCGCTGATTTTTTAAAACAAACCAGAGGTGTGATTGACTATGGGAAAAATTGTTTTTATATTATTTAGATTGATTTAACTATAATTCTAAAGCTTTTTTAATTTCGTTATTCATCAATAATTCTGATGGGTTTTCTAAAGCTTCTTTTACAGCCACCAAAAATCCTACAGACTCTCTTCCATCAATAATTCTGTGATCGTAAGATAAAGCTACATACATTATTGGACGAATTTCAACTTTACCATCAATTGCAACCGGTCTCTCAACGATATTATGCATTCCTAAAATACCGCTTTGTGGTGGGTTGATAATTGGAGTAGATAACATAGATCCAAAAACACCTCCGTTAGTAATTGTAAAAGTCCCTCCTGTCATATCATCAACGGTAATACTTCCTTCCCTAGCTAAGATTGCTAAACGTTTAACTTCAGATTCAACCCCCCTAAATGATAGATTTTCTGCATTTCTAATTACAGGCACCATTAATCCCTTTGGACCAGAGACTGCTATTGAAATATCTTTGAAATCATGCTTTATTTGAAAGTCTCCATCAATCATTGAGTTGACATCGGGATATAGTTCTAAGGCCCTGACTACAGCCAACGTGAAAAATGACATAAAACCTAATCCAACACCATGTTTATTTTTAAATTCTTCTTTATATTTTTTTCTGAGTGCGAATATTGGTGACATATCTACCTCATTAAAGGTAGTTAACATTGCGGTCTCGTTTTTAACAGTTACTAATCTTTCAGCTACTTTACGTCGTAGCATCGATAATTTTTTACGACTGGTCTCTGTTAATCTATCTCCTTTTGTCCCCATCGATGGAGTGGCTTTCACAGCGTCATCTTTAGTGATTCTACCATCTTTTCCTGTTCCTTTTATCATTGAAGGAACTATGTTTTTTTCAGCTAATATTTTTTTAGCAGCAGGAGATGCTGTTCCAGTAGCATAGGTTTCTTTTTTAGTTTCTTGCTTTTCAGGTTGTGACTTATTTTCGGTGGGAGGAGCACTTTTTTCAGACGCTTCATTAATTCCTTCTGGCTTCTGAGCATCCGTATCGATTAAACAAACAACAGCACCAACAGCAACGGCATCTCCCTCTTCAGCTTTAAGTGTTATTATTCCACTAGCTTCAGCTGGTAATTCTAAAGTTGCTTTATCACTGTCAACCTCAGCAATTGCCTGATCTTTTTCTACCCAGTCTCCATCAGACACTAACCATTCTGCGATTTCTACTTCTGTAATTGATTCTCCTGGTGAAGGAACTTTCATCTCTAAACTCATAATATTTTTCTCTTATTAAGTATTGGATATTTTTTTATTGTCAAAAACACTATTAATTACGGCATCATGCCTTAATTTAAATCTTGTTGGACTCCCCGATGCCGGAGTAGCATATATTTTTCGACTGCATACTCTAAAATGTTTTGCTTCGTCAAAATGTAATAATATGTGTGTATAAGCTCCCATATTTTTTGGTTCTTCTTGAGCCCAAACTAAATCATCTGCATTTTTATATTTTTTAATAATGGATTGCAATTCGTTACCAGGTAAAGGAAACAACTGTTCGACTCTAATCAAAGCTACATCATCTCTTTTTAATTGTTCTTTCTTTTCTAATAAATCGTAATAAAACTTACCAGTAACAAACACTACTGTTTTAATTTTTTTAATTTCTGCAGTTGTATCATCAATTACCATTTGGAAACTACCATTTGCAAATTCTTCTTTTGTGGAAAGAACCTTTGGATGTCTTAATAAACTTTTTGGTGTAAAAACAATCAAAGGTTTGCGATAGTTTACCTTCATTTGTCTTCGCAAAAGATGAAATAAATTAGCTGGTGTTGTACAATCTACAACGAACATATTATCTCTTGCGCAAAGTTGGAGGTATCTTTCCATCCTTGCCGAAGAGTGTTCAGCTCCTTGTCCTTCATAACCATGAGGCAATAACATTACCAATCCATTTTGTAAATCCCATTTATCTTCAGCGGCCGAGATATATTGATCAATCATGATTTGTGCGCCATTGCTAAAGTCTCCGAATTGAGCTTCCCAAATCGTTAGAGTGTTAGGACTTGCCATAGCGTATCCATAATCAAAACCTACTACACCATATTCAGAAAGTAAGGAATTATAAATATAAAAATCTCCTTGATCACCTTTTAAGTTATTTAATAAAACAATTTCTTCTTCACTATCCTCAACCTTGACAACCGCATGTCGATGAGAAAAGGTACCTCTTTCTACGTCTTGTCCACTAATTCTAACGTGGTAACCTTCTTTTAAAAGTGTTCCATAAGCAAGGGTTTCAGCCATCGCCCAATCTAGGGCATTGGTATCAAAATACATTTTATGGCGAGTTGCAATAAGTCTTTCTATTTTTTTTAGAAAACTTTTGTTAGAGGGTAATTTAGAAATTGTTTCTGCAATCTCTGTAAGTTGGTCTAATGGAAAAGTTGTGTCAACAGGTTGCATCATTTTCTTTTCTTGGGCATGATGAAATCCTTTCCACTCATCTTTCATTATTGCAGTAATAACTGCTTTATTCTCCTTACGAGAATCTTCTAGATCTTCATTCAATTTATTTTTATACTCTGCTTCAAGTATTTTAATATGTCCAGCTTCAATTACCCCTTCTTTTTTTAGTTTATCAGCATAAATATCTCTTGAATTTAAATGTTTAGAAATTGCTTTGTACAACTTAGGTTGGGTAAATCGGGGCTCATCTCCCTCATTGTGCCCATATTTTCTATAGCCTAATAAATCAATAAATACGTCTTTTCCAAACTTCATTCTGTACTCTAAAGCGAATGTTGTAGCATGGACTACTGCTTCTGCATCATCTGCATTTACGTGTAATACAGGAGATAAAGTAACTTTCCCCACATCTGTACAATAGGTGGATGATCGAGCGTCTAAATAGTTGGTTGTAAATCCTATTTGATTGTTTACTACTATGTGAATGGTTCCACCTGTTTTGTATCCATCAAGTGAGGCCATTTGCACTAATTCATAAACCAAACCTTGACCTGCAATTGCTGCATCTCCATGAACTATGATAGGTAAAACTTTTTCTATATTGTCTTTATAATGTTTGTCTTGTTTAGCTCTTACGATACCTTCAACAACTGCTCCAACTGTTTCTAAATGAGATGGATTAGGAGCAATATTTAAATTAATTTCATTACCATGGTTTAATTTTCTTTTAGAAGTCCAACCTAGATGATATTTAACATCCCCATCAAAAATATCTTGTTCATAATCTTTACCATCAAATTCACTAAAGATATCTTTAGCACTCTTTCCAAATATATTGGTTAAGGTGTTTAATCGTCCTCTGTGAGCCATCCCCATAACAAATTCCTTAACTCCCTTATCTGCTGCAATTTTTATAAGAATATCTAACGCAGGAATTAAACTTTCACCACCCTCAAGAGAAAATCTTTTTTGACCTACATATTTAGTGTGAAGAAAACTTTCAAAAGAAACTGCATCGTTTAATTTTTTTAAAATAAATTTCTTTTGATCTGGCGAGTAATTAGGTTGATTGGAATTTACATGTAATTTTTCTTGAATCCACTTTCGTTCTTCAGGTTGACGAATATACATATATTCAACTCCAATTGAATTGCAGTAAATAGAATGTAAATTTTTAATAATATCTTCTAAAGACGCTTCTCCAATTCCAACAATTTCTCCAGCTTTAAAGACTGTTTTTAAATCAGACGTTGACAAGCCAAAATTTTCAAGATCCAATGTTGGAGAGTACGTTCTTCTATTTCTAACTGGATTTGTTTTTGTGAACAAGTGCCCTCTGGTACGGTAAGCATCAATTAATTTAATTACTTGAAATTCTTTATAAACATTAGCGCAAATAAGTTCCTCGTCCTGGGCTAAACCCAACGATTCATTTGAACCATTTTCAATACCAAAATCAAAACCTTGAAAAAAAGACCTCCAACTAGGCTCTACCTCGTCTGGAGTGTTTATATACTTATCGTAAAGTTCTGCGATAATTGTTGGGTGGACCGCGTTAAGAAATGAATATTTATCCATAGTTGGATTTTAGTAATCTATATTGATTGAAAACGGTGCAAAAATACAATAATTACAATTAATTTATTCTTAATTTTTATATATTTAGATAGTTACAACACTAAATAATCTAATTATGAAAAAATATTTTACATTGATACTCTTGTTAATTTGTTTTTCTTGTTTTAATGGCTATGGGCAGGAAGAAATTAAAAACATACAATCAAATTTTTGGAAACAAGTTCAAATTGGAGGAGGTATTGGCTTAAGTTTTAATAATAATTTTTTTAGCGGCTCGCTTTCACCAAGCGGCGTATACAGATTCAATGAGAGGTTTGCGACAGGTGTTGGTTTAAGTGTATCCTACAATAGTCAAAAATATGTTTATGAGTCGTATGTTTTTGGCACCAGTATAATCGGTTTATTTAATGTCATACCTCAATTGCAAATATCTGCAGAATTGGAACAATTATTTATAAATAGAAATTTTGAAGATACGATTATAGTGACTGGTTGCAACACTACAAATTGTGACGAAAGTTACTGGTATCCTGGTTTGTATCTTGGAGCTGGCTTCAGTTCCGGTCCTGTAACTATTGGTGTTCGTTTAGATGTGCTTTACGATGAATATAAGAGTATTTATGGTAGTGCTTACAACCCATTTATTAGAGTTTATTTTTAATTAGAATTTCAAATAAATTCAAGAATTGTATAGTTCTGTTGTCTTATATTTTAACTAATGGTGATTAAACTTTCCTATTCATTAATTGATCACTAAAAGACCTTAATAGATTTTTATTGCTTTTATTGATGTTTAATTTTTCAATAATAGTATTTGCTTTTTGAGTAAAATTAGCAATCTCCTCTAGTGATTGTTTTGCAGCACCTGATTCTAAATATAATTTTTTTACCTCAATAATTTTTTGAGATGGGTCCTCAGGAGTTTCAGAAAATAACTTTACTAATCTTTTTTTATCTTTTTCATTGCAATTTGAAAGTGCAGTTAAATAAAGAAAAGTTTTTTTATTTGAAATAATATCGCCACCCACTTGTTTTCCAAAATTTTCAGGATCTCCAAAGCAATCCAGGTAATCATCTTGTAGTTGAAAAGCGATTCCTATATTTTTTCCAAACTCATAACTATTTTGTTTACATACATCTGAAGCTTCAGCAACAATAGCTCCCATTTGCATTGCAGCTCCCAATAATACAGCTGTTTTGTACTCAATCATTTTTAGGTATTCAGTTATAGATACATCAATTCTAGTTTCAAAATCTACATCGTATTGCTGCCCCTCACAAACTTGTAATGCAGTTTTACTAAAAAGTTTAGCTAATTCACTAAACATTAGGGGTTCGTAATTTTCAAATAACTGATAGGCTAATATTAACATAGCATCCCCAGATAAAATGCCTGTATTTAAATCCCATTTTTTGTGAACTGTTTCTTTACCTCTTCTTAATGGAGCTTCATCCATAATATCATCGTGAATTAAGGAGAAATTGTGAAACAACTCTAGCGCTAAGGCCGCAGGTAAGGCATTTTTATATTCTGTATTAAAAAAATCACAAGACATTAGCGTAAGAATCGGTCTTAGCCGCTTTCCACCAAGAGAAACAATATAACGTATCGGATTGTAAAGTTGCTTAGGTTCTTTTACAATTACTATTTCATCAAGATATTCTGTTAATGATTTAGTATAATCTTCAATTCCTTTCATTATCTAATTTTAGACAAAAATACTATTCAAAATTTCAAATTCATGTTAAAAACTATAAAATCAATTTCCAATATTATTAAATTTATGTTAATACTAAGGAAACTTATTTTGTTTTAAAAGTTTCCTTAGTATTTTTGCAATCTAAAATTTCAACAGTTTGAAAGAAAAAATCTTAAAAAAAGCAATCGATTTATTTATAAATTTTGGCTTTAAAAGTGTGACTATGGACGATATAGCATCTGAAATGCACATTTCTAAAAAAACAATTTATTCACATTTCAATAATAAAACAAAATTGGTTGAAGCTGCAACATTTCGTGTATTTGAAACTATTTCAAACGAGATTAATTGCATTTGCGAACTTCAAAAAAATCCAATTGAAGAGTTGTATGAAATAAAAAAATCTGTGATGCTTCATCTAAAAAACGAAAAAACTTCTCCCCACTATCAACTTTGTAAATACTATCCAGAAATCAATGAATCGCTGAAAAAAAAACAATTTGAGTTAATGCAAGCTTGTGTTGTTAATAATTTTGAAAGAGGAATTGAGATGGGTTTATACCGTACAAATCTTAACGAAGAGTTCGTTTCAAGAATTTATTTTTTAGGTATTACTGGAATAAAGGATGAAAATTTATTTCCAACAAAAGTTTTTACAAAAACCAAAATCATGGATAATTTTCTCGAGTACCACCTAAGAGGAATTATTACTAAAGAAGGACTATACACTTTAAATACAATTATAAAAAATAATAAGAATGAATAAAGTATTCATATTAATTAGTTTTTTCCTAATTACCACGACGAGCAAAGCACAGGAAAATAAGACCTATAAATTTACTTTGGAGCAAGCCATTAATTTTGCCTTGGACAGTAATTATATGGCGATTAATGCTCGTAAAGATATTGCTAAAGCAATTAAAAAGAAATGGGAAACAACAGCATCGGGGCTTCCCCAATTAAACGGGAATATCTCTTATCAAAACAATTTAAAACAACCTACTACCCTAATACCAGGAGAAATTACTGGGGGTGATTCTGGAACGTTTATTCCAGTAATTTTTGGCACAAAAGAGAATGCAAATATTGGCGTATCACTTAGTCAATTAATTTTTGACGGCAGCTACTTGGTAGGTTTACAGGCCGCTAAAACATTTTTAAATTACTCTCAAAATGCAGATGAAAAAACGCAACTAGAAGTTAGATTAGGGGTAATTAATGCTTATGGGAGTGTTTTACTCTCTGAAGAATTAATTGATATCATAGACTTAAATATAAAAAATTTACAAAACAACTTAAACGAAACTACAGCATATTACAAGAATGGATTTGTAGAGGAAGAAAGTGTTGAACAATTAGAGATCACTCTGCTTGATTTAGAAACACAACTAAAAAATTCCAAAAGGATGTTTGTAATCGCTCAACAAATGTTCAATTTAGCTTTGGGAATCGATGTTGAAAGCGATGTTATTATGTTAGATAATTTAGATTCATTAACCCAACAAAATATTCGCCTGGATTTTTTAGAAAAAAATATAAATATAGAAGACAATATTGATTTTAAAATTGCGACCAATTATAAAGATCAACGGTTGTTAGAATTAAAATTAGAAAAATCCTACTCGATACCAAATTTAGCTGCATTTGTTAACTATGGAACTCAAGCTAACAGTAATTCGTTTACTTTTTTAAGTAATAATCAAAAGTGGTATCAATCATCTTTACTTGGAATTAATATGAATATTCCTATCGTAAGCAGCGGTATGCGAAGTGCTAGAACTCAACAAGCAAGAATTGCACTAGAGCAAGCTGAAACAAACCTAAAAGAAACTTACCAAAATATTTTATTAGAGATTAATACTGCAAAAAATAATTATCGATTTGCTATTGAGGTATATAACAATAACAAAAAGAATTTAAATTTATCGGAACGTGTAGAGAAGAAAAACCAAATCAAGTTTTTAGAGGGTCTTGCTACGAGTTTTGATTTACGTAATGCTCAAATCCAGCTATACAACGCTCAGCAATCTTATTTTGAATCTATGCTGAGAGTGATAACAACTAAAGCAGATTTAGAAACGGTATTAAACACACCACAATTAAAAGAAATCAACTAAACAGTATAAAAAAACCGTAATGAAAAATATAATTCTATTAATCACATTTACACTACTCATCACCTCTTGTGGAAGAGATTCAAAATCAGTAGAATCTATCATTGAAAGTAATGATTTAACAAAAATCAGAAAAAAAAGAGATGACTTAGCTGCCAAACAAAATGATTTAAATAACAACATTAAAATGATAGATGCTAAGATTAAAAGTTTAGATACTATCAAAAAATATCCATTGGTAACTGCATTTAAAGTTAAACAAAAACGCTTTGATCATTATCTTGAACTTCAAGGTAGTGTTGCAACAAAACAAAATTTAATTCTGTACCCTGAATTTTCTGGCTTATTATTAAAAATTCTAGTATTTGAAGGTCAAAATGTATCGAAGGGTCAACTTCTGGCCTCTATTGATGATGGGGGAATGTCGCAACAAATTGCTCAAATGAAAGTTCAACTAAGTTTGGCTAAAACAACCTTTGAAAGACAAAAGCGTTTGTGGGAACAAAAAATAGGAAGTGAGATTGAATTTTTACAAGCAAAGGCAACCTATGAGGGACAGCAAAATGCTGTAAACCAAATGCAATCTCAGTTAGAGAAAACCTCAATTAGAGCCCCTTTTTCGGGTGTTATTGATGATATTATTACCGAGGAAGGGACCGTTGTTGGGGCAGGTATATCACCAGTTTTCCGACTAGTAAACCTTGAAAAAATGTATATTGAAGCAGAAGTTCCTGAAGGATACCTGAGTAATGTTACTTCAGGAAAAATGGTAGAAGTTTTCTTCCCAGTTTTAAATGAAAAATTAATTACAAAAGTGGATCAAGTAAGTAATTTTATTAATCCTGAAAATAGAACCTTCAAAATAAATATCAATATTCCTAACCAGGATAAACATATAAAGCCAAATCTTACAGCAAAAATTAAAATCAACGATTATTCTAGTAAGGAAGCTGTATTGATACCACAAAGTATAATATCAGAAAACTCGTTAGGAGAACAATACATCTTTTTAGCACAAGACATTAATCCTGAAAATGAAGCAATTGCTAAAAAAATTATCATAAAAACAGGTAAAACGCAAGGAGATTTTGTAGAAATTCTAGAAGGGTTAGTTAGTAATGATGTAATTGTAAATGAAGGAGCTCGAAACGTAAAAGATGGACAAGACGTGAAAATTCTAAATACAGAAACTAATGAGTAAAAAGGAAAAAAACATTAATAAAGAATTTCGTTTATCCTCTTGGGCAATTACTAATAAGACCACCATTTATGTGATGATGGTTATTATTTTATTATCAGGAATTTCAGCCTATTTCAGTATGCCAAGAGAAAATTTTCCTGAAATTAAAGAAACTAAAATTTACATAAGTTCAATTTATCCAGGAAATACAGCAGAAGATGTCGAAAAGCTAATTACGACCCCTCTAGAAGATGTTTTAAAAACAGTTAGTAATGTTGTAGAAATCACCTCAACATCACAGGAAGATGTCTCTATGATTATTGTTGAATTTGATGAGGATATAGAAGTTGAATTAGCAAAACAAAAAATAAAAGACGAAATAGAAACAGAAATATCTGGTGAAGACTGGCCCACTTTTAACGGTGCCAAAGTAGATCCAAATGTTTTCGATTTAAGTATGTCTGAGGAGATGCCCATCTTAAATATAAATATTTCTGGAGATTATCCTGTAGAAAAACTTAAAGAGTATGCCGAATATCTTGAAGATGAAATAGAGAATTTATCTGAAATTAAGCAAGTAGATATTAGAGGTGCTCAAGAAAGAGAGGTAGAAGTTGCTGTAGATGTTTATAAAATGATGGCTGCAAAAGTTAGCTTTCAAGATGTTATTGGAGCTATAAATAACGAAAATGTTACCATATCTGCTGGAAACTTTATTGCAAGCGGGCAACGAAGAACAATTCGAGTACTAGGGGAAATTAATTCTCCAGCAGAGTTAGAAAACTTTGTGGTTAAATCTGACAATAGCAATCCTATTTATTTAAAAAACATAGCTACTATAAAATTTAAAGAAAAAGAAAGAACAACCTACGCAAGAGAGTTTGGTCGACGAGTTGTAATGCTTGATGTGAAAAAACGAGCTGGAAAAAATATGGTAGCAGCAGCAGATAAAATTAAAGTGATTATAGAAAAAGCAAAAGAAGAAGTATTCCCAAGTAATTTAAAACTTACTATTTCGAACGATCAATCTTCAAAAACAATTGGACAGGTTGATGATTTAGTTAACAATATACTATTTGGAATTATTTTAGTCGTGAGTGTATTGATGTTCTTTTTAGGTTTTAAAAATGCTTTATTTGTAGGCTTTGCAATTCCGATGTCGATGTTTATGTCTTTAATGATTCTAAACTATTTGGGCTTTACAATGAACACAATGATTCTTTTTGGCTTAATCATGGGGCTTGGTATGTTGGTAGATAATGGAATTGTGGTGGTCGAAAATGTATATCGTTTAATGGACGAAGAAGGAATGTCTCGAATTGAAGCTGCAAAACAAGGTATTAGCGAGATTGCTTTCCCTATCATTATATCTACAGCAACAACCGTTGCCGCTTTTATTCCCTTAGGTTTATGGCCGGGAGTTATGGGGGAGTTTATGATTTATTTACCAATTACACTGTCGGTAGTATTAGGTTCGTCATTATTTGTTGCTATCTTTTTTAATTCTGTGATAGTATCTCAATTTATGAAAACTGAAGATAAAGAAATGCCTCTTAAAAGAATTATCATTTTATCAAGTGTTGTTTCAGGAATTGGCCTTATAATTTTTTTAATTGGAGGAGCATACAGAGGAATAGGTAGCGTAATGATTTTTACAGCTATTATGTTGTGGGCTTATAGATTTGGGCTAAGAAAATTAGCAAATCGTTTTCAAAACAAAACAATCCCGAAATGGGAACAGTTCTATGAAAAAATACTTCGAAGAGCTTTGAGTGGAGCAATGCCTTACATCCTAACTGTAGGAATAATAATTTTACTTTTTGTTGCTTTTGGAGGCTTTGGTTATTCCATTGGTTCGCAAAGGACTAAAGTAGAATTTTTTCCGGACAACACTCCGAATCAAATAATAGTTTACATTGAATACCCTCAAGGTACCGATATCGAAAAAACCAATCAAATAACAAAAGAAATTGAAAATCAGGTATATGATATATTAAATGATTCTGAGAACATGGACGGTGATTATAATTTTCTAGTTGAAAGTGTCGTTTCCCAAGTCGGAGAAGGAGCTGGCAATCCACAAACAGATGGTGGTTCAACAGCAGAAATGCCTCATAAAGCTAAAATTACTGCCTCGATGACTGAATATAAGTATCGACAAGGAGCAGATAGTAAACTATTAAGAGAAAAAGTACAAAAGGCTTTGGTAGGAATATATCCAGGTATTTTAATATCCGTTGAAAAAGATGAAAATGGTCCCCCGGCGGGGCCCCCTATAAATATAGAAATCGAAGGGCCTGATTATGCTGAATTAATTTTGGTTGCTGAACGAATGAGAAATTTTATTAACTCGAAAAATATTGCAGGAATTGATGAACTAAAAATTGATGTAAATAAATCTAAACCCACTATGCAGGTAGAGATTGATCGACAAAAAGCAGGAGAATTAGGTGTTAGCACTGGACAAGTTGGTCAGCTTTTACGAAATTCAATTTTTGGATCTAAAGCAGGTATTTACAAAGAAGATGGCGAGGATTACGACATCTATGTGCGTTTTAATAAGGAGGACAGGTACAATACCAACGCTCTTTTTGATCAAAAAATAATATTTAGAGATCAAGCAACAGGAAAAATTAAAGAAATACCGGTCTCAGTAATCGCTAAACAAAAAAACAGCTCTGGGTTTAGTGCCATAAAACACAAAGGCACAAAACGTGTTGTTACAGTTTATTCTGCACTAGCTCCAGGATACACGGATGCTGGAGTTATTGTGTCTAATATCCAAAGTGAAATGAAAAATTTTACTGAATTACCAAATAAAATTAAAATAGATTATACCGGACAAATTGAGGAGCAAAATAAACAAATGGCGTTTTTGTTAGGGGCTTTTTTCACTGGGCTTGGGTTAATATTTTTGATTTTAATTTTCCAATTTAACTCAGTATCAAAACCTACTATAATAATGCTTGCAATATTTTTAAGTTTAATCGGGGTATTTGGTGGAATTGTGATTACCGGAAGCGCTTTTGTGATCATGATGACGATGATGGGAATTATTTCACTCGCAGGAATTGTTGTTAATAATGGTGTTGTATTACTTGACTACACGCAATTATTAATTGATCGAAAAATGATCTCAATGGGAATGAATGATAAGGATTTATTGAAGACAGAGAGTCATTAAGGAGTCAATCATAGAAGGGGGAAGAGCAAGATTACGTCCTGTACTATTGACTGCAATAACGACTATACTAGGATTAATACCTCTAGCAATAGGCTTGAACATAAACTTCTTTACCTTGTTTACCGACTTTAATCCAAATATCTATTTTGGGGGCGATAATGTAATATTTTGGGGACCTTTAGCTTGGACTGTAATTTATGGTCTTGTCATAGCTACATTTTTAACCTTAATTATTGTACCCGTTTTATTTTTTATTACCCATAAAATAAAATTAAAAACTCGATCTTTAATAGGATCAACAAATAATATTTAAGACTATTTGCGATGGGTTAAAATTTATAATGATAATTATATCCTTTTAAATATCAATGTAATAATTTTTTAAAAAGAGTATAATATGCTCTTTTATCTTACTAAATTTGCAATTCTGTAATGTTACCCTTAAGTAACGTTACGTAATAAAAAAATAAAATGTTTAGAAGTCATACTTGCGGTGAATTAAGAGAAAGTCACATAAATGAATCGATAACCTTAGCTGGTTGGGTTCAAAAATCCAGAGATAAAGGATTTATGATTTGGATTGATTTGAGAGATCGATATGGAATTACACAACTTATTTTTGACGAAGAGCGTACCTCTAAAAAACTTATAGAAAAAGCTAAGATTATTGGGAAGAGAATTTGTGATCCAAGTTCATGGAACTGTCATTGAAAGAGCTTCTAAAAATCCAACTATTCCAACTGGTAATATCGAAATTTTAGTTTCAGATTTTTCTATTTTAAACGAATCCTTAACACCCCCTTTTACAATTGAGGATGAAACTGATGGAGGTGACGATATAAGAATGAAATATCGATATTTAGATATAAGAAGAAATCCTGTTCGTGAAAACCTAGTATTTCGTCATCAGGTAACTATGGCTGTTAGAAATTATCTATCAAATAAAGAATTTGTTGAAATAGAAACTCCTTATTTAATAAAATCAACACCCGAGGGAGCAAGAGATTTTATAGTTCCTTCAAGAATGAATGAAGGTCAATTTTACGCCTTACCACAATCACCTCAGACCTTTAAACAATTGTTAATGGTTGGAGGTATGGATAAATATTTTCAAATTGTAAAATGTTTTAGAGACGAAGATTTAAGAGCTGACAGACAACCTGAATTTACACAAATAGACTGTGAAATGGCATTTGTTGAGCAAGAAGATATTTTATTAACTTTCGAGGGGTTGACACGCCATTTAATAAAAAAAATTAAAGGAATCGAGATTAGTAACTTTCCAAGAATGACTTATGATAGTGCAATGAAATTGTACGGGAATGACAAACCTGATATTCGTTTTGGAATGGAATTCGGAGAGTTGAATGAGTTTGCAAAGCATAAAGATTTTGCAGTTTTTAACAATTCCGAATTAGTTGTTGGAATTGCTATCCCTGGCGGGAATAATTATTCTCGAAAAGATATAGACAAACTAATCAACTGGGTCAAACGTCCTCAGATAGGTGCCTCAGGAATGGTTTATTGTAAATGTAATGAGGATGGAACTTACAAATCTTCTGTAGATAAGTTTTATACTCAAGAAGATCTTTCGAATTGGGCAGAAGCTACAGGCGCTAAAGCAGGTGATTTAATTTGTATTCTTTCCGGCGAAACCAATAAAGTACGAGCGCAATTAAGTGCTTTAAGAATGGAAATGGGGGAGCGTTTAGGTTTAAGAAAAAATGACGAATTTGCCCCTTTATGGGTAGTAGATTTTCCTTTGTTAGAATGGGACGAAGAGACTGAAAGATTTCATGCGATGCACCATCCTTTTACTTCACCAAAACCTGAACAAATTGAGCTGTTAAAAACAGCTCCAGGATCGGTTAAAGCTAATGCGTATGATTTAGTTTTAAATGGAAATGAAATTGGAGGAGGTTCTATACGGATTCACGATAAAGAAACACAAGCTATGATGTTTGAATATCTTGGTTTTACTCCCGAAGAGGCAAAAGCTCAATTTGGCTTTTTAATGGATGCCTTCCAATACGGAGCTCCACCTCACGGCGGTATAGCATTTGGATTGGATAGATTGGTTTCGATACTTGGAGGTCAAGAAACCATAAGAGATTTTATTGCGTTTCCAAAGAATAATTCAGGAAGAGATGTTATGATTAATGCTCCTTCATATATAGATGATCAGCAATTAAAAGATTTGAATTTAAGATTGAACGTAATAAATGAAATATTTGATAAAATTTCTGTTAATTATTTCTTTTATTGGGCTTTGCCTTGGATTTTATGTTAAGCTTGAAAATAATGTGAGTGGTGATTACTTAATTGGAGTATCATTGATGTTACTGATGTTTATTGTAATGCCTTTATTCATTTATAATCGGTGGAAAAATAAAGATATAAAAGATTATATGTTAACAGAAGAAAGTATAAAAAAAATGAGAGCGTTTAATAATTCTAAGGATAATTGAAATGCTGAAGAAAATTTTAATCACAAGTTTTTAGCACAATTATTTAATAAATCTACTATATTTGCTCATTATTAATTTTTTTTTAAATAAAAATGGAAGGTACAGTAAAGTTTTTTAACGAATCAAAAGGTTTCGGATTTATAACAAATGATGACACAGGTAAAGACATCTTTGTTCACGTAACCGGTCTTAATGGCGAAGCATTAAACGAAGGAGACAAGGTAGAATACGTAGAAGAAGAAGGTCGAAAAGGAATGGTTGCAGGTCAAGTTCGCGTAATTCACGACTAAGAAATAGAAGCCACGATTTTATAAAAACTCATTTGCTTTAGCAAATGAGTTTTTTTTTAGTTCAAATTTCGTTTCTCAATAAAAAATCTTTTAATAATGTTAGATGACTCTTTTTCTAGAATACCTCCTATTATTTTTGTTTTAGGATGCAGCTTTGTCTTTAAATTAATACAACCTCTATCCTTATCTTTTGCACCATAAACTATCTTTGAAATTTGGCTCCAAAATAAGGCTCCTCCACACATTTGACAAGGCTCTAAAGTCACATATAAAGTACAATTTAAAAGATACTTACCTCCCAAAAAATTTGCAGCAGCTGTTATAGCCAGCATTTCTGCATGTGCAGTCACATCATTTAATGTTTGAGTTAAATTATGCCCTCTGGCGATAATCTGATTTTCACAAACAATTACAGCACCAATAGGAACTTCACCTTTACTTAATGCTTCGTTCGCCTCAACTAAGGCTTGTTTCATAAAATAACTATCACTATGAGGTTCTATCAAGGGATTCCTTTTTTTGTAAATTCAAAAATACAACATCAAATCTGTATCTTTACAAAATGCAGAAGTCAATTTTAAATAACATTCTATACCCTGAAGATCTTCGTAAAGTTTCACTGGAACAATTACCGGAACTAGCAGCAGAAATTAGAAAAAAAATAATTGATCTTGTGGCTGCCAAGGAAGGACATTTGGGGGCCAGTCTGGGAGTTATTGAACTAACGATAGCTTTACATTATGTTTTTAACACTCCAGAGGATATTATCGTGTGGGATGTTGGACATCAAGCTTACGGTCATAAAATACTAACGGGCAGAAAGAATAAATTTCATACCAATAGACAATTTAATGGAATTAGCGGTTTTCCAAAAATGTCTGAAAGTATATATGATGCCTTTGGAACAGGTCATAGTAGTACTTCTATATCTGCAGTATTAGGGATGGCCGTTTCTTCTCAACTCGCCAAAAATTTTAAAAGACAACATGTCGCAATTATTGGTGATGCATCTGTTGCGAGCGGAATGGCGTTTGAGGCTTTAAATCATGCCGGAGTAACAAATACTAACTTATTAGTAATTTTAAATGATAACGCGATAGGAATCGATCCAAGTGTAGGTGCATTAAAAAAATATTTACTAAAAGTAACTCTAGATCAAACTCCTAATACCGATAATATTTTCGAAGCTTTAAACTTTAACTACTCCGGTCCTATTGATGGACACAATTTAAATGATTTAGTTGACGAATTTAATCGATTAAAAAAAATCAATGGCCCAAAATTGTTACATATAATTACAAAAAAAGGAAAAGGCCTGAAACAGGCAGAAGAAAATCAAGTACTCTACCATGCGCCTGGAAAATTTAATGCTGCTACAGGAGAGATTCAATATAAGAATGAGAAAGATATACCGCCAAAGTTTCAGGATGTTTTTGGTAAAACATTGGTTGAATTGGCAACAATAAATAAAAAAATAATTGGAATAACTCCCGCAATGCCCACTGGAAGTTCATTGAAATACATGATGGAAATATTTCCTAAAAGAGCGTTTGATGTTGGAATAGCTGAACAACATGCAGTCACTTTTTCAGCTGGAATGGCCACACAAGGAAATATTGTATTTTGTAATATTTATTCAACTTTTTTACAAAGAGCTTACGATCAACTAATTCACGATGTTTGCCTACAAAACCTACCGGTCATTTTTTGCTTGGATCGAGCTGGTTTGGTTGGTGAAGATGGCGCAACACATCACGGTATTTTTGATATGAGTTATTTACGATGCATACCAAATTTAATCATTTTTGCTCCTAGAAACGAGGTAGAACTTCGAAATATTATGTATACTGCTCAATTAGGTTTAAAAAAGCCAATAGCAATTAGATACCCCAGAGGAAGAGGAAAAATTATTTCTTGGAGAAAACCATTTTCAAAAATTGAAATTGGAAAAGGATTGCAACTGAAAAAAGGAAATAACATTGCTGTTTTAACTATTGGCAGCGTCTCAAACAATGTTATTGACGGGATAACTAAATGTCAAGACCCCAAAGAAGTCTCTTGTTATGATATGCGTTTTATCAAACCCATTGATGAAGTATTATTGCATCGTATATTTAAAAAATATAATACCATAATCACTGTAGAGGACGGGATTGCAATGGGTGGTTTTGGGAGCGCAGTCAATGAGTTTTATATCAAAAATAATTACAAAAAAACGTTAAAAAATATTGGCATTTCTGATGAATTTCCAGATCAAGGATCTATTGATCAATTACAAGATATCGTTGGTATTTCCGCAAATAAAATAACCCAATTGTTAAACTCTTACCTATAAAAAAAGCTGTCATGAAAGACAGCTTTTTTTAAATACTTATTTAAAACGTATTATTTTTTTATCACCAATTTAGCAGTGTGATTGTAATCTGCTCCGTTTATTTGTATAATATAAAGTCCTGTTGTTAAATCCTTCTACATTCAAAGAAACTGTATTTTGTAAAGAAGTTTTTTCGTATACACTTCTCTACCATTCATATCATATATAGAAACTGTTCCTGCACCAAAATCTAATAACGGTTGTATATTAATTTTTCCATTTGATGGGTTTGGATAGATGATAAAATTATTTTCTAATAAATTATCATTAGTCCCTAAACCACCACAAATTACAGGAAGATCAAATGCCTCAACTTGGTCTGAGCGACTGGAATGAATTTCCTTGGTCGGCACTAAATCCACAACCTCTATTAGCAAAAGCTTCCCAAATTAAACAACGATTTACACCATCGTTTGCTAATTCATCCGCTTCCAATATGGCATCTCTTCCGTCAACAAATCCAGGGAGAACAATTTTGTAATTTCATACCATCCATTACTAATTGGATAGCTATATTATTTCCACCTGTTCCATTGTATAAATCTGGATCATATCCGTATTCATCAATTAATAACCAAGTCATATCCCAAAGCATAGTAGCCCAAACAAATCCAATTCCGTGTGGTTGAGATCACATTATTATTTGAATCAGCATAGGTATAATTATTAACAGCAAAATCTGTACTGTACGGAGCCTCTCTTATTCCTTGAGCATCAGTTGGCTGACCTGTTGCGTAGGTACCAATACCTCTGATGTCGGATCCCTGATCGCCGGGCTCCATCGTTAGCATTAAACCTACATAGTCACTCCATCCTTCTCCCATTTGTTCGGCATTGTTTAAACAACTGGTATTGTTTGCTCCACCTGTAAGTCTATTGGATATACCGTGACCATATTCATGAGCTATAATTGCGTTATCCAAATCTCCATCTATTTGAGGACCAACCGTAACACCATTGATGGTTCCGTTAATTGTTCCTGTTAACAATTCTTCAATAATTGCTTCACCATCAATATTATTCACCATAAACAATGGTATGGTTACTTGATCTCCAACAGCACCACCACCCATTGTAATAGCATCTCCGTCAACATTATTAACCATAATTACTGCAACAGCACCCTCATTTTGAGCTGCTAATGATTTGAAGCCAAATTCGCATTCTCCTCTTCTAATAACAGCAATTTTTCCAGTTAAATCCCCTCCATTAGTGATAGGGTCACAAGCATCATTTGTATCTTCAGTACCATTAACGTCATCTTCTACCAATACTAAATCCTCTGTTAAATCTACAATTTCACCGCCAAAAGCAGCCGGTATCCCATCGTAATCACCTGTTAGAGGACCATCATTTATCGTTAATAGGGGTCCAGAAGTAACTGCACCGTCCCATAAAAACATCTGCATTCTTGGATTCGATCCATCAGGGGGAGTGGCGAAGTTGGCATTATTTGTACCTCCTCCATCTTGGGCATCAGCGTTAACTGAATCACTTCCATTTCCTCCATTTCCATAGTTGTTTTCTTGGAAATTTCCACTCGCTTCATCAAAACCATACTGATAGTAAATATCATGCATTAAATTATTCCAATAAAATAAATTTACTGTTGAAGCTTCTATCATTTCGACTGGTGGAGCATCAAAAATGTATGGGAAATCAAAGATAAGTTCAGCTCCTCCATCGGCAGAAATACCATCTGTTCCGTTGTTTGCGTTTATATCATCTTTTGACCAAACATTATTACCTCTAGTTATGGTATGTTCAGCTCCAGGAACACCATCAGTATCGTGCCATCCAAAAGGAGAACCTTCGCCTTCACCAGAAGGATCAGCTTCTAAAGTATCGACTCCATGGTTTGGGCTTTCAATTGGCATCGCAAATACTCGATACTGAGCACCACCTGATAATGCCATATTTTTGGTTTGAGAAAATAAACGATTGTTATCTTTTATATGAGTATGATTGCTAAACATTCCTTTTTCAACAGCACAACTAACAACCCAGTCAATAGTATCTATAAGAGTCCCATTTACTGCATCTATTCTGACACTATAATAATGAGAAGCATCTAACAAATAAATACTTAAATCCCAAGCAAGTCTTAATGAACTATCATCCATGGTTTGGTAAACCAATTTAACAGGTATATTTTCTAAAGAAATTCCTCCATTTGAAAATATAAATTTATTGTCTGATAGGGTTTCAATTAGATCAATATTAGAGGTAGTACTAAGTCCTAAACTCTCCGCAGCTTTGTTAATTGCTGTTGCAGCATTGATTGAAGGGCTTGTGGTGTTAACTTTTTCTGAAATATTTTTTTCAAAAGAAAATCCAGCATTCAAAACTTGTCCATTTCTAATTGCAAACGAAGAAACAGAATTGAATATTTCTATTCCTTGGTGTCGTTGGATTGCATAGACATTTTCTACATCCATACTTTTGGAATAGCTGTGCCTGTCAATAACAAGGTCATCATAGTCTTGGGATTCAATACCCAATTCCGATTTATTAGCATTCAAATAAGTGCTCACTGAGCTTTTGTAATCCTGACCGAATAAAGAATTCGCTAGGATGAATACAAAAAGGTAAAGTAATTTTTTCATAGGTAGTTATTTAAAAAATAGAGTTTAATGGCAATATAGCTAGTTTATTTTAATTTTTAATTCGACAAAACACTGTTCTATTTTCAAATGCAATATCGTCTTTTTAAATAAGATTTCCGTTGATTTTATGAAAATTTAACATTGCATTACTATCGGTAAGCCTCGAGATGTAGTTGCAAGCTTCGATCAAATATTGATACATTGATGTTTCATCTGGATTTCCTAAAATTAAATCATCTAATATTAACTGATCAAATTGAGTTGTAACGCCACTTTTATAGTTTTCAACTGAATTTGTAAAAACGTCGAGGAGTGTATTTAATATTTTATAACCTGCAATCTCTTTGTCTATGACATTATTGCTTTTATAAATTTTCTGGATACTAATTTTTATAATATCGTCAACTTGGGCTTTATAGTTACTTTTATCTAGTAATGATGTCGTAAATTTTCCATTTAGGATAGCCTCTTCATTGTTAATAAAAACAGATGCAGCTTCTGCAACTAGTGTATTAATAGCTAATGAGCGCAAGTAAGCCAGGCGATCTGAAGATTTATTCAAACTATGGTACTTATTAGTGTTTATGTTATCTTTTACCAGTTTAATTAAATATTCTAGTGCAAACTCTTCATCAATTAAACCCAAATTAATACCGTCTTCAAAATCAATAATAGTGTAGCAAATATCATCTGCTGCTTCTACTAAAAAAGCTAGTGGATGGCGACTAAAACTAATGTCCTTATTATCACCTCTATTTTGAAGGCCTAACTCCTTAGCTACCTCAAGGAAAAAGTCTTTTTCTGACTGAAAAACACCATATTTTTTATCTGAAATATTTAAGGATGGTTTTTTTGGAAGTGATTCTTTTGGGTATTTCATAAAGGCTCCTAAAGTTGCGTAGGATAATCGCAAACCTCCTTCTACACCATTTTTTGTTTCAGATAAAATTTTAAACCCATTAGCGTTTCCCTCAAAATCAATAAGGTCTTGGTATTGTTTTGGTGATAATAGAGATTTAAAACGTTTCCCTTTTCCATTTAAAAAAAAATCGCCAATGGCTTTTTCGCCACTATGTCCAAATGGAGGATTCCCTATATCATGAGCTAATGATGCTGCTGCTACAATCGCTCCAAAATCATTACTTTGATAACCATGTGTCTTTTTTAACTGAGGGTATTTCTCTAAAACCGCCTTCCCTATAATTCTGCCTAAAGATCGTCCTACAACAGAAACTTCTAGACTATGGGTGAGTCGAGTATGTACAAATGATGTTTTTGATAATGGTATTACTTGCGTTTTATCCTGTAAGCTTCTAAATGCTGATGAAAAGATAATCCGGTCGTAATCTACCTCAAAACCTAACCGTGTCTCATCTTGTTCAATTCGTAATCTTTTATTTGTATCACCTTGCCTTCTTAATGATAGTAGCTGTTCCCAATTCATCATTCTAATAATTTATAAAATCGCAATATACTATTATTAAGTTCTTTTTAATGTATTTTAAATGTTAAGTAGGTAACAATTAATTAACACTAAAATCATCTATTGATAATTTCTAGATAACAAGAACTTCACATTAGTATTAGTTATTTGTACCATAATAATCAAAATAATAATTTAAAAATGAAAAAAATTTTACTTACAATAATCGTAATTTTCACAATTGGATCATTTATGAGTTGCAGTAGCGATGACGATGGAGCAGTTATTCCTAATGATAGCGAAGGTCAAGGAACAGATACTGTTTTAAGCGGGCAAATTACAGAAGACAAAACTTTAACAAATGACGAAATATGGGAGCTTGAAGGCCGAGTTACTGTAACTGCAGGTAATACATTGACTATAGAAGCAGGAACAATTATTAAGGCTTTTGCTGGAAGTGGTGCAAATGCATCAGCATTAATTATTGCTAGAGGTGCTAAAATAATGGCAAATGGAACTACTGATAACCCTATTGTATTTACTTCTGCGGCAGATAATATTCAATTAGGTCAATCATTTGGAGGAAACTTAACTGAAAATGATCGTGGATTATGGGGCGGATTGTTAGTCTTAGGTTATGCCACTATATCCGTCGAAGGAAACGCATCAGAAACCCAAATTGAAGGAATCCCTGCAAGTGATACCAATGGCTTGTATGGGGGCAATGATAATTCTGATAACTCAGGAGAAATAAATTATGTTTCTATTCGTCATGGTGGTGCTGAGATTGGTGAAGGGAATGAAATAAATGGACTTACTCTAGGTGGAGTTGGATCTGGAACTTCGATCGCTAATGTTGAGGTAGTAGCAAATGTTGATGATGGCATTGAGTTATTTGGTGGTTCTGTAGATGTATCAAATGCGCTAGTTTGGGCTCAAGGTGATGATGGATTAGATATTGACCAAGCATATTCTGGAACTGTATCAAACTCAGTGGTTGTATTAGGAGATATTTCTGATCATGCCATGGAAATTGATGGTCCTGAAGGTGCACTAGAAGGAAGCTTTACGTTGAATAATATTACTTTAATAGGTAACAGTTCAACAGAAAATGGTGAGTATGCTGATTACAGAAGTAATGCTATGGGTGTTTCAAATAATGTGTTTGCTAGAGGATTTAAAGAATCTTCAGATGTTGAATTAGATAATGATGGCGTTGCAACAAATTACAATGATGGCAAACTATCATTCGGACTTTGGGAAATAGTACTGCCTTCAGCAGTTGAAAATGTACAAGATCTATTTGTAAATAAAGCTGAGACTGTTCCCGTTACTGGATATGGTGATAATGCGAATGCAGTAATTAATGGCTCTGAAACAGTTGGAGCAAATTTATCTGACTTTGGGTGGACCTTTGCTGATTATAAGGGAGCCTTATAATTTATTTGAATTGATTTAAAATAAATTAATCAAAACTCATTCCAAATTATTGGGATGAGTTGTTTTTATATATAACAACCATGAAAAAAACATCTTTATTATTACTAATTATAAGTTTACTCTCTTTTTCTTCATTTTCACAATCTGGAATCATTACTGGTACAGTAAACGATGGGGAGTACAATGATATTCTTCCTTTTGCAAATGTTATTGTAAAAGGGACTCTTAAAGGAGCCTTAAGCGATTTTGAGGGTAAATACAATTTAGAATTAACTCCAGGAACCTACACCTTGGAGTTTTCTTTTGTAGGGTATCAAACTAAAGAAATTAATGAAATTATTCTAAAAAATGGAGAGTCAATTAATATTGATGTAACCCTAAAAGCTGCTTCCGCCGAGTTAGATGAAGTTGTTATTAAAACTTCATTAAAAAGAAATACTGAAGAATCAGTTTTAAAATTACAAAAAAACTCCATAAATCTTATGGATGGTCTTTCTTTAGAGAGTATTAAAAATTCAGGAGCTGGCGATATTGCATCTGCAGTCAAGAGTATTCCTGGAGTTTCTGTTCAAAGAGGCAAGTATGTTTATGTCAGAGGTTTGGGAGATCGCTACACTAAAACATCTTTAAACGGTGTAGATGTTCCAGGTTTAGATCCTGATAGAAATACCTTACAGTTAGATTTATTTCCCTCATCTATTTTAGAAAATGTTTTGGTAATTAAATCTGCAACTGCAGATCAATCGGCAGATTTTACAGGAGGCGCTATTAATATTGTCACCAAAGATATACCAACAAAAGCTTCTTATAGTAGCTCATTTGGTTTGAGCTATAATCCAGATTTTCATTTTAATAGCGATTATTTATCCTACGATGGCAGTAAAACAGATTTTTTAGGTTTTGATAACGGGTTAAGAGATAATCCTATTCCATCAGCACAATACATTCCATTACCCCAAGAAAACCCTGAAGTTGTAGAAATATTAACTAATAGATTTACTAAAAATATGGCTGCTCAAAGAGAAACAAGTTTTATGGATTATAACTTTTCTTTTACAGCAGGCAATCAATTTGATGTTGGGGATAATAAGTTGGGATATTTAGCATCATTATCTTATAAAAACGAAACAACATTTTATTCAGAATATGTAGACGGACAATCTTTCAAAAAAGATCCTGATCCTTCAGTTTACGAGCTTAATGTAGACAGAACACAACAAGGGGAAGCTGGCACAAACAATGTATTAATTAGCGGGATTGCAGGATTGTCTTTTAAAACAGATAACTCAAAATATAAATTTAATGTACTTCATTTACAAAATGGAGAATCGAAAGCTTCCATTTTTAATCAACAAAATAGAATTATAAATTCCAATTTGGTTAAAAAAGATAATTTAATTTACACACAACGTTCTATTACTAATGTTTTACTAAATGGTAAACACTCCATAGGCACTGAATCCAATTGGACTTTAGATTGGAAACTATCTCCTTCTCTAGCGTTGGTTTATGATAAAGATTTTAGAGTATCCCCTTTTAGAGTTTTAATTGATGAAATTACCGGTGAGGAAACTTTTACTATCGAACCCAGTGAGTCAGGATTGCCAACTAGAATATTCCGAAACCTTGAAGAAACAAATTTAGTAGGAAAAGCGGATTTAATAAATAAACATACGTTATTTGACAGCGAAGCAAAAGTGAAATTTGGTGGTTCATACACATATAAATCAAGAGATTTTATAATCCATAGGTATTCTTTTCCTTTATTAAATATTGCTAATGGTTTTGCAAATGGAGATCCAGATCAAATATTTGCTGATCAAAATTTGTACGATGCAAGTTTAAATAGTGGTGTATTTGTAAGAAGAGATTCAGGAATTTCAGATTCTTTTGAATCTCAAATGAATATTGCTTCAGCCTATGTCTCTGAAGAATTTAAAATAACTGAATGGTTCAATGCGATTGCCGGGTTACGTTATGAAAAGTTTCAATTAATTTATTCTGGACAAAGACAAGATGGGACAAATCTTACTAAAGCAACTATTATAGATAAAAATGATTTGTTCCCTTCTGCTAATTTAATATTTGATTTAAATGAAGACGGTTCAAAAAAAGTTAGAACTTCTTATGCGAGAACAACAGCTAGGCCTTCTTTTAAAGAAGCTTCTCTAGCAGAAATATTTGACCCAATTAATAATACTTTTTTTATTGGTAATATTAATATACAACCTACTTATATCAATAATTTTGACTTGAGATATGAAAAATACGGAGATAAAGGAGATTTTTATGCAATTAGTGGTTTTTATAAATCTTTTAAGGATCCTATTGAGCTTTCATTTATTAGAAGTGCTACAGGACAATTTACTCCTTTAAATTTAGGTGATGCTAATGTCTATGGTGGAGAAATTGAAGTTAGGAAACATTTAGGATTTATTCCTGGTTGGGAAAATTTTGGAATAAATTTTAATTTTTCAATCATAGAATCTCAACAAAAATTTAGTGAAGACGAAAGAGAAAATAGAGAAGAAAACTTGAGGGTTGGTGAAGTATTAGATAGTTCAAGACCGCTTCAGGGTCAATCCCCTTATTTAATTAATTTTGGAATCGATTATAGCGATGACAATGGATGGAATGCTGGTTTCTTTTATAATGTTCAAGGCGAAACATTACAAGTGGTGGGTAATGGAAACCTCCCAGATGTTTATACACTTCCATTTAATAATTTAGTCTTTAATGCTTCTAAAACGTTTGGTGAAAATAAAAACTCAAGTATTTCTTTAAAATTTGAAAATCTATTAAATAGTAGCATAGAAAGTGTTTATAAATCCTATAGAGCGGAAAATCAAACTTACTCTAAGTGGAGCCCGGGACAACAGATTAGTATCAGCTACCGGATTAAATTTTAAAATTTTTGATGCTGTATATGTAATTGTTAATAATTAGATAATATTAATATTACAATTAGATTACATTTTAGTTTTTTATTGTAATATCTCTTAAAATCGTTTAGTTTTTGTCGACTAGATTTATAGAGTAGAGGCTGTTTTTCAACAG
>CALTCK010000002.1 GCA_943842625.1 uncultured Flavobacteriaceae bacterium
TAATTCTTTTGTTATTGTAAACAATCAAATTAATCTTAATGAAATTCCAGATGATATTTTGGTTGTTCCATCGCTTCAAGAAGCTGAAGACATCGTTGAGATGGAAACTATAGAACGTGAATTAGGGATGTAAACTTTTTTTATGGAATTAACAATACTTGGTTGTTACTCTGCAACTCCGAGACCAAAAACTCGACCGACCTCTCAAATACTATCGATAAAAAATCATTTATTTTTAATAGATTGTGGAGAAGGAACTCAAGTGCAACTAAGAAATTGTAAAATTAAATTTTCAAGGATTAAACATGTATTTATTTCTCACTTGCATGGCGATCACTATTTTGGTTTGATAGGTTTGATTTCCACTTTTTTATTGTTAGGACGAGAGACTGAAATGCACATTTATGGACCAAAAGGAATAAAAGAAGTGATAATGCTTCAGTTAAAACTTGGTAAATCTTGGGTTAATTTTCCTTTAACTTTTCATGAATTAGAGAGTAAAGATTCTGAAATTATTTTTGAAGATGAAAAGGTAATAGTTCAAACGATACCTCTAAAACACCGAATATATACGAATGGTTTTTTATTTAAGGAAAAAATAGGGGACCGAAAAGTAGATATTGATTCAGTAAAAGAGAACCATATTGATATCAGCTACTGTCAAAAAATTAAAAAAGGTTTTGATGTTATTAATGAAAAAGGAGTTACAATACTAAATGAGAATATAACTTTTAATCCTGATCCTCCAAAGTCTTATGCTTTTTGTTCTGACACACAATTTTACCCAGCTTGTATTCCTATCATAAAAAACACTACTGTTTTGTACCATGAGTCGTCTTTTCTAGACGAACATGAGCATTTGTGTGCCGCAACTAGACATAGCACCGCTAAACAAGCTGCCGAAATTGCTAAACAAGCCAATGTGAAAAAATTAATTTTAGGTCATTATTCGACTAGGTATCCAAATATTGAAAAGTTTAAAACTGAAGCGAAACAAATTTTTAAAAATGTAGAATTAGCAAAAGATGGTATCGTGTTTAAAATTTAATTTAAAACTTATTTTTCTTAATATTTAAAACTCGTAACTTGCATTAAATTGAAAAATTATGCGTGATAATTTACATGATTATCGAAAAAACTATAATAAAGGATGAATTAACCAAAATAAGGTTGACACTAATCCCTTACAACAGTTTAGAAAATGGTTTTATGAAGCAAAAGATTCAGAAAGTGTTGAAGAAGTAAACGCAATGACCTTAACAACTCTTGGGCTTGATGGGTTTTCAAAGGGGAGGGTAGTGCTATTAAAAAAATATGATGAGATGCGGTTTTTATTTTTATACCAATTATTTAAGCGAAAAAGGAAAGTCCATAGCACAAAACAATAAGGTTTCCTTGTCATTTTTTTGGCCGAGTTTAGAGCGACAAATTATCATTAAAGGAACAGCGTCAAAGACTTCAGAAGATGATTCAAACAACTATTTTAACAGTAGACCTAAAGGCAGTCAATTAGGAGCTTTAGTTTCTAATCAAAGCGAGGTCATAGAAAATCGAAAAGTGATTGAAAATAAATTAGCATTGTTAGAAAATCAATATTCCGATAAAGAAATCAAAAAACCAGCAAATTGGGGAGGTTATTTAGTGTCGCCAATTTCTATTGAATTTTGGCAGGGTAGGCCAAACAGACTGCATGATCGTATCAGGTATAGGTTAAGTCATTTAGACTGGATTATCGAAAGACTTTCTCCTTAATTTAACTTTAGTAAATTATTTAACCTACTGATTTATTAGTGTTTTATATATATGAAAAATTTGTATTTAGTTCGACATGCAAAATCATCATGGAAATTACCAGTCGATGATCATAAACGTCCTTTAAAAAAACGAGGAGTCTCAGATGCTATTTTAATTTCGGACCATATTAAAGATCTTGTTTCAAAACCTGATGTTTTGTTAACGAGTGATGCAGAAAGAGCAAAAGCTACCGCTTTATATTTTAAAAAAGCTTTTGATATTGAATCTGATTCATTTTTTATAAATAAATCTTTGTATGATTTTCAGGGTAAAAATGTTTTAAGAGTTATCAAAGAATTGAATGATTCTTTTAATGTTGTTATGATTGTTGGACATAACCATGCATTTACGTCTTTAGTAAATATGCTCGGAGACGACTATTATTAAGACCTACCAACTTGTGGTTTTATACATATAGAATTCGCAATTGATCATTGGAATTTGCTAATTACGGGCAAACTAAGAATGTCATCTTTCCAAGAGATTTAAAATATAAAAATATATAGTATGTTAATTAAAAAATATGCAGCTATAGATATTGGCTCCAATGCGATACGGTTACTCATAACAACTATTATTGAGCAATATGGTAGCGACACAAAATTTAAAAAAACTTCATTAATTAGAGTTCCTATTAGACTTGGAGACGATGTTTTTAAACTAGGATTAGTATCCGACGATAATTATAATCGTATGGAAGACTCTATGAAAGCGTTTAAATTATTAATGAAAGTGCATAATGTTTCAAAATATAGAGCATGCGCAACTTCTGCAATGCGTGAGGCTAAGAATGGTAAAAGCATCACCGAAAAAATAAAAAAGAGTACAGGAATCGATATTGAGATCATTAACGGAAATGAAGAGGCAAAAATCATAGCCTTAACAAATTTAAAAAAATATTTAGTTCATGATAAAACTTTTCTTTACGTTGATGTAGGAGGGGGAAGCACAGAATTAACTATTTATTCAAAGGGAAAATCAGTCCTTTCTAAGTCTTTTAAAATAGGTACAGTTCGATTAATTAATGAGTTAGTTCCAGATAGTATTTGGAACCAAATGAAATTGTGGATAAAGGAGCATACTAAAAAACACAACCAAATAACACTCTTAGGGACTGGAGGAAACATAAATAGCACCTATAAATTCAGTGGAACTAAACTAGGCAAACCTTTAAGTTATCATTATTTAAAAAAATACTTTCAAACGGTAGAATCATTTACTTACGAAGAAAGAATTTCTAAATTTAATATGGATTTAGATCGAGCAGATGTGATTTTACCGGCTTTAAATATATATATATCAGCAATGAAATGGAGCGGAGCAAAAGAAATTTATGTGCCTAAAATTGGACTCTCTGATGGAATTATTCGAAGTTTATATCAAGACAAATAACTATAGGCTATCCATGAATTGTCTCTTTACCTCCTAAACTTTTCATGATTTCTGCTTCAAATATTAAAAGTTTTTGCCATTTTTCATCGATAATTTTTCGACCACCATAGTTTCTAGCAAAATTTAAAAATAACGTATAATGTCCTGCTTCGCTTTCCATCAAGCTTCTGAAAAAAAGAGCCAATTCTTTGTCTTTTAAATTTTCAGACAATAGTTTAAATCGTTCACAACTTCTGGCTTCAATCAATGCTGCATATAATAGACGATGTATTAATTGTGTTGTTCTGCTGCCTCCTTTTGGAAAAAAAGACAGTAGTTTAATTACATAATGATCTTTACGATCTCTTCCAAGGGTCCATCCTCTATCTAAAATAATATTATGAACTAGTTCAAAATGACACATTTCTTCTTTAGCAAGACTAGGCATTTCTTTAACCAACTCTGTATATTCTGGAAATGATACCATTAATGATATAGCAGTAGAAGCAGCTTTTATTTCACAAAATGCGTGATCCGTCAATATTTCTTGTATATTTTTTTCTGCGATATTAACCCACCTTGGATCTGTTGGTAATTTTAGTCCTAACATTTTTATGTATTATAATTCTAAACCTAATTCTTTTCTTAAAGTATCTAATAAAGGATTTTTTTCTATTAGTTTATCATATTTTTCAATCGGAGTGTAGGCATATTTTTTTTCTACTGTTTCATTCACAATAATTTCTAGGGTAATTTCATAATTCTGAAGTTTATCTTTAATAAACGAAAGAATATCATGTTGTACTCTTTCTACCTCTGTTTTTATTGTATTATTGGGATAAACTAAATTGACGGTAGTTCCTTTAAGAACAGGTTTTGCCATAGTTAGATGTGACAATAAATTATATTTACCTTCTCTATCAATCTTTTTAGTGAATTGGTTCCAAGCCAGTTGAAACTGCTCTTCTGAAAATGAATTTTTAGGTTTCTCAGATTCTTCAGGTTTATTATCATTTACTATTTTTAAAAGCTCCTTTTTCTTTTTGATACTACTTATTGAAAATGCAGATTTTTTTTTGGGTCGATTGATTGATAACTCAATTTTATCCTTTGTTTCTTTATTTTCTTTAGGAGATGTTTGAACTGTTTTTGAATTTTGCTCAGCATTAGTTGGAATAGTTGATTTCGCGGGTGCTACTTTGTTGTCTTGAACTTCAAATTTTTTGTTAACAGTGTTAAAATAGGAGGGAGGAATTATACCTAAACTTTTTATTCCACTGGGAGTCAGTTCACTTTTTTTTTTTTTGAAGTTTTCAGAATCAAAAGTAATTGATGCCATTTGCATCAAACACAATTCAACTAATAGCCTTTGATTTCTACTTATTTTATATTTTAAATCACAGTTGTTTGACTTTTCTATACAAGCTACTAGAAAGGTATGAGATGTTTTTATTGACTGCTCTAAGTACATTTTTTTTACTTGTTCACCAACTTCTAAAAGTTCAATGGTTTCAGGAGTTTTAGAAACTAGTAAATCTCTAAAATGAGATGCTAATCCCATTATAAAATGATGTCCATCAAATCCTTTTGACAATATATTATTGAATAGGATCAAGGTATTTGGAATATTATTGTCCAATAATAAGTCGGTGACTTCAAAATAATAGGTGTAATCTAGGACATTTAAATTTTCAGTTACAGCTTCTCTTGTTAATTTATTACCTGAGAAACTTACGACCCTATCAAAAATTGAAAGCGCATCACGAAGAGCTCCATCTGCTTTTTGTGCAATTATATGTAAAGCATCATCTGCAGCTTCAATGCCCTCGGACTTTGCAACATTTGCTAAATGATTTTTGGTGTCTTTTACATTAATTCTTCTAAAATCAAAAATCTGACATCTAGACAATATGGTTGGAATGATTTTATGTTTTTCAGTAGTAGCTAGAATAAATATAGCATGATTTGGAGGTTCTTCTAATGTTTTTAAAAAAGCATTAAATGCCGCTGAGGAGAGCATGTGTACCTCATCGATGATGTATACCTTGTATTTTCCGACCTGAGGGGGTATTCGAACTTGATCAATTAAATTCCTAATATCGTCAACTGAATTATTAGATGCAGCATCCAATTCAAATATATTAAAGGCAAAATCTTCATTTTCGTTGACAGAATCATCTTGATTAATTTTTTTTGCAAGTATTCGTGCGCATGTAGTTTTACCAACCCCACGAGGCCCAGTAAATAGTAACGCTTGAGCAAGATGATTGTTTTCTATGGCACTTTCTAAAGTACTGGTAATAGCTTGTTGGCCTACTACATCTTTAAATTGTGTGGGTCTGTACTTTCTAGCAGATACAATAAAATGTTCCATAAAATTAGCTTCAAACAAATATAGAAATAGTCAAATTTTTTAAATAAGAAACCGAATCTTATTTTTGTCTTTTTATTAACAAGTAAGTAATTTATTTTACATTTGCCTAGCAGACCGTCTCATCGTCTTAATTTATATTTATTAAGGAGGAAAGTCCGGACACCAAAGGGAAGCATACCGGCTAACAGCCGTCGATACATAGATGTATTAGGACTAGTGCAGCAGAAAGAATGTACAGGTAATGCTGTAGTGAAACCAGGTAAACTCTATGCGGTGCAATGCCATGTAAACCTACAATTGAGGGTTCCCACCCGATGTAGGAGGGTAGGCAGATAAAGAAAATTGGTAACAGTTTTTTTAGATAAATGATGAGAATTAACTTTTGTTAATACAGAATCCGGCTTATAGGTCTGCTTTTTTTTTATTTTTCAAAAAAACTAAATACAGAACCACCGTAACGTCGTGCTTCTGTAAAATACTGATTGCTTGATAAATCGGTGTGTTTGGAATGTTCTATAATTAAAAAACCCCCATTATCTAGTAAATCTCTTTTAAAAACGGTATTAACAGTTAACATAAAATCTTCAATAGGTAGGTGATAAGGTGGATCAGCGAAGATAATCGTATATTTTTTAGAGGTCTGTCGTTAAATATTTTGATACGTCTGATTTTATAGTTTTTATTAAAAAATTTAATTCTTCAGCAATACGGTTAATATATTTTACACAACCATAATAAGAGTCGATTGCAGTCATGTCTTTAGTTCCTCTTGACCCAAACTCGTAACTTATGTTACCGGTCCCTGCATAAAGGTCTAACAAGGTTATTTCTTCAAAATCGATGCGATGCATTAAAATATTAAAAAGTGCTTCTTTAGCAAAATCTGTAGTAGGCCTAACAGGTAATTTTTTTGGAGCAACCAATCTTTTCCCCTTATATTTTCCAGAAATAATTCTCAATGAAAGTATTTTAATAGAAGGTTATAGTGCGATTTGTCTTTGCCTGAAATTTTAATGTCTTTTTTTGAATTACAAAAAGTAACATTACGGACGTATTTATATAAAATCGAATGATTAGAATCTCCCTTGTTAATGTTTCCAGACACAAACAAATCAATAGTTTCAGGATTCATTTTTAATTGTTCTAAACAAAATAATATGAAGTAAATAAAATCTTCTGGAGAATTATATTCAAATGAATTACAAAGCAATAGCTTGCTATTTTTAATAGCTACTAAGTCAAAAGTATTTGAATAAATATTCAAGTATATCTTCGGGAGTTTTATATTTTTTTCATCTTCGAGAATGTTTTCTAATAGTAAGGTCGTGGAATGATGATAATTAAAATCACCAAATTTTTCAAATAAAAAGTTATTGATATTTATAAAGGGAATATAAATAACAGTTATGTCATGATTCTGAAGCGTATCATTGGCAATAAAGTCATTTTCTAAAATTTTAGAATTAAACTTTAAATAATCACTGGATTTTGATTCATCAAAAAGTGAGGTAGGAGTTAACGTATATAATCTTGTATGATAAATAATATTTATCTCAGAAAATTTGATGTTAAAAATTGAATTATCATTCAAAACTGACTTTAATTCCAACAATAGTTCTCCTGGACTGACAGTTTGTTCAAATGTTTTTTCTGAAAAAAAATCAATTTCTTTTGTAGCGGCATTAGACACTAAAAAAGAAAGTCCGGACAATGTTAGTTGTACGGACAGTCTAAAGCTATTTTGTTGGTTTATATTATTGTTTTGGAGAGTCATATAATTTTGGCCAATTTCCGCCGGTATCAATATCGTTCATGGAACCAACTCGCACTGTAGGTCCGTTAATTCCGTCTACTGAAACTAACTGTTCTTCCTGATAAATAAGGTCAGTATCTTGATCACTAAGTATTAACCTTTTTGCTACACTTGCTTCAAATACGGAATACAAAACATCATTTTTCTCATATTTTCCTGCTTTGAGTTCAAATATGGCACCTTCAGCAATTTCTAAAGGTATATTCATCATGGTTTTGTATCGATCAGAGTCACCAAATAAAGAATCTTTTACAGAGGCAAAACGTAAGGTGTCAACAATAATTTCTTCTTTATAATAGCCACCTTTCTGAGCATCTAAACCAAATGCTCTATTTTTTTCCACATCCGCATAACTGGTATCTCTCCTTTGTATGATTGCAAACTTTGCGGTGTCTATAAACTGAACTAAGCTGTCAAAATCACCTGAAAATTTACCTTCGATTTCTTGATGAGCTAGTTCAGATATTCTAATATCTTTTAAGCTTTCAATCACTTTCGCGTATCTAACCTGTTTTACTTTGTTAAATTCTACAGGTCCTATAATAGATTTATATAGACCGTATCCTAAAAACAAGATAACAACCCAAAGAAAAATCGATATGGTAGGATTAAATTTTAAAGGAATATACTTTTCCATTAAATAGATTAGTCCAACGCAAACTAAAATGCCGAGTATAATATTTAAAATCATAGTTTATATTGAGGTTTGATTTTTTAAAAAAATGGTTTAACGCAAATCTACAATTTTTTTTTAACCGTAAAAGTAATTTCTGAAAAAAACATAGCTATATTTAATGCCTCATAGCTAACGAAATAATGCATACGACTAACTTTTATTTAGATTTATTAAAAGATTTTTCTCACGAACCTACTGTCAAGCAAGATAGTGCTTTACATATGGTCTCTAAGTTTTTATTAAGTCAAAATTTTGACGAATTATTTTTACTGAAGGGCTATGCTGGTACCGGAAAAACATCAATTGTTGGTACACTAGTCAAAAATAGTTGGAAAATTAATAAGAATCTAGTTTTATTAGCACCAACAGGTCGTGCCGCTAAGGTAATTAGTAACTATTCAAATAAAGAAGCTTTTACAATACATAAAAAAATATACTATCCTAAATCGCAAAAAGGAGGAGGAATCTCTTTTTCACTTCAAAAAAACAAACATAAAAACACCATTTTTATTGTAGATGAATCTTCAATGATTCCAGATACTAGTACTGATTCTAAATTATTTGATAAAGGATCATTATTAAGTGACTTAATTCAATATGTGTACAGTGGTCACCAATGTAAATTAATTTTAATAGGTGACACTGCGCAACTCCCTCCAATTAAACTAGATATCAGCCCAGCCCTTGATAAAGCGACATTAGAAAACTACTATAACAAAAAAGTTGTTACCATTGAATTGAACGAAGTGGTTCGTCAAGAAAAGGGAAGTGGGATTTTATGGAACGCCTCTAATATAAGAGAAAGTTTAGAAGATGAATTTTATGATACGTTTAAGTTTGAAAAAGAAAATTTTCCTGATATAATTAGACCTTATGACGGTCAGGAATTAATGAGTGCTCTTGAAGACAGTTATTTAAATTCTGACGACGAAGAAAGCGTTTTCATTGTTAGGTCAAATAAAAGAGCATTTTTGTACAATCAGAATATTAGAAGTAGAATTTTATATAAAGAGGAGGAATTGTCTGTTGGAGATCATCTGATGGTTGTTAAAAACAATTACTTTTGGTTAGAAACTAATAGTGAAGCTGGGTTTATAGCCAATGGTGATATTATTGAAGTATTAGAAATTTACAATATCAAAGAATTATATGGATTTAAATTTGCAACAGTTAATGTTAAAATGATTGATTATCCGACAATGACTGCTTTTGAAACCGTTTTAATTTTAGACACGTTATCTTCAGAAATAGCTTCTTTATCATTTGAGGATTCGAATAAATTATATCAGGAGGTCTTAAAAGATTATGGGCATGAAACCTCTAAATACAAAAAATTTCTATCGGTCAAAAAAAACATTTATTTTAATGCTTTACAGGTTAAGTTTTCCTACGCAATTACCTGTCATAAGTCACAAGGAGGGCAGTGGGATACCGTATTTGTCGAACAACCTTATTTGCCTAATGGTATCGATAAGGATTATTTAAGATGGCTTTATACCGCAATCACAAGAGCTAAAAAAAAATTATACCTGATTGGATTTAAAGACGATTTTTTTAAAGCTTGAATCAAATACTTTTAAATAAATCAGTATTCACAAAAATAATCTTTATATTTTTGAATAAATTTTAATGTAGATTTTCTGAATATGAAGAAAATAGCAATGATACCAGCTAGATACGCTGCAACTAGATTCCCCGGTAAATTAATGCAAGATTTAGGAGGCAAATCTGTAATAGCACGTACCTTCGAGTCGATAAAAGCAACGCTGCTTTTCGATGAAGTTTATGTAGTTACTGATAGTGAAATAATATTTGAAGAAATAAAAGCACAAGGCGGACTAGCGATCATGAGTAAAAAAAACCACGAATGTGGAAGCGATCGAATTGCAGAAGCCATAGAATTCATGGACGTAGATATTGTTGTTAACGTTCAAGGTGATGAACCTTTTACTACTAAAGAAGATTTAGAGAAGGTTTTAAAAATATTTGAGGGGGAAGATGCTAGTAATGTAGATTTAGCAACCTTAATGACGAAAATGACGGATTGGAATGAAGTCAATGACCCTAATTTTGTAAAAGTGGTTGTTGATGAAAATAATTATGCCTTATATTTTTCGAGATCTCCGATACCATATCCAAGAGATCGCAATGTACCAATGGAATATTATGAACACAAGGGTATTTATGCTTTTAGAAAAAAAGCATTGATGGACTTTTATCATTTGCCAATGAGAAATCTAGAAGCTTCAGAAAAAATTGAATGTCTTCGATATTTAGAATATGGAAAAAAAATCAAATTAGCCATTTCTACGACAAAAAATGCTGTAGAAATTGATACTCCAGAAGATTTACTTAGAGCAAATAAAATAATAAACAAAAATAATTAGCAAACACATTCTCATGTCTGTAAACAACGAATATAGAAACTTTCCAATGGTGCCAAGAGTAGTTTTTGGTAAAGGAAGTTTTAACCAATTAACATCGATATTAGATTTAAAAAGAAAAAAACAAGCTCCATTTATATTCATCGTAGATGATGTTTTTGATCAACCAGGATCTTTATCCGACAAGATCGAATTAAAGTATAATGATAAATTAATTTATGCCTCGTCCAAAGAAGAACCTAAAACAATACAAGTTGATATATTAGTTAAAAATATACTTTCGGAGTTTAAAGAGCTTCCTTCTGGCATAATTGGAATAGGAGGCGGCTCTATTATGGATTTAGCGAAAGCCGTTTCATTAATGTTAACTAATGAAGGAAGTGCAGCAGATTATCAAGGATGGGACTTAATTAAAACAAAATCAATATACCATGTAGGTATACCAACAATTTCTGGAACTGGAGCTGAAGTTTCTAGAACTTGTGTATTGTCGGGTCCAGTTCGAAAATTAGGAATTAATAGTGATTACACCACTTTTGATCAAGTAGTTTTAGATCCACTATTGTTGGATGGAGTATCAAAAAATCAATCGTTTTACACGGGTATGGATTGTTTTATTCATTGTGTTGAATCTTTGGAAGGAACTTTTTAAACGATTTTAGCCAAAGCTATGGAGAAAAAGCTTACGAATTGTGTTTAGAAGTTTATTTGGAAGATAATAATTTATCAGTTGAAGAAAAAAATGGGAAGCTGATGATGGCTTCTTGGCATGGAGGAATGAGTATTGCATATTCACAAGTAGGAGTTGCTCACGCTATGAGTTATGGTTTAGGGTTTGTTTTAGGAACTAAACATGGTATTGGAAATTGTATCGTTTTTAATTACCTAGAAGATTATTATCCTGATGGTGTTGCTATCTTTAAAAAAATGGTTAAAAAGCATCAAATTGATATCCCTAGGGGGATTTGTTCCAACCTTTCAGACGAGCAGATGGAAACCATGATCAATGTGGCTTTAAGCTTAGAACCTTTATGGGAAAACGCTTTAGGTAAAGAGTGGAAAAACATAATGACACGCGAAAAAGTAAGGAATATGTACCTAAAAATGTAATTTTTTAATACAAACAATCCACCCTACGTTCTTAATTTCATTAGTCCATTAATTTATAGAAAATAAAATTTGAATATTTATAAATTCATATTGTACAAAATTCTTGGGTTGGAAAATCATTGGAGACTTCCATCAAGACCATCTTAAAAAGGTGGTTATTATTGTTGCTCCACACACTAGTTGGAGTGATTTTGTTATAGCGATACTTTCAAGAAAAGTTCTTGGTGTAATGGTCAATTTTGTTGGTAAAAAAGAATTGTTTGCTATGGCCCTTCGGTTTTTATTTTAGATGGGTTGGGGGAGCCCCATTGGATAGATCAAAGAATCATAATAAAGTGGAAGCTATAGCTTCGATTTTTGATTCTAAAAAGGAGTTTAGATTAGGAATGTCTCCTGAAGGAACTCGTAAAAAAGTTCAAAAATGGCGAACAGGTTTTTATTATATAGCATTGAAAGCAAAAGTTCCAATTATTCCAACTTCCATGGATTACAAAACCAAAACAATTACTATTGGCAAACCTTTTGACCCTTCTGGCGACATTGAAACAGATTTAAAAATATTAAAAAAGTTCTTTGTTGGTAGTGTAGGAAAGATAAAAAAATACACTTAAAATTATATTAAAAAAAAATTATGATTCGTCCATCGTATGATATACATTTTGGACATCGTCATCATTATCCAATTTTTCTAATAGTTTATCTACATCAGCTATTTGTTCTTTAGTTATCTTTTTGTTACCTGGGGTATGCGCTCAAAACCAGATGATAAAATTTCAAATTCTTTTTCTTCTAATGCTTTTTGAATACTTCCGAAACTTTCAAAAGGAGCATAAATTAGTACTCCATCTTCATCTTCAAAAACTTCTTCCACACCATAATCTATTAATTCTAATTCTAATTCTTCTAAATCAACTTCTTTAGGATTAATTCTAAAGTTACACGTATGATCAAACATAAAAATTACGGATCCAGAAGTTCCCATATTACCGTCGCACTTATTGAAACATGCTCTAACATTTGCAACCGTTCTAGTATTATTATCCGTAGCTGTCTCAACAAGAATGGCAATTCCATGTGGAGCATATCCTTCAAATAAAACTTCCTTAAAATCTCCTTGACCTTTTTCAGTAGCTTTTTTTATGGCTCTTTCAACATTATCTTTGGGCATGTTGACTGCTTTTGCATTTTGAATAACGGCACGTAAACGAGAGTTAGAATCTGGATTAGGCCCACCTTCTTTTACGGCCATTACAATATCTTTTCCAATTCGTGTAAAAGCTTTGGACATTGCAGACCAACGCTTCATTTTTCTCGCTTTTCTAAACTCAAACGCTCTACCCATAATTATTTTTTTAAGTTCTACAAAAATAAAAAAATGCGCCAAACCACCAAGGAAAGTAGGATTCTTCTTTTTTTATTAATTATTCTTTTACAGAATCAATTACTTCTTGCAATACACAATCACCAATAATTTCATTTAAATTTATTTGATAATTTTTTGGGAGTAGATTTTGTTTTGGGAGTATAGCTAGATAGCTATCTTTGTTAGAGCTGTATATTTTTTTAAAGATCACATTTTTTAATCCAAGCTTATCGGTTATTTCATAAAACAATTCGGAATGATGGATCATATCATTACTCGAAAGATGAAATATGCCTTCTAAATTTTTATTGATTATGTAATGAATTTGTTGCGCTATTTTGTTTATTGTATTTGCACTAACAACTAAATTGGGAAATATTTCAAATTCCGCATTGTATTTAGAAGCTTCCTTTAATTGAACTATTGTAGGGGAATTTACTCCTAATACGATTGGTAATCTTAAAATCACATACTTTGACGAGGGAAGTTTCTTAATTGCCTTTTCTTGCTTTATTTTATATTTTCCTGCTGTAGTGTTAGATGAAAGGGAATCTTCTTCGTAGCTAGGAAACTTTCCTTTTGCGTTAAAAACACTAAAACTTGATAGGTACAGTAATTTGCAATCGATAGCTGCAAGTACAAAGTTTAATAATTCTTGATGAAGGCTAAGTTGAGATTTGTAATTACCTTTTATAGTAGATATTATAAAGTTTGGTTGAACCTTTGTTAAGATTCTTTGAATATTGTTTTTATTCATGTCAAAATGAAACATGACAGTGTTTTCTTCAAATTCTTTATTTGGTGATTTAAAGGTTCCATATACATCAAAGTAGGGTAGAAGTTCCTTGTATAGTTTATTACCTATAAATCCGCTTGCTCCTAGTATTAAAATTCTATTCCCCAACGATGTCTAAAACTTTATAACCCTCTATAAAAAGGTAACTTAACTATTGTTGCTGGAATTATTTTTTTACGTATTTGAATGTAAATTTTTGTGCCAACAGATTTTACATTAGTTGGAATATAACCCATTCCAATACCTTTAGCTAGTGTAGGCGACATGGTTCCACTAGTTACTTCACCAATTTTATCTCCTTGATTATTTAAAATATCATAACCTTGTCGTGGAATTCCTCTTTCATCCAATTCAAACGCTACTAACCTTCGTTGGGTTCCTAGTTTTTTTTGCTTTAATAAATTTTCAGAATTAATAAAACTTTTAGTGAATTTGGTTATCCAGCCTAAACCAGCTTCAATTGGTGATGTAGTATCGCTAATATCATTACCATAAAGACAATAACCCATTTCCAGTCTTAAGGTGTCTCTTGCTGCCAATCCAATCGGTTTAATATCAAAATTATTACCAGCATTAAAAATTTCTTTCCAAATTTGTTTAGCTTCGTTGTTTTTACAATAAATTTCAAATCCTCCACTACCAGTATAACCAGTAGCACTAATAATAATATTTTCTACACCTGCAAAATCAGCAATTTGAAAATGATAAAATTTAATACTATTAAGATCAATCGAAGTAAGAGATTGCATCGCTTGAACAGCTTTTGGTCCTTGAATTGCAAACAAGGAGTAATCCTCTGAAACATTTATAAGTTCTGCACCAACACTATTGTGATTGTTAATCCAATTCCAATCTTTTTCAATATTGGAGGCATTGACTACTAAGAGCCATTTTTCATTATTAATTCGGTAAACAATTAAATCATCTACAATACCACCAGTAGCATTTGGAAAACAACTGTATTGAGCCTGATTATCAACTATTTTGGAGGCATCATTACTTGTTACTTTCTGAATTAACTCAAGTGCATTGGGGCCTAAAACTAAAAATTCACCCATATGCGATACATCGAAGACACCGACTTTATTGCGAACAGTTTCATGTTCAACATTCACGCCTTCATACGAAACGGGCATGTTGTAGCCAGCAAATGCAACCATTTTTGCTCCAAGCCCTTTGTGTACTTCAGATAATGCTATTTCTTTTATCATATCTAGTTTACTGTTAAAACAGAGTTTATAAATAATTCTATTTCTATAATCGCAAATATATTATTTGTTTTGGTATTAAAGGTGGGGGTACGTTAAAATAAAATACTTAATTTTAGTATATTAGTAGTCTAACAGTAGTATATTTTCATAGCAATTAGCATTCATGAAAAAACATTATTTTTTATTTATTTACAGCCTTCCGTTATTTGTTTATATTTCTTTAGTAAGCAATGGTTGGAGTACTTTACTTCCAATTTTAATCTATTTTGGTCTCGTTCCTCTTATTGAACTCTTTTTTCAACCTGATACCACAAATATTGATAAAGATCTTGAGACTCAAATGAAACAGGACCCATTTTATGAATGGGTTATTTATTTAATTATTCCCTTGCACATGTTTTTATTAGTTAAATTCTTTTTTGTAATTAATAGTACAGAAGTTGGTTCTTTAGAATATTTTGGAAGAATATCAAGTATTGGTATTTTGTTAGGAGTCACGGGAATCAATCTTGGTCATGAATTAGGTCATAGAAAAAATAAAGGCTTAAAATATCTCGGTGAATTATTACTATTAACTTCTTTAAATACACATTTTTTACCATATCACAATGCTGGACATCATTTAAATGTTGCGACCCCTAAAGATGCTGCCACAGCTAGAAAAAATGAACTACTATTTATCTTTTGGATTCGTTCTCATTTTGGGAGCTATATGGAGGCATGGAAAATAGAGATTCGAAGGATGCGTACTACTAATAATTTCCTTTTTTCTATTAAGAATAGGATGGTTTTTTATACAATTTTGAATATTATACTTATATCATCTATTTATTTTATTTTTGGTTTCAAGGTACTTTTGTCGTATTTGTTAGTAGCCTTAATAGGAATATTACTTTTAGAAACCGTTAATTATATTGAGCATTACGGACTTTTAAGAAAGAAAAATGAGCATGGTAGATATGAAAAAGTTAAACATTATCATTCCTGGAATTCGGATCATATTATTGGAAGAAGTATGATGTTTAACTTATCACGCCATGCCGATCATCATTATAATGGGAGTAAAAAATATCAATTACTTAAATCGATAGAATCCAGTCCACAAATGCCTACCGGCTATCCTGGAATGATGATAATTGCATTATTACAACCGCTTTGGTTTTTTATTATGAATAAAAAACTAAAGGAATTAGCTAAGTAAATAATTAAAGTAACTCATCTAGAACTATATATTTTAGATTCGATGGTCTTAGAGTGTAGGAATTAATAATATTACCTACTTTTGTGTCTAATTTTGATTTAAATCCATGACAAATGTCCATTATATAAATGCTGAGTTACTTGATTTAGCTACAATTAAATCCATAATCGAAGAACATAAAGTCCTTGAATTATCTAAAGAAGTAATTTTAAATATTGAAAAATCAAAAAAATATTTAGAAAAAAAAATATTAAATAACAGCGAACCTATATATGGTATTAATACCGGCTTTGGTTCTCTTTACAATGTAAAAATAGCATCCGATGAATTAGCTAAGCTTCAAGAAAATATTGTAATGTCTCATGCCTGTGGGACTGGTAATTTGGTGCCAAAAGAAATTGTCAAATTAATGTTATTACTTAAGGTACAATCTTTAAGTTATGGTTACAGTGGAGTTCAGTTAAAAACAGTACAACGTTTAATCGATTTATATAATTTAGATATCGTTCCACTAATATATGAATTAGGTAGTCTTGGAGCTTCAGGCGATTTAGCTCCACTTGCTCATATGGCTTTACCTTTAATTGGAAAAGGTGAGGTGTATTATCAAAATGAAATTTGCCCTTCTAAAGATATTCTAAAAAAACTTGACTTTGAACCAATCAATCTAGAAGCAAAAGAAGGGCTTGCCTTATTAAACGGCACTCAATTTATGAGCGCTTATGGAATTTTCTCATTAATAAAAAGTCATAAACTTTCCTATCTATCAGATTTAATTTCTTGTATTTCAATCGATGCTTTTAATTGTAATATGAGTCCCTTCGATCCCCTTGTACATTTAGTTCGTCCTCACAGAGGTCAAGTAAAAACTGCTGAACGAGTTTTAAATTTATTAGAGGGTAGCGAAATAGGAAATCAAAAAAATAAAAGTATACAAGATCCATATTCTTTTCGTTGTATTCCTCAAGTGCATGGAGCATCAAAAGATACCATTGCATTTGTAACAAAAACTTTTAAAACTGAAATTAATTCAGTGACTGACAATCCTAATATTTTTATGGAAGAGGATAAAATTATATCAGGAGGAAATTTTCACGGACAACCCCTTGCAATGGCTCTTGACTATTTAGGTATAGCATTGGCTGAATTAGGAAATATATCGGAAAGACGTACGTATCAATTAATAGCTGGATTAAGAAATCTTCCTCCCTTTCTAGTAAAAAAACCAGGGATTAATAGTGGTTTTATGATTCCTCAATATACTGCAGCAAGTATAGTTAGTCAAAACAAACAACTTGCAACTCCCGCTTCAATAGATTCTATTGTCTCATCAAATGGACAAGAAGATCATGTGAGTATGGGTGCGAACGCTGCTACGAAATGTTTACAGATTGTCAATAATCTCGAACGAATTTTAGCTATAGAATTAATGAACGCTTCACAGGCTTTATCGTTTCGAAACCCCTTAAAATCCTCAAGTTCAATAGAGAATTTTATCAAGAGTTATCGTAAGGAAGTTCCTTTGGTTGAAAAGGATCGTATTTTAGCAAAGGACATTGAAAAAACAATTTTATTTTTTGATTCTCTAAATATAGACCATAAAATTTTGTTTTAGTCACTCTACGATTTAGATCCCTTTTTTTCTGTTATTTTTATTACAATTTCATTAGTTTTTTTATTCAGATCCATTTTAATACTGTCACCTTCTTTTAGCTTCGTATTAATAATCGCTTCCGCTAAGGCGTCTTCAATATATTTTTGAATTGCCCTTTTAAGTGGTCTAGCTCCGTATTGTTTGTCAAATCCTTTGTCTGCTATAAAATCCTTAGCATTTTTAGAAAGTTTTAAATGGTAGCCTAATCCGTCGATTCTAGCATATAATTTACCTAGTTCAATATCGATAATTTTATGAATATCTTCTCTTGATAGCGCGTTAAAAACAACAACATCGTCTATTCTATTTAAAAATTCTGGAGCAAATGTTTTCTTTAGTGCATTTTCAATAACTCCTTTTGCATAAGTTTCTGCTTGATTGGTTTTAGCTGTAGTTCCAAAACCAACACCTTGACCAAAATCTTTTAATTGTCGGGAACCTATATTAGAGGTCATGATAATAATGGTGTTTCTAAAATCAATTTTACGGCCTAAACTATCAGTTAAAAACCCATCATCTAAAACTTGAAGCATCATATTAAAAACATCTGGGTGAGCCTTTTCAATTTCATCAAGTAAAATAATGGAATAAGGCTTTCTTCTTACTTTTTCGGTTAATTGACCACCCTCTTCATATCCTACATATCCTGGAGGGGCACCAACTAGTCTAGATATGGCAAATTTTTCCATATATTCACTCATATCTATTCTAATCAAGGCGTTATCAGAATCAAAAAGCTCTTGTGCCAATACTTTAGCTAGTTGTGTTTTTCCTACCCCGGTCTGACCTAAAAATATAAATGAACCAATCGGTTTATTGGGATCTTTTAATCCTGCTCTGTTACGTTGTATCGCTTTTGTTATCTTTTGAACAGCGTCATCCTGACCTATTACTTTTCCTTTGATTCTGTCGGGTAAAGCTGCAAGTTTAGTGCTTTCTGTTTGTGCAATTCTGTTAACGGGTACTCCTGTCATCATTGAAATAACTTCAGCTACATTAGCTTCAGAAACAATTTCTCTGTGCAGTTGTGATTCTTTTTCCCAAGCTTCTTGTTCAGAGGAGAGTTCTTTTTCAAGATTCTTTTCATCATCTCTCAGTTTAGCAGCCTCTTCATATTTTTGTTTCTTGACTACCGAGTTTTTTAAATCTCGAACCTCTTCTAATTGCTTTTCAATTTGTATTATTTTTTCTGGAACATGAATATTAGTGATATGTACTCTAGATCCTGCCTCATCAAGTGCATCTATAGCTTTGTCTGGTAAAAAGCGTTCTGTCATGTAACGATTGGTCAATTTCACACAAGCAAGAATCGCCTCATCAGTGTAAGTTACATGATGATGAATTTCATATTTGTCTTTAATGTTTTGCAGAATTTCAATTGATTCTTCTACACTGGTTGGCTCTACTATTACTTTTTGAAACCTTCGTTCTAAAGCACCATCTTTTTCAATATATTGTCTGTATTCATCAAGTGTTGTTGCTCCTATACATTGTAGCTCACCTCTTGATAAAGCAGGCTTGAACATGTTAGATGCATCTAAGGAACCTGTAGCTCCACCAGCTCCAACGATGGTATGAATTTCGTCAATGAATAAGATGATATCATCATTTTTTTCAATTTCATTCATTACCGCTTTCATACGTTCTTCAAATTGCCCACGGTATTTTGTGCCAGCAACTAGGCTAGCTAAATCTAGGGTAACCACTCTTTTATCAAAAAGAATTCTCGAAACTTTCCTTTGGACTATCCTTAGTGCCAAACCTTCAACAATGGCAGATTTACCAACACCAGGTTCACCGATTAATAGAGGATTGTTCTTTTTTCTTCTACTTAATATCTGAGATACACGTTGTATTTCTCCTTCTCTTCCCACTACAGGGTCTAACTTGCCTTCGGTGGCCAAATAGGTCAAGTCACGTCCAAAATTGTCTAAAACAGGTGTCTTAGACTTTTTATTGGTTTTGGTTGCACTTCCAGTAAACAGGTTATCTTTTCCAGATTGATCAGCTGGTAAATCTTCATTTGGAAATGCATCTGAAGTAGGAGTGTCTTTAAAATCTTCATCATTTGAAATTAAAGATTTAAATTGATCTTTGACACCATCATATTCAATTCTCATTTTATTTAATAGTTTAGTCGTTGGATCATTTTCATTTCTTAATATGCACAATAATAAATGAGCGGTATTTATAGAAGTGCTTTGAAAAAGTTTAGCTTCTAGAAAAGTTGTTTTTAAAGCTCTTTCTGCTTGTCTTGTTAAATGAAGATTTTTTTTATCATTGCTGTTGGACTCCGTGTGCGGATTGGCAGGACTTAATATCTCAACTTTTCTACGAAGATGATTCAAATCAATATCTAAAGTATTTAAAATTGAAACTGCTTTACCGTTTCCATCGCGAAGCAACCCCAACATTAAGTGCTCGGTACCAATAAATTCGTGTCCTAAGCGTAAAGCCTCTTCTTTACTAAAGGCAATCACATCTTTTACTCTTGGTGAAAAATTATCATCCATAATTATATTTCTTATTTGAAAACACTTAACAAAATTTAGGCGCTAAGTGTGACAAGTATTATTTTAATGTTATTCAATTTCTTTACTGCAATCCAAACAAATATAATGATTGTTTTTAACCACTTATTCTCTTTAACTATTTTTTATCAATAATTATTAAATCATAAAATAGATCATAAAAAACAATAAACGTACCAAATTTAATTATTCCAAAATTTCAAAAATTTAGTCCTAATGAAAATACAAAAAAAAACATGATTGTTTTTAATTATTTTAATTGATTTTATACTTTCAAAAAAACCCAGTTTTACAATACAAAACTTACAAATTTCAAAATAATAACATAGATAGTTATTAACGTTTTAGACCTATTTATTTGTTAATAAAATAGTTAATTTTTGACTTGTTTTTATGTTAAAAAATATGCAATTAATGTATCTTGCTTTTTACTAATTACTACTAAAAATAAAAAAATAAATATATATGGCTGAAGGTGAAAAATTGATCCCCATCAATATTGAGGATGAAATGAAATCAGCTTACATTGATTATTCAATGTCAGTTATTGTGTCACGTGCTTTACCAGACGTTAGAGATGGAATGAAGCCGGTGCACAGGCGTGTTCTTTTTGGCATGCACGAATTAGGAATAAGAGCAACAGGTGCTCACAAAAAATCTGCAAGAATTGTTGGTGAAGTTTTAGGTAAATATCATCCCCATGGAGATACTTCTGTTTATGATGCCATGGTTCGAATGGCTCAAGAATGGAGTTTGCGTTACATGCTGGTCGACGGACAAGGAAACTTTGGTTCAATTGACGGGGATAGTCCCGCTGCGATGCGTTATACAGAGGCTCGAATGCAGAAGATTTCTGAGGATATGCTTGCTGATATTGATAAAGATACTGTTGATCATCAATTAAATTTTGATGATACCCTTAAAGAGCCCACTGTTTTGCCTACTCGTATCCCAGGCCTACTTATTAACGGTGCTTCTGGTATTGCGGTCGGGATGGCTACCAATATGCCACCTCACAATTTAACAGAAGTGATAGACGGTACGTTGGCTTACATCGATGACAACGAAATTGATATAGATGGATTAATGCAGCATGTTAAAGCTCCAGATTTTCCAACTGGTGGAGTTATATATGGATACGAAGGTGTTAAAGATGCTTTTCATACAGGAAGAGGTAAAATAGTCATGCGAGCAAAAGCTTCGTTTGAAGAAGTTAATGGTAGAGAATGTATTATAGTTTCTGAAATCCCTTATCAAGTTAATAAGGCAGACATGATCAAAAAGACTGCCGATTTAGTGAACGAAAAGAAAATTGAGGGAATTTCAAATATTCGAGACGAATCTGATAGAAAGGGAATGCGGATCGTATACATATTAAAAAGAGATGCTATTCCTAATATCGTTCTAAATATGTTATACAAATACACTGCGCTACAATCTAGCTTTAGTGTTAACAACATATGTCTGGTTAACGGGCGTCCACGATTACTTAACTTAAAAGAGTTAATCCATTATTTTGTCGAACATCGACATGAAGTTGTAGTTAGACGAACCAAATATCTCTTAAATAAAGCAGAAGAACGTGCTCATATTTTAGAAGGTTTAATAATTGCCTCTGATAATATTGATGAAGTCATACGTTTGATACGTTCATCTAAAAATGCTGACGAGGCAAGAGAGCGACTTATTGAAGCTTTTAAACTCACTGAAATTCAAGCTAAAGCAATTGTAGAAATGAGACTTCGACAATTAACGGGTCTTGAACAAGATAAATTACGTAGTGAATACGACGAGTTAATGAAAACCATTCAAGGTTATAAAGACATTCTAGCTAGTAAGGAATTAAGAATGTCCATTATCAAAGACGAGCTTAATGAAATTAGAAGTAAATACGGAGACGAGCGCCGATCAATAATTGAGTACGCTGGTGGTGATGTTAGTATTACCGACCTTATACCAGATGAAAAAGTAGTAATTACTATTTCGCATGCAGGTTACATAAAACGTACCTCTTTAACTGAATACAAAAAACAAAATCGAGGAGGAGTGGGAGCAAAAGCTTCGTCTACTCGAAATGAAGACTTTTTAGAACATTTATTTGTTGGTACCAACCATCAATACATGTTGTTTTTTACCCAAACTGGTAAATGCTTTTGGATGCGTGTATTCGAGATTCCCGAAGGAACGAGAACATCAAAAGGTAGAGCTATTCAAAACTTGATTAATATTGGTCAAGACGATAAAGTAAAAGCTTTTATCTGTACACAAGATCTAAAAGATGAAGAATATATTAATAGTCATTATGTAATTATGGCTACCAAAAATGGTCAGGTAAAGAAGACTTCCCTAGAGCAATACTCGCGCCCGAGAACTAATGGAATTAATGCTATCACTATCAAAGATGGCGATGAGTTGTTAGAAGCTAAATTAACCACAGGTGATAGCCAGGTTATGTTAGCTGTTAAGTCTGGTAAAGCGATTCGTTTTGAAGAAGAAAAAACTAGATCTATGGGTAGAAATGCCTCAGGTGTTAGGGGTATTCGACTGAATAGTGATAATGATGAAGTTATCGGTATGATTACTATCAATGAATCTGAGTCTGATGTGCTGGTGGTTTCAGAAAATGGGTATGGAAAAAGATCAAGTTTAGAAGATTACAGAATTACCAATCGAGGTGGAAAAGGAGTAAAAACTATAAGTGTTACAGAAAAAACGGGCTCTTTAGTAGCTATAAAAAATGTAACTGATAGTGATGATTTAATGATTATAAATAAATCAGGAATTGCTATTCGTTTAGAGGTTGATAATTTAAGAGTAATGGGAAGAGCTACCCAAGGGGTGCGTTTAATTAAAGTTAGAGATGGAGATGCCATAGCAGCAGTAGCAAAAGTTATGTCCGATGATGATGATATAGAAATCGATGAAGATGGTAATGTAATCGTCCAAGAAAATAACCCTAATGAAATTAACGATTCTGATATAACCAAAGAAGAAGAATAAAGAATAAGGAATAAAAAAACAAAATAACAATGAAAAAACAATTTATAGTAATAGGTTTATTACTAGTTTCTGCGATTACATTTGCTCAGAAAAAAGAAATTAAAACTGCTCAAAAATCAATCAAATCAGGAAATTTTACTGAGGCAATCAACATATTAGCTTCTATTGAGAGTTTGGTAGATAAAGCCGATTCTGTAATCAAAGAACAGTACAGTTTAATACTTGGACAAGCCTATTTAGGGGCTGCTGATAACGATTTTGAAAAATTAAATACAGCAGCAAATTCTTTTGAAAACGTATTGTCCCTCAATAAAAATAGTAAATATGCAGCTGATGCAAACATAGGTTTAGAAGAGGTAGGAATTGCTCTTATTAATAGTGCTCAGTTAGACCAAAAGAATCAAGCGTATATCGAAGGTTCTAAAAAAATCTATCGAGGTTATACCTTGAGAAAAAATGATACCATATTTTTATATTATGCAGCTTCTTTAGCTACAGACGGAAAAGACTACGATTTAGCTATAAAACGTTATGAGGAACTTATGGAAATTGGTTATACTGGAATTTCGGAAGAGTTTTATGCCACTAAAAAAGGTACTAAGGAAGAAACAAAGTTTTCTTCAAAAGTCGAAAGAGACCTAATGATAAAAAAGGGTGAGTATGTAATTCCTAGAAGTAAATTTACAAAATCCAAAAAAGGAACTATTTTAAAAAATATGACCTTTATATATTTAGATAAAGGAGAAAAAGAAAAAGCTACCGAGTTAATGAAGAAAGCTAGAGCAGCATCTCCTGACGATAAAAACTTAATGTATGCAGAAGCAGAGTTATATTACACCAGTGGTGATATGACAAACTATAAAAAAATTATCAATGAACTTATCAAAAGTGATCCAAATAACCCTGATTTATATTATAATCTAGGTGTTGCAAGCGCAAGGAATGGTGAAAAAGAGGAAGCTATGGAATACTATTCTAAGGCAATTGAACTCAATCCCAGACTATGCGGAAGCTTTAATTAATAAAGCTCAATTAATACTTGATGGTGAAAGAACAATTATTGATGAAATGAATAGTCTTGGGACTTCTAATGCTGATTATGATCGTTATGATGTTCTAAAAGAAGAAAAGAATAAATTATATAGTGATGCATTACCATATTTAGAATCTGCCTCAAGACTACGCCCAGATTCAATGGATATTGTCAGAACTCTAAAAGGAATCTATGGTCTTTTAAGTATGGATGCAAAAGAAAAGGAAATGGGACTTATATTAGATCAAAACTAAACTCAATATTTATTTTTAGTAAAAAAAGCTTCTATAACAAATAGAAGCTTTTTTTATATCATTCGTTTGATGACTCTAAGTTTATGAGTATGTTTTTGTTTTTCGATATTAAAAATTCCAGAATGATCTAATTGATCTATTCGCACCTTTCCGTGAGCGTGGATAATATGATTGTGGTCTAATAAAATCCCAACATGTACAATTTTTCCTTCTTCATTATCAAAAAAAGCTAAATCACCAGCTTCACTTTCTTCTATAAAACTTAAAACTTCTCCTTGAGTTACTTGCTGACTTGCATCCCTTAGCAATTGATATCCACACAGTTTGTAAACCATTTGTGTAAAACCACTGCAATCAATCCCAAAAGGTGTTTTTCCTCCCCACAAATAGGGGCTATTTAAATACATTTGCGCAAATTCTATAAGGTTCGATTTGTTTAGTTTTTTTGAAGTAGTTGAACCCTCAAAAGAATGATTTAAAAATTTTGAAATTGCAGTGTTACTACCAATACTAATAGGTAAAAGCGTATTGGTTGCTGTAGTTATAATATCTAATAAATGAGTCGTAAGCATTGGAGGTTTTTGACTCAATTCTTGAAACTCAGATGGCGAAATTTTTTTATATTGCTTGCTGTCGATCCAACCTTCGTATTGATCGTCAACCAAACGAACTTTACACCACTTTTCGGAGAGTTCAAGAACCTCAAATAAATCACCATAGAGTACTTGTGAAACCATCTCACTACAATCAGAATCTTCTATTCGTAATGGAACAATATTTAGGTTACAGAGTCCGTAATTCATTAATTATAGATGTGAAATTAATTTCTTTCTAATATCATCGCTGAAGCTCCACCACCACCGTTACAAATAGCAGCTGCACCAAGTTTGGAGTTATTCTGTTTTAAAACATTAATTAAAGTAATTAATATTCTAACGCCACTACAACCTAAAGGGTGGCCTAGGGATACTGCACCGCCATTAACATTTACAATCGAATTGTCCACTCCCAAAAGCTTCATGTTTGCAAGCCCTACTACAGCAAATGCTTCATTCAATTCAAAATAATCGATGTCATCAATTTTTAAAGCTGCTTTTTCTAATGCGATGGGTAAAGCTTTTGCTGGCGAAGTTGTAAACCTTTTTGGATCTTGAGCTGCATCTGCATAACTTCTTATAGTTGCTAAGGGTGTTAAACCTAGTTCTAAGGCTTTTTCCTCACTCATCAAAATCATAGCTCCAGCACCATCATTAATAGTAGACGCGTTAGCTGCAGTTACAGTACCTTCTTTAGTGAAGACTGCGCGTAGGTTTGGAATTTTTTCCATACGCACATTTTTATATTCTTCATCTTCATTAAATATAATAGGTGCTCCTTTTCGTTGCGGAATTTCAACAGGTATCACTTCTTCACTAAACTTTCCTTCTTTCCAGGCTTTAAGTGATCTAGTGTAGGATTCTATAGCAAAATTGTCTTGTTCTTCACGTGTTATTTGATATTCAGAGGCACATAAATCTGCTAAAACTCCCATTGCTTCTTGATCAAAAGAATCAACCAAGCCATCTTTTTGCAAGCCATCTTCCATTTCTTTTGATCCAAACTTGTGTCCATTTCTTAGATGAAGGTAATGCGGAATATTACTCATACTCTCCATACCTCCGGCTATTACAATTTGAGCATCTCCCAACCCAATAGCTTGAGCAGCATTTATTACAGCTTTCATTCCAGAAGCACAAACTTTATTTACAGTAGTACAAGGAACTGAATCAGAAATACCAGCAGCAATAGCAGCTTGTCTTGCAGGAGCCTGTCCAACTCCAGCTTGAACAACATTTCCCATATAAACTTCATCAATTAAGGAAGGATCTAAATTTATTTTTTCCATAGCGCCTTTAATAGCTATAGCACCTAATTTAGAAGCTGATAAAGATGACAGACTTCCCATAAAACTCCCTATGGGAGTTCTTATTGCACTCACTATAACAACTTTTTTATTCATTTAAATAAGAGTTTTTAGACTTGATTTTATTGAGTGCAAATTTAAGCATTTAATATTAAAAAATCTTTCTAGATAATTATGTAATTGTAAATAAACAAACGATATTTATACCAACTATCAGGAAATAGATATTGATGAAAAACTATTTTACTTCTTTTACAAAAAATCAATCTTTTATATATAAGATATTATTATTTGTACTCTCGACTGGTTTAATCATGTATTTACTGCCAAAGGGAGGGCAATTCAAATATAATTTTCAGAAAGGTAAACCCTGGCAATATGAGAATCTGTATGCGCCATTTTCTTTTACCATCAAAAAAAGTGATGCATCCATTGAAGAAGAGAAAAAAATGATTATTGAGGATAACACACCTTATTTTGAAGTCGATATATCAAAAAAAGCTACTTCTAAATCGTTGTTTTTATCCTATTTGAAAAAAAATGATTCAATTATTGGTTCTGTAAATGCCAATAATTCTTTAATAGGCGTTTCAATTATTGATGAATTGTATACTTACGGAATAACAAACGAAAAATATTCTTTTCCTCCAGAAAAAATAATTTATTTAAAAAAGGGAAACGAATTACAGGAAATAGGATATAATCAATTAATTTATTTTGGTGATTTAAATAATATAATTAGCACAATGATTGATGGAATTAATGAGAAGCCATCTCCTTTTTTACATGAGCTACTTTTAAACGCCGTAATTTCTAATGTGAGTTTAGATAGTAAATTAACAGAATCTATCATTTTATCTAGAATAGAAAAAATTAATCCAAACCGTGGGGTAATAGATAAAGGAAGTAGAATTATAGCAAAAGGGGAGGTTGTTGAAGGAAATAAATTTCAAATATTAAATTCTTACAAAGCAGTTTTTCAGTCACAAGTATGGAGTAAATCTAATTACAATTGGTTATTATTAGGATATTCGCTTTTAATTTCACTTGTTTTCTTGATGTTATTTTTATTTATGAAAAACTACAGAAAAGAAATTTTTAAAGACAATAATAAAATGACATTTATTTTATTTAATGTTGTTTTAATGATATTCGTTACTTCTTTGGTAGTTAAATACGATGCTAAATTAGTTTATATAACTCCTCTATGTATTCTACCCTTGATTCTTAAAGCTTTTTTTGATGCAAGATTGGGTTTGTTTGTACACGTACTCACTATTTTATTATTAGGATTTACTGTTCCTAGTAGTTTTGAGTTTTTGTTTTTACAAACAATAGCTGGAATGGTTACTATTTTGACAGTATCCGAATTATACAAGAGAGCAAATTTATTTATATCGGTAAGTCAGATAACCTTTGTGTATATACTTGGTTACTTTGCCTTTTTTATTATTCAAGAAGGAAATGTAGAATTGATCCAATGGGATTATTTTATGTATTTTATACTCTGTGGACTATTAACCTTATTTTCTTTCCCTTTAATATATATCTATGAGAAGATGTTTGGTTTGGTATCCGACGTCTCTTTACTAGAATTAAGTGATACTAACTCAAAATTACTAAAAGAACTCTCTAATAAAGCACCAGGAACGTTTCATCATTCGCTAAATGTTGCTAATTTAGCTGAAGCAGCAGCGAATGAAATTGGTGCTAACGCTATGTTAACTCGTGTAGGAGCACTATATCATGATATTGGTAAAATGGTGCAACCTACTTACTTTACTGAAAATCAAATTTCTTCAGTTAACTCACATGATGATTTGGACCCCAAGGAAAGCGCAGAAATTATTATTGATCATGTAATTAATGGTATTGAAATTGCTAAAAAAAATAACATACCCGATAGAATCATTGATTTTATTAGAACACATCATGGAACAAGCTTAGTGTATTATTTTTATAATAAAGAGTCAGAGAAAATAGGAGAGGTTAATAAGGCAGATTTTTCATATCCAGGTCCAACTCCTTTTTCAAGAGAAACAGCTATACTAATGATGGCAGATAGTGTTGAGGCTGCTAGTAAAAGCTTGAAAGGAACCTACGTCGTCTAAATTGGATTCTTTTGTAGAAAATATTATTGACAATCAGTTAAATCAAGGCCAGTTTTTAAATGCCAACATCACGCTGAAAGAAATTCAAAAAATAAAAAAAGTTTTAAAAAAGAAACTCAATAATATGTACCATCTAAGAGTAGAATACCCTCAATAATAAATTTGCCGAAAAAATATACTTTTTCATGGGAGAAGTTATAATGTTAATATTATATTTATTTAAATTTATTTATTTTGAAAAAACTCACAGAAATTGAAATATCGAAAAAAATTAAAAATTTCCCTAATTGGACCCACCAACATAAATCAATTCAGGCTAGCTTTAAATTCAATGATTTCAAAGATACTTTTTTTGTGATGAAGGAAATAGCTTTGATGGCAGAAAAAATTAATCACCATCCCAATTGGTCTAATATTTATAATGTTTTAAATGTTAGACTTACTACTCATGATGCAGGAGGGGTGACCGATAAAGATTTTGAATTAGCCAAAATGATTGATGCGGTTATTAAAGAATCGCTACAGGATAAATAATTTTAAAATCCAGATTTAGATTTAACAGGTATTTTTATACCAATGTAGTTTCTTCAACCAAATTATTTGGGAACGTTAACAACGTTTTTAAATCATATTTTTTTAGAATAAAATTAATTGTAGTTAAAAGTTGTTGCTAAAATTCAATTATAATTTATTAATAAATAACAAGTTTAGGTATGATTTTAATGTTCTTTTATAACAATTGCAATCACCATAATTAAGATATAACCTACAGTCCATATAAATACTCCTCCAACTCCCATATTTTTTTTTAAAAATTAAATATAATGCAATTATTTATTTTACAAATGTTTTTTTTGAATTTTTACTCTAAACAACTTGAATCTAAATTGGGTTTTGGTAGCACCCATTGTGGAGCGTTTTTATAAAAATTCAAGCAATTTTCAATATTAATGACATTCCAGGAGCTTAAATCCTGGTTTATACTTTCCGCAGCCATAAACATTCTTTTCATAGAAGTTACATTACTAACATTCCAAGTATCAATGGGTTGGTTAAAGTTTGTAGTGTTTTTGAACGTAGCTTCCATATCAGTTACACTACTTACATCCCAAGAGCTAATATTTTGATTAAAGTTTGGCACGAGTTTAAACATGCTTCGCATATTCGTAATAAGAGAGGTGACCACTTTGGTAACATCTAAATCAGAATCTACCATACTTCGCAATGTTAGTTCATCTACTATCGTATAAGTAACACCATCAATAATTCCCGTTTCGCCAATAATAGCGTCATCACATGCTTTTATGGTTATTCCATTATCGTCTAAATATACTTTAGATTCATCAGAACAAAATTGAGAGTTATCGGGATTTTCAGTATCAGGACTACAACCAATAACGGTGATTATAATAAATATGTAGAATACTTTATGCATACAATTTTTTTAAAAATTTATTTGCAAACTTAAAATTATTGTAACTAAATAAAAAAATATTAACGGTTTTATAACAGTGGACCATCTTTTTTATTTATTTTGAAAAAAGCACCCAAAAATAAGGATGCTTTTCAACTTTCAAAACAAACAATTATAATATTAACACATTTTTAAAGTTTTTGTTTTATTCATGAAATCTTGCAATTCTTCTTCGCATAGAGCAATGTAATAGTCACATTCAATCACTTGTTTTTCGCGAATTAAATTAGCAAGTTCATTATTAGTATTATCTAAATCAATTAATTCCTTTTTTAATTTTTTATAAGATACAATAGAGTCGTTTAAATGATTTAATAGTTTCGATGTGCTCCAATCTTTACGTTCCCTTAGTCTTAAATCTTCATCCATAAATTGTTTTACAGAAGCTATAATTTCATTTTGGGACATTAACTTGTTGAACTCAATTGCTGATCTTTTCATTTCTATTAATTATTACTAGTACAAAAGTATGTAAGTTTATGTTGTAAAACAAGAAATAAAGCAATTAAATATCGACGTAAAGCACATATTTATAGTTTAAAAGATATTATTTATAGATAAATGGTTTTAAAATTAAATGATTATTCAAAAAAATTAATATTTTATTGGTTGAGTTAGAGGCAAAATCGATTGATTTTATAGGTTATTTTATTAAAATACTAAATAGAGGATTACTTTTATAATCCCTCTAAACATCTAAATAAAAGTAATCGGTTCTTTGCGAGCCCAATAGGAGTAAGGGCTAATAAGTAAAAACCCCTCGTAGCGATACGAAGGGTTGATGTGAGCCCGATAGGATTCGAACCTATGACCGCCTCCTTAGAAGGGAGGTGCTCTATCCAGCTGAGCTACGAGCCCATTTTAACTCACAAAATGGTTTCTTTTGCGGCTGCGAATATACAAATTATATTAAAAAAGGTTTGATTTTTAAATTAAATATTTACGTTAATACTAAGCAAAGTGCCTTGAAATATCAAACTAAATTTACCATTCCAATTGGACTTTTCAATTCTTCCAGTCAAATAAAAAAAGCCTAATTATACAATTAGGCTTTTTGGTCGGGGTGGCAGGATTCGAACCTGCGGCCTCCACGTCCCAAACGTGGCGCGATAACCGGGCTACGCTACACCCCGAATAGGTTATCTAGAAATTTAATTCTATTTTTTGATGCGGAGAGGAAGGGATTCGAACCCCCGGTACCCGTTAGAGTACAACTCCTTAGCAGGGAGCCCCGATCGACCACTCTGGCACCTCTCCAATTTTTAGTGAATAAACACCTTAAATTGCGGATGCAAATCTACTTTAACATTTGTAATAACGCAAACAAAAAGGATGCTTTTTTTTTAAATTTTGTAGGAAGTTTGTTTTCAAGCTTTTGTACTGTCGATAACAATTTTATTATTGTTTAAATCTGTCGTGAAAAACAGATAACAATCTCCGCCATCGGTAATTTTTAATTTTTTTCTGAGGTTGGCTACACTTTCTGGAAAATTTCGAGTACTTACATTGGCTTTTTTTATAGTTTTTAACTCTTTTAATTCTTTTTTATTGAAGTTGTAAATACGTTTAATTAAAAAACGTCTTCCTGGAAACTCTTTCAAATTATTAGAAGTATATAAATGACTATTTTGATGTAATTTATTCATCGAATAACGTTCTGATACTAAGTTAAATGCACCACTTTTCATTATGGCAGCATTGGGCACATATAAATATTTTTCTGGTAATGAAAATTTAGGTGTATAACTATCTTTTAACCGATAATTAAATTTTTGAGATTCCTGCTTATCAATATTAATTGTTTTAATTTCTATGGCTTCATTGTAATCCTTTTGAAGTAACCATAACAGCTCTTTTACTTCATTATTAACCGCTACAATATGAATTTGTGATACCATCTTAAGCTCTTTAATTCCTTGAGTGATATCCAACATTGGAGAGGTTTTTATTAGAAGACGTTCCGTACTCCTAAAGAGTTGATTGATTTCTTTAGGAATATTAGGCTCACAATCGATCAAACGAAAAACTTTTCCCTTATCAGCATGACGTCGGGAAGGGTCAATATAGATCAAATCATAGGAATGTTTGGCTATTTCGTTTAAGCCATCCTTAGCAATACATGTAATATTTGAGTTTTTAAGTTGTTTAAAGTTGTGCGAAGCAATGATCGATAAACACTCATTCTTTTCATAATGAGTAACAGCAGTAAAATATCTTGAAAAATAATAGCTATCGACTCCAAATCCACCAGTTATATCCGCCATAACTTTTCCTTTTAAAAGAGTTGCTTTATATTTTGCAGTAATTTCTGAGGAAGTCTGTTCTAAATTTAGTTTTGGCGGATAATAAATAGCATCATTTAGATACCAAGTGGGTAATTTATGTGCTGCTTTATCCCTACTTTCAATTTGTTGTATAAGATCTTTAATTTTTATACCAGGAAATGGACTTCCGGAAAAAGCAAGTTCTGAAATACTTTTACTGTTAGTGATTATAAAATCCTGAATTTTTGGAGATAATATGTTTTTATTGATACAAATACTATATGCCTTTAGTTAATTTTTGGACAATTTGATTATCGGATAAAAACTCCTTTAAAATAACTTTTATAACGGTATAAACAGGGATTGCTACAATTAAACCAATAATACCAAAGAGGACTCCTGCAATCATAATGACAAGAAAAATTTCGAGTGGATGCGATTTAACACTTTTTGAAAATATAAAAGGCTGACTGAAAAAATTATCAATAAGTTGACCAATCGTAAACCCAATCAAAACATATATTGTTTTTGGTAAGATCACCGATTGAAAGTCGCTTCCAATAAAACTAGTCATCGTAAGAAAAGTCATTAAAAAAGCGCTAATAATAGGGCCTACGTATGGAATTAAATTTAGCAATGCACATAAAAATGCAATCACAATAGGGTTATGCACTCCAAAAATAAGTAAGACGATGGTGTAAATGATAAAAAGAATTGTAATCTGTAAAATGAGTCCAACAAAGTATCTTGATAGAAGATCTTTAATTTTATTCATTGATCGTTTAGTTCCCTCAACATTACGATCTGTTACAAAAGTTAAAACTCCATGCTGTAGTAATTGACTATCTTTTAACAAGAAAAATGATATAAAAATAATAGAGAAAAGAGCGATACTAAAACTTCCAAAACCACTTAAAACAGAATTTAAAAAACTGGGAATTATGGTATAGTCAATTTTTGAAAAAATACTATTTTTTGTTAATGATTGCCCGAAATCAATATCCTTATTTGATAAATAACTAATAATTTTCTGGTTTAAACTCTCCATACTGCTTTGTAATTCTGTTATATTCAGTAAAGAAAGATTATGACCCTGTTCCATTACCAATGGAATAAACAAGCCTACGATACTCGTTAGTAGGCCCATTAAAACGATCATAGTTACAACTACAGCAATCGTATTATTAAACTTAAACTTATTTTTCAAAAAAGTAACGATAGGCAACCCAATTAGCGAAATAACAGCAGCAATAATAATATATAATATAATAGCTTGAATTTTGAAAATAAACAAAAGTAATAATGAAACTCCTAGCGTATAGGCGATTGCTCTTAATATTCCTTTGGTAATGTCTTTTGATGTCATTTTTTGGAAGTATAAAACTTATTAATAATCGTATTTAATGCAATGGAGGAAGCTTGTACTACATTCATACTACTGTTAATTCCGAACATTTGAATGTGTGTGCAAAAATCACTAAAATTTAATACATCCTCCGATATACCTTCTTGTTCATTGCCCACGATCAAGGCTATTTTGTCTGTCACTGTAGTTTCGAGTAGTTCGATCGATTGGCTTGAATTTGTAATTTCTAATGAAATAATCGTGTAACCCTTTTTTTTTAATTCTTTTACCTTATCTAAAGTATTCGCTTCTATCGAAAATGGCACATTATCTTGAGTATTCCTAGCTGTTTTTTTTAATCGGGGTGAATTAAAATTTATTAGCGAATTACAGAAATAAATTTCTTCAATTCCAAAAGCTTCACAAACTCTAAACAAAGAACCTACATTAGCAGGACTCTGAAGACCATCAGCAACTAAAGTCAATGGAAATTTTCTTTGTGCTTGATTAGATTCCATATGCGACAATTGCTTATTCATCAATTCAAAAATGCATAGTTGATAATATTAGCTCCCATTTGTAAGGCTTTAAGCCGTATTTCTTGGGGATCATTATGAATTTCTGAGTTTTCCCAACCATCTCCTAAATCACTTTCGTAAGTATAAAGTAAAACAATTCTTTCTTCAACATAAATTGCAAAAGCTTGAGGCCTGTTTCTATTATGTTCATGAATTTTTGGGAGCCCAGTTGGGAAAGGATAAGGTCTATTAAATAGTGGATGATTTTTAGAAATTTCTTCTAATTTTTTATCAGGAAATACTTTTATGAGCTCTTTCCTAAGATACTGGTCCATCCCATAATTATCATCGATATGTAAAAACCCTCCACTAAGTAAATAGTCTCTTAAATTTTTAGCATCGTCATCGGTAAAATATACATTACCGTGTCCAGTCATATGAACAAAAGGATAGTCAAATAAATCGACACTACTAGGACTTACTACTTTTGGCTTTTTATTGATAGTAGTGTTAATGTTATCATTGCAAAATTTGATTAAGTTAGGTAATGCTGTTGGATTCGCATACCAATCTCCACCGCCATCATACTGAATTACAGCAATATCTTGGGAGAATAACTTGGTGGTCATAAAAAACATAAAAATAAGTATTGTTCTGTAACTCATAGCTTCAAAAATACAACTTCTATAGAAGTTTCAATTATATTAAATTGGACAAAAAATCATTCATTTATAAAAGCAACACTCTGGCAGGCAACTATCGCAGCGGTTTCGGTTCGAAGTCTACTTTTACCTAATGAAATAGGAGCAAAACCAATGCGAATCGATTTGTTGATTTCATTGCTAGAAAAATCGCCTTCCGGTCCAATCAGTATGGTAGTATCTGCTCTTTTTTTCAAAACACTTTTAAGAGTTTTTTTCCTAGTTTCTTCACAATGAGCAATAAGTTTCTGTTGAGTATTATTTTCTTGTAATATCAAAAACTTTTTGAATGTTATGGCCTCATTTAATTTAGGCAAGTATGACTTAAACGATTGTTTCATAGCACTTTGTATTTTTTTTTCGAATCGATCTAAATTTATGATCTTACGCTCACTATGATCACAAATTATAGGTGTAATTTCTGTAATTCCAATTTCTGTAGCTTTCTCTAAAAACCACTCATAGCGGTCATTTAGTTTTGTTGGAGCAACTGCTAAATGTAAGCTGTAGGGTAATTGATCTACAGATTTTATATTAATTATTTTGCCAATGCATTTCTTTGGATTTGCTGTTAAAATAATTATTTCAAAAAAAACACCTTTCCCGTTAGTAATTGATAATTGATCACCTTCTGATTTTCTTAATACTTTTATAATATGCTTACTTTCACTTTTATCAAAAGTAAACTCTTTTGTATTGGCATCTATAGAAGCATTGAAGAACAGTTGCATTTGTTTAATATTTCATTCTAGCTTTAGCAACAACATCGTTGCTAGCAAATAGTTTTTGTTGATATTTTAATTCACCGACAATAGCAATCATAGCAGCATTATCAGTGCAATATTCAAATTTTGGAATATGCACTTTCCATCCTAGATCACTTTCAGTTTTCTGAAGTGCTTTACGTATTCCAGAATTTGCTGAGACACCGCCACCAATTGCAACTGTTTTAATTTTTGTTTGCTTTACAGCATTTTTAATTTTATCCATTAAGTAATCGACAATGGTAAATTGTAAACTAGCACAAATATCGTTTAGATTCTCTTTTATAAATTCAGGATTGTCTTTTGAATTTTTTTCTATAAAATATAAAACAGCGGTTTTTAAACCACTAAAACTAAAATCTAATGGCCCAACTTTAGGTTTTGGAAAAAGAAAAGCCTTAGGGTTACCAAAACTTGCATATTGGTCAATTAAAGGACCTCCCGGATAGGGTAGACCTAGAAGTTTTGCGCTTTTATCAAAAGCTTCTCCGACGGCATCATCTAAGGTTTGCCCAATTATTTCCATCTGAAAATAATCGGTCACTTTTACAATTTGTGTATGTCCACCACTTATAGTCATCGCTAAAAAGGGAAAGGTAGGAACTCGATTGTTCATCAGCTTTTATAAAATGTGCTAAAATATGAGCTTGCATATGATTTACCTCGATAAGTGGCACCTCTAAACCCATTGCTAATGATTTAGCAAAAGAAGTTCCAACGAGCAATGAACCCATCAATCCAGGTCCTCTAGTAAAGGCTATGGCATTTAATTGTTTTTTGTCGATATTTGCTTTTTGTAAGGCAAGTTGAACAACAGGTACGATATTTTGTTGATGTGCTCTTGAAGCAAGTTCAGGAACAACGCCCCCGTATTCTTTATGAATACTTTGTGTAGCGACAACATTCGATAATATACTACCATTTTTAATTACAGCTGCAGCAGTGTCATCACAAGAAGATTCGATACCTAAAATATATGTGTGTATTGGTGTCAATTTTAAAAAGGCATATTTATTGTTTGTAAAAATAAAACATTAAGGCGTATCAAAAAACTGAAAAAAATAATAAAAAGACTTTTAGCGATAATTTTACTTTTATCAGCCCTGGTCATTATTGTTTTTTCCTCTTCGGTTGTACAAACTTATCTAGCAAATAAGTTGACGAATATAATTAATGAAAAGTTTGATGCAGGTGTTCACATCAACCGTTTGGGGCTAAACTGGAAAGGAGAAGTAGACGTTAGAGATATTTATATAGAAGATCATTATCAGGACACGCTAATTTATTCAAAAAAACTAGTAACCAATATATTAAGTATTAATAATCTAGTTCAGGGAAATTTGGATTTTGGCATAATAAAATTAGAGGAACCTAAATTTTACTTAAAAACGTACCAAGGCGAGCAAAAAGATAATGTTTCAATTTTTGCGAATAAGTTTGTTTCTAAAACTCCAAAAAAAGGAAATGTGTTTCAATTAAATGCTAGCGCTGTAAATTTAAATAACGGTAGGGTTAAAATTATTAATGAAAATTTAGATGCTTCAGAAATTTTTAATCTATCAAAAATAGTTATCAAAACAGATGATTTAAGTGTTAAAGGCCCCGAAGTAAAAATAGCCATTACAAAACTTTCACTCGTAGCAAAAAGAGGATTTGAAATTAAAAGTTTAAACAGTGATTTTTCCTACAGTCCAAATTCAATAAAGCTTAATTCACTCAAATTAGAAACCAAAGAGTCTTTATTAAAAGGGGATTTTTTATTTAATTTTAAAAAAGGTGAAATTTCTGATTTTTTGAATAAGGCTAACCTTGATTTTAAATTCACTGAAACCAAAATAAACACAAACGATTTAAATACTTTTTATAACGAATTTGGTAAAAATCAAATGATCACTTTAAATGGAGACGTTCATGGAACCTTAAATGATTTTGAATTTTCAAATGGATTAATTGATTGTAACAAAATTAAAATTAGAGGAAATTATAATTTTAAAAATTTATTTAAACAAAATAATGATTTCGTTATTTATGCAACCAATCATTCAATTAGTGCGGACTATAAATCTCTTTCACGTTTTATGCCTACTATTTTAGGAAGGGCTTTGCCAAAAGAAATAGATTATCTGGGCAATATAAAATTTGTTGGTAGCACAACCATTTCGCAGTCAACTTTAACTTCCTCCAGTAATTTAGTCAGTTCTCTGGGTACAGCTCAAACAAAAATTAATATAAATAATTTAAACAATACTGAAAATGCATCCTACATTGGAGAAATCAATTTTAATGATTTTGATTTAGGAGGATTAGCTAAATCAGAACGATTAGGGACCATAACCGCTACTCTTGAAGTTGAAGGAATTGGTTTTTCAAAGAAATCGCTAGATGCTAAAGTTAGCGGGGTAATTAACTCTTTTATTTTTGAAAATTACAACTATCAAAACATAACACTTTCAGGAAATTTTAAAAACCCCTTGTTTGATGGTTTGCTAATTATCGAAGATCCTAATTTAAATTTTGAGTTTAAAGGATTGGTTGATATTTCAGAGGAATTAAATAGGTTTGATTTTAATGCAAACATCGAATTTGCTGAATTAAAGCAATTAAATATAGTAAAAAGAGATAGTATATCCATTTTTGTTGGAAAAGTTGATATGGAGATGATAGGAAATGATTTAAATACTTTATTTGGGTCCATCTCATTTGAGGAAACATTCTATCAAAATGAAATTGATAACTTTTATTTTAATGATTTTGAAATAACATCATATAGAGAAGATTTAAAACGAACAATTAAAATAAACTCTCCTGATATTATTACGGGATCCATAGATGGTGAATTTTTAATCGAAGAAATTCCTTCACTATTTATTAATGGAATAGGTAGTGTTTATGCTAATTTTAAACCTTTAAAAATTTCTAAAAATCAATTTTTAGATTTTGATTTTGAAATTTACAATAAACTTATTGAGATATTTATTCCTGATCTTCAATTCGGAGAAAATACACGAATTAAAGGGACCGTTTACTCAAATGATTCCAAATTAAAATTTGATTTTGATTCACCGGAAATCATACTTTTTAAAAACTATTTGGGCAATGTTAAATTAAATGTTAACAATCATAATCCACTCTATAATACTTATATCGCTATTGATACAATTGATAACGGTTTTTACAACATAAAAGATTTTAATTTCATTAATAAAACTATAAATGACACCCTTTATGTAAATTCCAATTTTAAGGGAGGGAAAAATAAAGATCAATATAAGTTGTCTTTATACCACACAATTAATAAAGAAAACAATTCTGTAGTTGGAGTTAAAAAATCAACCGTAAATTACAATGGCAATACTTGGTTTTTAAATGAAAAAAATGATAAAAACAATAAAATTATTTTTGATAAAGATTTAAATAATATAAAATTTGATTCTATAATTCTTAATAATAACAACGAATTTATAAGATTTGCTGGATCAACTAATGATAGTACTTATAAGAACTTGAAAGTTAGTTTTAATGGTGTAGATCTCGGAAAACTAGTGCCTAAAGTTGATAGTTTAAGTCTAAAAGGAATAGTGAACGGTAACCTAAATATATTGCAAAGAAAAGGTCTTTATTATCCAAGTTCTAATATCACAATAGACGCTATAGACTTTAACAAAACACCTCTTGGTAATATGGTTATTGACATTAAAGGAAATAATGAATTAACCCGTTACGATTTAATTACCACCTTAACTCATAATAATATTAAATCTATTAATTCTTCAGGATACATAGATGCTTCTAATGATAAGGCAAAAATAGACTTAGATGTAGCATTAAATAAGTTTAATTTAACTACAATAAGTCCTTTTGGCGGAACTGTAATCAGTGATATAAAAGGCTTTTTATCTGGCAATGGTAAAGTATCTGGCGAGTTAAATTCACCTAATATTTTTGGAAATTTTAAGATACTTGATGGTGGTTTAAATGTTCCCTATTTAAATATTGATTATTCCCTAGACTCTGTTACCGACTTGTTAGTAACACGAGAAAAACTAGAAATAGTAAACACTACAATTACTGATTCTAAGTATCTCACCAATGGAACACTTTCAGGACTTGCTACGCACACTAATTTTAGAAATTGGAAATTAGATTTAACTGTTGATTCTAAAAATTTACTTGCTTTAGATACTCAAAAAGACGAAAATCAATTGTACTATGGCACTGCATTTATTAGTGGTAATACCCGTATTTACGGTCCTACAAATGAATTAGTTATAGATGTTGCGGCAACCACTGAAGAAAATACTGAATTTAAAATTCCGTTGAGTGATACCGAGTCTATTGGAGATAACTCATTTATAAAATTTCTTTCACCAAAAGAAAAAGATGCAAAACTTCGAGGCGAGAAAATCATTACAGACGATTTAAAAGGGTTAACCTTAAACTTTGATTTAGATATAAATAAAAATGCTGAAATAGAAATAGTAATCGATCAAGAAACAAAATCTGCCCTACGAGGTAGAGGAGCAGGAACATTACTCATCGAAATTAATACCCTTGGTAAATTTAATATGTGGGGCGACTTTATTGTATATAATGGAATTTATGATTTTAGATATGGTAAGATTATACGTAAAGAAATTGAAGTTGAAAAAGGTGGAACTATTACTTGGAATGGTTTAGCTAGTAATGCAGATTTAAACCTCAAAGCTATATATAAAAGTAAGGCAAACCCGTCAGCATTGTTAGATGACCCAACTATTAATAGAAAAATACCTGTGGACGTTTATATAGATTTAACAGATAAAATCTCACAACCAGAATTGCTATTTGATATTGATTTTCCAGAGGTAAGCTCAACTGTAAGAAGTGAGTTAGAATACAAGTTACAAACACAAGAAGAAAGAGAAAAACAAGCATTGTTTTTATTGACTACGGGTTCATTTATTAGTGAAACTGCAGGTCAGAGTGCAATATCCGGCACCGTAACAGATGGTGTTAATGCGATATTAGCACAAATATTAACAGACGACGATGCAGTTATTAATATTGCCCCTTATTATGATATGGGTATTGATACCAAAGAAATTGAAACTCAAGATGAGTTTGGAGTTCAATTTTCATCTCAAATAAGTGAGCGTATTGTGGTCAATGGAAAAGTTGGAATCCCTGTTGGAAAAATTAATGAGTCGCGTGTGGCTGGTGATGTTGACGTACAATGGTTGGTAAATGAAGATGGAAGTTTACGAATTAATTTTTTTAATCGACAAGCAGAGTTACAATTTATTGGAGAAGACCAAACTTTTGAGCAAGGCGCAGGGGTATCTTATCAAGTAGATTTTGACACCATTAAAAATTTAATGGACAAGCTTTTTGGACTAGAAGTAGATTTAATTCCTGAGGAGAATCTAGTACCCATGGATAACAAATAGCGTATTTTAAATCCAATTCAGTAAATAACTAAAGTGAAGCTATCATAGATATTTCTATATGAACTGATTTTGGCAATCTTGAAACTTCGACAGTTTCCCTTGCAGGAGCACTTTTTTCATCAAAGTAGGATGCATAAATTTCATTTATCTTAGAATAATTGTTCATATCACTAATAAAAATAGTGACTTTTAAAGCATTTGAAAAATCCATGCCAACTTCATTTAGAATAGCTTTTAGATTTTCCATGACCTGCTTAGTTTCCTCTCTTATATCGCTTGTCTTTAAAGTACCATTTTTAGGATCAATTGCGATTTGCCCTGAGGTATACAAGATATTATCATTTAAAACAGCTTGATTGTAGGGCCCTATAGCTGAAGGAGCCTCTTTTGTGTGTATTATTTTTTTCATTGATATTATTCTAATTATAATCGTTTGTCTGGTTCTCTTCGTTTTTCATATTTAATATCACTTAATAATGAAGATTTAATTCCAATAAACATATACCAAGAAGTATTTATACTTCCGATAGGAGTCCAATTAAAACTTAATCTCCAACTTTCTAAATCTCTTTGAAATCTAAATTGTGTTAATGTAATTCCGTTATTTTTGAAGTCATAACCAGAAGAAAAACCTACTTTCCATTTTGGTGAAAACTCAATATTAGAACTGATCATTATAGACTGCGAGGTAATTTTATTTTGTCTAGCAGTATTTTGGTAAGTCATCGTGTAAGCAAGTCTTAAATCCCAAGGAATTGAAAAATTATACCAATTGTAATCAGAACCGGAAGATTCAGAATCTACATCAAACTTACTACGATCATTAATCGGAGTGGAATTACCAAATAAATCGTCAGGCCTACCACCATTTTTAAAAGTTTCAGTTTCAAAATCATCTTTCTCTTTTGATTTAAAATCTGAGCTGGAAAAATTATAATTAACACTTATATTTCCATTGGTAAGCCTAAAAAGACTCCCTCCATTGTTGATATTAAACTTGTCGATTCTTACATTATTATTATCTAAGGCATAGGGATCTAGAGTTCCGTTAAAATTAAAATCTAATTTTTTTACAATAGGAACACTCCCAGAAAAACGTATAGGATTCCAATTCAAAGAATCTCCCAAAACATTATAGGCGGTATTGAAATTTAAATTATTTAAAAGCACTATTTTTTTAGGTTTAATTGCTGTGGTATCATTGTCTCTAACCTTGGCCTCAAATGTATTGCTTACAGAAATTCCTACATTACTGGATCTAACTTTAGAAGGTGCCCCGTAAAGAGATTGTTCAAATCTTGAATATTCAATATTTTCATCAAGTGCATTTGGATCTTGGTAAGAATCATAAAAATGTTCGTAGGATGGATTAATATTATAACTTACTGAAGGTCTAAAAACATGTCTTATAGCTTCAATTTTTTTACCTTTTCCGAAATTAAACATACCATACATTGTAGTTCCTAAGTTTGCAGAAAAATTATAAGTTCTGTAACTATCAAAGCCACTTATAGTATCCTTAACAACGCCACCTTCATCGTTATTTATCGATGGGTCGTAATCTTTTTTAACAGTATCAAAAACCCAAGTTTCTTGATAAGTAGTACTCAAGGATGAACTTAAATATTTAAGCACTTTAAAATTGGTGCTGATGGGAATTGTGTGTCTAGCACCTAATTTGGCTCCATCAAACATTTTAGAAGTAAAAAATTCTGAATCCGTTGTTTTAATTCTATTTTCAGCAGTTAAATTGTATTGTAAATTTATATTTTCAATAATCCCTTTTTTAGCACCTATTTTTGGTTCAAATGGAAATATTCTAGCAACACTAGCATTAAAATTTGGAAGGGACATATTTATCTCCTCAGTGTTTGTATTTTGTGAATGTGTTCCTGCTACTGAAAAATTTATTTGTGGAACTGTCTCAAATGTTTTTGAGTAGGATATTGAAGAGCTCAAAGTATTAACAAGTGAACTAGCATTATTGGTCTGATTAATTGACTGATTGAAATATTGGCTACTACCTAGGTTAACCGATGCTGAAAAGCGAGAACTAGGATTCGATTTAGTATCCTGATTATGGCTCCATCGAATGTTGTAGATTGCACTTTCACTAAAATCATCAAAACCCCGATCTCCATTGATTAACTTTTCGTATCGAAAACTGACATTTCCCTTAAATTTATAACGCAAAGCGTAAGAAGATTCTCCGCGTAATGCATAACTGCCATTGGTGTAATAATCACCAAGTACTGTTAAATCTACATAATCACTTAATGCAAAATAATACCCTCCATTTTGAAGAAAAAAACCTCGATTTCGATTATCTCCAAAACTTGGTATTATAAATCCAGAAGTTCTATCTTTAGTTAGTGGAAAAAAAGCAAAAGGTAAACCCAAGGGTAGGGGCACATCTGCGATATACATATTTGTAAAACCAGTTACAATTTTTTTATTTGGAACAACTTTTGCCTTTCGTGTGTAAAAGTAATATTCGGGATTATCGATATCTTTTGCAGTGGTAAATTTTATATTTTGTAAAAAATAAACAGAGTCATTTACTTTTTTTGCAACTTCTGCTTTATAATTAATTTCGTCTTGACCAGATCTTGAATTATAAATTAATGCCTTTTTTGTATCCATATTAAATCGAATAGAATCAGGAATCACTTTATTATTAGTTTGAGTGAATATAGGGGTTTGAGAATAAACACCTGCACTGTCAATTCCTCTTGCGTAGATTTCATTTTTAGAGTAATCTAAAATGATATACCCAGACTCAATTCGCATATCTTCGTAATTAATATAGGCATTATTATACAAAAAAACCTTATTTTCCTTCTTATCTAAATAAACGTAATCGTCTCCATAATAATCAATAATTCCAGTTAATAATTCATCTTTAGATTTGATAGTGTCCATTTTTACAGTATCAAGTTCCACTATTTTCAATTCTTTTTTTATGGAAAGGTTTTTTAAAGAAGTAGAGTCATCACCTTTTTTTAGAGGAATTATAGTTTCATTATTTACGGGTAGTTCCTGGGAATGCACATAACTATTGCAAAACAAAACAAGCAACAAAGTTGCCAATGTAAAATGCCTAAAAGTTTGCAATGCTACGATACCTTTTTTTTGTAATTTTGGCTTAATGATTGTAAATAAATTAATAAGAGATACAATTTTCAAAAATAAGCATATTTTTTAAGTGTTTTTTTTTAAAAGTATTTTTTTACAATACCAATACAAAGAAACCTAAAGTTTAAAACGCGTTAAATGGTTATTAATTTTAAATATATTTTTTTTATTGTCTTTTTAGTTTTTGTGACGAACTCGAATTCTAGTAACAAGAATTATAAAAACCCCGATAAACCTTTTATTGTAGTCTTGGATGCTGGTCACGGAGGGCATGACCCTGGTAATCTAGGCAATGGTTATAGAGAAAAAGATATCGTTTTAAAAATTGTTTTAAAAGTAGGAAAGATACTAGAGAAACAGCCAAATTTTAAAGTTATTTATACTCGAAAAACTGATGTATTTGTAAAATTACACGAAAGAGCTCCAGTAGCAAATAGAGCAGATGCAGATTTATTTGTCTCTGTACATTGTGATGCTTTTACAAATAATGCTTACGGTGCAGGAACTTTTGTTTTGGGTTTGCACAGATCTCGGGCTAATTTCGAGGTGGCTAAAAGAGAAAATGAAGTTATTTTTTTAGAGGACGATTATGAAGAAAATTATGAAGGTTTTGATCCAAACTCACCTGAATCTTTGATCGGAATGACTTTAATGCAGGAAGAGTATTTAGATCAAAGTATCCTATTAGCATCGTTAATTCAGAATAATTTTTCCAAAAATTTAAATAGGAAAGACCGAAGTGTAAAACAAGCAGGGTTTATGGTCCTCTACAAAAGTTATATGCCAAGTGTTTTAATTGAAACAGGGTTTTTAACAAATAAACAAGAAGGTGCTTATTTAAATTCAACTAGGGGTCAAAATGAGATTGCAAACGAAATTGCAAAAGGAATCATAACTTACAGGAAAAGCCTATCCATATCAAGCGAAACAATTCTAGACGCTTCGAATCAAATAGAAAAAAACAACTTTCAAAACAACAATCAGTCGATAAATAATTATGAAGGAATTGAATTTAGAATACAAATTGCTGCTTCTAGTAAAAAATTAGAACTTAAATCTTATAACTTTAATGGACTTAATAATGTTCAAAGAAAAAAAGAAGAAAGTTTATTTAAATACTATTATGGTTCTACTTCTGACTATAACAAAATTAGATCATTAAAAATTAATGCAATAGAAAAAGGATATAAAACCTCTTATATTGTTGCCTTTAAAGATGGAATAAAATTAAAATTATCAGATGTTTTAAATTCTACAAACAAATAAACTTATTTCACCATTTTATTTATAAATTTGTTTAAACCTAAATGCATTATCCATTGAAAATTACTAAAGAAATAAAGACTGGAATGTTGGCATTATTTGCCATTTTATTATTAATCTATGGCTATAGTTTTTTAAAAGGCTCTGATCTATTTTCAAATGAAAGAACATTCTATGTATCCTATGACAATGTTGCTGGTTTAACAGTTTCTGCTCCGGTTACGATTAATGGTTATGTTGTTGGTCAAGTTAATAAAATAGAATTTGAAAATGATTTAGGAGGATTGTTAGTTACTTTTTCCGTCAATAAGGATTTTAATTTTTCAAAAAATAGTATCGTAAGAATATATAGTACCAGTGTTATTGGCGGTAATGCTTTAGCAATTATACCAGAAATAGATAAAGATAGTATCGCACTTGATGGTGATATCCTAAACGGGGAGATTGAAAAAGGTATACTTGAATCACTTACATCTGGACTAAAACCTTTAGAAAACCGTATGTATATAACGCTCTCAGGATTAGACTCACTACTGAGTAGTTTTAATTCGGTTTTAAATAAAGACACAAAAAATAATTTAAAAGCTGCCATTAGTAGTTTAACAAAAACAATGTATTCATTTGAAGACACCGCTTCAGATTTAAATTCTTTGTTAAAAGAAAACAAACCAAAATTAGACAGTACCTTTTCTTACTTAGAGGCTACTAGCGGAAATTTAGCAGTCTTTTCAGATTCTTTAACACAAATAAATATAAATACCATTGCTACGAATTTAGAGACTACTCTGGAGAGTTTTAATTCAATAATGAATAAGTTTAATAATGGAGAGGGAAGTATCGGTAAGTTGATTAACGATGAAAATCTTTATGGAAATCTTGAAGCTGCCTCAAAAGAATTAGAGGAATTATTAAGAGATTTAAAAGAAAATCCTAAGCGATACGTTCATATCTCCGTTTTTGGAAAAAAAGCAAAAGAATACGAACCTAATGATTCAAATAATAAGTAGCTATGCAATATATTCCAAATATTCTATTTTTAATCGTTTTATTTCTTGGGATAGGATTTTTTATCAAAAGTTGTAAAAAAATAATTCGAAATATAAAGCTAGGTCAAAAAGTGGATATTTCAGATCATAAAAAAACACGTTGGAATAATGTTTTCAGAATAGCATTTGGGCAATCAAAAATGGTGACTCGTCCTTTGTCAGGTTTTCTTCACATTATCGTTTATATTGGATTTGTCGTTATTAATATCGAAGTATTAGAAATTATTATTGATGGATTATTTGGTACCCATCGTATATTCTCTGGTCTTGGAATTTTTTATAATATTTTAATTGCATCCTTCGAGATTTTAGCACTTTTAGTTTTGGTTAGTGTGGTCATATTTTGGATTCGAAGAAATTTTAAAAAAATTAAGCGGTTTTGGTCTCCAGAAATGAAAGGTTGGCCAAAAAATGATGCAAATATTATTTTATATTTTGAGATGGTATTGATGTCTTTATTTTTATTAATGAATGTCTCTGACCTACAACTCCAAATATTAGGAGCTGATCATTACAACACTGCAGGTAGTTTCCCAGTTAGTAGCTATCTCTTACCGCTATTTGAAAATCTTTCAGAGACGAGCTTAATTATCTTTGAACGAACCGCTTGGTGGCTTCACATCATTGGAATTTTTGTGTTTTTAAATTACTTATACTACTCTAAGCACTTGCACATACTATTAGCATTTCCAAATGTATATCATGGTAGTGTCGAACCCAAAGGGAAATTTAAAAATTTGGAATCTGTTACAACTGAAGTTAAATTAATGATGGATCCAAACCAAGATCCGTTTGCAACACCTACTACAGAATCCGATGTTCCAGCAAAGTTTGGTGCAAGTGACGTATTAGATTTAAATCGAACACAATTATTAAATGCATATACTTGTACGGAATGCGGACGTTGTACAAGTAATTGTCCTGCCAATCAAACAGGCAAAAAATTGTCTCCAAGAAAAATTATGATGGATACACGTGACCGTCTAGAAGAAATAGGAAAAAATATAGATAGAAATGGTGAATTTAAAGACGATAACAAACAATTATTAGATAATTATATTACAAGGGAGGAATTGTGGGCTTGTACTACTTGTAATGCCTGCGTAGAGTCATGTCCGGTCAGTATAGACCCATTATCTATCATCATGGATATGCGTCAATATTTAGTAATGGAACAATCAGCTGCACCAAACGAACTAAATATTTCTATGACAAATATTGAAAATAACGGAGCTCCCTGGCCTTATAATCAAATGGATCGATTAAACTGGAAAAAAAATTAATATGAACAAAAATGAAATAGATAAATTATTAAATAATAAAATAGAAGCAGGAGAATCTGTAAGTCCTGTTTTACCTAATGGCATTAAAAACTACTTAATAGATATTGATGGTACTGTTTGTGATGATATACCTAATGAGGAACCAGAACGTATGCTAACAGCAAATGTTTATCCAGATGCATTACGAACTCTAAATAAATGGTATGATGAAGGACATATTATATGTTTTTTTACATCACGAACCGAAGAACATAGAGGAAACACAGAAATATGGTTGAAAAAACATGGTTTTAATTACCACTCTTTATTAATGGGAAAACCCAGAGGTGGAAATTATCATTGGGTAGACAACCACCTTGTAAAGGCAACTCGATACAAAGGTAAATTTACTGATTTGATTGATAAAGAAGTTACAATTCAAGTGTTTGATGATTAAAATAAAGTTTAAAAAACTTTAAATTATATATAAAAATAGCTAACATGAGTGAAGCATTAATAGTACCTACAATGGCAGAATATCTTGCTCAGGGTAAAAGTCCTGAAGTTTTATTTTGGGTAGGATGTGCGGGAAGTTTTGATGATAGAGCAAAAAAAATTACCAAAGCTTTTGTGAAAATATTAAATAACTGTGGTATCGACTTTGCAGTTTTAGGAACAGAAGAAAGTTGTACCGGTGATCCTGCAAAAAGGGCTGGTAATGAATTTCTTTTTCAGATGCAGGCGATGGCTAATATTCAAACATTGGATGAATATAAAATTAAAAAAATTGTCACAACATGCCCACATTGTTTTAATACTTTAAAAAACGAATATCCAAATTTAGGAGGACACTATCAGGTAATGCATCACACTCAATTTTTAAAAGATTTATTAAATGAAGGAAGATTAAAAGTTGAAGGGGGTAAATTTAAAGGAAAAAGAATAACTTTTCATGATCCTTGTTATTTGGGAAGAGCTAACAATGAATACGAAGCACCTCGAGATTTACTTAAGAAATTAGAAGTTGAACTTATAGAAATGCGGAGATGTAAATCTAATGGATTGTGTTGTGGAGCTGGAGGAGCTCAAATGTTTAAAGATGCAGAAGCAGGAACAAAGGAAATTTATGTAGAAAGAACAGAAGAAGCTTTAGAAATAAAACCCTCTATAATTGCAACTGGTTGCCCATTTTGTAATACAATGGTAACCGATGGAGTCAAGTCAAAAGAGAAAGAGTCTGAAGTACAGGTTTTGGACATTGCTGAAATGATTGTTAATGCTGAAGATATAATATAATGGTGATCAACTTTGACGAACTTCCGGAAAATTCACGAATATGGATTTACCAATCAAATAGAAAACTAAGTGATAGTGAAATACTACTAATTGAGCCAAAAATTTTAACATTTTTAAAGACCTGGACCGCTCATGGAAAAGATCTGGAGGCTGGGTTTGAAATTAAATACAATCGTTTCATTGTATTTGGATTAAATCAAGAAAACGCATCAGCATCTGGTTGCAGTATTGATGCCTCTGTTAATTTTATTCAAACTATAGAAAAAGATTTAGAGATAGATCTTATGGACAAAATGAATGTTACCTACTACAATGGAGAATTTATAGCCCATAAATCATTAATTGATTTTAAAAAAATGGCCAAAGCTAAATCAATATCTAAAAATACAATTGTTTTTAATAATTTAGTAAACACTAAGATAGACTACCTTGATAATTGGGAAGTGCCAGCAAAAGATAGTTGGCATGCAAGATTTTTAGCATAATTTTTGTTGACTTAATTTATCTATGAAAAAACTTTTCATCACTATTCTAACTCTATTCTTTTTCAATTTCTTATCAGCGCAGGAGTTTGATCCTTTGCTATTAGAAAAAGATCAAACAAATCAAAAAAAATGGGTAGATAGTATATACAACTCAATGTCTATTCATGAAAAAGTTGGGCAACTTTTTATGGTAGATGTATTTTCAAAAGATTCAAAGGATAAAACAGACCTTATTAATTCACTAATCAAAGATTACTATATCGGTGGAATTATTTTTTCTAAGGGAGGTCCTGTTCGTCAAGCCAAATTGAGTAATCAATATCAAAAAATTTCAAAAACTCCCTTATTAATGGCAATGGATGCAGAATGGGGTTTAGCAATGCGTTTGGATTCAACTTTTGCTTATCCTTGGAATATGACATTAGGTGCTATCGCTGATAATAAAATCGTTTATGATATCGGTAAGCAAATTGGAGCACATGTAAAGCGAATGGGCATGCATATTAATTTTTCTCCTGTAGTTGATATTAATACCAATCCTGACAATCCTATCATCGGTAATCGCTCTTTTGGTGAAGATCGAGATAATGTTACGAATAAAGCTTTAGCATACATGCGAGGTATGCAAAGTAGTGGAATACTTGCAAATGCTAAACATTTTCCCGGTCATGGTGATACTGACTTAGATTCACATAAAATATTACCTACGATATCGTTTACAAAAAAAAGATTAGATAGTATTGAATTGCATCCCTATAAGCGTTTATTTCAAGAGGGGTTATCGAGCGTAATGGTAGCACATTTAAATGTTCCAGCATTAGAAAAAAGAAAAAAATTTCCGTCTTCAATTTCTAAAGCAATAGTTACCGATTTGTTACAGAATGATTTAAATTTCCAAGGTTTAATTTTTACAGATGCTCTAAATATGAAAGGAGCATCAAATTTTAAAAAACCAGGTGAGATAGATTTAGCAGCATTTTTAGCAGGAAATGATGTGTTGTTAATATCAGAAAGTATTCCCAAAGCGCATCAACTTATTGTTGAAGCCTTTAGGAAGGGTGTAATATCAGAGGAAAGATTATCGAGATCAGTAAAAAAAATATTATTCGCCAAATATAAAGTAGGCTTAAATAATTATCAACCTATCGAGTTAAATTCTTTACTATCAGATTTAAATACTCCGTATGATGTTATGCTCTTACGAAAAAGCTATAGAAAATGCATTAACTGTTCTTAAAAATGATCGTCTTATCATACCAATCAAAAAAATAGAAAAAACAAAGATTGCTTATGTACACATGGGAGATGATACTGGAACCTATTTCTTTAACCATTTAAATAAATATGCCCAAGTAGATTGGATTAAAGCTAATTCAATTATTGAATATAAAGAAAAACTAAAAGAATACGACCTAACGATCATAGGTTTTCATAAATCAAATGCCAACCCATGGAAAGAATATAAATTTAGTGATCATGAACTGACTAAACTTTACGAAATATCCAGGACTAATAAAGTCATTTTAGATGTATTTACAAGACCTTACGCAATAAATGATATACAATCATTTTCTAATATTAACGGTATTTTATTGTCGTATCAAAATAGCAAAATATCCCAAGAATTATCTGCACAATTAATTTTTGGTTCTATTACTGCCAAAGGTTCTTTACCAGTTTCAATCGGAAATCAATTTCCAGTAAATACCACAAACTTTACACGTATACAAAAACGACTACAATATGGAACTCCGGAGAGTGTTGGAGTTAATTCAATTAAATTGAAAAAAATTGATTCATTAGTAAATTATGGAATAAATGAGAATATGATGCCAGGTGCACAAGTTCTAGTTGCCCGAAAAGGAAAAATCATTTACAATAAAGCTTTTGGGTATCATACTCAAGAAAAAATAAATAAAGTTTCTGAGAATGATATTTATGATCTAGCATCCTTAACAAAAATTCTAGCAACCTTACCAATGGTAATGAAATTAGTTGATGATAGTACAATAAGCTTAGATACTAAAATTCCAGAATTACTTCCAGAATATTTTGCAACTAACAAAGAAAATATTACTGTCAAAGAAATGCTATCGCATTATGCAAGGATTAAATCATGGATCCCTTTTTACCTCGAAACTTTAGATTCTTTAAAATTACCAGATAAAAAATATTACTCAAAAAGTAAATCTAATGATTTTGAAATTCAGGTAGCTAATGACCTCTACGTGAGAAATGATATGAAAGATTCGATATACCTGAAGATCAAGGAAAGTGAGTTATATAATAGGTTAAGATATAAGTATAGTGATTTACCTTTTTATATTCTTAAAGAATTTTTAGAACGTCACCATAATAAACAATTCAAGGATTTAGTTCAGAATGAGTTATATCAATCAATAGGAGCGAACCATACCACTTTTTTACCATTAGAGAAGTTTACTTTAGACATGATACCTCCAACAGAAATTGATCAATATTTTAGAATGCAGAAAATTCATGGCTTTGTTCATGACCAAGGAGCTGCACTTTTAGGAGGCGTTAGTGGTCATGCTGGATTATTTAGTAATGCTAATGATATCGCAAAAATCATGCAGATGTATTTGTGGAATGGTAGCTATGGAAACTATCAATACATAAAATCAGAAACTATAGATCTATTTAACTCCTGTAATTTTTGTGATGTTGATGTAAGACGGGGAGTAGGTTTTGACAAACCCCAACTAGATGATATTGGGCCAACTTGTGGTTGTATTTCCATGAATAGTTTTGGTCATAGCGGATTTACAGGTACTTTTACCTGGGCAGATCCAGATGAAGAAATTATTTATATTTTCTTATCAAATCGAACGTATCCATCTGCAGATAATAAAAGTATCATTGAAAATAATTTACGGAGTGATATTCAAGGCCTAATTTATGAATCAATTGAAGATTAAAATTTTATTAATTTTGTTTAACTAAAATAACCTTATGAAAATTGCAATAGTTTGTTATCCAACATTTGGTGGAAGTGGAGTAGTAGCAACTGAATTGGGTATAGCTTTAGCTGAACATGGTCACGAGATTCATTTTATAACCTACAAGCAACCTGTTCGATTACAACTTCTACATAATAATGTTCATTATCATGAGGTAAGTGTCCCTAGCTACCCTTTATTTCATTACCAACCCTACGAATTAGCTTTGTCTAGTAAGTTAGTAAATATGGCCAAATTGCATGAAATAGAAATAGTTCATGTTCACTATGCCATTCCACACGCATATGCTGGTTATATGGCTAAACAAATGTTAGCGCAAGAAGGTATTTTTATACCAATGGTGACAACACTTCATGGAACTGATATAACGTTAGTAGGTAGCCATCCCTTCTATAAACCAGCAGTTACGTTCAGTATAAATAATAGTGATGCCGTTACATCCGTATCGCAAAGTCTAAAAGACGATACGTTAAGACTTTTTAATATTAAAAAAGAAATAGAGGTGGTTCCTAATTTTATCGATACAAAAAAATATGAAAATCTTTATTCTAATTGTGAAAGAGAGTTAATTGCTTCCAATAATGAGAAAATAATTACTCACATAAGTAATATTAGAAAAGTTAAGCGGGTAGACGATGTCATAGAAATATTTGATCGAATTCAAAAAGAACTACCAGCAAAACTAGTCATAGTAGGTGATGGACCTGAAAAAGAATCCTTAGAAAATTTATGTAAAAAAAAGGGAATCGACGAAAAAGTTTTGTTTGTTGGAAATAGCCACGAAGTTGATAAAATTTTATGTTTTAGTGACTTATTTATACTTCCGTCAGAACATGAAAGTTTTGGTTTAGTAGCCCTGGAAGCAATGGTTTGTGGGGTTCCTGTCATATCAAGTAATGCAGGTGGTTTACCAGAAGTAAATATACATGGTGAGAGTGGTTATTTAAGTAATGTAGGAAACGTTGATGAAATGGCTAAAAACGCCCTTAAGATTCTTGTAAACAGTGATACTCACCAACTGTTTAAAAGAAAAGCTAAAGAGAATGCGCAACGATTTGAAACAAAATTAATAGTACCGATTTATGAGGAGATCTATAAAAAATCCTTAGCAAAAACAAAACTAAATATTACGAGCACCTCCTAAAAATTGATTACTATTTAGTTAAAACATTTATTTCATTCGTTTCTTACTTTTTTCAATAAATCTTTTACTGTTAATTGCAGTAATGAAAACATCATTGCGGTTGTCCAACCAAGAAGAAGCACTCCATTCATTGCTTCAAAACCTGCCAACATTCGGTTTGCAGAATTTATAGTAATATCCCCATAACCTAAGGTAGTAAAAGTTACTAGTGAAAAGTATATAGCTTTTTCGATGGACTCAAATTCAGTTATTCCAGGTAAAAGATAGTAGGTAAAACCCCAAATAATAGCTTCTATAAAATTTAATGAAAGTAAAAATATCGCTGAGTAAATAAGAATCCAAACAATTTTTTTAGACAAAGACTTTGTCGTTTTTTTCTTGTATTTTTTTCTGATTAATTTTATCCAATAAATAGTGCCATAACCGTGGATAAGGATCGTTAGTCCAATTACTAAAACACCAATAATTATATTTACCAACATATTTTAAAAATTACATATCAAAGATAATAAATTAACATCCACAAGATAGTGTGATAATTTTATAATAATATAAGCATAGGCTATGAGATAGATTGATTGGTCTTCTTTTTGACACTAAATTGTATAAGAATAGCAATAAACATCACTAAGGAACATCCTACCAAATTTAACCATAAATAAGGCATTAAATCGATATACCAAAAGATAATTATAAAAAATTGTGTTATTAAGGCAGCTATAAATACCGAGGTGCTTTGTACATATTTAATAAAAAATGCTAATAAAAATATTCCCAATACGTTTCCATAAAAAACAGATCCAATAATGTTTACTAATTGAATTAAATTATCAAAAAGATTAGCTACACAAGCTATCGATATTGCTATAACTCCCCAAAGTAAAGTAAACCATTTGGATGCTTTTACATAGTGTTTGTCACTTTTATCACTAATATTCCTCTTATACAAATCGATAGCGGTAGTAGAGGCTAATGCATTTAATTCGGAGGCTGTACTGGACATCGCTGCACTCAAGATTACTGCCAATAATAAACCTATTAAACCTCGAGGCAAATTATTTAAAATAAAATATATAAAAACATAGTCTTTATCATTTGTTTCAGCCTCTGGATTCGCTTTTGTAATCAATTTTTTAGTTTGATCTCTTAAATCTTGTTTTATAGAATTTAAATAGAGAATATTTTCTGATATAGCTTTTCGCTCATTATTATTTTGAGTGTTCACATAATAAAATTGTTGATCTCTAATAACAAGATCTAACTCTTTTTTTTCATTTTCTAAATCAATTAATGAAGATGAAAATTCAGAATTTCTTACATTTTCAATTGCAGAGGGATTAAAGTTTAAGGGAGATTCATTAAACTGATAAAAAACAAATACCATAACTCCAACCAATAATATGAAAAATTGCATCGGAACTTTTAGTAATCCATTCATTATTAAACCCATTTGACTTTCGCGAACAGATTTACCGCTCAAGTATCGTTGAACCTGACTTTGATCAGTTCCAAAATAGGAGAGTGCTAAAAAAGTACCACCAATTATACCACTCCAAAAAGTATATCGATTATCAAAGTCAAAGGAAAAATCTAAAATATCTAATTTACCGTTAGCTCCTGCAAGTTCAATAGCATTAGCAAATGAAATATCAAGAGGTAAATAATTTAAAATAATTAAAAAAGTTAAGAACATTCCAGCAAAAATAACACCCATTTGTTGTTTTTGAGTTATGCTAACAGCTTTTGTGCCACCACTAACAGTATAGATGATAACTAATAAACCAATGATAATATTTAAGGTAACTAAATCCCAACCTAAAACAGCAGATAAAATAATAGCGGGGGCAAAAATAGTAATCCCGGCTGCTAAACCTCTTTGAATTAAAAATAATACAGCAGTCAGTGTTCTGGTTTTTAAATCAAATCTGGTTTCTAAAAACTCATATGCTGTAAATACTTTTAGTTTATGATATAGTGGAATAAATACCATACTTATGATGATCATTGCTATTGGAAGCCCAAAGTAAAATTGAACAAAACCCATTCCGTCATGAAAAGCCTGTCCTGGAGTTGAAAGAAATGTTATGGCACTCGCTTGAGTAGCCATGACACTAAGTCCAATAGTCCACCAGTTAGATGAATTGCCACCCTTTAGATAATCTGTTACATTTTTATTATGTCGTGTTTTGTAGGTGCCATACAATACGATAAAAGCTAAGGTACCTCCAAGTACTATCCAATCAATTAATTGCATACGGTTAAAAGCTAATCATTAATAGGTAAAAAAGTACAATGTAAAGTGTATTTAAAACAATCACCCATGTATAGCTTTTTTTCCAACTAAATTTATTTTTTTCCTCCATCATTGAGTTAATTTATAAAATTTATTTTCCAATTGATAACATATTGGCAAATAAACGATACGCTCCGGGAACTCCTGCAGGTAATTCTCTAAAGAAACTAATTCCTGTATAAATGTAATATCCTTTGCCATATGGTGCAACTAACAAAGCACCTTTTGTAAGTTTATTTTTTTTGTCATTCATTCCCAAAAGTGGGGTAAATTCTTTAGCCCACTTATTCGGAAAATAAAGACCACGTTCTTGCACCCAATTCTCAAAATCATTCACACTAATTTTATTTGGATAATTTAATATGGGATGTTCTGGAGCTAAAAATGACACCTCAGAAAACTCATCTGTCACCCGATCTCTGGACAATTCGATTTGAAATGGAGCAATATCTTTAGTAATCAAACGATGGCTTGTGTTATATTGAAGTATTAAGTTCCCACCATTTTCAATATATCGATTTAATTCAACTTGTTTAAATTCTAATTCTGGAACCGTATTATAGGCTCTAATTCCCATTACAATAGCGTCAAATTTAACTAGTTTATCGTAAGTTATTTCTGCAGGCTTGATACGAGTAACTTGGTATCCAATTTGTTCTAAACTTTCTGGAACTGCATCACCTGCACCTTCAATATAACCAATGTTTTCACCTTTTTTTTGTAAAATCAAATGAACAACTTTTGATTCAGATTTCATCAATACTTGTTGGAGAGGAATGTATTTATAATCTAACACGTGTAATTCTTTATCGTAGGTTTTTTCTTCAATTTGAATAATTGGATTAAGTTGACCTTCACTTATTTCTTTTGGAGGCGAAACTTCAAAATATACGATTGATTGATCTCCTTTTTTTTCAACTGAAAATGGATGGCTTTGAGGTTTTATAACCCAATCTTCTGGTGAGTTCAAGGTAATAATCCCCTCAATATTATCTTTACCAGCACGTATGTGTACAGGAATTTTTTTAGTTTTTTGATCAGAAAAAATGATTACTTTTTCTTTAATGCTGCAAGTAGCTACTGGTACTATAGTAAAAGGTTGATAAACTTCTCCATCTACAGGATCATTAAACTTATATACAATATTTCTCTCAAAATTTATATCAACATCGTTAATTGATAAATGAAATTTAACGGGAAATTTCATTAATTTTTCAGGATACCCTAAAATACTTTTATCATTAACTTGATACATTCCCATAGTGCCTTTTTCGTTTAACCAATAAGGACTACTATAATCTTTACCTGAAAAAGTGCCTATGGTACTTTCCAAATTATACTTTTCATTCATTTCTAAAGTATATTCTTTGAGTGAAGCTGGAAAATTAACTAAAGGAGATGAAATACGTTTAATAGTTATTTGAGTGTCTGATCTGTTTATAGCTTCAACTGTGAAAGTAACATCACCATTAGGAATAATATTTTGTTGATTTGAAACTACCTCTAAATAAAGCCCAGCACAATTCGCAATTAATGCTTTCAATTCTTTTAATTTAAGTACCTTCCAATGGCTTTCAGGTAATTTCAAAAGTAACTCGTAAGCATTTAATAATTTAGGAATCATCATGGAAGGGTTTCTGAAATTAAAATTATCCTCCAAAGAGTAAAGAATATCACCAATTTTATTAGCACCTTCAATTCTTGACCAAGTTGTATTAATACCATCAAACAAATCCATCTTGTTTTGTGGAAAGTCACCCTTTAAAAACTCTAAATATTCAGTCTGTTTACCTCGAACTCCTGTATTACCAAATCCCTGAGACTTGTGCATGCTTCGGCTTGATGCAGCGATTTCACCATTAGACAAACCTAAAGTTGTATAGTAATTACCGGTCTCTACTGTTAATAAATTTTTCTTATTTGCTTTTTCAAAATTATCTTTAGATCCGTAAAACCACCAGGAAGTATTAAATAATAATCTTTTTGGTTGCCAAACCCCATATTGTTTGGCTGAATCTGAGTATTCATTAGCCTTTCCTACCAAATCAAAAGCTTCAAAACTCAGCATGGCTGAGGATGTATGATGACCATGGGTGCTACCTGGATTTCTATGATTGAATCGGTTGATGATAAGATCGGGTTTAAAACGTCTAATATTTAGAATAACATCACTCAAAATTTCATTTTTATTCCAAATTTCAAGTGTTTCATCAGGATGCTTAGAGTAACCAAAATCGTTAGCTCTTGTAAAAAACTGCTCTCCACCATCTTTTTTTCTGGCTGCAATTAATTCTTGAGTTCTAATAACTCCTAATAATTCTCTTATCTCTGAACCTACCAAATTTTGTCCACCATCGCCTCTTGTCAGTGATAAATAAGCAGTTCTAGCATGAATATCATTAGATAAATAAGAAATTAAACGAGTATTTTCATCATCTGGATGCGCAGCAATGTACATGACAGATCCCAAAAAATTTAAATTTTGAAGTTGATGATATAGTTGTGAAGATGTAGGTTTTTCAGGTTGTTGAGCAATTACTATACTCATCGTAAAGAAAAATATAGAAAAAATAAAAGTAGTTAATTTCATAACGGTTAATTGGTAATTATCAAATATAGCTAAAAGACAAATGGGCAAAAAAATCTTTTAAAGTATTTTAACAATCAATAAGGTTTTATCTGTTAATTTTCAATAGTTAATAGGGTTTGATAAACTTTATGAGTTGGCAAGCCCATAACATTAAAAAATGATCCTTCAATTTTATAAATCCCTATATAACCAAGCCATTCTTGAATCCCGTAAGCTCCAGCTTTATCAAACGGTTGATATGTATTTATATAATAACTAATTTCTTCATCAGTTAGTTTATTGAACCATACTTTAGTTGAATCATTTATAGTTTTTTGGAAATTTTTTCCTGTAAAAGTAACCGAAGTAAAAACTGTGTGCATTCCATTGCTAAAGGAGCGAATCATTTTAAATGCCTCTTTTTTATTTCTTGGTTTTTCAATCGCCTTTCCATTAAACCAAACAATGGTATCACTAGTAATAACAATTTCATTTTCAGAAATATTTTTGAATGCGGACGCCTTCAACTTCGATAAGTAATCCGTAATTTCTGATTTTTTTAAATTAGTGGGATAGACCTCATTTATTGATTTTACTTTAATTACAAAATCGATATCTAATTCTTTAAAAAAGCGTTGTCTTCTTGGAGAGCCCGAAGCTAAAATAATTTGATAATTAGAAAGTTTATTTGAGAGCATTAGAATTAAATTTAATAGTTTAAAGTAGTAATAAAAATAGAGAAGAAACACTAAAAAAAAGAACAATATCTAGTAATTTCAGAGGAAATTTAAAATCATTTTTATTTGAAGATTCCCAAACTTTCACAGATAAAAGAAGAAGAGGAGCCAAAACAAAAAATAAGGAATAGATAACTGCGAAAGTATTTGTATACAAAACTGTATAGTTGTAATAAATGATTGTAAATAAAAGCACCATCACTAAAAAAAAAATAATATATGAAGTTCTTTTTATTCCAATACATATCGATAGGGTGTTTTTGTTTCTGTTATCATCAATAAAAACAATATCATAAACCAACGCCCTAATTAAACAGACAAAAAATAGAAAAAAAGAATAATTTAAAATTTTACTAAACACAAAAGTTTGGTGCGATTGATTGATGGGTGTAATAGCAGGAAGTAGGTCAATTATTCCAACAATTAATAATGGAAAAATTGCTAGTAATGAAATTAAAATATTATTAAATATTGGAATGTTACTTATGAACGAAGCATAAAGATAAAACAGCGCAGAAAAAACTATAAAAAAACCAAAAAGGTCAGGTTGCTCGACGTGATTACTGATGACAAATCCAATACCAACTCCAAATACATTTAAAATGACAAATAAATAATAAGCATTTTTCTTAGTAATTGTTTTTTCAATAACTTGGTTTTCTTGTTGATTTCGATTTGTTGAAACAGCAAAAGATTGATTAATTATCAATCCGCCTGCAGTTATACAAATAGTTGCAATTACCAAAACATTAAAATAAAAATTACTTAGCATTAGATTAGCTCCCAAAGGAATACAGAGGGCAAAACGTAAAAGATATTGAGTAAAAACTATAAAAAATAACTTTTTGTAATGAATTGAATTTATATGACTCAAGGAAAAATAATTAATCGTATTGAGCACTTATTTTGTCTTTATTTAACCAATTGTTTTGAACTTTCAAAATTTGTTCAATAACATCTCGAACACAACCTTTACCACCTTTTTTATGGGAAACATAATGAGAAGTTTTTTTTATTTCTTGGACAGCGTCCTGAGGACAACAGGCCAGCCCTACTTTTTGCATAACCTCTAGGTCTGGAATGTCGTCACCCATATACATAACCTCTTTCATTTTTAAACCTTTTTTTTGTAGATACGTTTCCAAAGTTTTCATTTTATGGTGAACTCCTAAATAAACATCTTCAATACCCAAACCATTTAATCGCTTGCGAACTCCCTCATTATTTCCACCAGATATAATGCAGATATGATAACCACAATCTACTGCATGCTTGAGCACATAGCCATCTTTTGTATGCATCTTTCTAAACATATCCCCATTAGTTGCAACTAAAATAGTTCCGTCGGTCAAAACACCATCCACGTCAAAAATCAGCGTTGTGATATTGTTTAAGTATTCTTTATAGCTCATATTAATGTTTGTGTTTTTCTAAAATTGAGTTTGTGATTTTTTTATATATTTCTAGGTAAGGACTATCTTTCAACAAATATAATTGTTTTTCTATTGTTTTTAAGTCATTCCTTTTAGCTGGTCCTGTTTGAGCGTTATGAGGACTTGTATTCTTTATTTTAGTAGCAGTTTCAAATATTAATGGTTTTAAAATATCAAAAGTTAAAGATTGATTCATTAATAAATCTTGACCAATTCGATATAAATGATTTACAAAATTGTTCACGATAACTGCGCTCAAGTGGATATGTTCTCTTTGAGTTGATGTTACTATTTGCACATTGTTTGATATTGATTTTCCCAGTTCTTGTAATAATATTAAATCTTCTTGATAATAAGTTTCGATGCAAACAGGTATTTCTGAAAAATTAACCTTTGCATTTGAAGTAAATGTTTGCAATGGATAAAATACTCCTTTTCGATTGTTTTCCGAAAGTTTTGCCATTCGAACGGATCCTGAAGTATGAACAACGAGTCTATTTTTAAAAGGTATTTTTCTGGAAAAATCAATGATAGCATCATCAGGTATAGCAATAATATAAATTGATGCTTTTTTTATAGAACTCAAATCGTTGGTTTTGTCGATATCAAAATCAAAATTATCAAGTGTTTGTTTAGTTTTACTATAAACTTGAATAACTTCAAAACTATTCGAATTATAAATAGCTTTACACAAATGCGAAGCAACATTTCCAGCACCAAATAAGACAACAGATTTCATCATACGAATATAGTACTTTTTAAATTTCAATATTTTTCATTTACCAATGATTAATAAGTTCAACCTTTTTTTATTAACAAGAAAATCTACTAAATAAGTATAATGATTAACATTTTATGAAGATAATACTGATTGTAATTTCTTAAATTTGCAAAAAATTGTTTTCATGATTAAGAAAATATCTTCAATTCTTTTTTCAACACGTTTAACCGCTGTTTTGTTTATTGCATTTGCTGCTGCAATGGCTGTAGGAACCTTTATGGATGCTTCAGCTGAAACATCTCCAACACCTTACACTAGAGAATTAATTTACAATGCTTGGTGGTTTGAAGCCATTATGGGCTTGTTAATGATTAACTTTATTGGAAATATAAATAAATACCGTCTTTTTAGAAAAGAAAAGTGGGCAACGCTGACTTTTCATTTGGCCTTTATATTAATAATTTTTGGTGCCTTTATTACTAGATATGTGAGTTTTGAAGGAGTGATTCACATTCGTGAGGGGGAGACAGAAAATACGATTTTATCGTCTGAAGCCTATATCACAACATTTATAGATGGCAACTATGAAATTGGTGGTGTTCCACAACGACGAACTATTTCACCAAAAAAGGTGAGGTTCTCTGAAAAACTAGATAATGATTTTGAATTAAATACGGATTACAATGGTCAACCAGTAAAAATTAAACTTAAACAATTTATCAGTAATGCTAAAGAGGGAGTGATCCCTTCTGAAAACGGAAAAGATTTTTTAAAAATTGTTGAAGCAAGTGGGGGAGAACGACATGATCATTGGATTGGAGATGGTGAAGTGTTAAACATGCACAACGTTTTAATAGCATTTAATAACCCTACAGAAGGCGCAATTAATTTATTTCATGACGATGGAGCTTATTCAATTTCTTCACCATTTGAAGGTCAGTGGATGCGAATGGCAGACAGAGAGAAAGGTAAATTGATCTTAGACTCTATTCAATCTTTAAATCTAAGGTCACTGTATCAAGTCGCAAATATGGCTTTTGTGATACCAGAAATGGTAATGTCTGGAGAATATGGTGTTGTAAAGGCTCCAAAAGAAGAACCTACCAATATGAATGCTGTAATACTTGAGGTTAGCTCTAACCAGGAGACTAAAACTATAGACATACTTGGAGGAATAGGGAACACAAAGAGTCCAATTTCTGTTGAATTAGCTGGCTTAAAAGTTTTTATCACCTACGGTTCTAAGGAATACCAATTGCCATTTAGCATAACTTTAAACGATTTTATAGCAGACAAATACCCAGGAACAGAAAAAAATTATTCCGCATTTAAAAGTAAAGTTACCGTCAACAAAAGTGATTCCGACTTTTACGATTATGAAATATTTATGAATCACATTTTAGATGAGCAGGGGTATCGTTTTTTTCAATCCTCCTTTGACGGGGATGAAAAAGGAACCATTTTATCAGTGAATCACGATTTTTGGGGTACATGGATCACCTATATCGGATATACACTCCTATACTTAGCGATGCTAGCTATTTTATTTGATAAACACACTCGATTTGCTAACTTAAGAAAGATGCTTCAGAAAGTTAAGAAAAATAAAGGTGTTATTATTACATCTCTAATTTTATTTATTACATTTTCAAGTTTTTCTCAAAGTACCGCTAGTCACAAAATCAAAATTTCAAAAGAAAAAATCGACTCCATTATAGTTTCTAATTCGGTTTCTAAAGAACACGCAGCAAATTTTGCAACTTTGGTTGTTCAAGACAACGGACGTATGAAACCCATCAATACGTTCGCTAGTGAATTATTAAGAAAAATAAGTAGAAAGAACAGTTATGCTGGACTCGACGCCAATCAAGTATTTTTATCGATGACAGAATTTCCTAGTTTATGGCTTGAAGCACCGATAATGTCCTTAAAATGGCAAAATGATAGCATTAGAGAAATACTCGAAGTAAAAGATGCAAAACATTTTTCGCTTATGGATCTCATTGATAATAATGGAAATAATAAACTAGGACCTTACATTGAAGAAGCCTCTAAAACCATCAATAAAAATCAGTTTCAAAAGGATTTCATGAAGGCTTATGAAAACTTTTATTTATTGAATGAAGCATTAGGAGGCAGTATCCTAAAAATATTTCCAATACCCGAGGATGAAAATAATAGATGGGTATCCTATCCAGAACTTGATAATGTAAATTATAACAAACAAGATTCAATTGTAGTTAGAACCATCCTGCCTTATTATTTTGAAACCTTAAGAGAGTCCAGAAAAACAGGAGATTACACAAATGCTGACGTAATTTTATCAGGACTTGTGAAATTTCAAAATCAATATGGGAATAAAGTAATGCCATCCCAAAACAAAATTACTGCAGAGATATGGTACAATAAAATTGATATATTTAATAAACTATATAAGTATTTTGCTGTATTTGGAATTTTAATGTTTGTTTTTATCATTGTTCAAATATTTAGAGAAAACAAAATTATTGATTCTACAGTTAAATTATTTAAATATATAATTTGGATATTATTCATCCTACTAACATTAGGACTAATTGCTCGATGGTATATAAGTGGCCATGCCCCTTGGAGTGACGCCTACGAATCCATTATTTATGTAGCATGGGCTACTGTATTTTTTGGTCTAGCATTGGGTAAAAAAAGTTATTTAACAATTGCATCAACCGCATTTGTTGCAGCTATTATTTTATGGGTAGCACATGAAAATTGGATAGATCCTTCCATTTCTAACCTACAACCTGTTCTTGACAGTTACTGGTTAATGATTCATGTTGCCGTAATAGTTGCAAGTTATGGCCCCTTAACATTGGGAATGATATTAGGACTTACCTCGCTGTTATTGATGGTTTTAAGTACAAAGAAAAACCTAAAAAAAATGCAATTGAACATTAAAGAAATAACTATTATTAATGAAATGGCTCTAACGGTTGGTCTAATTCTTTTAACTATTGGGAATTTTTTAGGTGGTCAATGGGCTAACGAAAGTTGGGGTCGTTATTGGGGTTGGGATCCAAAAGAAACTTGGGCATTGATTAGTATAATGATCTATGCTTTTGTGCTTCACATGCGACTCATTCCAGGTTTAAGAAGTAAATGGACTTTTAATTTTGCAGCCGTTGTGGCTTATGCTTCTATTATGATGACCTATTTTGGTGTTAATTTTTATTTAACGGGTTTACATTCATATGCAAGTGGAGATGTGCCAGTTACTCCAAGCTTTGTTTGGTACTTTACTGCATTTGTATTCATATTGAGTATGGTAGCTTATTGGAGAAACAGAAAGCTAAGTAACTAAGTTAATTACCGATCATATCTTCGGGTCGTACCCATAAATCAAATTCCGCTTCGGTAACATACCCCAAGCTAAGAGCCGCTTCTTTTAAAGTGGTTCCATTTTTATGAGCTGTATTAGCGATTTCTGCTGCCTTATAATATCCTATTTTAGTGTTAAGTGAAGTGACCAACATTAATGAATTATTCAATTGCTTTTCAATCATTTGATAATTTGGTTCAATTCCTACAGCACAATGTTTTTCAAACGATATACAAGCGTCACCTAGTAACTGAGCTGAAGATAAAAAATTAGCAGCCATCAAAGGTTTAAATACATTCAATTCAAAATGTCCTTGCATTCCTCCAACGGAAATAGCCATATCATTTCCAATTATTTGAGCACAAACCATAGTCAATGCTTCCGCTTGCGTGGGATTTACTTTTCCAGGCATGATAGAAGATCCTGGTTCGTTTGCGGGTATCGTAATTTCTCCTATACCGGACCTTGGGCCACTAGCTAACAATCGAATGTCATTTGCAATTTTATTTATTGAGATAGCTAACTGTTTTAGCGCTCCATGGGTTTCAACAATGGCGTCATGTGCAGCTAAGGCCTCAAACTTATTTTCTGCGCTAACAAAAGGTAAATTGGTGAATTTTGAAATATACGAAGCAACATTCTCTGCATACCCTTTTGGAGTATTAATACCAGTACCGACAGCAGTACCACCTAGGGCTAATTCTGATAAATGTGCAAGGGTGTTCTCCAATGCTTTTAGTCCGTGTGCTAACTGTGAGGCATAACCACTAAATTCTTGTCCCAGTGTAAGGGGAGTGGCATCCATTAAGTGAGTTCTACCAATTTTAACTACGGCATTAAAATCATTTGATTTTTGCACTAAGGTTGAATGTAATTTTTTAACTCCCGGAATCGTAACCTCAGTTATTTTTTTATAGGCAGCAATATGCATTCCCGTTGGAAATGTATCGTTAGAAGATTGAGATTTATTAACATCATCATTAGGAAGTAATGTTTTTTCTCCATCACCAATAACCTTTCCAGCAAGTTGATGCGCTCGGTTAGCTATAACCTCATTTAAGTTCATATTACTTTGTGTACCACTACCAGTTTGCCAAATCACTAAGGGAAATTGATCATCATGATTCCCAGAAAGTATTTCGTCACAAACAGCAGCTATAAGGTCTCTTTTTTCTGAACTAAGAACGCCCAATTCACAATTGCTATAGGCAGCAGATTTTTTTAAATAAGCAAAACCATAAACTATTTCTAGTGGCATTGAGGCTGGAGTACCAATTTTAAAATTATTTCGAGAACGTTCTGTTTGCGCACCCCATAGTTTGTCAGCAGGAACTTTAACTTCACCTAGCGTGTCTTTTTCAATTCTGTAGTCCATAATTTAGTTTATTTAAAGTATGCAAAGTTACGTAAATGGCTAATTTTACTCAAACTTTAATGTTTATTTCCTGCTAACAAAATAAAATATTTATTATAATTATTGAGAAAAGCATAGTATCTTTGCTTTTTATAAATTTATTACAACAACAATATGTTTCAGTTTGATCAATATCTAGGATTCTTAGCATTCTTAACCATTGTCACCATAGGTTTTTGGTTAATGATTTTTTTAGTCTCTATCATACCTTATTGGATTGGTGGTACATTTTTAGAAAAATTGAAAATGAAACGTGAAGCTAAGAAAAAAAACAAATAGAAAAATAATTCTATTATCAACCCTAATTTATCTTTAAACCGTCAATTATTTTAGCTCCTCAGGAATAGAAGTCCCGTCTTGCATTGATTTAAGTATAGTTTGCCTCCGTGCCTTTGAATTAGAAAGTAAATTCTTTATTGATTTTTTTGATTTTATGTGTACTACAGTACCATGTATAAGCATTAATAAAAAAAATATGGGAAAAATTACTGTTTCAAATCCATTTCTATAATCATTCGATAGATTGCTATAAATCAAAACTATTGCAAAAGTAGTTATTCCAGATAACCACCAAAATCTTCTAATAGGTTTTTTAAGTAATTGTACTTTTTCTTGTCTTGCCTTATCAATAGGTCTTTCACCCTCAATCCTTTTTGATTTATCTCCATCCATGTAAACATTAAATTTTTTACCACCAAATTCATAATTAACTATGTATGCAGGAGACAATATATTTGTAATTCTTATATGTTCACAATTCATATCATATACTAGATCTTTATACTTATCACCAGGAATTCTTTGCTTAATGTCAGATAAACACAATTCTTTTGCTTTTTTATAACCAACAGATTGCCAAACATTTTCAAAATCTAAATCAAAGGGAACAATATTAAAACCAGATGTGTATTCTGATTTAAAAGGCTTTAGATCCTCTTTATCAAATGTATCTTGGTTCATAAATGAAGCTATCGTGCTGGGCAATACATCTGAATTACCTGCAAATGCTAAAATTGAATATTTATTAGCTACTTGACCATTAGAGGGCCTCCAATCTGTAAATTTTCGTTTTTTGGTCTTTACTTTACTATCTACAACCACTACATATGATTCTGTTTTTTTATAACCACTTGAAGCTGACCAATTTCCACTATAACTACCTTCATATAAATACTGTGGTAAGTATAGCCCATTAATCTCGTCAAAAATACTTGATGTTAATATATCATCTGGAGTATAATCACCCTTACTAAGCCATATTAATAAAATGTTTTTAAATTGATCTTTTGTTATTGAGAATGGAAATAATTTATCCGGAGTAATAACAAGGTTTGATTTTTCAGCTAAATCGATTTCAAATTTTGTTCCACAAAAGTTACAACTACTCATTTGAGTTGCTGGATCAAAAATTAAACTAGCGCCACAACTTTTACAAGAAATTTCTTTAAGATTAGACATAATTTATCTGATCAACTTAGCATAAGTAGTAATCGCATTTTCTGCTAAATCATAGAAGCTTTTTTTTGTGTTATCATTAAATAATACATAAGAATCTGGAAATCGTTTTAATAGAAGAACATTTTCTTTTGCTTTTTCAATATTTGAAATTGCTAAATAGCAATTTACAATAGCGTAATAACATTTTGCTGAAGTTTTACCAAATTCATTTCCGCCATCTAAAATACTTATTGTACCTTCAGGATAATCTTTTATTACTGTTTCAAAATAGCTGATTGATTTATCAAATTGTTGCATATTAAAATAACATAATCCAATATTATATAATGCATCATCTGCCAATTCGCTATCTGGGTATTTATGTATTATACTCCTAAACTCATTTATTGAATCCAAGTAAAATTCATTTTGCGCATATTTTAAACCATTTGTAAATAATGTTATCTCGTTATCATGCATTTTTTCTATATTTTTTTGATTTTTCCTAATAATCAGTTACAGATTTTTTTATTTATCCTAATTTGTAATAATGTATTGCACCTCCGATTCGCATTGCTTGTAAAATAACAATCATAAAATCATGAGACCTAAATAAGTTTGTATTATATCTAATTGAGATATCAACTAAAATTCCAATAAATATATTAGGCGATTTTTTTCATTACATTTTATTCATTAATTCTTTTTTCTTTGTTTGAAATTCTTCATTTGTAATTGCTTCCATGTCAAGTAATTCTTTTAATTTTTTCAGTTTATCCATTGCTGACTCAGCATTACTCATTCCAATAGCACCACTCATAGATTGTTGCACCATTCCAGGCACAGCAAATCCCATCCCTAATCCGGCTCCAGCACCTACCATCGCGCCTGTAACTCCTCCTTCATTTTGTGCGGCATCTTGCAAACTCATAGCTACTTTATATTTCATAAACTCATCCATATTTCCAATTGCTGCCATCCCACTTCTTTGATCTATCATCTCTTGAACATCATCTGGAACTGAAATTGAGTTAAGATAAAAATCATGTAAACTAAGACCTAATCCCGAGAATTCTGCTTGTAGTTTAGATTTAGTAATAATACTTAAATCATCAAATGAAGCAGGCATATCAAAAACTGTTGTTAATTCTGAACCTAAAACCGTTGTTAATTTTGAAACAATTATATTTCTTAAATAATCAGTGATATCTTTATTGCTGTATACTCCACGAGTTCCAACTACTTTATTTACAAATAGTAATGAATCACTTACTTGTACAGAGTAGGAACCAAAAGATCTAATTCTTATCATTTTCAATTCTTCATCTCTAAATAATATTGGTTCTGATGTGCCCCATTTCAAATTGGAAAACAATTGTTTACCTACAAAATAAACCTCAGATCTGAAAGGAGAATCTTCACCGTAACCAAAAGAAGTCACCCATTTGGTAATTTTAGGAATATTTTGAGTTTTTAGTACATGTCTACCTGCAGTAAAAACGTCTAATGATTTTCCATCCCTGAAAAATACTGCTTCTTGACTCTCTCTTACCGTTAACTGCGCCCCATATTTTATTTCAGTAGGTCCATCGTGAGGTACTCTTTTTACCATTATATTTCCTGAGTTATCAAGAAACTCAAGGACTTCCATTAATTTTGCCATTATTTATGTTCTCTAATAAATTGATTTCTATTTCTTCGAAGATTATCTAACAGAGATAACTTCTTCATAATACTGTCTATATCATGAACTAATATAACATTTTCAATCTTTTCAACTTCCTTGGCCATTTCTAAGTCGAAATGATATATTTTCACAAGCTCATCTTCCTTTATCTGTTGATCAGAAAAAAAACCACTTTCTCCGTATGGAGCATAATTAATTTTAGATTGAGTAGTATTAATCAATTTTCTACAGTCTTCAATTGTTCTCATCAAAGGTTTATCGGAATTGTTTATAGCCTTATTGATTCGCTTAACTAATATCTTTTCGCACTCAAATAGCTTTGATGAAAGAATGCTTCGTAATTGTTTGTCACAATTTCTTCTACCATCTCTTTCTGCATAACCACTATATCCGGGTATTAAGGCTCCAATCTTATCTAAAATATTTACTTTTCTATCCATTTGTAAGTTTTAAAAAAGTTTATGATATCATTATTTTAATAAATTCATCTTATAACTACTATATATTATTCTTTTCAATAAATATAATTAGATATTATAATCAATTTAGACAAATTTATAACTTTATAATTAAATTTTTGATACAAAATTGATACATATAAAATTTTCTACAAAACAATATAATTTGATACAAAATAGTGATTAATAATTTTATGTTTATTTACGAAAATTTTCAAGTTCTAATTGATAATCGTATTGTAAATCTTCATGTAATGATATGATTTTTTTCTCTATAAAAATTATATTTCTATGGTACAGATTTGTTAATGTTTTACTTTTAAAAATGGAAGGTTTTAAATTAAATAATTTTTCTAAAAAATATATTAATAGTTCAACTTCGGTCTCCTTTTTTTGAGAATAACGAATGTATTTTTTTACCTGGCGTAGTATTTTTCGAATACTTTTTCGCATATAAAAATAACTATCCGTATTAATGGCTTCAAATTCAGTATCCATCTTGGATTGAATCCCCTTAACATAAGCGTCTTCATCATCCATTTCAAACAACAAATAGGATAGTAATTCTTTATTATCTTTTTTAAATCGAATTAACCGTAAACATAATGCTACTAATTCCTGATCAGATTTATAGGATAATTCTTCTTTTACTTGTTTTAAAGATGCAGTCTTCATAGCACTAAATTAATAAACTCTTGTCAACTCACCATATTCCAATAATTTTCCAGTAGTAGATTTCATAGCAAGTTTATTTATTTCAATTGTTTTGTTTGGAAAATGATCGGTGATTACTCTTTTAATCAATTCTTCTTTAAGCTTTGGTGAATAGGTGTTAATAATTAAAAAACTATTTTTAGTTAAAATTTCACTGGCTACCTTTACCAATTCAGGAAATTTAAGTTCTATTTTCCATCGCTCTTTGTTGGTGCCAAAACCAAAAGTAGGAGGATCCATTATAATTCCATCATATAACTTTCCTCTTTTAGCTTCTTTCATAGCAAACTTTAAAGCATCATCCAAAACCCAATGAATATTATCTTGCTTAGAGCTTTCCATATTATTTTTAGCCCAACTTAAAACTTGTTTAATAGAATCACAATGATAAACATTAGCACCTTTTTCGTTGGCTATCAGTGAAGCTGCACCAGTATAGGCAAATAAGTTTAAAATCTTAGCGTTTTTTTTCACATTCTGTGCGATAAAATCCCAATTGTTTTGTTGCTCAGGGAATAAACCGATATGTTTAAACTTAGTAAGTTTTAAATTAAAAGTACAATTTTTGTAAGAAATTTTCCAACTGGCCATTTGATCGTTTTTATAAACCGGAAAATTATTTTTTAAGGAATTCCATTCTCCAGAATTATGAGTAAACTCCACAAATTCATAATGCGCCTTTTTTATCCAATTCTGGTAATGCATTACGGGTTTAAAATAAGCGTTACGGTCAGGACGGATGGTGATAATTGTTCCCCAACGCTCTAATTTTTTATTGTTTCCAGCATCGATTAATTCATAATCTGGCCAATGATTACTGTAAATATGTTTCATTAATAAAAAGCGCCTTCGAGTTTAATTATTATAAATAGAATACAAAATTAGTGATTTAAAATTTCCAAGCGACTAATCTACTTTTCTTACTTCCCTGTTCCATCAAAAATGTTTGGCGAGTCGTGTTTAATTTATCTAGTTGTTTATATATTTTTGGAAGATTTTCTTTTTTTGAAACCAATGAAGTAAACCAACCAACTTGATTTTTAAAAGAACTACTTTGTTTAATCATTCGTTTTATAAATAAAGCTTCGCCTCCGTTACACCAAAGTTCATTGGCCTGACCACCAAAATTTAAAACAATCTCTTTTTTGGTTGGCCTGGGTTTATCTGAATTATGCAAATTTATTAATTTTCTAAGCGTGCCCTTACTGGCTGCTTCTTTTGAAGAGTGAAAAGGAGGGTTGCACATGGTAAAATCATAATATTCATTTTTATCAATTATTCCTTCAAATATATTCGCGTGATTTTTCTGATGCCGAATCGTAATATGACTCCTTAACTTTTCATTAGTTTTAATATTGTTAGTAGCAGATAAAACAGCATTCTCGTTAATATCAGCTCCGACCATTTGCCAATTGTAAATTTGAGTGCCTAATATCGGGTATATACAATTTGCCCCTACACCAATATCTAGACCCTTAATTTGCTTTTCTGATTTTTCATAATTGATCAAGTCAGCAATATAGTGAATGTAGTCTGCTCTACCGGGAATTGGAGGACACAGGTAATTAGCCGGAATGTTCCAATTAGCTACTTCATAATAATGTAATAATAAAGCTTTATTTAAGGCTAGAATAGATTCATACGATGAAAAATCAATAGTTTCTAAATTGTATTTATTTTGTATGACAAAGTTGCTGAGCTGAGGATAACTTTTAATTAGTTCTTTAAAATCGTAGGAATTATGATGAAGATTTCTTGGGTGCATATGGACTTTTAATTTGAAACCAAAATTACAATATTAACTTCTAAAAAAGATATTGCTGAGAATGCTTAATAAATTGGTACTTTTGCAAAAATATTTTTTTCCGTGGAATCCTTTGCAAATTTTAAAATATCGAAGCAGCTACGTTTTGCGATTGACGATTTAGGTTTTATAAAACCAACACCCATCCAATCACAATCCTTTTCTCTAATTCAATCAGGTAAAGATATGGTTGGAATTGCTCAAACTGGTACGGGAAAGACATTTGCATACATGCTACCTATTTTACAGGGTTTGTCATTTTCAAAACAAGTGCAGCCAAGAGTACTAATTGTAGTACCTACTAGGGAATTAGTAATTCAAGTTGTAGATCAAATTAAAACGTTTACTAACTACATGACTGTTCGAACTGTTGGAGTTTATGGAGGAGTTAATATTAACAGGCATAAAGAATTGGTAATGCAGGGAGCAGATATTGTGGTAGCTACACCCGGAAGACTTTATGATTTAGTATTGAGCAGAACCCTACAACTAAAGTCTATTAAAAAATTGGTGATAGATGAGGTAGATGTAATGCTAGATTTAGGATTTAGGTTTCAATTAATAAATATTTTTGAGTTATTACCAGATAAACGGCAAAACGTCATGTTTTCTGCGACAATGACCGATGAAGTAGAACTTTTAATCAATGATTTTTTTAATAATCCAACATCTATATCTGTTGCTGTAAGTGGTACACCTTTAGATAATATTAGCCAAGTTAGTTATGCGGTTCCTAACTTTTACACAAAGGCCAACTTATTAAAACATCTATTAATCAATGAAGAAGTTTACTGTAAAGTATTGGTTTTTGTTTCCAATAAAAAAAGTGCTGATCTATTATTTAACTATTTGGAAGATATCTTTGTAGCTGATCTTGCCGTCATACATTCTAATAAAACTCAAAATTACCGAATACGATCCATTGAAAATTTTAATGAAAGATTAACAAGAATTTTAATCACTACCGATATTATGGCTCGCGGTTTAGACCTAGATTTAATAAGTCATGTGATTAATTTTGATACACCTTCATTTCCAGAAAATTATATGCATCGTATTGGAAGAACAGGTAGGGCAGAGCAAAAAGGTAGGTCTTTATTATTTTATACCGATAAGGAAAGATCTTCAAAAGAAGCGATAGAAAAACTAATGGGAATTCAAATTCCTCTAACTGAATTACCTTCAGAGATTGAAATATCGAAACAACTAACTTACGACGAGCAACCGAAGCATAAAGAGCGTTATAACCCCCTGAAAGAGGTAGGAACAGGAAAAGGTTTTCATGAAAAAAAAGATAAAAATAAAAAAGAAAATCTTGGAGGCTCCTACAAAAGAACAGTGAAGAAGAAATACAAAAAACCAAAAACCAAAGGTGATAAAAACTTCAACAAACGAAACAAGAAATAATAACTTAACATAATTAACCATTGGAAGCAGCTATTCTAGACAAAAAAACTGACAAAGAATTATATAATTACCAAAAGGGTGCGATCAGTAAAATATTTAAAAAATTTGAGACGGCATCAGACGATTATCATTTATTGTATCAATTACCCACTGGAGGTGGTAAAACTGTTATTTTCTCTGAATTTGTTAGGCAGTATTTAAAAAATCATGACAAAAAGGTCTTGATTATGACGCATCGCCTAGAATTATGCAGACAAACTTCAGAAATGCTTACTAACTTTGGAGTAACAAACAAAGTAATCAATAGTACAGCAAATCTTGATAATCAACAATCCTACAGTTGTTTTGTAGCCATGGTTGAAACCTTAAACAACCGTCTCAATGAAGATAAATTAGATATTTCAAATATAGGATTGGTCATCATTGATGAAGCTCATTATAATTCATTTATAAAATTATTTAAATTTTTTGAAAACTCTTTTATTTTAGGAGTAACCGCTACACCACTTAGTTCCAACAAGAATCTTCCTATGAAGGATAACTATAATGAACTAATTACAGGTGAAAGTATTGCTAATTTAATTGAAAATGAATTTTTAGCTAAAGCCGAAATAATTCAATATAATATGGGTTTAACCTCGCTTGAAGTGGGTTCAAATGGGGATTACACTGTGAAATCCTCAGAAGACTTGTACACGAGTAATGCCATGATGGATCATTTACTGCAAGCGTATTTAAGTCATTCAAAAGGTAAAAAAACTCTAATTTTTAATAATGGCATCAATACTTCAATTCAAGTATATTATACCTTAAGAGCTGCAGGTTTACCTGTAAAGCATTTAGATAACAATGCTACTAAAAAACAACGGGCAGAAATCATTCAATGGTTTAGAGAAACTCCCGATGCAATACTTAACGTCGGTTAGTATATTAACTACTGGATTTGATGAACCCACCATCGATACCATTATTTTAAATAGAGCCACAAAATCATTGACACTTTATTATCAAATGATTGGAAGGGGGTCTAGGATATTAAACAATAAATCATCCTTTAAAGTAATAGATCTTGGTAATAATTGTTATCGTTTTGGCCCTTGGGGAGCAGATTTAGATTGGCAAACTATTTTTAGATCACCAGACTACTTTGTTGATAGAATTTTAGATGATGACGAAATTGAAAATAACTTTAGGTTTGAAATGGATGATGAAATTAGGACCTTATTTGAAAAATCTGAAGATGTTTATTTTGATGTAAAAGCTACTTATACAGAAGCTACCGCTAAGGGAGAATCTTCAAAAGTAATACTCGAAAAATCCATAGCGCAACATGCTTTTATTTGTATTGAAAATAGTGAAGATGTATATGATGCACTTAGTCTTGCTAAAAAACTAAAAGATGATATTGACAATCGAATTGAGCGTTATGCCAAATGCATAAGTAAAAGTACTCATAATTTTATTTCTTGGCTCAAGGATGACTACAAACTAAAGCTCCGTAATTATTTGAGAGAAAATTTTGACCGTATTTTCGAAGAAATTAACGGATTTCCGCCAAAAGAAGAAGATTAAAATTTATAGTTAAAACGATAAAAATAAATAGTTTTTAATAGTTAGTTGTAATAGTTTCTTAATAGTATCATAATTTACTGTTAATGTCCAGTATTTAAGGAATAAATATTTTATTTCGTAGTTATCTTCGTATAGGTTTTAAAAGAACCGTATAGTTATGAGTTCAAGTCCCAAACAAAATATAAAAAAATCCAAAATCCAATTGTTACATCAGTATTATTCCTATACAGGATTTTATACTTTTGTTAAGAACAAGCCTAAAGAAAGCAATTCCTCCTACATTAATTTTTATTTTCTTATTATGGATTATTCATAATTTTGTGATTAACTTAAATGTACTCTTTACCCATATAACCACCACTTTTAATCCTTTATCGGTACTTGCCGTTTTTTTTACCTCAGAGTCTTTCTTAGGTTTAATTCCGCCAGAAATATTTATAGCCTGGGCAGATCAGACTGATTCTCCTATTTTTTATGTATCCGTACTTGCAATTTTATCGTATTTGGGAGGTATTATTTCTTTTCTATTAGGAAAAACAATTTCTAAACTACCAAGTGTATTAAGTTATGTAGAATCAAAAATGAAAAAATATTTAAAAATGATTAGAAAATGGGGGGGGGTCTTAATAGTAGTAGGAGCACTGTTACCCATACCATTCTCAATTACGAGCATCACAGCTGGCTTGATTCAATATAAATTTAGAAATTTTCTATTATTCGGTCTACTACGTTTTGTAAGATTTTATTTGTACGCAGTAGTAATCTTCAACGTATTGTGAATTCCAGTAAGTAATGGTTAGCGTTTACTAATTTTGTTTCCGGATATAGCCTTTTGTCGAGAGCATTTAAATCGGTTAATTTCGGGGTTACGCTTTTTGAAATGTTTCTTGCTAACGCCACTATTTACTCTTTTACGCCAACGTTTAAAACTTGAAGTTTTCAAGTTAGTACGCATAGTAATAATTACCTCTTTTTCGGTTAGGTTAAATTGATAAAAAATAGCTTCAAAAGGGGTGCGATCTTCCCATGCCATTTCAATAACACGGTCCAACTCCCTTTCATTTAACACCTTTTTCTCAACCATTATTATTAGATACTTTAGACCATATTTGCTCCGCATTTAAATAATAACTTCCCTGCCAATTAAACCTACATTGATTAGGGGCAATAATAGAGAGAAAATAATCATTATTTGCTCTTTTGTATAAATGATAAACTTCGCCAACAACAGGCTCAAAATTAAATTTCGCATTGAATAGGAGCTTGTTTTCTTCATATTCTTGAACCATAGTATCGTATTGATTTTTGAGTTCCAAATAGGTTGCTTTAAGCTTTTGATTTACTTTATGTATACTACGATTTTTCCATGCCACGGTGTCGTTCATTGTAATTACTGGGGCGGACAAGTCAGTAGGATAGGGCTTTATGGATGAATCATACTTTTGTATGTCTTCATTGTAGACTACATTATCGGGAATTTTATTTTTCATAGATATAACAAAAATAATAAATGTTTAACAAATAACATCATTTATTAAACATATATATCTATTTTTGAGTAAATAATTATTATTTAAAAATGAAATACTATTTAAAAACGATCAAATTTATAATTCTAATTTGTATCGTAATCCTGTTTAATTCCTGTGGAAGTCAGATTAGCGAAACTTCAGGTATTTACACCTACCAAATTGAAGATTATAATGGAATCGGGAAATGGTATATGGGGCGTGAAATTGCCTCTGTAATGGGGTTTGAAGGTATGGAATGGCTAGAACGTCCAGAACGGGAAACTGAGGAAAACGTGAGTACTTTAATCAAAAACATGAGTATTAATCTTGAAGATACTATCGCTGATATTGGTGCTGGATCAGGCTATCATACTTTCCGTATGGCTTTAAAAGCTCCAAAAGGATTTATTTATGCTATCGACATTCAAGAAGAAATGTTATCAGAAATCAGCTCGAGAATAAACAATGGATATTTAAAAAACATAACACCAATTCTCGGAACTGAAACCAATATCAATTTAACCGAAAATTCTGTCGATAAAATTTTATTAGTTGACGTTTACCATGAGTTTAAGTACCCTTTTGAAATGATGGAATCTATAAAAAAAGCACTTCGCTCCAACGGGAAAATTTTTATAATAGAGTATCGCGCTGAAGATCCTAGAGTTCCAATCAAAAAAATTCACAAAATGACCGAAAAACAAGTCGTAAAAGAAATGAAAGCGATTGGTTTGAAATTAGAAGTTAATATGGATAACTTACCTTGGCAACATTGTTTAATTTTTGAAATTGATAAAAAATTTAAATAAAAAGTATAATAAAAGTGAACCATAAAATACAAAAAATTCATATTATCGGTGCTGGCGTAAGTGGTCTTATTGCTGCTACTGTACTAGAAAATAACGGATATCATCCAATTATACTCGAATCTACTGATCGAATAGGAGGAAGAGTAAAAACAGATTGTATCTCAAATATAAATTTGGATCATGGTTTTCAGGTACTTTTAACAGCTTATCCATTTGCTCAAAAATATCTTGATTACAAATCATTAGAATTACAAGAGTTTTTGCCAGGAGCAGTGCTATTTAAAAATAAGAAAAAAATTACCATAGGGGATCCTTTAAGAGATTTATCATTATTATTTCCAACACTTTTAGCATCAATAGGTTCGCTATCTGATAAATTTAAAATTTTAAAATTAACAAATCGATTAAAAAGAAAAAAGATTTCTGAAATTTTCGAAGAACCTGAATTCACAACCTTAGAATATTTAAAAAAAAATGGTTTTTCTGATCAAATAATTGATGATTTTTTTAAACCATTTTTTGGAGGTATCTATCTCGAGGATGAATTAAGTACTTCGAGCAGAATGTTTGAATTTGTTTATAAAATGTTTGGAGAAGGTAAAGCAACCATTCCAAAGAACGGTATTGTCGCAATTCCTAATCAATTAAAAAGTAAATTAAAAAACACCCAATTTAATTTTAATACATCAGTGGAGTCAGTAAAAACGAATGAAATTAAACTCCAAAATTCCGGAACTATTAAAAGTGATTTTACAATAATTACATCTGGAGCTAACTCGCTGATTTCTAATTTATCGAGTAATTCAATTAAATGGAAATCTTGTCAAACTTTATATTTTTTAACATCTGAACGAGTTATAACAAAAAATTTAATTGGTTTATCATCAATTTCAAAATCATTGATTAATAATATTTATTATTCAAAAAAAATAGACCACACTGAAAATTATGTACTTTCAGTTACAATAATTAAAAAACATCAACTTAGTGATTCAGTTCTTATTGAAGCGGTTAAAAAAGAACTCATTGAAATTTTTGGAATTCATAAAACTGAATTTTTAAAACTTTACAATATTAAAAAAGCGCTACCAGATTTAAATAAGCTTCAGTATGAAATGCAGCCATCAGAGACGCAAATACTTCCAGGAATATTCTTAGCAGGTGATGAGCAACTTAATGGCTCATTAAACGCTGCAATGATTTCTGGTGAAAAAGCAGCCTTAGCTATTATAGAATCTATTACTAATTTCAAACAATAATCGTTCAAAAAGATGAAAATATAGATTATATTTAAGACTTAATATAATATGAAAAAACGACTAAATTTTTTGTTTTATTTTTTTAGTTCCTTACTATTTAGCCAGGATTATGTGCCCTTACTGGATGATTATAATGAATGGCAAGTCACACATTGTTATTTTGGATGTTTAACCGATTTTTATTATACCGATGGTGATACTATTACTGATGGTCATAATTATAAAATATTAGATGGCTATCATTTTATTTCAAGAAGCATTTTGTTAAGAGAAGATATTTTAGAAAAAAAAGTGTTTCTAAATTTTATACAAGAAACTGGAAATACTGAATATTTGTTATATGACTTTTCTTTAAATATTAATGATTCTATTGACATGAAAAACCCAATTTCTCCATTTATTTTAGATGCAGGTTATTATAATTTAGATTCGATTGTTTCTAGACCTTTAGTTAATGGCAATGATTATCGTCACTTTTATTTTTCTCCATCAGAATCTAACATTGTTAGTACAACAAATGCAATTTGGATTGAAGGTGCTGGATCATTATCTCTAATTACTGCACCAAGTGGTGATCCAGATATAAATGAAGTAGGACATTTAAGCTGTTTTTATAAAAATGGAGATTATTTTTATTCTAACCTGGATTCTATAGATTCCTGTGAGCCTAATATTATTTTAAATATAAATGAAAATAACTATACTCTTTCTAACATAATAGTCAGTAACAATAACATGTTAAATAACTGTCATTTAATTAATCTAGAAAATATAAAATTAATTGATCTTTACGATATAAATGGAAGAAGAGTAAATAGTTATCGTAATTATGGAAATAAAGAACTTATATTTGATACATCAGTTTATAAAGCTGGAATCTATTTTATTACTGTTTACACTAATCGATTGAATAAGAAGACAATTAAAATCTTAATTGAATAGTATCCTGTAATTGTTTTCAAAATTATACAAATAGCTTTGACATAATATCTATCGATATAATTCGCTTTGATATAAATGTCCGTTTTACTCATATATAATATTCGTACTATAATTAATATTATGTCAAATAGATTATTTTAATATATCCCTTCCTCTTTTAATAATTAGATTATTTTTGTTCTCATGCAAACATCAAATGTTACCAAATTTGAATTTATAGCCCTAATGGCTTTTTTAATGTCTGTGGTAGCTCTTGCTATTGATGCCTTATTACCGGCTCTAGACATTATTGGTAATTCCTTAGATACACAAGAAAATTCTGATCATCAATTACTCATAACAATGATTTTCATTGGTTTAGGCGTTGGGCCTCTTTTTTTTGGTCCTTTGTCGGATAGCTTAGGTCGAAAGCCAATGGTTTTTGTGGGCTTTGGTATCTTTATTTTAGCCAGTTTTATATGTGTTTATTCCAATTCATTGGAAATAATGGTCTTAGGTCGAATTCTACAAGGTTTTGGGCTCTCTGCTCCTCGTACAATTAGTGTAGCTATTATTAGAGATTTATATTCAGGTGATTATATGGCAAAAATAATGTCCTTCGTAATTGTTATTTTTTTACTAGTTCCTATCATAGCGCCTGCAATGGGAAAACTTATATTGGATTCTTTTAATTGGGAAGCGATTTTTATTTTTCAGATCATATTTTGTCTACTAATTGCTTTTTGGTTTTGGAAACGTCAGGAAGAAACCTTAGATCCTAAAAATAGAATCGATTTTAAAATCGACTTATTCAAGAAAGGATTTTTAGAATTAATGCGCTTCAAAAAAACTATTGCTTATACGCTAATTTCTGGACTTATTACGGGATCTTTTATGGTTTATTTGAGTACTTCCCAACAAATATTTCAAGAACAATATGGATTGAAAGAAGCCTTTCCGTATATATTTGCTGGGCTTGCAACTGCCTCAGGAGGTGCAATTTTATTGAATGGTCTATTTGTTGTAAAATATGGAATGAAAAAGATCATTAATGTTTCATTGATAGGTTTTTTTTTAATATCCGTATGCTATGCTTTTTTATTTTATAATTCAGTCAATCCACCCATTATTATTATCCTATCTTTTTTTTCACTTCAATTTTTCTGCTTAGGGTTTTTGTTTGGAAATTTAAGAGCGATTGCTATGGAACCCGTTGGTCATATAGCGGGTATTGGTGCCGCAATTACAGGTTTTATCTCAACAATGATGGCAGTTCCTATAAGTATCGTAATCGGAAAATTTGTAAGGCTAACTGTACTTCCAATTTTCATTGGATTTTCGATTTGTTCATTTATTTCCCTACTTATTCTAATTATTTTAACTATAAAAGTACCTCAAAATAACTAGTCTGAAAATCGATAATACCCCGTCTTTAAATACGCTCCTTCTCGAAAATTGATTGGATGATCGATATCATGCTGTGTGGTATTTACCAATAAATAATTACGTGGAAATCTGTCCAGTACTTCTTTGTTGATGGCTAAAAATTCGCTTGCTAAAACTCTGGATGAACATGATGCCAAGACCAATAATCCATTTCTTGATGTTAAGGTAGCTCCTAATAAAGCTAATTGTTTATATTTCTTCTTTGCAATTTCAATTTCGTTTTTATTTTTTGCAAATGACGGAGGGTCAATGATCACGACATCATAGGTTTTTTCTTTTGAAATCAGATTTTTCAAAATTTTAAAAGCATCTCCGGCTAGGGTCTTATGATTACCAGAATATCTATTAAGCCTTCCATTTTCCACAGCTAATGTTAAGGCTTGTTTACTAACATCAATACTAGTGACTTCTTTTGCTTGGTTAGCTAATGCGTGTACCGAAAACCCACCAGCATACGAAAAAACATCTAAGACGGTTTTATTTTTAGACAAAAGCCCAACTTGCCTCCGATTTTCTCGATGATCTAAAAAATATCCTGTTTTATGACCTTTAATGACATTCGCTGAAAAATGAACACCGTGTTCGATAAAAGGGATATTTGCATCAATTAATGTTCCATAGATAACTTGTCCGTCCTCAAAATGGTCATTATTTTTCATTTGTTGCAGTGAACGACTTAATCGAAGAACTACAGTCGTTGTTTTACTTACTTGTATTAAATGTTCAGTTATTATTTTTAGAAAGGGAAACCAAATATTTGAATATAATTTTATGACCATGACCTCATGATAAATATCGGCTATTAAACCCGGGAAGCCATCATTTTCTCCAAACAAGAGACGATAACTATTGGTCATTGTTTTTAATAAAGGAGTGCGAACAGCATAAGCTTCATTTATTTTATTAAAAAAAAAATTAGAATCAATAGTTACTCCCCCACCATGATGAATCATTTTTATGCAAATTGGAGACTTAGAATCATAAAGTCCAACACCAATGACTTTATTTTTAGCACGCCCAAATATGATTGCTATATCTCCAGAAAAGGCATTGTTATTTATTTTTTGTATACTGTTTGTGAAAATCCAAGGATGCCCAGCTTTAACATTCCGTTCACCAGCAGCTGTTAATTTTACAGCCAAGCGATTTGGTTTTATTTTTTGAGAATCTAAGATACTAATAGGCTAATAGATCTAACAAATCGTTTTTAAATTTGCTTTTTGGTAAATAATCAGCTTCTAAATTTGCAGCAAATGGAATGGGGGTTTCTAAACTCCCCACTCGTTTAACAGGAGCATCTAATTTTTCAAAACAATTTTCCATAATCATTGCGGCAATATCTGAGGCGATACTACCAAACATAGAATCTTCTTGAAGAACAATCACTTTACCCGTTTTATTTACAGAATTATAAATGGCTTCGGTATCTAGAGGAGCCAAGGTTCTTAAATCTAATAAATCTGCTGAAATGTTTGAAAGTTCTTCTAAAGTTTCTAGCGCCCAATGAACACCGGCACCATAAGTGATAACTGAAACATCATTCCCCTCATTTATTAAGGAAGCCTTCCCTAAAGGAAGCGTATAATAGTTAGTTGGAACATCTTGTCGAATACTACGATATAGCGCTTTATGCTCAAAAAATAAGACAGGATTTGGATCCTCAATACAAGTTGCTAAAAGTCCTTTTGCATCATAAGGAAAAGCAGGATATACTACTTTTAATCCGGGTGTATGTGTAAACCATGCTTCATTGGTTTGACTGTGAAAAGGCCCAGCTCCCACTCCTGCACCACATGGCATACGGATGACTACATCCGCTTTTTGATTCCATCTATAATTTGATTTAGCCAGTAAATTGACTATTGGATTAAATCCTGAGGTAACAAAATCAGAAAATTGCATTTCCATCATTGCTTTGTAACCATTAATGGATAATCCCATAGCTGCAGAAACAATAGCAGATTCACAAATGGGAGTGTTTCTTACTCTATCCTTACCAAATTCCTCTAAAAATCCATCTGTTATCTTAAATACACCTCCATAGTCAGCGATATCCTGCCCCATTAGAACTAAGTTCTCATTTCGCTGCATTGATTGCCTTAAACTCTCAGAAATCGCATCTACTAAACGTAAGTTATTAAATTCATTATTTTCCTTAATCTCTTTATATTCAAATTGATGGAACACATCATTTAACTCATTTGTTGTAGTCGACGCTATGGCAGGCTCAGCAAAAGCAATATCCAATCCGTCTTGAATTTCTTTCATAATAGAATCTTTAATTGCTACCTCAATTTCTTCTGTTAAAATACCTTGAGTTTTAAGATAAGCTGCATAATTTAATAAGGGATCCTTTAAGTCCCAAGATTGTAACAATTCATCTGGCACATACTTAGTCCCACTAGCTTCTTCGTGACCACGCACTCTAAAAGTTTTAAATTCTAGCAGTACGGGTCGTGGATTTTCACGAACATCTACGACCAATTCATTTAATTTTATATAAACTTCTAAAATATTATTTCCGTCAATAATATGAGATTCCATCCCGTATCCATGAGCACGATCAGACAAATTTTCACAATTAAATTGTTGTGATGTTGGAGTAGATAAACCATAACCATTATTTTCAATACAAAAAAGAACCGGTAATTGCCAAACAGACGCTACATTAAGAGCTTCATGTATATCACCTTCACTAGTTCCTCCATCACCTGTAAAAACTGCACAAACCTTATTATTATTTTTAAGTTTGTTCGCTAGTGCTATTCCGTCTGCCACGCCAAATTGTGGTCCTAAATGGGATATCATTCCTACTATATGGTATTCTTGTGTGCCAAAATGAAAACTTCGATCTCTACCTTTTGTAAAACCATTAGCTTTACCCTGCCATTGCGAAAAAAGACGCTCCAAAGGAATATTCCTACCTGTAAAAACACCTAAATTCCTATGCATTGGCATAATGTATTCATCTTTGTCTAAAACAGCTGTTATACCAACAGATATTGCTTCTTGACCTATACCACTAAACCATTTTGAAATTTTACCTTGACGGAGTAAAATCAACATTTTTTCCTCAATTAATCGAGGTTTTAACATCATTTTGTAAAGGCGCAATAAGGTACCATCATCTAAATTACTACGATCGTAATCAAAGTGAATATTTGCTGCTTTTTCAGAATTCATTTTTTTGTATTTACAAATCAAAAGTAGAAAAAAACCCAACGTAACAAGCTATTTCTTTTCATTTTTTATCAATTACATTTTAAAGCTAAATTGGTATATTTGTAATTCAAATTTTTACAAATGACAAATATACCAAGCGTGGATCTTGCTGACTTTTTATCGGAGGATCCAGTAAGAAAACAAAAGTTTGTGCATGAAATTGGTACAGCCTACTCTGAAATAGGTTTTGCCTCTGTTAAAAATCATTTTTTAAGTGACGAATTAATGGAACAACTGTACGATCAAGTTAAAAAGTTTTTTGCATTACCAATAGCAACTAAAGAAAAATATGAAATTTCAGGATTAGGCGGTCAGCGTGGTTATATCTCTTTTGGTAAGGAACATGCTAAAGGAAAAAAAGAAGGAGATCTGAAAGAATTTTGGCATTTTGGCCAAGAAGTTTCAGAGGATGCAAATCTTAACGAAGAGTATCCAGATAATGTTTTAGTAAATGAGCTCCCCTCTTTTAATAAAGTTGGATTGGAAGCTTATCAACTACTTGAAAAAACTGGGGTATACGTATTAAGGGCTTTATCGCTTTATATTGGAATGGATGAATTTTATTATGATAAATGGGTTGCTAATGGAAATAGTATTTTACGTCCTATACACTATCCACCTATCCAGACTGAACCTAAAGGTGCTGTAAGAGCCGGAGCTCACGGAGACATCAATTTAATTACTTTACTTATGGGTGCCTCTGCTGGAGGTTTGCAAGTGCTTCGAAAAGATGGTCAATGGATAGAGGCTAAACCAAAAGAGGGAAATTTAGTAATCAATGTTGGTGATATGCTCGAGAGACATACCAATAATAAATTAAGATCTACCATCCACAGAGTTGTAAATCCTCCCAAAGAGGAATGGGGAAAACCAAGGTATTCGATTCCTTTTTTCTTACATCCAAGAAGTGATATGAGTCTAAATTGTCTTAAGGAATGTGTTGATAAAAGCCACCCTAAAGGTTTTGATGACATCACTGCCGGTGATTTTTTAAATCAACGTCTAAAAGAAATTGGTTTGACGTAATGGATTTAAAAGATCAACTTAAAAGCTTATTCCCAGAACATCAACCATCTCAAGGATTAGAAATTAAAGAAACTCCCACTGTTTGGTTACAAAAAGAGTCGCTGATCTGTAAATATGAAAAACGCAAGGGCAAGCCTATTACTATTATCGAAGGTTACACGGGAGCAAACTCTGACTTTAAAATTTTAACTAAAGAAATTAAAAAATTATTGGGAGTTGGTGGAAGCTTTAAAAATAATCAGATTATAATTCAAGGTGATTATCGTGATAACATCATGATCTTTCTAAAAAATAAAGGATTTAAAGTAAAAAGAGTCGGAGGATAAGGCAAAACTATGATTAGAATAAAAGAATCAGAACTAATATTAAACCCAGATGGTAGTGTATATCACCTTAACTTAAAGCCCGAAGATATATCAGATACTCTATTGTTTGTTGGTGATCAGGACAGAGTTGAAAAGATCACTAAACATTTTGATACGATTGAATTTTCTACACAAAAACGTGAATTTAAGACACAAACAGGCACTTATAAAGGAAAAAGAATTTCTGTCATTTCAACTGGAATTGGACCTGACAATATTGATATCGTTTTAAATGAATTGGATGCACTAATCAATATAGACTTTACGACGAGAACCATAAAAGAGAAACTAAATTCATTAAATATTATTAGAATTGGAACTTCTGGTTCATTGCAAAGCGATATTCCTGTTGATTCTTTTCTTATAGGAACACACGGTTTAGATTTAAATGGGATGCTACATTTTTACAAAATGGAAGATATTTGTAATCATGACATAGAAAATGCCTTTATTAAGCATACCCATTGGAATTCAAATAAAGCCAGACCCATCGTCATTAACAATAGTCCAGAATTAGAGAGAATTTTTGAAAGTAAGCAAACTTATAAGGGTTTAACAGGAACAGCTGGTGGCTTTTATGGTCCTCAAGGAAGAGTATTACGTTTGGCAATCGAAGATTCAGAATTAAATAATAAAATGAAAAGTTTTTTGTATGATGGTTTGAGGATTTCTAATCTAGAAATGGAAACAGCCACCATATATGGTTTATCAAAATTATTAGGACACAATGCACTCTCCTTAAATGCTATTATTGCAAATAGAGCAAATGGAACATTCAGTAAAAATCCAGTTAAAACAATTGAGAGTTTAATTCTATATACCTTAGACCGACTTGTCAGATAAAGGAATTAAAAATAGTTACTTCAATAATAAATGACTGACCGATTGTAAGTTTCTGAAAAACAGTTCCTTAATTTTTTATTAAAAAAAAACGCAACCATTTTTTTAAAACTACATCTATTTAGTGTTAACAATTTAGAATATGAAATTAACATTAATCATTATTGGGACATTATTAGTAGCAAATTATTTATTATTACATTTTAGCTGTAACGATCCTGAGTCTCACATGCCAGAAGACGAATAGAATATTTAAATCCAATTAATTTGTGGTTTCCCGACTTTCGAAAGATAACAATTAGTTGCACTAAAGTGTTTATTTCCAAACCAATATCCCCTATTCGCACTCAAAGGTGATGGATGTCCACTACTCAAAATTAAATGTTTTTTTGAATCAATCTTACTACCTTTTTTCTTTGCGTAACCACCCCATAATAAAAAAACTAAATTTTCTTTTTTTTCTGATAAAATAGAAATAACAGTATCTGTAAATTTTTCCCAACCTTTATTTTGATGACTGCCGGCTTCGTTTGATTTTACTGTCAATGTTGCGTTAAGCAATAAAACTCCTTGATTTGCCCATCTTTCCAAGTTTCCATTTTTAGGATATGGGATTAACAAGTCAGATTCAATTTCTTTAAATATATTTTTTAATGATGGAGGATGTAATACGTCTTCATTAACAGAGAAACAAAGTCCATTAGCTTGATTTACTCCATGATAAGGATCTTGTCCTATAATCACTACTTTGACATCACGAAAAGGAGTATGATTAAACGCTGAAAATATTAATTTTCCTGGTGGAAAACACTTATAATATTTATATTCATCCTTTACAAATTGAGTTAAATTTTGAAAATAAATTTTTGAAAACTCTTCTTTTAATTGTTCGTTCCAACTTGTTTCAATATTTACATTCATTATTATTACTTTTGAACAAAATTACTAATAAGAAAATAAAAATAAGAGTGGCATTTAATAAAAAAATATCGTTTCCACTGCTTAAAGTATATTATTAATTATTGCCGCTCTGGTAGCAATTTTAACCTGGTTCTATAAATCCAATTATATAAATGTCAACTATTGATCATAAAACATTAGAGAGTTTAGAGTTTCCTGAAGTTCTAAATGAAATTGCATCATTTTCTATTACGGAACTAGGAAAAAAATCTGTTTTATCGATATTGCCTTTTAAAAAATTAGTAGCTATACAACCTGAATTAGAAAGAATAAAGGAATTTTCAGCTTCACTTAATGGAGAAAACACTATACCTAATCATGGTTTTGAAGCTATAGAAAGAGAATTGTTTTTATTAAATATTGAAAATAGTACACTGGAAATTTCAGGATTTAGAAAAATTTTGTCCATTACGGAAACCACTCGTATTTTAATTTCTTTCTTAAAAAAATATGAAACATTTTATATTCACTTAAACGCTTTTTCTCAAAAAATCACCTATTACGCTTCTTTTTCAGCGGAAATTAAAAAAGTTCTCGATAAGTATGGCTTTATGAGAGACGATGCTTCGCAAGAGCTATCTATGATTAGAAAACGTTTAAAGTTATTAAAAAGCAAAATCAACTCCTCATTTAATAAATCGTTATCTCAATACAATCAACTAGATTATTTAGATGAAATTAGAGAAACCATTGTAGATAATCGTCGAGTTTTAGCAGTTAAAGCCATGTATCGTAAAAAAATTAATGGTATGGTATTGGGAACCTCTAAGACGGGTAGTATTGTTTATATGGAACCTCAAAAAACTCTTGAATATGCTAACGAGTTAAGTAATCTACTTTACGAGGAACAAGAAGAAATAAAAAAAATACTGAAAAGTTTAACTGAATATCTTCGTCCTAATGCATCAACACTGAAAAATTATCAAGAATATTTGATTGCAATCGATGTATTTTATTCAAAAGCAAAATTTGCTTTAAAAATTGACGGCGTAATGCCCTTGCTAACTAAAAAAAGAAAGTTATTTCTAAAAGATGCATATCACCCCCTTTTGTTATTGACAAACAAAAAAAGAAAAGAAAAAACATTTCCTCAAACTATTTCACTGCAAGAGGATAACAGAATAATTGTTATTTCTGGACCTAATGCTGGTGGCAAGAGTATTACGCTAAAAACCGTTGGATTACTACAATTAATGCTTCAAAGTGGAATATTAGTTCCTTTGGATCCTCAGAGTGAATTTTGTTTTTTTGAAAAAATATTAACTGATATTGGGGATAATCAATCGATAGAAAATCAATTAAGCACGTATAGTTATCGCCTTAAAAAAATGAATCAATTTTTAAAAAAATGCAAAGAGAATTCTTTGTTTTTAATAGATGAATTTGGTACAGGTAGTGATCCTGAATTAGGTGGAGCTTTGGCAGAAATATTTTTAGAAATATTTTATGAACGAAAAGCATTTGGTGTAATTACGACACATTATGCAAATTTAAAATTATTAGCGAGTGAATTACCTCATGCAACAAACGCTAATATGCAATTTAATAGTAGTACTTTATTACCGATGTTTCAATTAAATCTTGGTGAAGCTGGAAGTTCATTTACCTTTGAAGTTGCACAAAAAAATGGCATTCCATTTAATCTTATTAATAAAGCAAAAAAGAAAATTGAAAGCGGTAAAATACGCTTTGATAAAAGTATCGCTAATCTTCAAAAAGAGCGAACAAAGCTCAGGAAAACCTCTGAATCACTAGAATCTGAGGAACAAAAGGCAAGAAAAAATAACAAACAATTAGAAGCTACGAATACTAGAATTCAAGATAAATTAGAAAGTTATCAAGAACTTTACGATACCAATCAACGTTTGATAAGTTTAGGAAAAAAAATAAGTACGCTTGCGAAGAACTATCATAACAACAAAAAGAAAAAACCATTAATGGATGAACTTTTTAAAATAGTAATGGTTGAGAATAGTAAATTAAAGAAAAACAAGCCTAAATTAAAAAAAGATAAAAAGATAATAAACATACAGCAACAGGAAATCAAACAGGAATTAGAAAAAAAAGTTGCTCTCATTAGAAAGAAGAAAAAAACAGAGAAAGCTGATCAAAAAAAATCTATACCTCTAAAATCTAAAGAAAAACTTAAAATTGGAGATAGAGTAAGAATGATGGACGGAAATGCGATAGGAACAATAGATAAATTAGAAAAGAAGAAAGCATTTGTAAATTACGGATCCTTTACAACAAACGTTAACATATCCAAATTAGAAAAAATTTAAATAATGTCAATTTCAAAAAAAAATCCAAAAGTCATCCTTTTTGATGGTGTTTGCAATCTTTGTAATAATTCCGTCAAATTCATTATTAAAAATGACAAAAGTAATATATTCAAGTTTGCTCCTTTACAAGGTAAATATGGAATAAAAATCCAGAATAGGTACAATATAAACACCACAAAAATAAACTCAATTATCCTTATTGATGGCGAAAATATATTCACTAAATCTTCAGCCGCACTTCGCATAGCAAAGGATTTAAGAGCTCCTTTCTTTATGTTTTATGTATTTATAATAATACCGGTATTTATTCGAAACTTTGTCTACGATTTCATTGCAAAAAACCGTTACAAATGGTTTGGAAAAATGGAAAGTTGTATGATACCATCCAACGAATTAAAGAGCAAATTTTTTGATTAAATTATTAAAGTTCGTTTCTTTGAACTCATAAAAACTAACTAAAAGAATTATGGGAAATATTAATATTGAAAAATGGAAAGGTTTGTTCTTTGATTACGGAACAGAGTATGGGTTAAAATTACTAGGTGCGTTAATTATATGGATTATTGGATCGTGGATTATAAAAAAAATAAAAAGCTTGCTCCAAAAAACAATGAATAGATTTAAGTATGATGAAAGTTTAGAAAAATTTCTGACAAGCTTAATCGTAGGCTCCCTAAAGGTCATATTAATAATTCTTATTCTAGGGCAATTAGGTGTTGAAACATCATCATTTGCGGCCATTTTAGCTGCTGCTGGTTTAGCAATAGGGCTTGCCTTACAAGGTTCCCTATCTAATTTTGCAGGTGGAATTTTAATAATGATTTTTAAACCATACAGAATTGGTGACTATATTCAAGCACAAGGAGAATCAGGAACGGTAAAAGAAATTGAAATTTTTACTACAAAACTCAATTCAACCGACAATAAAGAAATTATCATTCCAAATGGGGCTATTTCTAACGGCAATATTACTAATTTTTCTACTGAAAAAGTAAGAAGAGTTGATGTAAAAATGGGAGTTAGTTATGATGCAGACATCAAACAAACCAAAGAGTTATTAATGAAAATAATGACTGAAAATCCAAAAATACTAAAAGATCCTGAGCCTTTAATTGTTCTGGGAGAACTTGGAGACAGTTCTGTTAATTTTTTCATGCGATCATGGACGAATACCGATGATTACTGGAATGTTTATTTTGAGATTTTAGAAACTAGTAAAATTGAGTTGGATAAAGCAGGTATAGAAATACCTTTTCCACAAATGGATATCCATACTAAAAATTAATTTTAGTTCAATTGATAAAAAACCGAAAGCAGGAAGCTGTTTTCGTTTTTTTATTAAAATATTTACGAATCTACTGGTCGTAATCATCGTCCCAATCTTTTATTTTTGGATCACTTAATTTTCCTACAGAATTTGCTACCAACATGGATACCATAGCATCACCAGTTACATTTACGGTTGTCCTACACATATCTAAGGGTCTATCTACAGCAAAAATTAATGCTAACCCAGCTTCAGGGATACCAGCATAACCCAAAACTCCAACTAACATAACCATACCTGCTCCTGGAACTGCAGCGGAACCAATGGATGCAAGAGTAGCAGTTGCTATAATTCCTAGCTGAGTACTTAGAGATAAATCCATACCAAAAGCTTGTGCTATAAATACTGCCGCTACTGCTTGATATAAGCTAGTCCCATCCATATTGATAGTCGCTCCAATAGGTAACACAAAACTAGCAACTTCCTCCTCTACCCCCAGGTGCTCGGTTACTCTTTCCATTGTTACAGGTAAAGTTGCCGCACTGGAACTTGTTGAAAAAGCTAATAATTGTGCTGGGGATATTCCATTTATAAAAAAACTAGGTTTCTTTTTTGTGTAAAGTGATACTATAAGTATATAAATTATGATCATTACTATTAGGCCTAAAACAACAGTAATAGCGTACCAACCCAAAGCTTTGAATAAATCAATACTGGGAGACTCTACTACTAGAGAGGCTAACAATGCAAAAACACCATAGGGAGAAGCTAACATAATTAAATCTACCATTTTCAAAATTATTTCATTGAAACCATCAAAAAATTTCTTTACGGTCACTCCTTTTTCCTCTGGTATCAATATAAGGGCAATACCAAAAAAAACAGCAAAGAAGATTACTTGTAGCATGTTTCGATTGCTGGTAGCAGCTTCAAAAATATTAGAAGGAACTAAATCCTCAAGTGCTTGTAGAGGTCCAGATTCTTTTTGTTTAATTGCAGTCTCTTGGTATTTTTGAGTACTTCCGGAGTAATTCTCAACCATTTCAATTCTTGTTTGTTCAGAAATTGTTTTTCCAGGACCAATGGTATTCACTAATATTAACCCGATAGAAACAGCAATAACGGTAGTCATTATATAAATAATAATCGTTCTGGTACCCATCTTAGATAATTTAGAGATGTCCTTTAAATCAGATACTCCTTTTATAAGGGCTGCTAGTATCAATGGAATCGCAATTAACTTCAGGGAATTAATAAATATTTTACCAAAAGGCTTGATCCAATCTTGAACCATTTGCATACCTCCGTCAATTAAAGTCATTAAAAGTCCTACAATAACTCCTAAAGCCATTCCTAATAATATTTTCCAATGTAATGCTAATTTTTTCATATTGATATCCGAAAAGTCAGAAGGCTGTTTAAATATTAAAAATTATTAAATTTTATTTGTTTTATTAATTAATATAAAATCCGCTAAAACTAAAGCCGCCATAGCTTCCACTATTGGAACAGCTCTAGGAACTACACAGGGGTCGTGACGACCCTTTCCTTTCATTTTTACAAGATTCCCTTGGTTATCTAAAGTTTCTTGTTTTTGAATTAAAGTTGCAACTGGTTTAAAAGCTACACGAAAGTAAATATCCATGCCATTACTAATTCCGCCTTGAATTCCACCAGATAAGTTTGTTTTTGTAGATCCATCGTTATTAAAAAGATCATTATGTTCGCTTCCCTTCATAGAAGTAGCACAAAAACCTGAACCATATTCAAATCCTTTAACAGCATTAATAGACAACATAGCCTTTCCTAGTTGAGCATGAAGTTTGTCAAATACGGGTTCTCCTAATCCAATTGGCACATTTTGAAGCACACACATAACAGTCCCTCCAAGCGTATCACCGGTTTTTTTAACTTCTTCAATATTTTGAATCATTTTGTCGGCAATTTTCAAATCTGGGCAACGAACAATTGTAGTTTCGATTTGATCAAAATCTAATTCCTGATATGGTTTATCTATAAATATTTTACCAACAGAAGAAACAAATGCAGTGATTTTAATTTCTTTGATTAGTTGTTTAGCGATAGCACCAGCTAAAACTCGACAAGCGGTCTCTCGAGCTGAAGCTCTTCCTCCTCCTCTATAATCACGATGACCAAATTTTTTTTCGAAAGTAAAATCTGCATGGGAAGGTCGATATAAATCTCTGATATGTGAATAATCCTTTGACTTTTGATTGGTGTTTTCAATGATAAAAGCAAGTGGCGTACCCGTAGTTTTACCCTCGAAAATACCTGATAAAAATTTAACATCGTCCGGTTCTTTTCTTTGAGTGGTAATCTTTGATTGTCCTGGCATTCTTCGGATCATTTCCTTTTTTAAGGATTTAAAGTCGATTTTAAGCCCAGCCGGGCAACCATCAATAACTCCACCTATAGCTGTTCCATGGGATTCGCCAAATGTTGTAAGTTTAAAAAGAGTTCCAAAGGAATTACCTGCCATAAATTGGTTTTCAACAAATGTAAATTTTATAATCAGAATAACCAAAATCCAATTAAATTGTTATCCACTAATCTTAGTTCAATTTTACTATATTCGTAAAAAATTTTATCAAATGAAAAAATTAACTTTTACACTTTTAGCGCTGTTAATTATATCTTGTTCTAGTAGTGACGATAATAATAACGAAATTATCATCCCTGAGTCTTTCGACTATTTTCCTTTAAATGTTGGTTCTTCGTGGACTTATGACAATCAAGATTCAGAGCAAGAAAACACAAGAGATTCGATATTTATATCAGAAATTGAAGTCATTAATGATATAAATTACTATCAGTTTAGCGCTTTACCGCCTGTATCTGGCTTTATGACAACTATACTATCTCAAAGTATTTTAAGAAAGAATAATAAAGTATTATTATTGAATGGTGAGTTTGGCACCCCTCCTGTTGAAGGATTTCCTGAAATTTCAATTCCACTTGTTGATTTAATAATGTATGATTTGGATGAAAATAACAATTCGCTGTTGAGTGAGTTTTCAGGAGAAATTATACAAGTAATTGAAAACATTCCTATAAAAATTGGGTATACAATCACTACAGTACAAGGAGAAATTTTTGAAGATGGTTTTGGTGATTATACAAATTCGAACGTTTTAAGCTCCAAAATCAACATCAACCTTTCAATTGTTGCTGAGTATGAAATTCTTGGAACTGTTCTAGATTTACCAATACTACAATCGCAAGATGTCATTAGAACCACCAATTATTTTGCAGATGGAATTGGAATGATTTACAGTGATACTCAAGTAGAATATGAATTAGAAGATTTAAGTATCCTTGAAACACTTGGAATAACATTGCCCTTTCCAAGTGAAGATTCCAGTAATTCGTCTCAGAACTTAGATACTTATAACTTAGAAAATTAATTAAACTAACGTTAACTTGAAATCTAATTTAGATAAAGCTAAGTTGCTACAAGGTTTTAAAAAAATTCTTGGGGAAAAATATATTCTTACTTCAGAATCAAGTAAATATGCTCACCGAAAAGGATACCGATACGGAATAGGTGAAGCATTTGCGGTTGTTAAGCCAGGTAATTTAATAGAATACTGGAAAGTTTTAGAACTTTGTGTTGATGCAGGCTTTATAGTTATTATGCAAGCAGCGAATACAGGTTTAACTGGTGGTTCTACACCGTATGGCACTAATTATGATCGCCCCATAGTGATCCTAAATACCATGCGTATCGATGACATTCATTTTATTGATGAGGGGAAACAGATTATTGCTTTACCAGGAAGTACGCTATTTGATCTTGAAAATAAATTAGCACCTATTGGACGTGAGCCTCATTCAGTAATTGGATCAACATCCATAGGAGCTTCCATTGTAGGTGGTGTATGTAATAATTCAGGAGGATCTTTAATTCAAAGAGGTCCAGCTTATACGGAACTATCCATTTATGCGCAAGTAAATGATAAAGGAGAACTTAAGTTGATTAATGATTTAGGTATCGAACTTGGTAGTTCACCTGAGGAAATATTAACTAATTTACAAGAAAAAAATTATACTTCAAATCAGGTTCAATTTCCTGATAAGTTAGCTTCCGATAATGAATATGAAAAACGCTTAAGAGCCATTGATCAGAATACGCCTGCAAGATTTAATGCTGATAAAAGACGTTTGTATGGTGTCTCTGGTTCCGCTGGGAAAGTTGCGGTATTTGCTGTTCGCCTTGACACCTATCCCGCTGCAAAAAAAAATAAAGTATTTTATATTGGAACCAATGAACCAGATGTTTTATGGAAAATGCGTCGTGACATACTTTCTAATTTTAAGAATATTCCTACAACTGGAGATTATTTACATCGCGCTTGTTACGATGCTACCAAAAAATACAGTAAGGATAATTTTATAGTAATTGATCAACTAGGAACTAGTTTTATTCCCAAATTATTTGCCCTGAAACGTAAAGTGGATCTTATAGCTGGAAGATTTAAGTTTATGCCAGATAAATTTTCAGACCGATTGATGCAATTTTTAAGTAAATTTTGGCCCAATCATTTACCACGCCGTATGGAAGAGTTTCGTGATTTATACGAGCATCATTGGATTATTGAAACCGCAGATGAAGCAATTGATGAATCAAGAAAATATTTTGAAGATTTTTTTAAAAAACACGAGGGTGATTTTTTTGAATGCACTGATAAAGAAGGAAAAAAAGCGGTGTTACATCGGTTTGTAGCAGGAAGTGCTATTGGACGTTATCATGCAATTCATCAAAAAGAAGTTGGATCAATGATGTCTATTGACGTGGCATTTCCAAGAAATGAAAAAAAATGGTTTGAAAACTTACCCACAGAGATTGAAGATCAATTGGAGATAAAACTTCATTATGGACATTTATTTTGTCACGTATTCCATCAAAACTATATCGTTAAAAAAGATGTCAATTCCAAAGCTCTAAAAAGTAAACTCTTGAAAATTTTTGATCAGAGAGGAGCTGAATATCCTGCAGAACATAACGTCGGACATGAATATTCTGCTAAACCTGTATTAATAAATTTTTATAAGGAATTAGATCCAACAAATGTTTTTAATACAGGTATTGGAAATACTAGTAAACTCAAATACTGGAAATAGCCCCTACTATACTAAGAAAATTCTATATATTAAAGTTTGTGAGCGTAGCCTATTGAAAAAATAACTCCTCCAATACTACTCTCTCCATATTGATCATTAATTTGTATGGAGTTAAATCCATAGGAAGCTCTTGCATCAAAAAATAATTCACTGCTTGCATTCAGACTTTTACTAAGTCCAATTGCTAAAGTTCCACCAAAATTAACTGTTTTTAAATCGTCCTTAATATCAGTGCTTGCTCCGACAGGTGTAGGAGGCAATTCAGTATAAGGAGGAAGTCCATCTGGTCCAGGTAGAAAAATAGGATTGGTACCATCACTATTTAAATAAAATTGACTAGTTCCATCAGTAACTTGATTGGCATTAATTAAAACACCTACATAAGGTCCGACAGCCACAGAGAATCGAATGTTATTACCCCAACCAAACTTAACTAAAGCTGGAACTTCGATATAACTGAGCTCAGACTTACTATCATAGGTAGCGTATAAAGGATTTTCATTTGTAATTGGAGGTAGACCTATAAAAGGAAAAAACATATTTAGTTGATCAGTCAATTCATCACTTAATATAGGCTGCAAACCATTTCTTTCTCCACCTCTTTGGGTATAGTTAAACTCTGTTTGCATCGATATTAGTTCACTTAATTTAAACTCGAAGACCAAACCAAAATCAATTCCTGTTATTGATTCAAAATCCTCGGTGTAAATGTTTTCAGATTTACTAGATAAATTGCCTAAACTGTAACCTATCTTGGCTCCAATTTTTACTTCCGAATCTGGAGTTGTTGAAGCAACTTCCTCGGTGTTTTCTTGTGCAAAACCAGCGGTACCAAAACCTATTAATAATAGGTATAAAAGGCTTTTTTTAATAAGTGTCATAGTTGTTTTTGTTTGATTATTTAAATCGAAAGTACTATTTTTTTTAATAATTAAATAAACTAAAAAAAACTTTTACTAAAATTTATATAAAAATCAATAGCTAAAAATCTAATTTTAAAAGCTACTTACTTAATCTTTAATAGTAATTTTCCTTTTTTATTTCCATTAAATAATCTTAAAAAAGTCTCATAAAAGTTATCTAATCCCTCATAAATATCTTCTCTACTTTTAATTTTTTCTTCCATCATCCACATTCCCATTTGTAGACCAGCTTCCTGATATTCATTGGCATAATCTAATACTACCATACCTTGCATTGTTGCTCTATTCACCAATAGAGATAAATAATTTTTTGGAGCAACGATATCCTTTTTGTTATTGTATTGTGAGATAGCACCACAAATAACCACGCGCGCATTAAATCTTAATTTTGATAATGCCGCATCTAAAATAAGTCCTCCAACATTATCAAAATAAACATCAATTCCCTTTGGGCATTTATTAGCAAGTGACTTCATCAAGTTTTCAGATTTATAATCGATAGCATGATCAAAACCCAATTCATTGATTAGATAATCACATTTCTCTTTACCTCCAGCAATTCCTATAACCGTACAACCTTTAAGTTTTGCAATTTGTCCAACTATACTTCCTACAGCACCTGCAGCACCAGAAATTAAAACAATGTCACCACTTTTTATTTTTCCAACTTTAAGTATTCCAAAATAAGCAGTCATACCAGGCATTCCTAATACCCCAAGATATTTCGGCATGGAGACCATAGTGTCATCAACTTTATAACAATTTTCACCCTTAGTTGTAAAATATTGCTGGACACCGCCCCAATTAACCACACAATCACCTACCTTAAAAGTTGGATGATTGTTTGATTCAATAACTTTTCCAATGCTACCAGATCTCATGACTTCTCCGATTTGAACTGGTGGAATATATGACTTTCTATCCATCATCCAACCACGCATAGCAGGATCTAACGAAATATAATGATGTTCAATTAAAACTTCCCCAACTTGAGGTTTTATAATTGGATTATCCTCTAAACTCCAGGTGTCTTTATCAGGAAGTCCCACGGGTCGTTTTTTTAAAATTAGTTGTCTATTCATTTTATATTTTTGTGCGATGAATTTACTACTATTCAAATTAAACTACTAACTTTAATCACTAATTTTAGGTATTGTACCACATTAAAAAAAGTTCATATTTATATACAACTATGCGTATTCTTAAAAAAACAATTACAATTTTTCTAATCCTTATTAGTCTACTATTTATTTTAGGATTTTTGTATTATCAATATTTAAAACCAAATTACTCCGGAGAAATCACATTAAACTCTGTAGATCAGGAAACTACCGTTTATTTTGATGAGTACGGAATTCCTCATATTTATGCAAAAAGTCATCTGGATGCTGTGACCACTTTAGGCTATGTACAGGCTCAAGATCGCTTGTGGCAAATGGAATTAATGCGAAGAATTGCAGCAGGTAGATTATCAGAATTATTTGGTGAAGATTTAATTGAAAATGATCAATTTTTTATAAATATTGGTATCGATGAATACTCTAAAAAGTCAGTAGCTGATTTAGATAGTACAAGTCCTGAATATCAGTTATTAGAAGCCTATTTGAAAGGTGTGAATCAGTTTATAGATGAGGGAGCTACACCATTAGAATACCATCTAATAGGCCTTAAAAAAGAACACTTTACTCTGGTAGACACCTACAACGTATTAGGATACATGGCTTTTAGTTTTGCTATGGCTCAAAAAACAGATCCCTTATTGAGTGCTTTGAAAGAAAAATTGGGAACAGCTTATTTAAATGCATTACCGATAAACATTGACCCAGAAAGTGTTTTAATTAAAAGCTCGAAAGAAGACATGGACTACTACACTGGTATGGTTTCCAATATCAACACTATTTTAAACGCCACTCCCATTCCGCCTTTTGTAGGTAGTAATAGTTGGATCATTGGTGGAGATAAAACCGAATCTGGAAAAGTAATTTTTGCAAACGATCCACATATTGGTTTTTCACAACCTTCGGTTTGGTTCGAGGCGCACCTTACAAGTCCAGAACATGAAATATATGGTTATTTTCTACCTATCATTCCTTTTCCATTATTAGGACATAACAATCATATAGCTTATGGATTAACTATGTTTGAGAATGATGACATTGATTTTTATAAGGAAGTAAATAATCTAGAAAATTCAAATAAATACCAAACTCCTAATGGATATGTTTCTTATGAAAACACCACAAAAATCATCAAAGTAAAAGATCAAAAAGATCTTCAATTTAATTTTAAAACTAGTAGACACGGACCAATTATTAGTGGAGTTTTAGGAACTGTTAGCGATACATCACCTGTTGCTATGTCATGGATATATACCCAAGTAGAGAATCACTTATTGAAAGCTATTTATAGAATGTCGACTGCACAAAATAAGGAGGATTTTAAAAAGGGAGTTTCGATGATTCATGCTCCAGGGCTTAATGTAATGTATGGAGATGCCAATGGAAATATTGGCTGGTGGGCTTCTGCAAAACTTTATAAACATAATTCTCATGTTAATTCAAAGTTTATTTTAGATGGAGCAAGTGGTAGGGATGATAAAATAGCTTTTTTAGATTTTTCGGAAAATCCAATGGCTGAAAATCCACCTTGGAACTATGTATACTCTGCAAATAATCAACCGGATAGTATTGCTGGCATGTTATATCCAGGTTATTATTTACCTGAAGACCGTGCCAAAAGAATCGTACAGTTATTATCGGTAAAAGATAACTGGAACAAAACATCTTCTGCAAAAATGATTACAGATGTTACCTCTTCGGTTTCAGGAAATGTAATTAAAGAACTGGTAAAAATCATAGATTTTCATTCATTTGATACAAATGTTCAGAAAGTGATTGATATACTTCAGTTATGGGATGGTTCAAATGAAATCGACCAGGTCGCTCCCACGATTTACAATAAATTTATTTATGAGTATTTAACCAATACTTTTAAAGATGAAATGGGGACTACCCTGTATCAACAATTTAATGAAACACATTTAATGAAACGTGTTATTGCTGATCAACTATTTAAAAAAGAAAGCATTTGGTGGGACGACAGTAACACACAAGCTAAAGTGGAAACAAGAAAAGATATTCTCTCAAAATCATTAATAGCAACAGTCAAAACACTTGAAAATCAATTCGGAAAAGACATTGATACTTGGAATTGGGGACGAGTTCATATTATAGAACACCAACATCCCTTGGGCAGTGTTGACCTATTAAAAGGTTTTTTTAATGTTGGGCCTTTTTCAATTAATGGAGCATCAGAGGTCATTAATAATTTAGCCTACAAAAGAGATTCAACTGGTATGTACCAGGTAAGAAATGGCCCTTCAACTCGAAGAATTATTGACTTCAATGATCTAGAAAATAGTTGGAGTATATTGCCTACTGGGCAATCGGGAAATCCTTTTAGTGAACATTATCGAGATCAGGCTAGTATGTATAATAAGGGAACATTTAGAAAAATGAAAATGAATCAAGAAGAAATCATTGAAAAATCTACAAAAATTATATTTAACCCTAAAAATTAGTCTAAAATTTATGATTCTTTTTTAGCTGCTTTAATTGGCATTGGGCCACGTAAATGAATGACCAAGCCATTTAAAAAGTTACGAAGAATTTGATCACCACATTCTACGTACTTAGGGTGTTTTTCGTTTCTAAAGAAAGAACCAATTTCGCTTTTAGTAGCTTTAAAATCAACTAATGAGAGAATTTTTACAATTTCATCATCTCTTAATTTTAATGCGACTCTAAGTTTTTTGAATATATCGTTATTGGATAGTGCCATAATTATTTATAAAGGTAAAATTTGTTCTTTAAATTTAATTCCCAATGATTTTTGTAATTCATGGATACGCTGTATTTCACTTGGTAAAATTAAAGCCAAAGAAATTCCTTTATTGCCAGCTCTGGCAGTTCTTCCACTCCTATGGGTATAATATTCGGATTTTTCTGGTAATTGATGATGAATAACAAAAGCTAAATTAGTAACATCGATGCCTCTTGCCGACACATCGGTAGAAATTAAATATTGTAGCGTTCCTTTTTTAAACATTCTCATTACCCTATCTCGATCTCGTTGTTGCATATCGCCCTCCAAAGCATCGACTGAAAAACCTTCCTCTTTTAATTCTTTAACTAATTTTTGGACACCTAGTTTAGTTCTACAAAATATGATCCCCCTACCCTCTTGATATTGATCAAGTAAATGGACCAATACGTTAAGTTTTGCTTCGATGGAAGTTATTAAAAATTGATGTGCTATATTTTTATTAACGAGTGACTCTTTATTTACTGAAATACGTACCGCATTTGGATCCATATATTTTGATATGATACGTTGAATTTCTTCGGGCATTGTAGCAGAAAAAAGCCAAGTTTTTCTGGCAGTATTAGTATAGTTTAAAATAGCATCCAACTCCTTTTTAAATCCCATGCTTAACATCTCATCGGCTTCATCTAAAATTACTGTTTTAATACTTCGTAAATTTAGGGTACCTTTTTCAATTAAGTCTATTAAACGTCCTGGTGTTGCAACTACAACGTGGGTTGGACGTTGTAAACGTTGGATTTGTTTTTCGATTTTCTCACCACCATAAACCGCCTCTACAAATATTTTATCTGTTTGATATTTAGTGAACTTAAACAGTTGTTGTTTAATTTGTTGTACCAATTCACGAGTAGGCGATAAAATTAAAGTCTGTACAAAAGCTGATTGAGGATCAATTTCATTTAGTGCAGGTAAGCCATAAGCAGCAGTTTTTCCGGTTCCGGTTTGAGCTAGCCCCACAAAGTCAACATCACTGTCGATCAGTACAGGAATCGTTTTTTCTTGGATTGCTGTAGGAGTTTTAATTTGAAGCTCCTTCAATGCTTTTATATAGGAATTTTTAATCCCTAAATCTTTAAATGTAATCATAGGTCTATCTAGTCATGCAAAGATACGTGTCTACAAGGACATGAGTGCCTATAAAGGCTATTAAATATAATTCTAAAAAGATTGTTTTTATAAATAACTGATTATTCTTTAATAATGGTTACCATCGCTTTTCTCCCTGTATTAAGGTTCCATTGATTGGTGGAAATAACAACACCCGCATCATCAAATATCCTAAGTTCTGCGGTATTGGGGCCTGAAGATCCTTGATTCAAAGCTTGAAACTCTACTTTATTAAACCCTGATTGTAAGTGAAATGTAAAGCCTTTAAATCCAGAGGATAGATACACACTTGATTTAACAACATCTCCATTTACAAATATTCGAACACGATCTCCATCCACATATTCATGGTCTCGATACATGAAGGTTACATTTAACGAACTCGTTGTTAATTCGCCCAGGTATTGATCATGACCAAACTCTTCTGAAATTGCCTTATCTTTTGTGAAGTATTTGGGAGCCTCATCTGTTTTTAAGTCTAAAAAATCATCTTCATGTCTGATATCAAGAGTTTCTGATGTTTTTTCACCCAATCCAGAAAAATCAGTAGCCTTAAATAGGTTTTGGGGTTTAATGATTGATGGTAGCTTGATAGCAGGTAATTCCAAACCCGCTGGTGCTTTAAAATCATCCTCTATCACCTCAAATTTAACGGTGTTATTTTTATTCTCTATTTGAGCACAGTAACTTTAGATTAAGACCTATCAAAAGGGAGAAAATTAGGAAAATTTTAAATTTATTGTATTTCATTACTTTTTTAAGTGCAATAATTAAACCAAAATTAAGATTTCTTTAAAAATTAAATGCCAAATAAATTATAATTTATAAATGAAAAACTCAAGGGTTTCAGCATTAAAATTATAGTTTCAAAATTAATAATTTTTATCTTTGATTAAATTTAAAAATAATGAATATCACTTTAAAAACTTTTAGAGTAATAAGTTTGCTGGAAGCCCTATCGTTTGTTATCCTTTTACTTATTGCTATGCCTATCAAGTATATTCTTGGCAATCCAGAACTCGTTCGTGTGGTAGGAATGGCTCACGGTATTTTATTTGTACTCTATATTCTAGGTGCGTTTCTCTTTAAAAAAAAATTAAATTGGAGCAATCAAATTTTAGCAGTGGTAATTTTATGCTCCATCATCCCTTTGGGACCTTTGTACGTTGACCGAAAATATTTATAGGTAACACCTAAAGTCGTATTAATTCTCTTATTTTTTGACCTGGTTATTAGAAAAAAATAAAATATTTGTTCATTTAATTTGTAACAAACTATTAAATTTAGCGTCCAAAACAATAATAAAATAAAAACAATACTATGAAATTATTTAAAACACTCATTATCGCAATTACTATTGTCGCTGTTACACCCTTAAACGCACAAACTGCCGATGAAATTATAAACAATTATTTTGAAAATACCGGAGGTTCTGAAAATTGGGAAAAGCTAGAAGGCACGAAGATGGAAGCCGAGGCTGATGCGCAAGGGATGACGATTCCTGTAGAGTTATTGAGTACCAAAGACGGAAAACAACTGGTAAAAATAAATTTACAAGGCCAAGAAATGACACAGGTATCTTTTGATGGAGAAACTATGTGGACGACCAACTTTATGACCATGGCACCAGAGAAAAGCGATCAGGAAACTACGGATAATATGAAAAAACAAATGAAAGACTTTCCTTCACCTTTGTTTAACTACAAAGACAAAGGTTATACCGTAGAGTTGATTGGTAACGAAACTATTGAAGGAACCGATACCTTTAAAATAAAATTGACACAAGAACCACTCTTAGTTGATGGTATAGAGGAAGCAAATGTTACTTATTACTATTTTGAAACTGAAAATTTTGTACCCATTGTCACTGAAACAAAAATTAGTCAAGGACCAATGAAAGGACAGATGAGTAAAACTACATTAAGTGATTATGAGGAAGTGGATGGGCTGTATTTTCCTTTTTCAATGAATATGGGAGGACAAACCATAACGATAAAAAATATAGTGTTAAACCCAGAGAGTAACGCGATGCTATGTTTGCATTTCCAGCTGACTCCTACCTCTACTGAAGGAGATAAATAAAAAACATTTTTAAATCTATATCCCCAATAATTGTTTTTTATAACTATTGGGGTTTTTTAATCAAAAAAATATGAAAAAATTATTTTATGCAATTGTTTTAACAGCACTAGTACCTTTCAACCATTTTGGTCAAGAAATTTCCTTAAAAGGAAAGGAACTCTTTGGAGGTCTTGAAGCCCGACAAATAGGACCTGCGCTAATGAGTGGTCGTATTATCGATGTAGAAAATCATCCTACCAACGCAAGAATTATTTATCTGGGAGCTGCAGGTGGTGGCGTATGGAAATCCAACGATAGCGGAACCACATTTAACCCCATATTTGATGACTACGCACAATCGATAGGTGTGGTGAAATTAGATCCAAAAAATCCAGATGATGTTATTTGGGTAGGAACTGGAGAAATTTGGACTCGTAATTCGGTGTCTATCGGTGATGGACTCTATAAGTCTGAAGACGGAGGGAGTAATTGGAAAAAAATAGGTTTTGAAAAGTCAGAGCGTATTTCATCGATTGTAATAAACCCTAATAACACCGATGAAATGTATGTAGGGGTTTTAGGTGCGCTTTGGAGCGACAGCGAAGAACGGGGAGTTTACAAATCTAGTGACGGAGGAAAGACTTGGGAAAATATTTTGTACAAAGGTTTAGCTACAGGAGCAGCTGACCTGATTATGGATCCCAATGATCCTTCCACCTTGTATGCATCTATGTGGGAGTTTAGACGTTCTGGATGGGGCTTTACCTCTGGTGGAAAAACAAGTGCTCTATATAAATCTGTGGATAGCGGAAAAACATGGAATAAAATCCATAATGGTTTTCCAAAGGGAGCGCTAGGAAGAATTGCAATCGCAATTGCTCCAAATAATAGCAACATTCTTTATTCTGTATTAGAAACAGGTGAGAAAGCCACCAACGGTTTATGGAAATCATCGAATGCAGGTGAAAGTTGGGAACATTTAAACAATGATTTTGGACTTACGGTTCGTCCTTTTTATTTTTCAAGAATAACAGTTGATCCAAAAAACTCAGACGTAATTATAAAAGGAGGATTAAACGGATCTATCAGTAGAGATGGAGGTAAAACTTTTAAATCTTTAGGAAACATGCATAGTGATATTCACGATGTAGTTTTTGATATTAATAATTCAGATATTTTATATTCAGGTACAGACGGCGGAATGTATAGATCATGGAATGGGGGTACTACTTTTGAAATTGTAGAAAATTTACCATTATCACAATTTTATCATATCAGCGTAGACAACGAAACACCCTACAACGTGTATGGAGGTCTGCAAGACAATGGTTCTTGGTACGGCCCCTCCTCCTCACCAGGAGGAGTCAATGCTCGCGACTGGAATAGCGTTGGCTATGGTGACGGTTTTAGAGTATTGAAAGCATCCAACTAAAAATATTGTGTACTCAGAAATGCAAGGTGCTGAAAATGTTTGGAGATACGACATCGATAAAAATAGAACCCGAACGGTACAGCCCATGAAAAGAAAAGGAGATCCTGATTTGCGGTTTAATTGGAATGCTCCAATGGCTGTGAGTAGTCACGTTCCGGATCGTTTTTATATGGGGAGTCAATTTGTCCACAAATCGGACGATATGGGAGAGTCTTGGAACATAATCTCACCAGACCTCACAACCAACGACCCCTTAAAACAAGATCAGTCAAAATCTGGGGGTTTATCAGTAGATAATAGTGGTGCCGAAAATCACACCACCATTTTTACCATTGCCGAATCGCCTCTTGATGAAAATATTTTATGGGTAGGCACAGACGATGGTAATGTACAAGTTACCAAAGATGGAGGTAAAAACTGGATAAATGTTACTTCAAACTTAAAGGGTATCCCGAAGAATACTTGGGTATATCATATCGAAGCTAGTGTACATGGTAAAGGAACTGCCTATGCAGTTTTTGAGGGGCATACTTCCGGAGACCTTAAACCGTACACACTAAAAACCACAGATTATGGAGCGACATGGGAGAATATTATTTCCAGCGATGTTATTGGTTTTGTAAGAAATATCCAAGAGGATTATGTAAGTGAAAATTTATTATTTCTTGGAACAGAGTTTGGTTTGTTTGTGACGATTGATGGTGGAAAAAACTGGTCTAAATTTGAAAATAATATGCCTGCGACAGCTGTACATTTTATCGATTTACAGAAGGCTACGAACGATTTAGTTATGGGAACTCATGGACGTGGAGTAATTATTATTGACGATATAAGTCCCCTAAGAGAATTAACACAAGAGGTATTGACTAAGGACGTTCATTTTTTTAAAAACAAACCTTTTACTATGACCGAAGAAAGTGGTTTTAGTGGTAGTTTTGGAACTGAAACTCAATTTGTTGGTCAAAGCAAAAACAGATCAGCCAGAATTGTCTATTACCTTAAAAAACGACATACGTTTGGAAAGATGCAAATGGAAGTTCAAGATATGGATGGCAATAAAGTATCGAGCCTATCCCCTGGAAAATCAAAAGGAATCAATGTGATTAATTGGGGATTTAATAAGAGGGTACCAAAAATGGCTCAGGGTAAAACGTTATCTTTTGGAGGATTCACTTCACCAAGAGTAGCTGCAGGCACCTATAAAATTTTATTGACTAAGGGCAAAAATACCTATGAGCACCTGATTGAAGTGGAGTATGATAAAAATTCTATGACTTCGTTAGAAGAACGAAAGGAACAGGAAGCCTTAACAGAAACATTATTTAACATGGTAGAAGATTTAGCGTATATGGTTTATGAAATCAATACTACACTTGATAAAGCAAAAGAAATTATTGATGAACAACCTAAGTCTAATAAAAAAGTAGCGCAAGTGTACACTGCATTAAACGAACTCTTAAAAGAATTAGTGATTACAACTGGTGATAACTATGTAGCTGCAGCTAAACCTGAACTTAGAGAAAAAATGGGTGATTTATACAGTAATATTGCAGGAACTTATGATAAAGTGTCTGGAGCAACTAAAGATAATTTTGAACTGATTTTTGAAGAATTTGAAAATGCTAAAATTAAATATCAGTCCATCCAAGATAAAGAGGTGAAACGATTTTATACATTCCTTGAAAAAAATCAACTAGACTTGCCAGAACTCGTGTTAAAAAAAGGATTTTCTCAGGCAATAAAAATAAAGTAGATCAACATTTGAAAACGAAAAAAAAGTGTAAAGATCATTCGATTAAAACATAAACTAAAAAGTTTCACCTTAAGTCGTGAAATAATTATTATTTTATATACATATTTGTAATAAATAATAGTTAATGAAAAAATCACTAATAGTAAGTTTTATTTTAACTCTCTTCACTAACTTCAGTTTTGCACAATGCCCTAATGGTCAAGTCGAAATTAGAGTAGATATTTTAACCGATAATTATGGTTACGAAAACTATTGGACCTTATCCTATGAAAGTGGAGATGTTATTATGCAAGGTGGTCAAGGAGGTGTTTACGAAAACTTTACAAATTATTCAGAAACCGCTTGTGTTCCTGAAGCAACAAGCGTTATTTTTGAAATATTTGATGAATACGGAGACGGAATTTTTGCACCAGGTGGATATTGGCTTTATGTTGATAATTTGCTAGTATCTAGTGGTTCCGATGATATTGGATCCTATGCAACTTTCACTACAAATACGCCTTGTGAAACATCGGAAGCCTTAATTGCTTTGCAGAATCATATAAACAGTAATAATACACTTACAGAAACAGAGCTGCTTGCAATTAGGGATGTATTTCTTGCTCAACCTCAATGTGTACCTAACGAAGAGTTCATAGTGCTAGCAAAAATTATTATTGAGGAGTACGACAGTCTAGTTGGTCCGCTTTTCTCAACTGCTAATACGGTTAACGGCTTTTCAAAAGATCCGGTCGCTGCACCGGGTCTTGGAATGGAGCGGGCTATGGTTGCACTCCAACAGGTAATACTCGATTTTATTATGACGCCAGAAGTTTATGCAGAATACCCTGAACATATAGATGGGTGGATTTTTAATACTAGTCATACATTTCCAGGATATGTTGACCCACCAGCAGATCCGTCGGTAAGCCATTCCATGCTTATCCGAGCAAATTTTGAGGACCCCGATGGAACTAATCCACATCTTAATATCAATGGGGACCAAACCAATCACGCTCTTAGACCAACAGGTCTTTATCTTGCTCCGGGTAGTATCGCTACTGTCACCGTACCCAATAGCTTAGTAGGCCAAGGTTATTACGTAAGAGTTGGTTCCCATGAATGGGATCTGGGAATTAGGCCAAAATTTTATCGATTAGACCGAATCACAAAAAAATTTCCAATTGATGCTTCGACCATTGAGGTTTTCAATCCATTTGGTGGTGCTATCTCCATTCTTGTTCCTTACGAATCAGATTCAGGGATTGTAGAAATAAGTATCACCAACGGTGTAGAGTCCCCTTTCTTTTCGTTAAAGTCATTTTACGAAACACCCAACTTCAATACAGAACTTAGTAAACCCGGACCTTGGGCTGTTTTCGAAACTGATAATGTGATGTTTACCATACCCTCACATTCGATTGTTACTGGTCAATACGACTTAATGCAAATGTTGATAGATTGGGATAGAGCTTTGCAAGGTGTTAATTCTATAATGGCCAGAGAAATCGTTTCCGACAAACATAATATGTATATGATAGCTGATATTACGATTAGACATAATGTATATTCCATTGGTTATCCTATGTCGAATACGCCACTAAGCTTTACCGATGTACCTGGCCCTGCTTATTTTATGAACGGACCAGGTCCTGATGATGAAACAAATTTTCATGAATCTGGGCATGCATTGGCGATGACCAAATTTCCGGGAGAAGTTGAAGCAATTGTAAATTTTCCATACATCATGGCTATGAATTATGGCTTGAATGAAGAGCTAAATGAAGCGGTAAAACATAGCTTTGTTCCTAACACTTTTGATATTGATAAAACGGCGACACACCGAATGGTATCAAATACTTTTGGTTCGGAACGGGATATTTCAAATACTACAACTGACGAAGTACGCTACCAACATAGAGGATACGGTCACTATTTTGAAATAGTAAATATACTCGATTGGTGTCCTCTAAGAAATTTTTGGAAGCAAGAGTTCATTGACTTTGAAAACGGAATAGACCACGGTATTAATAACCAAGATATTGATAGTAGAATTCTTCGTATGTCAGCCGGGTCTCAAGTGGATTTGCGGCCTTTATTTCATGTTTTTGGGATTCTTCCAGAAGATTCCATCTCATTACAAGAAGATTTAGACCAACTTGATATTATCCCATCTGAAGCTATTTACAACAGACTACAAGATTATTTTACCCTGATTCCTGAAGATAATGCAGCATTTGTTGATTATGCTTTAAGCGTATATCCAAATTTATATACGGATGGACCTACCGCAACTCCTGATTACGGTGTAGGATGGCATTATCAAAAATCGCTGAATTACGACACTATAGAAGCCCAAGAAAGAATTGAAACTCTCCAGAGTATCATTGAACTTTATTATCCAAATGGCGAACCTTCAAGTGAAACTCCAGATGTTTGTTGTCTATTAGACAGTATGATTGTTGATTTAGTAGATGAAGAAGTCATAGTAATTGGAGGTGTAGCTCCATATGAAATAACAATTGATATAAATGGTAACATCCAAGTAGTAACAGTCATAGATTTTGACGGTTGTGAGACTACAGCAGAATTTCCTATTCTTGGTTTATCAGATGAGCTTATGGATGGCATAAAAATATATCCTAATCCTGCTTCGACAAACATCCATATTGATTTAATAGATAGCAGCCTTCAAATAAAAACGTTACAAATGATTTCGCTAAATGGTCAGTTAATTAATGAGTACCAAAAATCGGATCGTATATTAGATATAACTTCAATAAATACAGGTGTTTATATACTAAATATTGAATTGACAAATGGTTCAAAAATAAATAAAAGAGTTATTATATTAAGGTAAATAAAGCTGTTCTTAAAATAAAAACATCAGTATTTCTTGATTGTGAAATTGTTAAAAGAACGTTTATAACTATTCGAATACCATGAGCTTGATGAAGCTATATACTCTAAATTTAATAAAAACATTCACCTATGATTTCAAGAGACGAGTTTTTGTTAAAAATACGACCTGTTATTTCCAATGCAAAAGTTACTTCGTTGATGTCCAAAGAAGAAATTTTTCAAAATAAGACCATACGCCCAGTTGCCTTACTTCAAAATGATATATTGGTAGAGGTATTTAAGCATTATATAAAAAAGCATAAAAATGTTTTTTATGATTTATCAGTCGAAAAGCGTATAGATTACATTGAAAATGCCATTCACAAAGACATGAAATTTAGAAATTCATTAAAAGGAATTATGATAGGTCAATTTACGATTGCAGAACACCAAGATTATGTTTCAAATTCATCTGCTTTAAACAAACGTATGATGCAAATTGTAAAAGAAAGGCTTAAAAGCAACGTCCAATTGTTAGAGCTTAACTTTGCTTTTAATTAAAGTAAAGAAACACCGTTTAAATCAGTAGTTAGTACTTCACTCATATAATTAAAATAAGGTCTTAATAAGCGATAGTAGGACATTAATTTTTCTTCAAAATCTTCAGAAAGGACCTCTTCATCGGTAAATTTATGGACAACAAAATAGCTTTTTAATTTAATTAAATCAATATTTACGTCTTCCCTACTAAAATTTCTAGGAGCTGTTTTCAGTCTATAATCTTGGTTAAATCCACCAAAAGCTTTTTTAAAATCTTTGTGATTAATAATTTCTCTAATTTCAGTAGCATCTAATTCAAATTCTTTTCGAATTCTTAATAAATCCGCTGCCTCTGGTGAAAAAAAACCACCTGCCATTGCTGATTTACCGGGTTCGATTCTTAAATAATAGCCTCCTCTCCTATGCGCACCGGATCTGCTAAAACTCACACTTCGATGAATATTATAGGGTGTTTTGTTTTTGCTAAACCTAACATCTCTATTGATTCTAAACACTTTTACTTTAGAAATTTCATCATCGATATTCAGTTTATTCTCTACAGATTTGTAAAAAGTTTTTAAGACTTTTTCATTAGCTAAATATTCTTTTTTATGAGTTGTCATCCATTCTCGATTGTTATTTTCTCTAAGAGCGTTTAAAAATTCAAAATTAGATTTTAAAATTATGGCCATGAAGTTTTTTTTAAATATAGTAAAATTACGAAAGTCTCTAAATTAACAAAAATCAATTATTTGTTAATTATTCTTATTTATCCTAAATTGTTACTTTAAATAAAATTATAATATGACGACAACAAATAAACCTACTATTGGTTTTTGGATGATTGCAGTAATAGCTTTTATTTGGAATTTGATGGGCGCTTACATGTATATCATACAAAAATATAAAACAGCAGCTTTTGAAAGTCAATACACATCAATGCAATTGGATATGATCTATAGTATGCCTGCATGGGCAACAGCAGCTTTTGCAATTGCTGTATTTGGAGGTGTTTTAGGTTCTGTTACTTTACTAATGAGAAGAAAAATTGCAGCCTCAATTTATTTTTTATCGCTCATCGGAATTATTGCACATATGATATACAACATTTTTATAAGTGCTGCTATAGAGGTTTATGGTCCTGGAGCAATTGTTATGCCTATTATGGTTTTAGTTATAGGTCTATTCTTATATACTTACAGTAGAAAATCCTCAATAAAAGGATGGTTAAATTAAAATAAGACTTAATTTACTACTGTCACACTAAATCATTTATACACCTAAAGTAAATTTTAAAAAAAGTTATGAAATTAGCACCAATCGATTGGATATTAATTATTGTTTTTTTTTCAATAGTTTTAGCCATAGGAATAATTGTTTCAAAAAAATCTGGTAAAAATACTTCAGAATATTTCCTGTCAAACAGAAGTTTACCCTGGTGGTTATTAGGGTTTTCGATGGTTGCAACTACTTTTTCTACAGATACTCCAAATCTAGTTACAGATATTGTCAGAAATAATGGCGTATCTGGTAATTGGGTTTGGTGGGCTTTTCTTTTAACAGGATTACTTACTGTATTTGTTTATGCAAAACTGTGGAGAAAATCTGACGTACAAACAGATATGGAATTCTATGATCTTAGGTACGGCGGAAAACCAGCTCACTTTCTGCGAGGTTTTAGATCTATCTATCTTGGAGTTATATTTAATGTTATGGCAATGGCAGCTGTAACGTTAGCAGCCATAAAAATCGGACAAGTAATGTTAGGTCTAAATCCTATACAAACTGTTTTAATAGCTGGAACTATAACAGTAGCATTTAGTACTCTCGGTGGGTTCAGAGGTGTTGTTTATACAGATTTTGTTTTATTTTTTGTTGCAATTTTTGGGGCGGTTGGAGCCGCGTATTATCTAGTAAACCTTCCAGAAATAGGTGGGTTATCAAAATTAATTCAACATGAAAATGTAATAGGTAAACTTTCAATTTTTCCTGATTTTTCTGATACAGAGGCATTAATTGGGATATTTATTATTCCTTTAGCTGTTCAATGGTGGAGTTCATGGTATCCAGGAGCAGAACCTGGTGGAGGTGGTTATATTGCACAGAGAATGTTAGCTGCTAAAAATGAAAATCATGCCGTTGGAGCTACATTATTTTTCAATGTAATGCATTATGCACTTAGACCTTGGCCATGGATATTAGTGGCGCTGGCTTCTTTAGTTTTATACCCTGATTTAGCCAGTATACAAACAGCTTTTCCAAACGTTGAAGAAAGTAAATTAGGGCACGACTTAGCGTATTCTGCCATGTTAACTAAACTACCGTCAGGTCTTCTTGGTCTGGTACTGGCTTCTTTAGGTGCAGCTTATATGTCTACAATTTCAACCCACTTAAATTGGGGTTCATCTTATATTGTAAATGATTTTTATAAACAAAAAATCAATAGAAATGCTTCTGAAAAAGAACTGGTAAATGTCGGGAGACTTTCCACTATTTTTCTAATGGCTTTTAGTGCACTTTTTGCTTTGTTTTTAACTAACGCTTTACAATTATTTGACATCATCTTAATGTTTGGAGCAGGAACTGGCTTAATATTCATACTGCGTTGGTTTTGGTGGAGAATTAATGCTTGGAGTGAAATATCAGCAATGTTTGCGTCCGGTATGATATCGATACTTTTAAATTTTACATCCTTAAGTACTTTGCTTTTTGATCATCAAACAAATAACGAAATATTTGTAGAAGGCATATTTCCAGCATGGTCAAAATTTCCAATAGTCGTTCTAATTACATCTATAGTTTGGGTGACGGTTACTTTTTTAACAAAACCCGAAACAGATGAAACACTAAGAAGATTTTATAAAAAAACAACTCCAGGGGGTCCAGGTTGGGCTCGGATATTAAATACTTTCCCAGACACATCATTTATAGAGAACGAAAATAAAAAAAAATGGACTGTTCCATCAGGAATACTAGCGATGATACTTGGATGCTTTATGGTTTATGGGGCTATGTTTGCAACAGGAAATTTTTTATATGGAAATTATAAATTAGCTTCAGGTCTGTTACTACTGGTCATTTTTTCAGTGTTTTTATTAATTAAACTTTGGAAAAATAACAAAATATCTACCCGCTAATAACAAATTCTGAATAAATAACAAAAAGCCACTTAAGTGGCTTTTTGTTTACAAACTAATATTAAATCGTTAAAATTAATTATTTCCCAAAATTAGTGGCATTCCACTATCTCCAGATCCAATTACTATTACTTTTGAATTTGGAGATTCCGATAACTTGATCGTAGCATCAATTCCTTTGTCTTGAAGAATTTTAGATGTTAATGATGCACTTAATATTTTATTTGCATCTGCCTTACCCTGAGCTTCAATTCGAACTTTTTCAGCTTCTTTAGCAGCAGTTACTAATCTAAACTCATATTCTAAAGATTCCTGTTCTTGCTTTAATTTACGTTCAATTGCATCTTTTATCGTTGGAGGTAAAGTAACATCCCTTACCAACACTTCATTTAGTTGAACATACTGTTTGTCAAGAATTTTCTTGGTTTCTTCGAAAATTTCAACTTGAATAGCATCACGTTTAGTTGAATACAAATCATCTGGCGTATATCTTCCAATAACACTCCTTGCGGCACTTCGAATTGCTGGTTGAATTACACGCTGTAAATAACCTTTACCTAGGGATTGATGAAGGTTCCCTAATTCTTTATAAACAGGTTCATACCAAGCGGAGGCATCAATCTGAATTTCTAGTCCATTTGAAGATAAAACTTTCATTTTTTCAAACAATTCTTGTTGACGAACTTCGTAAACAAATACTTTATTCCAAGGTGCTACAATATGAAAACCTTCTCCCATAGGTGGTTCATCAGTAACCACTCCATCTCCAAAGGTTTTAAAAAGCACTCCTGCTTCTCCTGAATCTATAGTAATAGCTGATTTTGAAATCAGTACAATAGCAAGGGTGAATAATACAATTACAGGTATTCCAATTTTTGGTAATTTTTCCATCTATTTATAAATATTTTAGTTAAAATTAATTAATTAGGTTAATCCGTTATATTTTCTAATCAACCATTCCAAAGACAAAGATATAATTATTAACATCAATATGTATTTGAATTCAATTAAAGGTTTTATAATTTGTGTTTCTTTTTGAACCTGATTAAAACTATCATTATTAGCTAAATCCTCTAAAACCTTGTAAGGGTCTGACAAAAAAGAGATATCTCCATTTGTATTAGTAGCTAATCGTTTTAGTTTTGATACATCTGCAGTTAAAAATTGTTGCTCAATATTATAATCAAAAATTGTAAAAGATCCACTTCTAGTCAATTTTACGTCATCCTCTAGAGTTACACTAAAAGAATAATCACCAGCATTGAGAGCACTTAAATCGATTTCGTAAAAATTTTCTTTTAATATCAAGGGGCTAACAAATAATTCTTTCGTTTCCATATTTTTAATCGTAATTGAAATATTGGCATTTGGGTTAAAAACAAAGTTTTTATCAAAAAATTGAGCTGAAACTTTTATTGAATTATTATTATAATAAATATTTTTAAAATTTAATTCTAGCCTACTCCTTCTTTTATTACTAGCTAAATATTGAATGATATTTCCCATAAAGATATCAAACTTTCTATGGTCTTGAGATTCAATAAATGATTGTGCTCTCCATTTCCACAACCCTTCACCATCCCATATCGCTTCCCGAATAAGATTTGACTCAATAATTGCTAGTAATGGAGACTCCGTACGATAACCATTAATATATTGATCAAGTAAAAATTCACTTTTATTTAGAATTGTTAAGGTCCCAAAAAATGTATTTAGAGGTCTAAAATCTGAAAACCCAATATCCTCAGTTAAAAAATAATCAAAATTTGTATTTAAATCACCTACCGAAAGTTCTTCCTGATTGGAAATTTCTTTAGTGAAATTTATTTGATTACTATTTAAAAAACTCCAATCGGTCTGGAGACCAGTGAAAGTAAAAGTATTTTTATTTAATTTTTTAATTTCCTGGAACAATGCAGAAAAATTTCTGTTGGGTTGATAGAGAATAATTAATTGAGAATCTATTAAATTTTTTAAGGCTTCATCAGGAGTATTTATTGTTACGATTCGCTGTTCATTACTTTCTATTGATTTTTTTATGATACCAACATCTGGATGTTTAATATCACTTACTAAAAGTATATTTGTAGACTGATCAATGACTTCAACAGCAAACTCTTTAGTGTTGTTTTGAGTGTTTTTTTCATTATTTAATGGATAAATTTGAGCTGAATATTTTTGCAAACCAACTTCAGAAGAAGGTAAGCTAACTTGTATGATTTTTGCATTATCTATTTCAGAAAAAGTTAAACTTTGACGATGTACGAGAGTACTTCCGCTTTTTATTTCTAAATTGGATCTTACCGGTGAAGTGCCCTGGTAAACAAGAGTTAATTCGACAGGAAATTGATTTTTTAAAAATGCATAACGATTGGAAAAAATTGACTCTATTTTTAAATCTGAATACCTTATTGAATCACCAACTATAATTGGATAAATAGGATTGCTAAATTGTGAGGCGATGTATTCATAATCACTACCCAGAGTTTGGTTTCCATCAGTAACAAAAAGTGTTGGGGCCATTTCTTGTTTATAAACAGAATTTATTAAATTTAAAGCATCGTATATATTGGTTGTTTTTTCATCAAATGTTAATGAATCCATAAACTTTAATTCGGTACCGAATGTATAATATTCAACATCAAATTTATTGTTTAGTATTTTGTTTTCTCTTATTGTTTTAATTAAATCAATAACTTTATTGTCTTGATTAAATTCATTTATAGATTCAGAATTATCTATTAATACAGGAAGACTAGGTTTTACTGAAAAATAACTATTTGTCTTAAATTTTGGATTAATTAATAGAATGAGAAATGAAAAAAAAGTTATGAACCGTAAGCTTCCATAAATCCATTTAGCATTGGTAGTGAATTTTGTTTTATAGGCATACTGGTAAGTCGCTAATATAACGGAAATTAAGAAAGCAAAGAAAATAAATAATAACGTCTGTATGGTCATTTAATGGCTGTTAATAAGGAACCAATTAAAGTAAATGGATTATTAACTTAAGTTAACATACCTCCATCTACGTTTAATACCTGCCCAGTTAAATAAGAAGACATATCACTTCCTAAAAAAACACAGGTATTAGCAATTTCCTCGGGAGTACCTCCACGCTTTAAAGGAATCGCTTCAAAGTATTGTTTAATAGTTTCTTTACCTAATTCTTCAGTCATTTCAGTGATAATAAATCCTGGAGCTATAGCATTACTTCTTATATTTCTAGATCCTAATTCAATAGCCATTGATTTTGTAAAACCTATGATTCCGGCCTTAGAAGCCGCATAGTTACTTTGTCCTGCATTTCCTTTAACTCCAATAACTGAGCTCATGTTTATAATGGATCCTTTACGTTGTTTTAACATGGTTCGCTGTACAGCCTTAGTCATATTAAAAACAGATTTTAAATTTACTTGAATTACTCGATCGAAATCTTCTTCGCTCATTCGCATAAGTAGATTATCTTTTGTAATTCCAGCATTATTTATAAGAATATCAATTGAGCCGAATTCCTCTAAAACTGAAGCAGCAAGTAGTTGAGCCTCTTCAAAGTTTGAAGCATCACTCTTGTAACTTTTAACTTTTACATTATTAGTTGATAATTTATTTTCAATAGCCTTTGCAGCATCTGAAGATGAACTATAAGTAAAAGCAACATTAGCTCCTTGTTTAACAAATTTTTCAACAATTGCCTTTCCTATACCTCTACTTCCACCAGTAATGATTGCAGTTTTACCTTTTAATAAGTTCATCATAATATTATTTTAATAAATATCAATATATAGTTTGTTAGCTAAAACGGAATAGTAAAATTTAACCTAATATTACTTTTACCTTTAATCCAATTTCAGCGGGAGAATCTACCACATGAATACCATGTGCTCTCATAATTTTCTTTTTTGCTTGAGCTGTATCATCACTTCCTCCTACAATGGCTCCGGCGTGCCCCATAGTTCTTCCTGCAGGTGCAGTTTCGCCAGCTATAAAACCAACAACTGGTTTTTTACTACCACTTTCTTTATACCATTTGGCAGCATCAGCTTCTAAATTTCCTCCAATTTCACCAATCATTACTACACAATTCGTTTCATCATCGTTAATTAACATTTCTACTGCATCTTTAGTCGTTGTTCCAATAATTGGATCCCCTCCTATTCCAATAGCGGTTGATATACCATATCCTTGTTTTACAACTTGGTCAGCAGCTTCATAAGTAAGTGTACCAGATTTTGAGACAACTCCAACATTCCCTTTTTTAAATACAAAAGCTGGCATAATACCTACCTTAGCTTCCTCTGGAGTAATAACACCTGGGCAGTTTGGGCCAATCAGTCTACAGTTTTTATTTTTTATATAATCAGAGGCCATAATCATATCGGCTACTGGTATTCCTTCTGTAATTGTAATAATTACTTTTATACCAGCTTCCGCTGCTTCCATAATTGCATCTGCAGCAAAAGCAGGAGGAACAAAAATAATAGAAGTATCAGCTCCAACTTTCTCAACAGCTTCTAAAACAGTATTAAAAACTGGCTTTTCTAAATGAATTTGACCTCCTTTGCCAGGAGTAACACCACCGACAATATTGGTACCATAATCTATCATTTGTTCTGCGTGAAAAGTTCCTTCTCCACCAGTGAAACCTTGAACAATAATTTTTGAATCTTTATTTACTAAAACACTCATTTATATGAAATATTAATTGATTTTTTCTAGGTTCAAATATAGGCTATTTGAAAAAATTCTAGAGGCTTTTATACTTTAACTTTGTGATACGATTCTGTAGTGTCATCTAGTTCAGTAACTGGCTGACTTATAAGGTGACACCTATACATTTTTTGATTTTTTATTTCCCAAATACCAATAAAATGGGAAATACCTAATTCTTCTCCAGGGTTTTCAATTGTTCTAACATAATGTTTATAACGTATGGTAACGTGATTACCATCATTTAATACATGACTTATCTCTATTCGTAAATCCTCATAGGTTCTCCTAATTTCCGAAAAAAAGCAATAAGATCGTCATAATTCATTATGGATAGACCATCTGTGCTGTTCCATATCAAGACTAATTCTTCGTGAAAGTAGTTTTTAAAGTCTAATTCAGCATTAATAATATTTGCTTGATGAAATTCTTTAACTATTTGTTTTGGGGATTTACTCATTTAATTTTTTCTAATTTTTCTATTATTTCTGGAATTAATTTAATGGATGCAATTTCCTTATATTTTTTTCTAAAATCATCAGCAGGGGTTCCAAAATAAGATTTATGTCCCTCTAGAGATTTACTAACTCCACTTTGTGCAGAAATAATTGCTTTCTCACCTATAGTTATACCACTGGTGACACCTACTTGCCCCCATATAGTTACAAAATCTTCGATAATAACACAGCCAGATATTCCTACCTGAGAAGCTATTAAACACCTTTTTCCTAGGACAGTGTCATGACCTATATGAACTTGATTGTCAATTTTTGATCCTTCGCCAACAACGGTAGAAGCGGTAACACCTCTATCAATTGTACATAAAGCTCCAATCTCAACATTATTATTGATAAGCACATTACCTCCACTAACTAATTTATCATACTTTTCTGGCCTATTCTTATAATAAAAAGCATCAGCGCCTAAAATTGTGCCACTATGTATAATTACGTTATCGCCAACGACTGTATGATCATAGAGACACACATTAGAGTGAATTAAGCAATTTTTACCAATTTTTACATAATTTCCAACAAATACATTGGGTTGTATGATTGTATTTTTTCCTATTTCTGAAGTAGGAGAAATCACAGCTGTAGCAGCGATAAATGGATTAAAGTGATGTGTTAGTTTGTTAAAATCTCTAAAGGGATCATCTGAAATTAACAATGCTTTCCCAGGCGGACAATTAACTTCTTTATTTATTAGGATGATACTAGCTTCAGATTCAAGAGCTTTGTCGTAATATTTTGGATGGTCAACAAAAACAATATCGCCTTTTTCTACTACATGAATTTCATTCATACCTAGCACAGGAAAATCAGTATTTCCAATAAAATTACAATCTAACAGTTTTGCAATTTTTGATAAAGTTTGTCCTGACGTAAATTTCATGTTTTTAGTATTTAATCCTTAATACGCTCTTGGTAATTGCCTTTTTCTGTATCGATTCTAATTTTATCGCCTTCATTAATAAATAATGGTACATTTATTTTCGCACCTGTTTCTACAATAGCTGGTTTAGTAGCATTTGTAGCTGTATTTCCTTTTACTCCTGGTTCAGTACTCGTCACTTCTAGTATTACATGAGCAGGCAAATCGACAGAAAGCGGCATACTATCTTCGGTATTGATTTGAATAGTAACCGTTTCTCCTTCTTTCATTAATTCGGGTGTATCCAAGGAGTCTTTTTCTAGTTGAATTTGAGAATAATCTTCATTATTCATAAAATGATAGGTATCGCCATCATTGTATAAATATTGAAATTTATGTGTTTCAACCCTTATATCTTCTATTTTATGACCAGCAGAGAAGGTATTATCTATAACTTTTCCAGACGTTACACTTTTGAGTTTTGTTCTCACAAATGCAGGACCTTTTCCAGGTTTTACGTGTAAAAACTCAATAATTTTATAAATATCGTGATTGTATTTAATACACAACCCTTTTCTAATATCTGAAGTACTTGCCATAATTTTTTTATTAGTTAGAAAAATAACCTTTCATTATTCCTCGCTTAGAATTTTTTATAAATTGTAATATTTCATCTCTTTCATTAGTTGCTTCCATTTCAGCTTCAATTAACCTAGCTGCTTGAGTGTTATTAAAGTTTTTCTGATATAATATTCTATATATATTTTGGATTTCTCTTATTTTTTCAGATTTAAAACCTCTTCTTCGCAATCCAATAGAATTTATACCTACGTAAGACATTGGTTCCCTGGCTCCTTTAACAAAGGGTGGCACGTCTTTTCTTACTAGCGAACCACCAGTAATAAATGCATGTTGGCCAATAGTACAAAATTGATGAACGGCAGTCATACCAGCTAAAATTACATGATTTCCTACGGTTACATGACCAGCTAAAGTACTATTGTTTGAAAAGATACAATTATCACCCACTACACAATCGTGTGCTATATGACAATAAGCCATAATTAAACAATTTTCTCCGACGACGGTTTTACCTTTATCTACCGTTCCTCGATTAATAGTAACATACTCTCTTAATGTTGTGTTATCACCAATTTTAACAATAGTTTCTTCGTCTTGAAATTTTAAATCTTGAGGGACTGCAGAGATAACTGAACCAGGAAAAATATTACAGTTTTTACCTATTCGGGCCCCTTCCATTATAGTTACATTGGATCCAATCCAGGTACCCTCTCCGATTACAACATTATTATGTATTGTTGTAAAAGGTTCAATAACTACATTTTTAGCAATTTTTGCGCCCGGATGAACGTAAGCTAGTGGTTGATTCATTTATATGTTTTTAGTTTTTACAATTTGAGCCATTAATTCAGCCTCAGTGACTAATACACCATTTACATATGCCTTTCCTGTCATTGTACAGATTCCCCTACGTATTGGTTCGTCTAAAGAAAGATCAAAAATTAATGTATCGCCTGGATTAACTTGCTTTTTAAACTTAACATTATTTATTTTTAAAAAATAGGTAAGATAATTTTCAGGGTCTGGAACTTTGCTCAATGCTAAAATCCCTCCTGCCTGAGCCATAGCCTCTACAATTAATACTCCAGGCATAACGGGTGCTCCTGGAAAATGACCTTCAAAAAAAGGTTCATTCATAGTTACATTTTTTAACCCAACAACGCGAGTTTCTGTCAACTCCAATATTTTATCTACAAATAAAAAGGGAGGTCTATGAGGCAAAACTTCCATAATAGCATTGATATCTTTGACTGGCTCCTTTCAGTAAATCAAAAACTGGAACTTTATTTCTTTTTTCTAATTTGATAATTTTAGATAATTTTTTCGCAAACTGTGTATTTACAAAATGTCCAGGCTTATTAGCAATTACCTTACCTCTTATTCGAGTCCCTACCAATGCTAAATCCCCTATAACATCAAGAAGTTTATGCCTTGCTGCTTCATTTGGATGGTGCAAATTCAAATTATCTAGAATACCATTTGGTTTTACAGAGATATTATCTTTTCCGAAAGCAACACGCAACTTATCCATCGTTTCAGGCGACAATTCTTTATCTACATAAACAATAGCATTATTTAAATCTCCACCTTTTATCAAACCATTATCTAAAAGCATTTCTATTTCATGTAAAAAACTAAAAGTTCTAGAATCTGATATTTCAGATTTAAATTCAGAGATATCATCAATTGATGCATTTTGCGTACCTAATATGTTGGTGCCAAAATCTACCATCGTTGTTAATTGGTAGTTATCAGAGGGCATAACTATTATTTCGCTTCCTGTTTTCTCATCCTTATACGTTATAATATCTTTAACTACATATTCTTCAACAAAAGCTTCTTGTTCTCTAAATCCTGCTAATTCGAGTTTCTCAATGAAAAATTTAGATGATCCGTCCATAATCGGTGGTTCGGAGGCGTCTAGTTCAATAATACAATTATCAATACCTAATCCAACTAACGCAGCTAATACGTGCTCTGAAGTGTTAATAGTAACACCGTGTTTTTCAAGATTTGTTCCTCTTTGAGTAGTAACTACGTAATTTGCATCTGCTTCTATTAATGGTTTTCCTTCTAAATCTACACGAATAAATGAATAACCATTATTTTCTGGAGCAGGTTTAAAGGTCATTGTTACAGATTTTCCTGTATGTAATCCTACACCAGAAAGAGAAACTTCTTTAGCTATAGTTTTTTGTTTGATATCTAGACTAGTCATTGGTAATAGTTTTCTCTAATATATTTATTCTATTCATAGTTTTTGGTAAATTTTTAAAATGAACATAACTCTTGTTATAATCACTATAAGGTAAAGCTGGCGATCCTTGTAATGTCTCGTTATCTTTCACATTTCTACCTATACCACTTTGTGCTTGAATTTTTACATTATTTCCTATGGTAATATGTCCAACAATCCCAACTTGCCCGCCTATCATACAATTTTTGCCGATTTTTGTTGAACCAGCTATTCCGGTTTGTGCAGCAATAACAGTGTTTTGTCCAATTTCTACATTGTGTGCAATTTGTATATGATTATCAAGTTTTACACCTTTTCTTATGATAGTAGAACCCAAAGTAGCTCTATCTATAGAGGTCGCAGCACCAACATCAACATTATCCTCAATTATAACATTTCCGGTTTGTGGCACCTTTATAAACTCACCTTGTTCATTTGGAGCAAATCCAAATCCATCAGCTCCTAGGATAGCACTACTATGAATTACGCAGTTATCTCCAATTACGGTATCAGAGTAAATTTTAGCTCCAGAAAATAATATTACATTGTCTCCTATAGTAACATTGTCACCAATATAAACATTAGGATAAATTTTTGTGTTATTTCCAATCTTTATATTTTCTCCTAAATATGCAAAGGCTCCTATATAGATATTTTCACCATATATTGCAGATTTTGATATAAAAACAGGACTTTCGACTCCTGTTTTATTCATTTTTACTTGATTGTAATATTCCAATAGTTTTGAAAAAGATTTATAAGCGTCTTCGACTCTTATCAAAGTACTATTGATTTTTTTTTCAGCCTTGAAAATCTTATTGACAATGACTATTGAGGCTTTGGTAGTATATATAAACTGTGTGTATTTTGGATTTGCAAGAAAACTTAAGCTTTCTGGCTCTCCTTCTTCTATTTTCGAAAGTTTAGAAACTTCAATTTCAGGGTTCCCTTCAACTTCACCTTCTAAAATAACCGCGATTTGCGCTGCTGTAAATTTCAAAATAATGGTTTTATAAAATATTCATTTAATGCAAAAGTAAAAAAAAAGGTTTAGTTATTTGTTTTTGGGTAGCACATATAATTCTTAACCACTTTTTTTGATAACGCTTTTAGGTTAAAATGATCACTGGCATTTGCAACATCTATGGTTTTTTCTTGCTTAGTGAACAAATCGATGGTCTCTTTTTTCATACTATAGGCTTGATTAGTAATTTGCCCTATAAATACAAAATAAGAGGCTTCCTCATCGGTAATTGAATATCGAGCCATTAATTTTTGCTTGGATTCACTTATATATTCTCTGTCAAATGCTTCTATTTGAATTTCAATTTTAAGTAACTCTCTATTTAATAACATCTTAGATATATTGCTCAACACAAAATCATCTTCGTATTGCCAAGATTTCATTGCAGAAATTATATCATTATCATCTAAATTCGCAAATTCATTGAGAATTTCGCTGTTAATTGATTTTTTAGTAATCGAACAATTTAGGAAAAAACTTAAATGTTTACTAGCATTAATAACCACTCCGTTAGTAACTAAATATTTTGCTCTTTTTAGGAGTCTAGTCAATAATTGTTCAGCAACTAAACTTGTCTTATGTAAATATACTTGCCAATACATTAATCTTCGGGCAATAATAAATTTTTCAACAGAGTAAATACCTTTTTCTTCAACCACCAGTTTATCCTCCACTACATTTAACATACTTATTAATCGCTCCGAATTAATTGAACCCTCTGAAACTCCAGTGTAGAAACTATCACGCTTTAAATAATCTAGACGATCCATATCTAATTGTCCTGAAATTAATTGATAAAAAAAGTTTCTATGGTAATTATCACTGAAAATTTGGATTGCCAATGTTAATCTGTTGTTAAATTCTTTATTGAGTTCAGACATAAATAACAATGAAATTGACTCATGATCTATGCCCTCAACAATACTATGTTCCATAGCGTGAGAAAAAGGGCCGTGACCTATATCGTGAAGTAATATGGCTATATACAACGCTTCGGATTCTTCAGCAGAAATTTTTACACCTTTAAATACAAGGGTTTGAACCGCTTTTTGCATTAAATGCATCGCTCCAATAGCATGTTGAAATCGAGTGTGATGAGCTCCTGGATAAACCAGATACGACATTCCCATCTGAGAAATTCTCCTCAACCTTTGAAAAAACCGATGCTCTATAAGCTCAAAAATGATTGAGCTAGGTATGGTAATAAAACCATAGATTGGATCGTTAATTATTTTAAGCTTGTTCTGGGAATTCAAAATAATTTTTTTTAATTTTTAATATAGCTATTAAAGAATGACTAAATTATTTTTGTATTTAAGAATAAAGTCTTTAATTTAAAAACAAATATACATATATGAGTGAAATAAAAGTACTTTGGGTCGATGATGAAATAGAATTATTAAAGCCACATATCATTTTTCTTGAAAAAAGGGATTATAACGTTACAAAAGCTTTGAGTGGAACTGAAGCTCTCGAAGAAATAAAAAAACAGAATTTTGATATTGTGTTTCTTGACGAAAACATGCCAGGTCTCACTGGAATTGAAACTTTGGCAGAAATAAAAGAATATCAAGTAAATCTGCCTGTGGTAATGATAACTAAAAGTGAAGAGGAATATATAATGGAAGAAGCTATTGGATCCAAAATTGCTGATTACCTTATAAAACCTGTTAATCCAAACCAAATATTATTAAGCTTAAAAAAGAATCTTGATCTAACGAGACTTGTTTCTGAAAAAACAACCTCTTCATATCAGCAAGAATTTAGAAAAATTACTACTGAATTGTCAATGATCAACAGCCATGAAGAATGGATTGAAATGTACCAAAAACTTGTTTATTGGGAATTAGAACTTGAAAATATTGATGATTCTGGTATGTTTGAAATTCTAGAGTCTCAAAAGAACGAGGCTAATATTCAGTTTTGTAAGTTTATCGATAAAAGTTACCCTAAATGGTTTAACTCAGAGGAAGGCAATCCAACTCTATCTCACACCTTATTTAAAAATAAAGTTTTACCGGTAATTGAAAAACAAAAAACACTATTTGTAGTAATAGACAATTTAAGATATGATCAATGGAAAGCTTTTGAACCTTTCTTAAATAGCAGTTTTAAAAAAGATACTGAAGAACTCTATTACAGTATTTTACCAACTGCAACTCAGTATGCAAGAAATTCTATATTTTCTGGTTTAATGCCAAGTGAAATGGAAAAATTACATCCTGATTTTTGGTTAAATGATACAGACGAGGGTGGTAAAAATATGTTTGAAAAAGATTTTTTGGAAGCTCAATTACAAAGACTTGGCAAAACCCTTAATTGGAGTTATCATAAAATATCAAGTTTAAGGCAAGGAAAAAAATTATCTCATAATTTTAGATCTTATAAAAATAATGAACTGATTGCAGTAGTTTATAATTTCGTAGACATGCTTTCTCACTCCAAGACTGAGATGGAGGTTATAAAAGAATTGGCTTCTACTGATAAATCCTATAGATCTTTGACTCAAAGCTGGTTTAAAAACTCTCCATTATTAGATATTATTCAACAAGCATCATCTTTGGGGTTTAAATTAATAATTACAACAGATCATGGAACAATTAATGTAAAATATCCGACCAAAGTTATTGGAGATAAAAATATTAGTTCCAACTTAAGATATAAAACAGGAAAAAGTCTTTCCTATGAAGAAAAAGATGTTTTAGTTTCAAAAGATCCAAAAAAAATTCATTTACCGGCAATTAATATGAGTAGTTCTTTCATTTTTGCAAAAAGTGATATGTTTTTCGCATATCCCAATCGGTATAATCATTTTGTTAGCTACTATAAAAACACCTATCAGCACGGTGGCGTATCTATGGAAGAAGTTATGATTCCTTTTATCGTTTTAGATCCTAAATAGATGTGCTTTTTAAAGCTAAATATTTTGATATCAATCGGTAATAATTTGTATTTTTGGAGCAAACTTCCATGATGGAATTCAATTTTAATCTACAAGAACTTACCTTTGTTGCTAAAGAAATATTGCGAAATGTTCCAAATAAAACCTTACTATTTTATGGAACTATGGGAGTAGGAAAAACTACCTTAATAAAAGAATTATCCAAACAATTAGGGGTTACAGATGTTATCAATAGTCCAACTTTTTCATTGGTCAATGAGTATGAAATAATAAAAGACAAAATATATCATTTTGATTTTTATAGAATAAAATCCGAGGAAGAAGCGCTAGATATAGGTATTGAAGAATATTTTTTTTCGGGACATTGGAATTTGATAGAATGGCCTGAAAACATCAGCAATCTTCTACCACCAAATAGTACAAAAATTGAAATGAATAAAAATCAAAATGGTACTAGAACTTTAAACATAGTATTTTAAAATAATTTTATTTACGTAACTTAGTCCATATATACTAAATAATGTCTAAAATTAAATCTCCATTTACCAAAGAACAACTTCTTCCCCAGGAAGAAACACTAGAGATTGTAAAGCAAAAAGGTGAACTTTTCATTGGATTACCCAAAGAAACTCATTTCCAAGAAAAAAGAATTTGTTTAACTCCAGATGCCATTGCCGCCATAGTTGCTAATGATCATCGAGTTCTAATTGAAAAAGGAGCTGGAGAAAAAGCTGGATTTTCAGATTCAGATTATAGTGAAGCTGGTGCTGAGCTCACTGACGATAAAAATAAAGTTTTTGGTTGTCCAATCATCCTGAAGGTCGAACCTCCGTCTTTAGACGAAATAGAGCTAATTAATCCCAAAACAATTTTAATAACGGCGCTTCAATTAAAAACACGTGATAAAGTATATTTTGAAGCATTAGTCAAAAAAGAAAATAACAGCACTGGCCTTTGAATTTATAAAAGATGAAGCTCATAGTTATCCTGCAGTTAAAGCATTAAGCGAAATTGCTGGCACCGCATCGGTATTAATCGCCTCTGAGTTAATGGCCAATAACGAATTAAGCAACGGAATGCTTTTTGGTAATATAAGTGGTGTTCCTCCTGCTGAAGTTGTTGTTATTGGAGCAGGTACAGTTGGTGAATACGCAACAAGATCAGCACTTGGTTTAGGGGCCAATGTTAAAGTATTTGATACCTCAATTACGAGATTAAGAAATCTTCAAGTTAAAGTTGGAAGGCCTTTGTACACCTCTACTTTACAACCTAAATACCTTATGAAAGCTTTAAGACGATGTGATGTAGCTATTGGAGCTTTAAAAGGAACGAATAGGGCTCCAGTAGTAGTAACCGAAGATATGGTGGAAAAAATGAAAAATGGTGCCGTTATTATTGACGTAAGTATCGATATGGGAGGTTGTTTTGAAACTACTGAAATTACGAGTCATGATCAACCTACCAAAATCAAGTATGGGGTTATCCATTATGGTGTCCCTAATATTCCTGCCAGATATCCTAAAACTGCCTCCATTTCCATCAGTAATATCTTTACCCCATATCTTTTAAATATGGCTGAATCTGGTGGTTTAGAAAATGCGATTAGATTTGATTCAGGTTTAAAAAATGGATTGTATTTTTACCGTGGAATTTTAACAAATAAAGCAGTAGCTGATTGGTTTGGTTTACCCTATAGCGATTTAAATATTCTATTGTTTTAAAAATAAAACGATTTCATACAAACTATTAACAAAATAACTAATGAGTATTTTAAAAAGATTTGCATTTTATTTTGGGGGCTTTGCAATCGGAATTGTTTTATTATTATTTTTTATTGGCGGTAGTGGAGCATCGTGTGAATTTGATTATAGTCCAAATGCTAGAGTATTAAAAAATATTCGAAATAAAGAACGGACACTAAGTTTAAAAAGCATAACTACTCTTAGGGAATATCAACTAGACACCTCTTTTATTTCTTTGGCTCTTACAGAGGGTAATGTGTTATTCTCAAAAAGCAATACCTCTTTAGATTCCTGCAAAATATATCAGATAGAATTCCCGACAGCAATTAAATCAAAAACTAAATTGATCCATCTAACAATTGAAAATTGTAATAAAATAGCAATTGTGCAAGAAATTGAAATCAAAAAATAAGCTATAACTTTCTTCTTTGTTTTTCCTTTTTTATTAGCGAAAGTTCTCTGCTTGTTTGACCTGTAACTGAAGTATTTTCCTCAGCCCTCCTAATTAAATAAGGCATCACATCCTTGACTGGACCGAAAGGAATATATTTTGCAACACCATAGCCTAATTTAGCTAAATTAAATGTGATATGATCACTCATACCATAAAGTTGACCGAACCAAACTCTTGAGTCGTTTTTAGCAATTTTTTTTTCTTTCATTTGATGGATAGCTAAATAAGTACTTTCTTCATTATGAGTTCCAATGAATAATTCTATTTCACTTAAGTTATTTAAAATATAATTTAAAACTTCGTTAAAACAATTGTCAGTAGCTTCTTTTGTTTCGCAAATTGGTGATTTATAGCCCATGGATTCAGCTCTTTCATTTTCCTTTTCAAGATAAGCTCCCCTTACTATTTTATATCCTAATTTATATCCATTGGCTAGAGCTTTTTTGTGTTCTGCTTTTAAGAAATCTAATCGATCCCAGCGATAACATTGTAAAGTATTAAAAACGACTACCTTTTTCTGGTTGTATTTCGCCATTAAATCTGTACAGAGTTCGTCTGCAGCTCTCTGCATCCAGGACTCTTCAGCATCTATTAAAAGTTTAATATTTGCTTGTGAAGCGCTATTACTTGCAACATCAAATCTTTTCTTTACTTGTGACCACTCAATAACTTCTTGATTAGATAATTCTATTTTTTCAGTAACCTTTTGAAATAATTCAAATCGTCCTAAACCAGAAGGTTTAAAGACAGAAAATGGCATAGCATTTTTAATTTTTGAAAAAGCCGTTAATTCAATAACTTTATTCAAAGTACTATTAAATTGTTTCTCTCCTTCCTTACCCTCAACTGAAAAATCCAATACAGATTTAACCCTTAATTTTGAAAGGCTCTCAACTACAGGCATACAGTCATTTTCATTGATACCACCACAAAAATGATCAAAAACAGTAGAACGAATTAAACCCTCTACAGGTAAGTTTGCATTCAAAGCAAATTTAGTTACCGCAGTACCAATTTTTACTAGGGGTTCATTAGCTATCATTTTGAATAAAAAGTAAGCACGCTCAAGCTGAGAGTCACTTTTTAATTTAAAAGCAACTTCGGTATTTTCAAAAATAGAATCGATAGTCATTGTGATGAAGAAATTTTAATTTGCTAAAAAAAAAGTACTAAAATATGCGATCCAAAGGTAATAAATTTTAAACTTTTTATTTGTTTTTAAAACTTATAATGAACAATATTTAAGCATTGAAATTGGATTTAATCAATTTATATATTTAGCTTTGAGGTTTAAAAATAACCTATCATTAAAATATGAGAGAAATTATTAAAAATACAGGCTCGGTATATTTTAGTTCATCAAAGTGGGATATCTTAAATATTAAGATTAATGATTTAAAACCATCTACCATCTTTATTTTAGTAGATGCAAATACCTTAAAATATTGTTTAGCTTTTATGTTAAATAAATTAGAGCTAAAGGACAATTATAAAGTGCTTGAGATACAAGTAGGTGAGGTAAATAAAAATATAAAAACATGTGAATATTTATGGAATCAATTATCTGAAAATAATGCCGATAGGCAAAGTCTATTGATCAATCTTGGCGGCGGAGTGGTTACTGATATAGGAGGTTTTGTGGCTTCCACCTTTATGAGAGGAATTCAATTTGTTAATATTCCAACCACCTTATTAGCTATGGTAGACGCATCCATTGGAGGAAAAAATGGAGTTGATCTTGGAATTATAAAAAATCAAATAGGTGTAATTAACGATCCTGTTATGGTTATAATCTGTAAAGAATTTTTAAATACCCTGCCAAAAAACCAAATTAAAGCTGGATATGCCGAAGTTATCAAACATGGCATCATTGATTCTAAAAGTTATTGGAATAAAATTAAAAATTTTAACGAATTAAATATTGACGAAATGGATGCTATTATTTGGGAATCGGTGTTAGTCAAAAATAACATCATCACCATTGATCCATTTGAAAAAAACACAAGAAAAAAACTCAACTATGGGCATACTCTTGGACATGCTATTGAGTCTTACAGTATCGGTAAACATTCTTTGCCGTCTTTACTTCATGGAGAAGCTATAGCGATTGGTATGGTACTAACTACCTACATTTCACATATTCAATGTGGTTTCCCAAAAGAAACGCTTACAGAAATAAGCAATTATATTTTTAATAAATTTAAAAAAACTGAATTTAATCAAGATGATATTAAACACATCATCAAATTATTAAAACACGACAAAAAGAAACACGATAACAAAGTTTTGTTTGTTTTGTTAAATGATATCGGAAAACATCAACTAAACTGTGAAGTACCTAAAGATCTAATATTCGAAGCATTTGATTATTATAAAAATATAGATCAAAGTTAATTGAGGATAATTAGTCTTGATAATAGACCAATTATCAGCCCTTATTTTCGATATTAAAATTCCTTGAAAATGGAATGCATTAATCGCTTCTTATCATTGATGCTTTCTTCGAGAGATATCATGGTTTCAGTTCGAGTAACTCCATCAATATCATCTAATTTATAAATAATATTTTTAGCTTGGCTGGTATCTTTTGCTCTTATTTTACAAAAAATATTAAATCGACCCGTTGTAACATGCGCTACAGTAACAAATGGAATCTCACTTATACGTTCTAATACAAATTGTGTCTGAGAGGTTTTGTTAAGAAATATTCCTACGTAAGCGATGAAAGAATAACCTAATTTCTTATAGTCTAACGTAAGAGAAGACCCAGTAATTAATTTGACATCTTCCATTTTTCTTACCCTAACATGAACTGTACCTGCCGAAATATTAAGCTTTTTAGCTATATCAGTAAAAGGCGTTCTAGTATTTTCAATTAACATGTCTAGAATCTTGTGGTCAGTATCGTCTAATTTAAATTTTGCCATTTTTTTTATTGTAGAGCACAAATTTACTAACTAATACTAAAACTCAAAACAATTTTTATCGAAATATTTTAGTGATTCGTCTTTTTTATTACTGATAACTGAAATTACTGAGCCAATTTTAATAATATTTTGAGAATTCACTAACACATTCGTTAAATTACCATCAATTTCTTTATGCCCAAACTTATTTTTAAGGTTGCCAATCTCTGTAAGAATTGGAATAAACTTAATTTCATTATGAACCAAAGACTCCTTAAATTGAATAGCTAATGAAGTTTTTTCGAGTTCATTACCAATTAAAACATTTCTTAAAATAAAATCATAATAATTTTTTTTATTTTCTGGGATTTTAAAGTAATCTTTATAAGATACAACATTAATTTTGGAGTCAGTTAAACCAAATAACGAAACAAAAGAATAAAACAAATATTTTCTTGTTTCCTCTCTTAGGTAATCATTAGAAATATGACCTGCTTCAAATAAAATTACAGGTACCCCACTCAATTGAAAAAAGTCTCCAAAACAGTTGTGATTAAAGGTATCGTCATAACGACCAATTTTCCCTTTTAAATGGCCCTCGAGATAGTTGTTGATTTTTACAATCATCTTCATCGCTTTTTTTCTTGATGAAGTAACCGTTCGCTCACTGTTTGAAGAGGGAGACAAAAAGGAAATTGTAGCCGGCAAACCAGATTCTAAACCAAAAATAGAACGTTGTCCATGTAAATTGAGACACAAATCGGGTTGGATAACTTTAAAAGCATTCATCAAAATAATACTCTCTGTTTGTGATAAATTTTGAGCATCTCGATTTAAATCGATACCATTCGCGTTTTTTCTTGTATATAAGCGTGCACCATCAGGATTTAAAATCGGTATGACGTACAGAGTGTATTTCTTTTTAAAGCTTCTAATTTCGCCCTTAAAATCATTCGCTTTGGATAAAAATTTAAAAAAATCAAATAATGCCTTGGTAGTTGTTGATTCGTTACCATGCATTTGAGACCAAGCAAAAACCTTAAAAGGTCCAGAACCAATTTCTACTAATGAAATTTCTTCTCCTAATTCAGAAACACCTAATTTAGATATGTTGAACTCTTTCTTGTAAATTTTATAAAGAGGCTTTAGGTGATCTAAATTGAGATATCTACCACTCAAATTTGATTCAAAACCATCAGAAAACCAATCTTCAATTTTCATACTCTAAAAAGTTAATACACAAAGGTAATTAATGTATAGTTTACATTTGTAATATGTTTTGCTTTACAATATTGTTTACAATTGAAAACATATTTAATAGAAATTTCATAAGATATTAAACGGGAAAAATTTTTTTAATAAATATTATATAGTTTACTATTAATCAATATATTATGTATTTTTAATAAAGTAAAAGATTAATATAAAAAGTATATTTTTTATAAAATATTCTTCTTTTAAAGTCTTATCAATTACATTTGTAACTTTAAATTCTATTTTTACATTATTACAATGGTAAACAGTACAGATTTCGGTATTAGACTTCAAAAAATACTTGATTATTATAATATTTCAGCTGCAGAATTATCAAATCAAATTAAGTTTAACAGATCCACTATTTCTCACCTCCTATCGGGCAGAAACAAACCTAGTTTAGATTTTGTAATGAGAATTCTACAAAAATATCCAGAAGTGGAATTATACTGGTTATTAAACGGAAAAGGTTCTTTTCCTTCAATTGTAAAAAAATCAGCCCCTATTGATACAACTACAACTAGCGAAGCTATCAAAATTGAGTCTATTTTACCATCAAATAGACACTTGACTGAAGTAGCGTCTTGTTCATTAAATAATCCTGATGTGGATCAAATAGTGATATTTTTTAAAGACGGAACATTTAAGTCCTATAAAAATTAAAATATATCATTTAAAATTCAGAGTTTTGTATTAAAATAATCGAAATGAGAATTTGTGTCAGTTTATGTTTTTTGTTACTAATTACAAGTTGCTACAGTCCTGAACGTAATTGTCAAGAATTTAAGACAGGTACTTTTTCCTACGAGGCCCTCGTTGGGACTGAGGTTCTCACTACAGTATTTGTAAGAACGGATACTTTAGAGATTGATTACTTTCAAAATAAGTCAGACACTTCCTCTATACGATGGATTAATGATTGTGAGTACATCGTACAAAAAATAAACCCAAAAAACAGGGCAGAACAAAAAGCAATTCACATGAAAATACTGACCACGCAAAATAACACTTATCTTTTTGAATATAATATCGTCGGTGATTCTAAAAAACAGAAAGGAACTGCAAAAAAAATTAATTAATGCCTTTAAATATTGTACTTATAGAGCCAGAGATTCATACGAATACTGGAAATATCGGAAGATTAAGTTTGGCTTCAAATTCAAACTTGCATTTAGTAAAACCTCTTGGTTTCGAATTATCTGATAAGCGTTTAAAAAGAGCAGGATTGGATTATTGGAAGCATATTTCTTTGTTTATTTATGATGATTTTGATGATTTTTTAAATAAAAACAAAAATAAAGAAATGGTTTTTCTTTCGAGTCATGCTAAAAAAAAACATTGGAATATCCCTTATACAGACAATATGTTTTTAATCTTTGGAAAAGAATCTGAAGGATTGTCCAATCAAATTTTAAAGAATCACCTTGACAATACTTATAGAATTCCTCTTTATAATAAAAATATTCGAAGTTTAAATTTAGCAAATGCTGTCAGTATTGTAGTTTATGAGGGCCTTAAATCTATTCAATGAAATTAGAACAACACAACAATCCATTACATGGAATTACATTGAAATTCATATTAGAGTTTTTAGTGGAAGCCTATGGGTGGCATGAACTAGGTGGTCTTATAAAAATAAATTGTTTTAATACCAATCCCACCATAAAGTCTAGTTTAACTTTTTTAAGAAAAACTCCTTGGGCTAGAGACAAAGTGGAAAGCTTGTATTTAAAAACAATTAAAAAATAATTAAAGTATACCTCTAAAATTTCAACGAAATACAATTCAATTAAAAAAGAAGTGTTTGGCCCTCATCGTCTATTTCAGGATCCACAAAATTATCTTTCTTTAAATTATCAGAAGAATCTTCGGGGGAAGCAATAGTGTTTAAGTCGTTTTTGTCAGGTACAATCACATTAATTTCCTCGATCACCTCTAACTCTTCCAAAGGAGTTTCTTCAATTGGTTCATAACGCAAAGGTTCTTTTGGATTTATCTCAATTAATTTATCCTTAGTTAATTGATTTCCTAAAGCTGATATTCCTTTAATAGCAATAAAATTTTCTAATTTTATTACTGTATTTTCTTGACGTTCTTTACCTCTTTTCTTGGCAAAAACCAATTCAACAACAGGCCTATAATCTGTAAATACTGTTTCTAAATAGGATTTTGAATGATCTGAAATTACTTTTTCTTCTTTATCAGGATTTTCTATTAAAAATCGTTTTACATAAAAAAGTTCCTTTTCACCTTCCCAATATATCACCGAAATAGGCTTTTTAGGATCCCACTTTTCCAAAACAATCATCGCATCATTGAAATGGAGTGTTATTTCTGGCACAACTGTTTTGACGATACCATTTTGATCTATAATTAACAATCTATCTTCACTTGTAAAGTCACCTAGAAGCTCTCCTCGTTGATCTACATTTAATCGTTGTACGGTTTCATCAAACCAAATTTTTCTTGGTTTTAAGGTCGAGAGTCCTTTTTCTTTTAACTCAATTCTTTTCACAGAGTACTTAGTTACTATATTTCCACGAGACCCTCTACCTTTTACGATCATATCGGTAAAATCAAGATCAAATTTAAGCTTCTTTATACTTCCAGTTTGTCTTAGAAGTACGGTTACTAATTCTGCCTCACCATTTGGATTGGCAGTAAAATAAATTACTTTAGTTGATTTAGTTCCTTTGGTTAAATCATAAGCTTTATCTCGGGTTATCGAAGTAACTGAAAACCTTTTGACGTAGGACGCTCCTCGTGCCCCATCTCTATAAATCATGTTATAAATTGTACGAGTATCTTTTTTCTTAAAAACAGCAACGTGGATAATATCTTTCCCAATAAATGTTTTTGCACCTACTTTGGTTACCATCATTTTACCATCTTGAGTAAAAACAATAACATCATCAATATCACTACAATCAGTAACATACTCATCTTTTCGGAGGCTGGTTCCAACAAAGCCTTCTTCTCTATTTACGTAAAGTTTAGTATTTCGAATTACTACTTTAGTTGCTTCAATATCGTCAAAAACTCGAATTTCAGTTTTTCGCTCCCTACCCTTTCCATAATCGGCCTTTAATCCTTTAAAATAATCTATTGCAAATTCGATTAGATGATCTAAATGATGCTTAATTTGAGCTATTCGTTCTTCCAAAGCATCTATTTTCTGCTGCGCTTTGTCGATATCAAATTTTGAAATACGTTTAATTTTAATTTCTGTCAACCGAACGATATCCTCTTCTACTACAGGTCTTTTTAAATGGCTAATATGTGGCTTTAGACCCTTATCGATTGCGGATATAACTCCTTTCCACGTTTCTTCTTCTTCAATATCTCGATAAATACGATTTTCAATAAAAATTCTTTCAAGAGATGCAAAATGCCATTGTGCCTCTAATTCATTTAATTGAATTTCTAATTCGCTTTTTAACAAAGCAACTGTCCTGTCTGTTGAAGTTTTAAGCATTTCATTGACACCCACAAACAAAGGCTTATTATCTTCAATTACACAGCCAAGAGGAGATATAGGTGTTTCACATTTTGTAAAAGCATACAGTGCGTCTATGGTCTTATCTGGAGAAATTCCATTAGGTAAATGAATTAGTATCTCTACCTCTGCAGCGGTATTATCTTCAATCTTTTTAACTTTAATTTTCCCTTTTTCGTTTGCTTTTAAAATCGAATCAATTAGTGATGTGGTGGTGGTACTAAAAGGAATTTCAGTAATGGACAACATATTTTTACCATGATGATTAATTCTTGCCCTTGATCTTATTTTTCCACCCCTTAACCCATCATTATAATTTGTTACATCTGCAACGCCTCCAGTTGGAAAATCTGGAAATAATTGAAACCTCTTTCCTTGTAAGTGTTTGATGGATGCTTCTATTAATTCTATAAAATTGTGAGGTAAAACCTTTGTTGATAAACCTACCGCAATCCCCTCAGCTCCCTGCGCCAATAACAATGGAAATTTAACGGGTAAGTTAATAGGCTCTTTTCTTCTTCCGTCATAAGAGGCCTGCCATTCGGTGTTTTTTGGATTATAAACTACCTCAAGCGCAAATTTTGAGAGTCTTGCTTCAATATAACGAGACGCAGCAGCTCTGTCACCCGTTAGTATATTTCCCCAGTTCCCTTGAGTGTCAATTAAAATATCTTTCTGCCCTATTTGAACCATTGCATCAGCAATACTCATGTCTCCATGAGGATGATACTGCATCGTATGCCCTACAATATTGGCAACCTTATTGTATCTTCCATCGTCCAGGTCTTTTAAAGACTGCATGATTCGCCTCTGAACTGGCTTAAAACCATCTTCAATTGCTGGTACAGCTCGTTCTAAAATTACATAAGAGGCGTAGTCCAAAAACCAATCTTTGTACATACCAGTAACCTTAGTTATAGTATCTTCACTTTGGTTTTCAGTAGAATTTAATTCATCTTCATTATAGTTTAATTCGTCACTCATATTTGATCCTATGTGATTTCTTATTCAACAATTTCGTCCAACTCAACTTTTAAATTATTGATAATAAACTCCTGCCTATTTGGGGTATTTTTTCCCATATAAAATGCTAATAAATCCTCAATACTCATACTCTTATCTAGCATTACGGGATCCAACCGAATATCATTACCTATAAAATGTTTAAATTCATCCGGAGATATCTCACCTAATCCTTTAAAACGAGTTATTTCAGGTTTTGGTTTTAATTTTTCAATAGCTTTAACTCGTTCTTCATCAGAATAGCAGTATATGGTTTCTTTTTTATTACGAACTCTAAACAAAGGAGTTTCTAATATATATAAGTGGCCTTCTTTAATAACTTCAGGAAAAAATTGAAGAAAAAAAGTAAGTAATAACAATCGAATATGCATCCCATCAACATCAGCATCGGTAGCAATAACAATATTGTTATATCGAAGATCTTCCATACCTTCTTCAATATTTAAAGCAGCTTGAAGTAAATTAAACTCTTCATTTTCATAAACTACTTTTTTACTCATTGCATAACAATTAAGCGGCTTACCACGTAGAGAAAAAACTGCTTGTGTATTGACATCACGACTTTTGGTAATACTTCCACTAGCAGAGTCTCCCTCAGTTATAAACAAGGTAGATTCTAGACGACGTTCTTTTTTCATGTCACCTAAGTGCACCCTACAATCTCTAAGTTTTTTATTGTGCAGACTTGCCTTTTTAGCTCTGTCTTTTGCTAGTTTACGAATTCCTGTAAGATCTTTTCGCTCTCTTTCAGCTTGCATTATTTTACGTTGCAAAGCCTCAGCAGATTCAGTATTTTTATGTAAAAAGTTATCTAAATTGGTTTTTATAAAATCATTGATGTAGGATCGTACTGTAGGAAGTTGGCCGCCCATATCTGTTGAACCTAACTTGGTTTTAGTTTGACTTTCAAAAACTGGCTCCATCACTTTTATAGCAATTGCTGACACAATTGATTTACGAATGTCACTGGCATCATAATTTTTACCGTAAAATTCTCTAACGGTTTTAACTATACTCTCTCTAAAAGCAGCTTGATGAGTACCTCCCTGTGTAGTGTGTTGACCATTAACAAAAGAATGGTATTCTTCACTGTACTGTGATTTACTATGAGTAATCGCAATTTCTATGTCTTCTCCTTTTAGATGGATAATGGGGTACAACATGTCCTCTGTTGGTATGTTTTCTTCTAATAAATCCTTTAGTCCATTTTCAGAATGATATTTTTCACCATTAAAATCGATGGTTAAACCTGGATTTAAGTAGACATAATTTTTAAGCATCTTTACGACATACTCATTACGATACTTAAATTTTTTAAAAATGTTTTCGTCCGGAATGAAGCTAACTTTTGTACCTTTTCGTTTTGAAGTTTCTTCAACTTCTGAGTCTATTTTTAGTTCACCTAATTCAAATTCAGCAAATTTAATTTGGTTATCTCTAACTGATTCGACCCTAAAATGACTAGAAAGCGCATTGACCGCTTTGGTACCAACACCATTTAATCCTACAGCTTTTTTAAACGCACGTGAGTCATATTTTCCACCAGTATTCATTTTTGATACTACGTCAACTACTTTTCCAAGCGGAATACCGCGCCCATAATCTCTGACTCTAACTTCCTTCTCTTTAATTCGTATTTCAATTGTTTTACCCGCGCCCATCACGAATTCATCAATACTATTGTCAATAACCTCTTTTAAAAGAATATAAATACCATCATCAGGAGAGGATCCATCACCCAACTTACCGATGTACATACCAGGTCTTAATCGGATGTGTTCTTTCCAGTCTAAAGATCGTATATTGTCCTCTGTATATTGTTGTTGAGCCATAGTTTAGGTATCCAGGCTAATATAAAATTTAGGTAGAAAATCTAAAGCCTAAAAAAAGGAAAGTAATTAACAATAATGCAACTAAAATTGTTGAAAAATTTATGAGTTATTATATGTTAAATCTAAAATGCATTACATCTCCATCATCAACTACATAATCTTTACCTTCCACACTTAACTTTCCAGCTTCTTTAACCTTTGCTTCACTCCCATAAGTCACAAAGTCATTGTATTTAATCACTTCTGCACGAATAAAACCTTTTTCAAAATCGGTATGTATAACCCCTGCTGCTTGGGGAGCCGTAGAACCAATATCAATAGTCCATGCTCTTACTTCTTTTTCACCCGCAGTAAAATAAGTTTGTAGGTTTAATAATTTATAAGCACCTCTAATGAGTTTTGCTGAACCTGCTTCTTCCAATCCTAAATCCTCCAAAAACATCTGACGTTCATCGTATTCTTCTAATTCATTAATATCTGACTCCGTTCCAACAGCTAGAAAAATAACCTCCGCATTTTCATCGGAAACAGCATCTTTTACTCTATCAACATATTTATTGCCATTTGATGCAGAGGCCTCATCTACATTGCAAACGTACATAACGGGCTTATCAGTAATAAACTGAATTACATTAATAAAATCCTCTCGCTCTGAAGGAGTTAAATCGATAGCTCTTACTGAAGTTCCTGCTTCTAATCCTCCTTTAACTTTATTCAATGCAACTTCTTCCTTTTGAGCATCTTTATTTCCTGTTCTAGCAGCTCTTTTAACTTTATCTAATTTTTTTTCAGTTGTTTCTAAGTCTTTTAACTGAAGTTCAATATCAATGGTCTCCTTATCTCTTATTGGATCTATACTTCCATCAACATGAATTATATTATCATTATCAAAACAACGCAAAACATGTAAAATGGCGTCTGTCTCTCGAATATTTCCCAGAAACTGATTCCCTAAACCTTCCCCTTTACTAGCTCCTTTAACCAAACCAGCGATATCAACTATCTCAACAGTTGCAGGCAAAACTCGCTGAGGGTTGACCAATTCTTCTAATTTTTCTAGTCTTGGATCTGGCACATTAACAACGCCAATATTTGGTTCAATCGTACAAAATGGAAAATTAGCACTTTGTGCTTTAGCATTCGATAAACAATTAAATAATGTTGATTTTCCTACGTTTGGTAATCCTACTATTCCTGCTTTCATTTTTTAATTTTTAATGGCTGCAAATATACATTATCGATTCGAAATCAATTCTTTTTATTTAGTAATTAAAAAAATACTGAGGAAGAATAAAAAAGCAAAAATGAATAAAGCTCCATTATGATTATGCGTCTCTGTGCAAAAAAGATTTTTTAGATAACAACTCAGTTTCTGTTTCTACGACGTCTTCATCGGGGATACAGCAATCAACTGGACAAACAGCAGCACATTGAGGTTCTTCATGGAAGCCAATACACTCCGTGCATTTATCAGGAACAATAAAGTAAACCTCATCACTAATTGGCTCTTGTTCTATTGATGCATTTACCTCTTTACCATTAGGCAGAAGTACTGCTCCAGATAAATTAGTACCCTCTTCAAATTTCCATTCATCTGAAGCTTCGTAAATTGCATTGTTTGGGCATTCGGGTTCACAAGCACCACAATTTATGCATTCGTCAGTTATTATAATTGCCATAGTGTTTACTTTTTCTAACTTTGTGTAAATTTAAAACTTCAAGTTTTAACATCAAAAATAAAATGCAATTATTAAATAGAATTCAGGCCTTCACAAAACTAGGAAGATTTATGAGTCAGTTCTCTGACAATAATTATATCAAAAAGGAAAACATTCCTTACAATAATTTGTATTTTAATAAGATGGTGGAGCTCATTAAACAGTTAAAATCTCACAATGGATGGTTTAATGAAAGTAATGTTCAGTTTGCCTTAAAAAGCTGGGGAGAATGTTTAACTGAAAACAATTTACAAAAATGGACTGCACAATACAATATAGATGACTCTACTAATAAAGAAATTGCAATCATTCTAGCTGGAAATATACCATTGGTTGGATTTCATGATTTTTTATCTGTTTTAATTTCTGGAAATAATGTAATCGCAAAACTTTCGAGCAATGATAAATTATTATTACCCTTCCTAGCAAACTACCTAATTGAATTAGAACCAGTGTTTAAGGATAAAATTAATTTTACTTCGGAACAACTTGTGAATTTTGACGCGGTCATCGCTACCGGAAGTAATAATACAGCGCGATATTTTGATTATTATTTTGGAAAATATCCAAATATCATAAGGAAAAACAGAAATTCAGTAGCCATCTTATCTGGTAAAGAAACTGAGCATGAATTAATTGCTTTGGCTGATGACATATTTAGATATTATGGTTTGGGCTGCAGGAATGTTTCAAAAATCTATATTCCTGAGGGTTATAATTTTGAAGCTTTTTTTAAAGCAATTTTTTGCTGGAAAGAAATAATTAATGATCATAAATACATCAATAATTATGATTACAACAAAGCTGTTTATTTGATGAGTGATATCAATTTATTGGACAATGAATTTTTACTTTTAAAAGAAGACATCAACTTTTCATCGCCTATTTCCGTTTTATTTTACGAATATTACGAAAATCTTTCAGACCTAAAAAAAACATTAGAACATGAGAAAGAAAATATTCAGTGTATCGTTTCTAACATGGAAATCAATCAAAAAGTTAATTTTGGTGACTCTCAAAGTCCAAATCTTTGGGATTACGCAGATGATTTAGACACTCTTGATTTTCTTTTAAATTTAGCTAATTAAAATATTAATAATTTAACGAATAATATTTTTGGTTTTCTGATATTTGCATTGCAATTTTAAAAAAAATGAAAAAACACAATTTTAGCGCAGGCCCTTGTATTTTGCCCCAATCTGTTATGCAAAAAGCTTCAGATGCTGTAATAAATTTTAACGATTTAAATCTTTCACTTATTGAAATCTCTCATCGAAGTAACGATTTTGTCGAGGTAATGGAAAATGCTCGGAGTTTAAGTCTAGAATTATTGGGACTTAAGGATAAAGGTTATAAATCTTTATTTTTGCAAGGGGGTGCTAGTATGGAATTTTTGATGGTAGCCTTTAACTTACTCGAAAACAAAGCTGCATACCTAAATACAGGTACTTGGTCAAGTAAAGCAATCAAAGAGGCAAAGTTATTAGGGGAATTGGTCGAAGTAGGCTCCTCTAAGGATAAAAATTTTAACTACATTCCCAAAGGTTATACAATTCCGTCTGACGCAGACTATTTTCACTGTACCAGTAACAATACTATTTTTGGAACACAAATAAATGAGTTTCCAATAACAGAGGTGCCGATTGTATGTGATATGAGTAGCGATATATTCTCTAGACAACTAGATTTTTCGCGATTCGATATTATTTATGCTGGAGCCCAAAAAAATATGGGGCCCGCTGGGACTACGTTAGTAATTATTAAAGAAGATATACTTGGTAAAGTATCCAGAACAATTCCTTCAATGTTAGATTACCAAGTCCATCTTAGTAAAGACAGTATGTTCAATACACCTGCTGTTTTTCCTGTTTACGTATCTATGTTAACGCTGGAATGGCTAAAAAATTTAGGAGGAATTTCAGAAATTGAAAAAATCAATAATAAAAAAGCTGAGATATTATATTCAGAAATTGATAGAAACCCATTGTTTACAGGATTTGTTTCTGACAAAGAAAATCGATCTAAAATGAATGCCACTTTTAACTTAGTCGACAACTCACTATCTAATCGCTTTGATCAATTATGGAACGAAGCTGGTATAAATGGCTTAAGTGGTCATCGAAGTGTTGGTGGATATCGTGCCTCCATGTATAACGCTTTACCATTAGAAAGTGTAAATATCCTTGTAGATGTAATGAAAAACTTAGAACAAAAAGCATAAATTAAAACTATTATACAACTTAACTATGAAAGTATTAGCAAATGATGGCGTCTCTAAATCTGGTATTAAATCTTTAGAAAAAGCAGGTTTTGAAGTGATAACTACTACTGTGGCTCAAGAACAACTAATTGAATACATCAATGATCATCAAATTGATGTTATTTTGGTAAGAAGTGCTACAAAAGTTAGACAAGATATCATAGACTCTTGTCCTAGTCTAAAAATTATTGGTCGTGGCGGTGTAGGTATGGATAATATAGATGTTGATTATGCAAGAAGTAAGAACATTAAAGTTATTAATACTCCAGCTGCATCTTCTGCTTCTGTAGCTGAATTGGTATTTGCACATTTATTTGGAGGCGTTCGTTTTCTATATGACTCAAATAGAAATATGCCTTTAGATGGTGATTCAAAATTTAAAGAACTGAAGAAAAATTATGGTGGAGGTCGCGAATTAAGAGGAAAAACGCTGGGTATTGTTGGTTTAGGAAGAATCGGACAAGAAGTTGCTAAGATTGGAATTGGCTGTGGCATGAAAGTTATTGCCAGCGATAAATTTATGGAAACCACAACAATTTCAGTTGCATTTTATGATAAGCAAAAGTTAGATTTTAAGATTCAAACTATCCCATTTGAACAACTTTTGAAAGAAAGTGATTTTATTAGTGTTCATGTTCCTGCACAAAAAGACTATATATTCGGAAAAACAGAGTTTAATAAAATGAAAGATGGCGCTGCTATTATCAATGCTGCGAGAGGCGGAGTAATTGACGAGACAGCACTTATTGAAGCCGTAGAAAACAATAAGCTTTCTTTTGCGGCTATTGATACCTTTGAAAATGAACCAACACCCGCAATTAAAGTATTAATGAATGGCAAATTGTCGTTGACACCTCATATTGGTGCTGCTACTAACGAAGCGCAGGATCGAATAGGAATTGAATTAGCAGACCAAATTAAAAATATATTGTTATAAAATTTCTTTTGTTATTTATTTATTAAATATTTTTTAAATATTAAGAATTTTGAATTCATTAAAAAATCATATTAGTAACCAATTATTTATTCTTAGAAATTTTAATAAACATTGGGAAATTACCTCGAATTGGCAATTACTATTTCCTCTTATAGGTTTGGTGGGACTCTTCTACTCTGCTAATAAATTTGTAATTTTATTAGGTATAAAATTATTATTTTTTAAAATCACTACCACTGTAGTAATAAGTTATATTTTATTGAGAACCACTTTATTTCTTTTTAAAAAATTAGAAAAAAAATGGAAGTTAAGCTATCGATGGGAAATGATACGAGTTTTCATGGTTTTTGCACTTACAGGAAGTAGTAGTGCCTTGATAGGCAAACCTCTATTAAAAATAATTGGTATCACAAAAGATAATTTTCAACCGCTAGTTTATTGGATACTATACCTTCTGATTGGATTTTTATTTTATCAAATACTTTTAGTTACCTTTGGCTGGCTTTTTGGTCAATTTAAATTCTTCTGGAATTTTGAAAAAAAAATGCTTAATAGAATGAAATTAGGGTTTTTGTTAAATGAAAAATAGAGAAAAAATAAAATCTTTACTTAATACCGCTGCACTATTGTTGATAACGATAGTGTTGTTCCCATCGGTTTTTCAATTGGTACACGTTTTTGAAAAACATGAACAAAATTATTGTTTTGAAAATTCCACACATATTCATGAACACGAAATTGAATGTTCGGTTTGTGATTTCAAGTTAAATTCCACTGACGAACAATTACCAAAGTATGTTGAGTTTTTAACAATCAATTTTGACAAACAACTAATTTACGAGTATTATAACTTCAAATACAATCATCAGCATTTATCTTATTCTTTAAGAGGCCCACCAACCCTAGCTTCCTAATTTTTATCTATTGGCTTGTGTTAGTTTTATTTAATCGCAAGCTTCCCTTTACTCAGAGTATCAAGTAATTCATAAAATATGAAGTATTGTATCATCATTACTTTATTGTTGAACTGTGTAATGTATAGCCAAAATTGCAATCATTCCCTTGAAGGGTATGTTTTAGATTTTCATAATGGAGAACCTATTGCTGGCGCAACCTTACAAATTGAAAATTCACAGCTTCATACAATTTCAGATAGTAATGGAAAATTTATTATTAATGACCTTTGCGAGAGTTCGCTAGAACTTATCGTTTCACATATTTCTTGTGATCAAAAAATAGTGGAAATTGATCTTAAAAAAACGATACAAACGACCATTTATTTAGAACATCATATTGAGGAACTTGAGATGGTAGCCATCAAAGGAAACAATTCAAACAATGGTGCTATTTCTGCGCAAAAGGAAAAAATAGATAAAAAAATAATCGACAATTTTAGTTCCGAAAGTTTAGGGACTATTTTAAAACAAGCTAAAGGGGTTTCTTCTATAAATACAGGGAACAAAATTGTAAAGCCAGTGATTAACGGACTGCATAGTAGTAGAATTGCCATAATGAACAACAATGTTCGTATGGAAGATCAAGAGTGGGGTATTGAACATGCTCCTAATATTGACGTCAATGCCATCGATCATATTACCGTCATTAAAGGCTCCAATGCGCTGGCTTATGCAGGAGATGCTATAGGTGGTATTGTGGTTTTAAAACCACTACGATACCTTAATAAAGACACTTTATACGGAAAGACCATTGCAGGTTTTCAAAGCAATGGTTTGGGTTACAACCTAAACAGTATGCTTTCTAAAAATTTTAAGAACGGATGGTTTGCAAATGGAAATGTTGGTTATAAACAAAACGGGGATTTAAAATCTCCAGATTATAATTTAACCAATACCGGAGCAAAAAGTTTTTCAGGGAGTGTAATCTATGGGCTATCAAAAATTTGAATATGGTTTTGAAGCCAATCTCAGTTATATAGACAATACCATGGGAATTTTAAGTGCCTCCCATATTGGAAATGTAGGAGATTTGGTCAATGCAATCGATAACGAAGAACCTCGCATTATTAATGATTTTTCATATACTATCAATTCACCAAAACAAGAAGTTTCTCATTTACTTGGTAAAATAAACTTTTACAAACGTTTTAGTGCTTTAGGTAAGCTTTCTATACAGTATGATTATCAAAATAACCATCGGTTTGAATTTGATAAAAGAATTGGAGATGATAGAGATAAACCAGCGGTCGATCTTGAATTGATAACCCAAAATTTAAAATCAGATTTGATGATTGATAAGTTTGATAACTCAACAATTTATCTGGGAGTTACTGGTAAGTATCAAGAAAACATTGCCAATCCAGAAACTGGAGTTAGGAGACTCATCCCTGATTATGAGAAAATGGATGTTAGTATTTATGGTATATGGAATACTACTTTTAATCATAAATTAAAAACTGATTTCGGTGTACGGTATGATTATAATTTTATTGATGCGCAAAAATATTACAAAACTAGTCGATGGGAAGAGCGTGGATATAGCGGGGATTTTAGTGATTTTATCGTGGACGACTTGGGAACTCAACTTTTAACAAACCCAACATTTACCTATCATAATATTTCCTTATCTGCAGGTCTTATTTATAGTGTCAATAAAAACAATGACCTTATTTTTAATTATGGCTTATCATCCAGACCACCCAATCCGTCAGAATTATTTAGTGATGGATTGCATCATTCTGCTGCGCGAATAGAGTTAGGAGACTTGAGGTTGACTAAAGAAATATCGAACAGAGTTGGACTTAGTTATCAACTAGAGGCTAATAAAATAAATTTAAGTGTAGATACCTTTATCAACCAAATCAATGATTTTATCTATTTAAAACCCACCGGAACGCAAACGACCATTCGTGGCGCCTTTCCAGTCTGGGAGTATTTTAAAACCAATGCATTGTTGGCAGGCATTGACACCAGCATTGATTATCAATTTACAGAGCTTTGGAGCTTAAACTCAAAATTTTCGTATGTGTACGGACAAAACACAGAGGAAGACATTCCATTAATCGATATTCCTGCATTAAAATTAAATAACGCACTTAATTATAGATTAAAAAATTGGAATCATTTAAACGTACGTTTAGCTCATGAGTGGGTTGGCAGACAAAATAGATATCCTAACTATAATTTTGAAACCTATATTCCAACGACTGGAGAATATGTAGAAGTAGATATAAGTACACCTCCTAATGCATTTCAGTTAATTCATTTGTTTGGAGATGTGACTTTTTTGTTAAATCAAAAATCAACCTTAAATTTAATGATTGGAATAACAAATTTATTTAACACAAACTACAGAGAATATTTAAACAGATTAAGGTATTATGCTGATGATACCGGAAGAAATATTACTATTCAAATTAAATTTAACTATTAAAAACCAAAAAAAATGAAAAATTATTTCAAATTAGTATCAATTACACTTTTTACACTTTTATTTGTTGCTTGTTCAAGCGATGACGATGCCGCACCAGAACCAGTAAATGAAGAAGAAGTAATAACAACAATGATTGTTACCCTAGATGGTCCAGATCAAGTTGTAACATTAGAATATCAGAGATCCAGATGGACCTGACGGACCTGACTCTGCAGATACTTACTGTTTCAGGAGCGTTAACTGCTAATACTACTTATGCTGGATCTATTAGGTTACTGAACGAAACAGAAGACCCGGCTGAAAATGTAACAGAAGAAATTGAAGAGGAAGATGATGAACATCAATTTTTCTATACACCTAGTTCAGACTTAAACGTTGAAGTAGATTATGGAAATTTTGATGGTAACGGGAATCCTTTAGGAACAATGTTACATTCTTACTACAGGTGCAGCTAGTTCAGGGTCGTTAACATTTACATTACAACATGAGCCAACTAAACCAAATACAGGTTTAGAAGATGCAGGAGGAGAAACTGATATAGAAGTTACTTTTGACGTAGACAATTCAATAATTTGCTTCTGAGTTTTTAAAAAGCCCCTAATGGGGCTTTTTTTATTAACTATCGTTTCTCGGATCATCGTGTGCGTTTTTTTTCCAAATAAAAGTATACAACCACATCAAGGTAAAAGTTGGAATGATATCTAAGCCTGGAAGTATTTCTTCTAGAAAAACAACAACAGCTGCAATTTTACCTTGAGTACCCCGGTACATTTTATTTATTTGAAATGCAGCATAAGGTGCCCATATTAAATCTATAATGGTCCCCCAAAATGGAATAAACATGGTGGCTATTCCTATTAGATCTAATAAAATTCCTTTTCTTAATAATTTATATTTGTCCATTTATAAAATTGCTAAACAATTTATTAGCTACCCTATCTCATTTAAAAATAAAAGACTTATCTATTTTAATTTAGTTGAAAATAATTTTTTAATTTTTTCAATTTTAGGAGTAATAGTATAATCACAATATTTCTGTTCAGAATTTTGATTGTAATAATCGTGATGATCTTCTTCAGCATCATAAAACAACTCTAAGGGAGTAATTTCGGTCACAATTGGAGCTTTAAAAAAATGACTTTTATTTAATTGGTCTATAAATGCTTCAGCTAAAATTTTTTGTGTAGGGGTAGTATAAAATATTCCACTTCTATACTGGGTGCCAATATCAGCCCCTTGCCGATTTAAAGTTGTAGGATCGTGGGTTGCAAAAAATATTTCTAGTAGACTTTCAAAAGAAACCAGTTGTGGGTCATAATCAATTTGAACTGCCTCGGCGTGACCTGTTCGACCGGAACAAACCTCTCGATAACAAGGGTTTTTTATGGTGCCCCCAGTATATCCAGGTTTAATTTTTATAACGCCTTTAATTCGTTGAAAAATAGCCTCCGTACACCAAAAACAGCCACCAGCAAATATTGCTTTTTCCATAATTTTTAATTTAATACTAAGTTACAATTAATCACCCAACCAACTTACAGACGATCAATTTTTAACGTTTTGTTAGTAAACTAAACCTAAGTTAGCCTTAATTTTGTTTTTATTTAATCTAGGACTCTAATTAAGCTAATAAATGCGTTATATACTTTCCTTATTGCTTTTATTATTAAGTACCTCCACTTTTTTTTCACAGGAAAAAAAAGAAATAGAAGCGAATAGGATAAGTAACCCTCCAAAAATTGACGGTGTTTTAGACGACGATATATGGAAATCGATATCTGGTGTATCCGACTTTAAGATGTTTGAACCAGGAAATGAAGGATTGATAAGTCAAGAATATCAGACAATAATAAAAATGGCATACGATGATAATGCTATTTACATTGCAGCCTACATGTTTGATCCAAACCCTGATAAAATCCTTCGTCAATTAAGTCAAAGAGATGAGGTTTTTGTTCAGGCTGATTTATTTTACATTGCTTTAAATACCTTAAATGACGGAATCAATGAAACCAGATTTTATGTCACTAGCGCAGGAACTATTGGAGATTCAAAAAGTTCTCAAAATGAAGAGGATTTTAATTATAATGTTGTTTTTGATTGTAAAACATCCATTGATAATAAAGGTTGGTATGCAGAATATAAAATACCCTACAATGCATTAAGATTTCCAGAAATTGAAATCCAAGATTGGAGTGTAAACTTTTACAGAGAGTTAAAAAATAAAAATGAAACGCATAGTTGGAACTTTATTGATAATAAAAAAGGAAATGAAAAATTATACAACGGTCTAATTAAAGGCATAAAAGATATCAATCCACCGGTTAGATTAACATTTTATCCTTTTGCTCAAGGACTTGTTTCAAACCTAGATAGTGATACCGAAACCAATATAACCGCAGGCTTAGATTTAAAATACGGAATTAGTGATAGTTTTACCTTAGATTTAACATTAGTTCCAGATTTTGGACAAACGGCATTTGATGAAGTTAGACTTAACCTAGGACCTTTCGAGCAAACCTTTGATGAAAACAGAGCCTTCTTTACAGAAGGTGTTGAATTATTTGATAAGGGTGAAATTTTCTTTTCTAGGCGTATCGGAGGTCCACCTTCAGGTACCATTAAAGATCTTAATACCAACGAGGACATCATTGAAAGTCCTTCGAATGCAAACATACTGAATGCAATAAAAATTTCTGGTAGAACCAAAAAAGGATTGGGTATTGGTTTTTTAAACTCAATAACAGAAAGGACTTATGCAACCATAAGAGATACAGTTAGTGGAACTACTCGAAAATCAATAATCGAGCCCATTTCAAATTACAATGTTTTTGTTTTGGATCAAGTATTTAGCGGAAATTCATCGATATCACTCATTAACACGAATGTACTTCGGGATGGTAGCGATTTTAGGGATGCTAATGTAACAGCAGGTGTATTTAGTATCGCTGATAAAGAAAATAGATTTAGAACTTCAGGAAGGGCGATATTTAGTAATGTTAACGAAGGAGAAGGTTTTAAGACTGGTTTCCAGTCCGAATTCGATATTTTTAGAACAGAAGGTAACCTTAGATATCGAGTTGGACATGATTTTGCTAATACGACCCTTGATATTAATGATTTAGGAGTTAATTTTAGAAATAACTACAACAATTTTGTTGCTGGTGTTTCCTACGAAATATTTGAACCTTCTAAGTTGTTTAATAAATATGAGATAAGTTTAACCGCTAGACATCGAAGGCTTTATAAGCCTGATGTTCAGACCGGAAATAACCTAAGTTTAGATTCTTTTTTTTTCACAGCCAATCGTTTTGCTTTTGGTTTAGATGCTGACTTAAACAGCGAGAGAAAAGATTATTTTGAACCTCGTATTGACGGCAGGTACTTTATTTATGCTCCAAATTTTAGAGTAAGTACTTGGATATCTACTGATTTTAGAAAGAAATTTGCTTTTGATTTAAGAGGAGGTATAAGAAATTTTATAGACGACGAACAATACAATTACAAGATAGGTTTTACACCAAGATATCGCGTCTCCAATCATTTTATATTGATATGGGAAGCAGAACTTTATACTAGTAAAAATAATAAAGGCTATATCGATGATAATGGTATCGATGTTTATTTTGGACAAAGAGATATCCTTAACCTAGAAAATTCGCTACAGGCAAGTTATAACTTTGACCCGTATAAAGCAATAGATTTAAGATTTAGAAACTATTGGGGAACCGCAGATTACAGTGATGATTTATTTTTTTTATTGAATCAAAATGGAACACTGACCCAATTTGATTATGATATCTCCGAATACAACCCAAACAGAAATTTTAATATTTGGAACATCGATTTGAGCTTCAGGTGGCGATTTGCTCCGGGAAGTGAAGTTTCATTTCTTTACAGAAATCAAATTTTTAACGAAGATGATTTGTCTAATATTAATTTTGGCGATAGCTTAGATAATTTATTTCAACAAACCGCCCAACATACTTTTTCAATCCGAGTGACCTACTTTCTAGACTATAATAATTTAAAAAATATTTTTAAACACAATTCATAACTATTAGAATTGTCTAATCACCTTATAAATAGTATTTTCACACCATAATATCTTTATTATGATAAAAGCGATCAACTTACATAAGTTTTATGACGAATTACATGTTTTAAAAGGAGTAAGTCTGGAAATAAAAAAAAGTGAAGTTATTTCAATCGTCGGGACCTCTGGAACCGGAAAAACAACATTACTTCAAATTTTAGGAACTTTAGATTCTTTTTCAAGTACTAAAGAAAAAAGCTCATTGTTAATTGATGGTCAGGACATTGACGCCCTAAGTCAGCAACAATTAGCAACATTTAGAAATAAAAATTTAGGTTTTGTTTTTCAATTTCATCAATTATTACCAGAATTTAGCGCTTTGGAAAATATTTGTATTCCCGCATATATTGGAAACACCCCAAAAACAGTTGCAGAAAAAAAAGCAAAAGAACTTTTATCATTTTTAAATTTAAGTAATAGAATTAATCATAAGCCCAACGAGCTATCTGGAGGAGAGCAACAAAGGGTTGCCGTGGCTAGAGCACTAGTAAATAATCCTTCTATCATTTTAGCCGATGAACCAAGTGGTAATTTGGATACTGAAAGTGCTGAAAATCTACATAATTTATTTTTTAAATTAAGAGATGAATTTGGTCAAACATTTGTGATTGTTACTCATAACAATAGTTTAGCTTCTATGGCAGATCGGAAATTAGTAATGAAAGATGGAATTATTTTATCCTGATCATGAACCAGAAAGATTTAAAAGATTTTCTAGATGTTAAGGTTAAAGAATATAATAATAAAAAATTTATTGAAAGTGACCCTATCCAAATTCCACACCAATTATTAAAATATGGTGCCTCTAAAAACGATATAGAAATCATAAGCTTTTTAGTGGCTACAATTTCCTGGGGAAACAGAAAAAGTATCATAACTAACTCCAATCGTTTGCTAACTCGCATCAATCATTCTCCCTATGAATTTGTGATGAATTATTCAAAAAAAGACTTTCACTCCATCGCTGGATTTGTGCACCGAACCTTTAATGACAGAGACTTAAATTATTTTATTTTGGCTCTACAAAATATCTATAAAAATCATGGTGGCTTAGAATCCATATTCAAAAAAAATATAAAAAATCATTCATTACAATTTTCTATTCATGAATTTAAAAAACTATTTTTTAGTTTACCGCACCCAGCAAGAACAGAAAAACATGTAAGTGATCCACTCAAAAATTCTGCGGCAAAAAGAATCAATATGTTTTTAAGATGGATGGTAAGAAATGATTTTAGTGGAGTCGATTTCGGAATTTGGAATACAATACCGATGTCTGTTTTATCCTGTCCTTTGGATGTACATACGGGAAATGTAGCAAGAAAACTTGGTTTAATATCTCGAAAGCAAAATGATGCCAAAGCTTTGAAAGAGCTCGATCAATCCTTAAGAATTTTAGATGCAGAGGATCCTGTTAAGTATGATTTTGCATTATTTGGCTTGGGAGTTTTTGAATCTTTTTAGTTGATTAAATAATAAGCACTGAGCTTTTTAACATTATCTAATTCTACATTTAGATCATTATAGTTGTACATAATTAAATTAAATTTCACCTTTCTGCACAACTAGTCATAATTATTATGTGGCATTGTTTATATTTGCAAAATAAATATTGGAATGCAGTTTAAACACCCTGAACTTCTTTACGCCCTATTTCTGCTAGTTATTCCTATTTTTATTCATCTATTCCAACTAAGACGTTTTAAAAAATTACAATTTTCTAATCTTGATTTTTTAAAAAGAGTTCGCATAAAAACTCGTAAAAGTTCACAGCTAAAGAAATGGATCCTACTCCTTACAAGAATGGCTGTTTTTTCTTGTATCATCTTAGCTTTTTCTCAACCCTTTTCCGCTTCAAAATCTGCTTTAAAAAATGATAAAGAATTAGTGATTTATATTGACAACTCATTTAGTACTCAACTAATTGACACAAAAGGAGTATCCTTACAAACACATCTACAAAAATTATATTCGCAGGATTTTTATGATTATAAAATTAGCTGGTTAACCAATGATTTTTCAAAAAGAAACACTTCCGCACAAAACTTTAAAAACGATATTTTAACTATTAATCACTCTCAAAGACAATTAAGTCCTAAAGAAGTTATTATTAAATCCAATCAACTTTTTTCAACTAAAAACAATAATTCAGAAAAGCGAATCGTCTACATATCTGATTTCCAATCTAAATCTGAATTTCCTGAAGTCCCGGATGGAATAACCCTAGATATAATTGCTTTAAAGTACCAAGAGGTTTCTAATATTAATATTGATTCTGTTTATATAGCTAATACAAATATAGCTAGTGTAAATCTTAAAGTAATAATAACTGGCCAAGGTCTTATCCCAGAAACAGTTCCTATTTCACTTTATAACAAAAATAAACTAATAGCTAAAACTGCTATTAATTTTGGTCAGGATTTTAGTAGTATTAAAAAGAAAGAAGTAATTTTTGAGATCGATAATAATGAAAAATTCGAAGGAAAATTAGAGATTACCGATCCTAATTTAAAATTTGACAACAACTTATATTTTAGCACCAATCTAAGAAAAAAGATAAAAGTCTTAGATATTGGAAACACTGATAATAATTATTTCAAGAGAATCTTTAAAGAAAATGAATTTAATTACATACAACAAGGTTCTAAAGACTTAAACTATACCAATTTTAGTTCTCAAAATTTTATTATTTTAAATGAATTAGAGCAAATATCCGAGTCGTTAGTTACTGCTATAAAATCGTATACTGACCAAGGAGGCTCCTTATTAATAATTCCGTCCAGTAATGCTATTATTGAGCAGTATAATCTATTGTATGCATCTCTAGAATTAGGAACCATTTTAAATTTTAATACGAATGAAAAAAAAATAACCAAAATAGAATTTGAAAATCCTTTATACAAAAACGTTTTTGAAAAAGAAATTAATAATTTCCAATATCCAATAGTTAATTCCTTTTTCAATTTAAACTCATCTGTCCAGAAAGTATTGAGTTTTGAAGATTCAAAGCCTTTTTTACTAAAAAAGAATCATATCTATACTTCCACCGCAGCCATCAACTCACAAAATTCAAATTTTCAGAACTCTCCTCTTATTGTGCCCACATTTTATAATATGGCCAAACAAAGTTTAGCGTTACCAAAGCTGTATTATGAAATAGGAAAACAAAACCTTTACTCAATTCCTATTTCTTTAAAGCAAGATGAAATTCTTAAAATATCTGACAGTTTAAACACCTCTATCCCCTTGCAACAAACTAAGAAAAATCAGGTAAACATAACTACCGAAAATAACCCCTCCAATGCTGGAAACTATTCCATTACTAAGGATGATATAGTTATAGATAAAGTTAGTTATAATTTTGATAGACAAGAAAGCATTCTAACCTATTCCAATCCCAATAATTGGGACAATACAAATCTGTACAATAATGTGGGTGATTGGTTTGATAATATAGCTCTGGATAATAAAATTAATAGTTTTTGGAAATGGTTTGTTATTTTAGCACTACTATTTCTTTTAATAGAATTGGTTATTTTAAAATTTTACAAATGAATATTTTAATTAAAGCTGCAATTATTGTTGACGCATCAACAAAACATCATCTTAAAAAAAGAGATGTTTTAATTGAAAAAGGAAAGATTACTAAAATTGCGAAAACAATCTCAAATAGTGATCAATTTAAAGAGATAAAATTACCCAACCTGCATATTTCTCAAGGATGGTTCGACACCAGTGTTTCTTTTGGCGAGCCAGGTTTTGAGGAGCGAGAAAACCTACAAAATGGTTTGATAACAGCTGCAAAAAGTGGGTTTACCCATGTAGCGGTTAATTCCAATACCAATCCAGTAACCGATAATAAATCTACGATCCATTTTTTAAAATCGCAGGCCAATAACAATGCTGTTTCTTTGTATGCTGTAGGATCATTAACAGCAGGATCGAACGGTAAAGATTTAGCAGAAATATTTGATATGCAGAACGAAGGAGCCATCTGTTTTTATGACTATAAAACTCCAGTAAAGAATCCAAATCTACTAAAAATAGCATTGCAATATTCTCAAACGTTTGATGGCCTCATACAATCTTTTCCTTTTGAGAGCTCTATTGCTAAACAAGGAAATGTAAATGAAGATGTAAACAGCACCAAATTGGGTCTAAAAGGGATACCAAATTTAGCAGAAGAACTTCAAATAATTAGGGATTTATATATTCTCGAATACACCGGAGGAAAGCTTCACATACCAACTATTTCAACAAAAAAATCAGTCGCTTTGTTAAAGATGCTAAAAACAAAGGTTTAAATGTAACTTGTAGTGTATCTATAAACAATCTTATTTTGACGGATGATGTTTTAAATAGCTTTGATTCAAATTATAAATTACAACCACCACTAAGAACTATAAAGGATATAAAGGCCCTTATAAAAGGATTAAATGAGGGAACTATTGATGCAGTTACAAGTGATCATAATCCAATCGATATTGAGAACAAAAAAATTGAATTTGATCACGCTCTCTATGGAAGTGTTGGTTTAGAAAGTTGTTTTGGAGCCTTAAATAACACCTTAGATATTGAAAAAACTATAAAATACTTAACTGGGTTAAAAGAGGATTTTAAAATTCAAATAAATAGTATTGATGAGGGAAATAATGCAGACATTACTTTATTTAACCCTGAGGAACAATGGGTATTTAACCAAAAGAATATCCTATCTAAATCAAAAAACTCAGCGCTTCTTGGCTGTCAACTAAAAGGTAAAGTTTACGGAGTTATTGCCAACAAAAAAATGATTTTAAATTAATGAAAAACAAATCAAATTATAAAGCAATATTAGCTTATTTATCATTTATAGGTTTAATAATTGCCTATATTTTAAATATGGAAGAAAAAGACAAATTGGTAAGTTACCATATCAAAAATATGTTTGGTTTAGTGATCCTATTATTTATTTCCACCACTTTTATAAAAGGCAATTCCTTTTTGTTTTTTAGTGGTCAAGTTATATGGGTTGCTTGTTTTTTTTCCTGGACATACTCTCTAATTATGGCAATTACAGGGAAACAAAAAGGAATCCCCATTATTACTGATCTGTTTCAAAAATGGTTTAATTTTTTAAATCAATAAATGGAAAAACAACAATTACAATTAGAACACCAATACAGAGCTTCAAATTTAAACGATCCTAAAAATGCCCCACTAATTATAATGCTCCACGGTTATGGCAGCGATGAGAATGATTTATTTTCTTTTGCATCTGAATTACCATCCAAATATGCTATAATTTCATTAAAGGCGCCCTACGGTTTAAATCCTCATGGTAATGCCTGGTATGCCATCCATTTTGATAACGTAGACGGAAAATGGAGTGACGACAATCAAGCTATAAATTCCAGAGATAGGGTTGTTAGTGTCATAAATGAAATTATTGAAAAATATCCCGTGGATAAAAACAACATAACCCTCTTGGGTTTTAGTCAAGGAACTATCCTGGGATTATCAATTGCTCTCAGTTATCCTAAAAAAATAAAGAACATAATTGGTTTAAGTGGTTATGTAAACGAAGGAATCCTCAAAGAAGATTATCATAAAAACGACTTCAAAAATTTGAATATTTATTCTTCACATGGTACTTTAGACCAGGTAATACCTGTAGAATGGGCTAGAAAAACAAAACATTTTCTTTCTAATATAGTACCCGATCTTACATACAACGAATTTCCTGTAGGTCATGGCGTTTCCCCTCAAAATTTTTATGATTTTAAAAATTGGTTAGAGAAACATAGCTAAATTATAACGAAGGATACAGTAAAGATGAAATTTGATTCAATTCAATTTTATTCTTTTTTGTAACATAATACTCTAAAATCATTTCTCCCCAATACCGACCATCAGTAAAATCAGCAATAATCCATTTGTGATTAAGAAATTTAATTTTATTTATTTTCATCTTACCATTCATTCCTTCGTAGGGAATCAGATAGTTTTTTTCTTTTACTAAATTTTGATCATACATATATTCTGATACCTGGTTTTCAATTTCTAGTGACTCAAAACCTAATTTTTCAACATAAGACATTGCATTTTCGTTTCCTTGAAGTGTAAAATAGTTACAACTTAAATTTTCATTTGATAAAATCTCTAGGGAATCCTTAAGTGTTAACAACTCATTTTTTAGATTAGAAATAGTATTTCTTTGTTTTTCAATTTTATTTTCTTGTTTTTCGAATATTTTTTTTTCATTCATGTACTGGAATATTACAAACAGTAACGTAAATAAAAATAAATACATAAATAAAGTACGTTTCATTTTTTATAGATTTAATTTAAGTGTATCGTAAGCTAAAAATACATTGTCAGGAAGTTCTTTTTCAATTTCTGAATGAAAACCCAATAAATGACTAATGTGAGTTAAATAGGCTTTTTTTGGATTAATTATAGTTATAATTTCTACTGCTTCATCTAAAGAAAGATGCGAATGATGTTTTTCTTTTCTTAGCGCGTTGATAACCAATATAGAAGTGCCTTTAATTTTATCAAGTTCCTCTTCAGCTATCGTCTTTACATCTGTTAGATATGTAAAATCATCTATTCTAAATCCTAATATTGGTAATGACCCGTGCAATACCTCAACAGGAATTATTTGCTTCCCTCCTGCTTGAAAACTACTCGATTTGGAAATTTCAATTTCATTTAAAGTTGGAGAACCTGGGTATTTATGTTCAGTTTCAAAAATATAAGAAAATCGTTGGTGTAAATTTTTAAAAACTTGTTTCTGAGCAAAAAAAGAAATAGCACCTTGTTTAAAATAAAAAGGTCTAATATCATCAATACCCGCCGTATGATCATTGTGTTCATGCGTTAGTAAAACTCCGTCAATTTTGCTGCAATTCGCTCTTAACATTTGTTGTCTAAAATCAGGTCCACAATCAATAACGTAATTATAATGATCCCACGAAATTAAAATAGAAACACGAAGTCTTTTATCCTTTAAATCGTTGCTTTTACAAACTGGGTGTTCACTTGCAATTACAGGAATTCCTTGCGAAGTTCCAGTTCCAAGAAAAGTGATTGTTAAACTTGAATTCATCTACAAAAATAACAGTATTTATTTTGTTTAACTAAGGTATTTATTAACTTTGTTTCCAGAAAATAAAACAACATGTCGATTACTATTTCAGGAGAAAAAGATTTTGAAAATATTCCATCCACTAAGAGCAAAGCTCTTAGAATTAACTTGAATGAAAATATTTATGGTTCATTCGCTGAGATTGGTGCCGGTCAAGAAACCGTTCGAAATTTTTTTAGAGCTGGTGGAGCCTCTGGAACGATCGCTAAAACCATGTCTGCCTATGATAAGGATTTTAGCGATGCTATTTATGGAATAGAAGAAGACAACCGATATGTTACTGAGTCGCGTGTAAAAACAATGCTTAGCCACGAAATTAATTTGATTGAACAACGACTTCCAAGAAGTAAACATCCTGATAGACTATTTTTTTCGTATGCCAATACAGTAGCTACCATTGATTTTGCTAAAAAATTTAAAGGACACGGGTGGGTTGGTATTAAATACCAGGTAGAGCCAGACGGTGATTACAATGAAATTGTATTACATATTCGTTTTCACGAAAACGAAGCCACACTGCAGCAAAACACTCTTGGTACGCTTGGTGTTAATCTAATTTATGGTGCATTCTACAAATTTAACGAACCAAAAAAATTGCTTCGATATTTATATGATCATATTGATCAAGATAAAATTGAAATTGATACCATAAATTTTTCAGGACCACAATTTAGTGAAGTTGATAATCGATTAATGAGTTTACAGCTTATTAAAAACGGAATGACTCAAGCTGTTATGTTTGGTCCAGATGGAAAAAACATATTGCCTGCAGCTATATTGTACAAAAAGAACATCTTGGCCTTAAGAGGAAGTTTTAGACCTGTAACTAAGGTTAATATTGATATGTACGAAAAATCATTAGATATTTTCAAAAAAGAAAAAAAGGTCGATGATGATAAAACTATCGTTATTTTTGAGATTACCTTGTCTAATTTGAGAGCTGAAGGAGAAATTAATGAAGAAGATTTTATGTCTCGTGCAAGATTATTATGTTCATTGGGGCATACGGTTATGATTTCAAACTTTCAAGAATATTATAAATTAGTAGAGTATTTCTCGGCTTATACAAAAAAACGAATGGGATTAGCTCTAGGAGTAAATAATATGATTGATATTTTTGATGAAAAGTATTATCGCCATCTAAGTGGTGGTATTTTAGAAGCTTTTGGAAAATTATTCTTTAAAGATCTTAAAGTTTATGTTTACCCAATGTTAGATCCAGATACGGGAGAATACACCAATAGCGACAACCTGAAAGTGCACCCACGAATGAAAGAACTCTATAAGTTTTTTAAATACAATGGAAAGGTGGTTGACATCGAAGATTTTGACAAGGACCATCTTAATATTTTTTCCCGTACTGTACTTAAAATGATTAAAAATAATGATGAAGGTTGGGAAAAACTCCTTCCAGAAGGTGTTTCTGAAATAATTAAACAAAAAGAACTCTTCGGTTACTCTAGATAAGACTTATTCGTTTTCTTCTAATATTTGAGAAGCATGCGACTTAGTCTTTACTTTATCTATAACCCTAATTACGAAGCCTTTTTCATCGATAAGAAATGTTTTCCGATGAATGCCGTCATATTCACGACCCATAAACTTTTTTAAGCCCCAAACTCCAAAAGCATGGATGACTTCTTTATTTTCGTCTGCTAACAAAGGAAATGGAAAATTATATTTATTTCTAAAATTAGTTTGTCTTTTTTGATTGTCAGCACTAACTCCTAGGAGTTCAAAACCTTTTTCTTTTAGTAACTCGAAGTTATCCCTTAAATTACAGGCTTCGACAGTACATCCGGGAGTACTCGCTTTAGGATAAAAAAACATCACTAGCTTTTTACCCTGGTAATCATTAAATTGTATGGTATTACCATCCTGATCTGTCGATTTGAAATTTGGGACCTTGTCACCTACTTTTAGTGTATTCATTTTTTTACTTTTGTGTAAAAATACATAAATGACGAAACAAGAAAAAATAGTTTATATAATAAATACATTAGAACGTATTTATCCTGAAACTCCTATCCCACTTGACCATAAAGATCCATACACCTTATTAATTGCTGTTTTATTGTCTGCACAAAGTACCGATAAAGGAGTAAATAAAATTACCCCTATTTTATTTAATATGGCGGATAATCCTTATGATATGATTAAATTATCAGTAGAAGAGATTAGAACTATTATTAGGCCGGTTGGTTTATCGCCAATGAAATCAAAAGGTATCTATGGATTATCAAAAATATTAATTGACAAACATCAGGGAAAAGTCCCAACTAATTTAGAAGATTTAGAGGCATTACCAGCAGTGGGTCATAAGACGGCCAGCGTGGTTTTATCACAGGCTTTTAATATCCCAACATTTCCTGTAGACACACACATCCATCGATTAATGTATCGATGGGGAATGACTAATGGTAAAAATGTGGTTCAAACCGAAAAAGACGCTAAAAGATTATTTCCAAAGAATTTATGGAATAAATTACATTTACAAATTATATTTTATGGTAGAGAGTATTCACCCGCGAGAGGTTGGGACATTAACAAAGATATCATCACAAAAAAAATTGGAAGAAAGTCTATTCTTAAAAAAATTAAAAACTAAAAAAAACCTCGAAAAAATTCGAGGTTTTACAAAGTTTAGTTTAGAAGTGCTTCAAACTTCATTTTATTATAATCTATAACACTTAAAGCCTTTGAATAATCCAGAAGAAATTTAATTGTTTCTTCTTTTGGAACTAAGTTTTCATTCACGTGTTCCGAGCGTGAAATTCCAGAGTACATTTTTTGCATACAATAAGTATTTCAAGGTTATCTATTTTAATAACGCATCAAAATATTTATTATTGTATTAATTTGTCAACACAATATTATGCTTGTCAATAACCTTACGAAGGTTGATTAATGCATATCGCATTCTACCAAGAGCGGTATTGATACTAACACCTGTTTTTTCACTGATATCCTTAAAACTCATTTCCTTATAAATACGCATTAACAGTACTTCTTTTTGATCGTCAGGTAACTCTTGTATGATTTTTTTTAAATCACCTTCTACCTGTTTTTTTATCATTGATTTTTCAGCATTCAAAGAGCCATCATGAAGTACTGAAAAAATATTAAAATCAGTATTGTTTTCGAACTTTGGCATTCGATTGTTTTTTCTGAAATGATCGATGACTAAATTATGTGATATTCGCATTACCCAGGGGATAAATTTACCTTCCTCATTATAGGCACCTCTTTTTAAAGTTTTAATGACTTTAATGAAAGTATCTTGAAAAATATCCTCAGAAATATCTCTATCAAATACTTTTGAATATATAAAACTATATATTTTTTGTTTGTGACGGGTTATTAATACGCTTATTGCTTGTTCGTTGCCATTCATGTAGGCGCTAACCAATTGTGCATCTGTAGATTCTTTTTTTATCATAACAGTACTTTTAAATAGTTTACAAAACATACGATTCCATATGCTTTTTGTGATCTAATTTTTATTTAAAAAAGTAATATTATGCTATAGGCAAAAAAGATTTTATGGTTATACTCTGGGGTAAATATAATAACAATCGATTAACAATTGCAAAAAAAAACAACTATTTTCAATAAAAAATATTAATGAACCTTATTATAAATCTCAAATTGGAAGTGTTATCTTTGCAAAATTCACTATTAAATATGAGAATAAAAGCTTGAATATTGATTCCATAAATATTAAAAAAAATATAGTAATCCATGGAGCTAAACTTCACAATCTGAAGAATATTTCTGTGGTTATTCCTAGAAATAAACTGGTTGTGATTACCGGTTTATCTGGAAGCGGAAAATCAAGTTTGGCTTTTGACACCCTTTATGCAGAGGGACAACGACGTTATGTGGAAAGTTTATCTTCTTATGCCAGACAATTCTTAGGACGGCTTAATAAGCCTAAGGTAGACTCTATTAAGGGGATTTCTCCTGCAATTGCAATCGAACAAAAGGTAAATTCTACCAACCCACGTTCAACAGTTGGAACTACAACCGAAATTTACGACTATCTAAAATTATTGTACACTCGAATTGGTAAAACCATATCTCCAATTTCTGGAAAAGAAGTAAAGAAAGATAACGTTACCGATGTTATTAATTTTTTAAAAGAATTTAAGGAAGGTGAAAAACTTCTCCTTCTGGCTCCTATCATATTAGAAAAAGGGCGAACCATTGAAAATAAATTACTCGCGCTGTTACAACAAGGATATGCCCGAATTAAGTTGGGGGATCGCATTGTTAGACTCGACGATTTAAAAGGCGAAAAGTTGCCAAAAAAAATAAATTTAGTGGTAGACCGTATTATTACTAAGAATGATGAAGATTTTCTAAATAGATTGGCAGATGCCGTAGAAATTGCTTTTTTTGAAGGAAAAGGTGAACTTCAGATCGAAAATATTTCCAATTCTTCTTTAACGGTATTTAATAACCGTTTTGAAGCTGATGGAATTTCATTTTTAAGCCCAAACATCCATTTATTTAGTTTTAATAATCCTTACGGAGCTTGTAAAACTTGTGAAGGTTATGGTGATGTTATTGGTATTGACAGTGATTTAGTAGTTCCAAATACCGTATTATCTGTTTTTGAAAATGCTATTTTTCCATGGAGAGGCGAATCTATGAGTTGGTATCGAGACCAACTTGTAAATGCCGCTTATAAATTTGATTTCCCTATCCATAAACCTTGGTTTGAATTATCTGAAGATCAAAAGCTATTGGTCTGGGAAGGCAATGAACACTTTAGAGGATTAAATGATTTTTTTGAAGAATTGACCTCAAAAAGCTATAAGATTCAGAACCGAGTAATGCTCTCCAGGTATCGTGGTAAAACCATATGCAACACCTGTAAAGGGAAACGTTTGAGAAAAGAAGCTAGTTATGTAAAAATTAATGGAACTTCCCTACAAGAATTAGTTGAATTACCGCTAGAAAAAGTAACCACTTTTTTTAAAAACCTAAAACTTAATAAATATGATAAAGAAATTGCTAAAAGACTTTTAATTGAAATTAACAATCGATTGGAATTTCTAAATAAAGTTGGTTTAAATTATTTAACACTTAATCGAAAATCCAATACCCTGTCTGGTGGCGAATCACAACGAATTAATCTCGCTACTTCATTAGGTAGTAGTTTAGTGGGATCTATGTATATCTTAGACGAACCAAGTATTGGCCTACATCCAAAAGATACAGAACGACTTATTGAAGTATTAAAGTCGTTACGAGATTTAGGCAATACAGTCATCGTCGTAGAGCACGACGAAGACATCATGAAAGCAGCAGACGAAATTATCGATATTGGTCCTGAAGCTGGGAGTTTTGGAGGTGAAGTAGTTGCTACTGGAAATTATAAAAACTTATTAAAATCAAACTCATTAACGGCTCAATATTTAAACGGAGCCCTTTCTATTGAAATCCCAGCACAAAGAAGAACCTCAAAAAACAGTATCCAATTATTTGGTGCTAGACAGCATAATTTAAAAAATATAGATGTTCAATTTCCATTGGGTTGTTTTACAGCTATTACTGGTGTTTCTGGTAGTGGTAAAAGTACCTTGGTAAAAAAAATATTATATCCAGCCATTTTAAAAGAAGTTGGTGGTTATGGTGAAAAGCCTGGTCAATTTAGCAAATTAGAAGGAAATTTTTCAAGTATTAAAAATGTAGAATTTGTAAATCAAAACCCCATTGGACGTTCCAGTAGATCCAATCCTGTTACCTACATCAAAGCCTACGATGATATTAGAAGTTTATTTTCAAAACAAAAATTAGCTGACATTAGAGGATATAAACCCAAACATTTTTCGTTCAACGTTGATGGTGGTCGTTGTGAAAAATGCAAAGGTGAAGGTGAAGTTACTATAGAAATGCAATTTATGGCAGATGTTCATTTAGAATGTGATGTTTGTAAAGGAAAACGGTTTAAAAAAGAAGTATTAGAAGTTCAGTTTCATAAAAAAAATATCCACGACGTATTACAGATGACGGTAGAGGATGCGATCAACTTTTTCAGAACCAATGGAGAAACTAAAATTACCAACAAGTTGCAACCGCTTCAAGATGTTGGATTGGGTTATGTACAATTAGGACAAAGCTCTTCTACCCTCTCGGGTGGAGAAGCACAACGTATTAAATTAGCATCCTTTTTAATTAAAGGAACCACCAAAGAAAAGACCCTTTTTATATTTGATGAGCCAACTACAGGTTTACATTTTCATGATATTAATAAATTATTAAAGTCTTTTTATGCATTGTTAGACAAAGGCCACACTGTAATTGTAGTAGAACACAATATGGACTTAATTAAGTGCGCCGATCATGTGATTGATTTAGGAATTGATGGCGGCGAAAAGGGTGGCGACTTGATTGCCCAAGGAACTCCAGAAGAGGTCGCTAAAAACAAAAAGTCTTACACTGCCGCTTATTTATCTGAGAAGATTTAGTATAATTATACTAACCCGGAATTTTTCTTTTACCAGGTTTTCAGCGAAAAAAAACTTATAAAAAATGAGCAATTTATTGTTAAATAAATCATAAACATATTTTTAAATATGTTATGGCATAATGATTGCTATTAAAAAAATGTAATATATTTTATTAATAAGTTTGAGTTGGTTTGTTTTTAAAATCCGTCTTTTAGTTAAAAAGACGGATTTTATGTTTTAGGATAGCTCCTTTTTTTTATGATAGCAAACAACAATATCTTTTTTCATATTGTATATCAGCACTTTACAAATATGGCACGGTCGTTGGTATTGTAATGATAGAAACATTAAAAACAACTATTATGAAAAAAGCAATCACACTATCCATCGGAATCTTTCTTATTAGTTTTTCTTTTTTGATTGCCTCCACAACGGAAACCACAAATAATAACTTAAATCCAAATTTTATTAATTATGGTAATTCCTACATTTTTACGGTTCAGAATGTTGAGTTTTCAGTTTTTCCAGATGGTCAATTCGATTTCACATATTTAGGAAATAATTCTCCAAACATCAACATTAGTTATAACGCTGGTTTCAATTATGAGATGTATGTTCAGTACGACATGTATGGGGGCGTTATTCAAGTAGAAAATGTACCTATTTATTATGATGAATTTGGCAGAGTTTCGCAAGTAGGCACCATAAATATATACTATAATAGAAATCGAGTTACAAGAATTGGAGGGCTTTATATTCATTACAACCGTTATGGATATTACGCCTACAGTTCTGGCTTTATTAATGCCTTTAACTATCATTACACCTACAGACCTTGGCATTCATATTACATTAGACCTGCCTATACTAACTGTTTGGTATATAATTATCCGTACAGAAGGAATTACGTACCCACACGCTACAGCTATACAGTTCACCATAATTATTATAGAAATAGAGGTAGAAACAATAATACCTATGCGAATGGTAGAAGAAATTTTGATCGCCCCGGTAGATATAACCACTATAAAGGTGGACGGTATGAAGTAAATAAAAATTATCAGCCATCTCGAAGAAGGACTTCTGTAGCTGTTGCATCTAAACCAATTATTAATAGAACAAGACCTGTCTATCATACTAAGCCAATAACCAACAATCAGAATCCTAGAGGAAATCGTTTAGTTAATAATTTAAATACAAAACCAACTCTAACTGGTAGTCATAGATTTAGAAGTAATAGAAATACAATTTTAAATGGCAGGAAGGTTTCATCTCAAACAAATATGAATACTCAAAACCGAACAACTATGTATTCTAGCTCTAAGACTTCAAATATAGTTTCGAACACTAAAAGGAGTCAACAAGTAAATAGCAATACTACTTTGTCAAGAAAAAGAAGTAGAGGACTGTACTAAAAGTAGTGATAAAAATCCTCTGATGGGCATCAACTCATTAAAGGGGATTTTTTTTATAAGTTTTTAATCAAATTACTCATATTAGAGGTCAGTTTTTTTCTGCTAAAACTTGATAATCCTTTAGAATTTAAAATTAAATGACCTTGCCTATATGCCTGATAATATGTGCTGATTTGGTTTTTAAGTTTTTCTTTTTCAGAATAACCGCAATAGCAACCAGAACTGGTTTCCTCGATGATTTTTTCAACATCGCTTTCTAAAGGACCAATTGCCAGTATTGGTCGTTTTGCAGCGAGGTATTCAAATAATTTACCTGGTATAATAGCCTTCGTCTCAGGAAGGTTCATTTCAATTAATAATAAAACCTGAGAATTACACTGTAATTGAATTGCTTTTTGATGCGATAAATATCCCAACGATAAACACTGATTTGTTAAACCGTATTTTCGAATACTATTTGGTATAGCGTCACTTACAGATCCAGCCAGTTGTATCAATAAATCTTCGGAAAACTGGGAGTCCTCTGAACACAGTTCGGATAACGCCTCCCATAACACAATAGGATTTCTATTGCTTAGTAAAGAGCCTACATGCGATAAGGTAAATTTTACATCTAAATTAGGTTTAAATTCGTCAATAGAATCGTATCCATTAGTAATAACTTCAATGGGGGTGTTGGTGATTTTTTCAAATTCTCGTTTAGTAGTTGCACTCGTTACAACTAAATGATCTGCTTTTGTTAACACTTCTGATTCTAAGGCTAAATGCTTTTTTTGAGCTCTTTTACTTAGTCTCAGCGATTTGTGATAATGAATGGTTGTCCAAGGATCTCTAAAGTCTGCTACCCATTTAATTCCTGTTTCCTTTTTTAAGGATTTACCAATTAAATGTAAACTGTGAGGGGGGCCCGAAGTAATAATGACCTCTACCTTTTGTTCAGATATAAAATTTCTTAAAAAACCTATCGATGGCTTTACCCATCCTACTCTGGCATCTGGAACAAAAAAATTACCACGAATCCATAAAAGGACTTTTTCTAAAACAGATTGTTTTTGCTTTGTTATAATTCCACTACTAACCCGATTTGTTTTCTTTTTTGAAAATAGATTTGCAAATCTATAAGGTTCTTTTATTGGAAATCGAATGATTTGAATTCCTTTTGGAAGCTCAGAACTAATAGATTCGTCTATTAAAGGATAATGAGGGTTATCTGGAATAAAAACGATAGGGTCAATTCCAAACTCTTTAAAATAAGTAATAAACTTGAGCCATCTTTGAACACCAGGACCACCAGCTGGCGGCCAATAATACGTAATTACTAGTACACGTTTCATAACTTTTTATTCATTATTAGATGGTACTTTCTTTCTGCTATTCCTATAAAAGCCTCCAGCAAATACCAATAAAAATAAAATGCTACTAGCCAATGATAATTGACTGCCGATAGTAATAACTTGGGGTTCAAATTTAAATTCAATAGTATGAGATCCTTTTGGAATCGTGAGAGCTCTCAAAATATAATTTGCTCTATAATGTTCCACTAAATTTCCATCTATGTATACATTCCAACCATCCGGGTAATAAGCCTCAGAAAAAAGCGCTAATTGATAAGTTTCGGTAGTTGATTCATAAACTAGGTGGTTTGGATTATGACTCTTTAATTTAATGGTTGCTGTGGAATCTCTTTTAGTATCTTCTAAAGGTAATTTATCACTAAATTCTTTATGAATTATGGCTGTACTTTTAGTATTTAGACTATCAAGCAATAATAATTCTTCATTGGTGTTTTGGGCGATCAATACATTTTCTACGAACCAAGCAGCACCGTTTGCGTATGGATTACGTTGAGGGAAAGCTGTTCCATTTTTTCCTTGGGTAATGATGTATCGTACATTCATCATATTTAGTATCCCTATATCTCCTTTACTTAAATAGAAATTATCGATATCCTGAATTCGTCCAGGTTTTGCCGCATGGTAACCGCCTAATGCATTGTGGTAATAACTTGCTTTACCACTATTAAATGGACTTGAAGTCACGTCATAAACTCTAAAATACGCTGTATCCTTTAAAATTTCTTTATCTGCGAAGTTTTCTTGAAAAGGATGGTCCATAATTCTAGACTTTACAAAATCATCGTTATTTACATATCTTCTGTCAACTCCAACCAAATCAAATACTATCAATATTGCGAACAAAACAACAGCAGTTCCTTGTTTGAGTTTTGATTTAAAATAAAACCATAAAATTCCAGCTGATAACAAAACAAATATAAGGGATCTAAGGGCATCACTGGTAAACAATGTCATTCTATCCTCTTCCATGGCAGCAACAAATCTTGGACCTAAATCTTTCATGAAATAAGTATCGTAGGGACTTGTAAAATCAAATAAGAAAGATTTAAATAAAATGAATATGATAGTTATTCCGGCAGTAATTCCTGTAGCATACATAAGCGCTTTTTTCTTTTTCTCCAATCCTTCAGAGGTAAATAGAAACTGTTGCAATCCAATGATTGCTAAAATCGGAAGCAATAACTCCAATAACACTTGTATAGAAGATACCGCTCTAAACTTATTGTAAAGTGGAATGTATTCAATAAAAAAGTCGGTAATAAAACTTAAATTTTTCCCCCAAGATAAGAGCAAGCTTAGTAGAATTCCTGAAACTAACCACCATTTTAATTTACCTTTAATTAGAAATAAGGATAGTAAAGCCAGGAAAATAATTACAGCACCAACATAAGCAGGTGCAGCTACTATCGGTTGATCACCCCAATACATGGGTACTTGATTTAAAATTTGATTGGCTTCTTGAGAAGAAGCTCCTAATTGCATAATAGCCTCTAATGATTTTGGGTTGTCAGGTAAAGGTTCTGAAGACCCTCCACCCATAAACCTAGGGATGTATAAATTAAAACTTTCTAACTTCCCATAACTATATTCTGTGATGTAATCGTAGTCGAGTCCTTTATTAGCCACTTTAGCACTTCCGTCAGGATTAATTGTTAATTCGCTATTCCCCCTAGTAGAAGTAGCTGCATACTCTTTTGTTGCTAAAATATTAGTGGCGTTGAGGCCTATTGCAAAAATTACTGCTACCACTAAAACTCCTACACCCTTGAAAAAAGTCGGTAATGCTTTATTTTTATAGGAATCGATTAAATACACAAGACCGATTACCAAAACTAACAAAAGCAAATAATAAGTCATTTGGAAGTGATTTGCAACCAGTTCTAGCGCCAAGGCTATCGTAGTTAGTAAAAAACCTCTAAAGAATGCTCCTCGCAAGGCTAAAATAATTCCACTTAAAACCAATGGCATGTATGCAATTGCATGTGCTTTTGCATTGTGTCCTACACCTAAAATAATGATCAAATATGTTGAAAATCCAAAGGCTAAGGCTCCTATAAAAGCCAATTTGTAATCTAATTTTAGTACTAAAAAAAGTATATAGATACCAACGAAATAAAGAAATAAATAATCAGCAGGTCTTGGTAAAAACCGTAAACTTAAATCTAGTTTTTTTATATAATTATGAGGGTATTTTGCGCCTAATTGATAGGTAGGCATTCCTCCAAAAGCAGCATTGGTCCAATAAGTTTCTTCACCAGTCGATTTTCTAAAATCGTTCTGCTGTTTTGCCATTCCAGTATATTGAACTATATCACTCTGAAATATTTTTTTACCCTGTAAAACTGGGCTGAAATAAGTAAGAGAAATCATTGTAAATAAAATGAATACAATAATATGGGGCAGGAACTTTTTTAGTTGTTTCATCTAGATTTTAAAAATACTTGGGGAATTTATGAAAAAATGTGGAGTTCTTTTAAAATAACAGAAAAGAAGTTTTTACAGATCAGTCAAGTTCTTCAAAATCGATGTACTCTCCTACTTTCGATTTGGAAGTTTTCGTACTAGACTTTAAGGGATCAATTGTAATTTTTCCTTCTTCATTTTTTCTAGCTTTTTCTGGTTGAAAAGGGTTTTCACCAAAAGCATTTCCAAAACCTTTTGTAGCTTTTTTGACCATATATTTTAATAAATAGGGTTTTAAAAACTTAAATAAAATTTTTAACCCATAGTATACCAAAAGTACTGTTAATACCGTTTCTAAAAAGGAATTCATATTCATATTTTATTGCTGGTCAAAAATACAAATAGATTGGATAATTTTGTAAAAACTAGTATTAAATAAATGATAAATTATATCTTTGAATCTAACCAAAAACTTTATGGTCATTAAGCGTAGTAAAATTTTATTTCTTTTTTTATTTATATCAATTTCAGTATTTGCTCAATATACAGAAACGATAAATTCTAATCGCCCAGGATTTTCGCAGGGAGCATTTTCTGTTGGAAAAGATGTTTTACAATTTGAAACTGGTTTTGGACTAGGCAAAGAGGAACATTCAATCTTAAATAAAAAAACAGATGCTTTTATCATTGATTATAATTTTAGGTATGGAATTTGGAAAGAAGAGCTAGAAATTAGTTTGATTGGCGCTTACCAATCAAATGCTGTTTCATTAGTTGATTCTGGTGACAACTTTAAAGAAAGTAATTTTAACACAAATACGATAGGTGCTAAGTATTTATTCTTTGATCCTTATCGAAAAAGACAAATTGAAAAACCAAACCTATACAGTTGGAAGGCCAATAATAGTTTTAAATGGAAAGACTTAATACCAGCAATATCTGTATACGCAGGAGCAAATTTTGATCAAGCAAATAACCCTTTAACCCACCTTTCTAATAATGACTTAACATTTTTTAATCCAGAATTAAAAACAGGAATAGAAATAAGCCCAACTGTCGCAATAGCAACTCAAAATAATTGGGGGAGTTGGGTCTTTGTCATAAATCTTATTGGGGAACGCATTACGTTGGATGAAAAATCCTATTCTTATATTTTAACCTTAACCCATACCTTTAATGCGAAACTTTCGGCTTTTATTGAAAACCAGGGCATAAAAAGTGATTTTTATGCAGACCAAATATTTAGAGGCGGTGCTGCCTATTTAGTGAGTAAAGATTTTCAAGTAGATGTCGCATTTTTAATGAACTTTAAAGACACTCCTTCTAGACAATTTGGAAGATTAGGCATATCTTACAGGTTGGATATGCATGCAAACGATCAATATATAGAAGAAAAAGGGAAAGCTGGAAGAGCAAAAAAAAGAAAAGAAAAAAACAAGACAAAAAAGAAAAAAAATAAACGAATGGATGGTGTTAACCTTGAAAGTAACAATGGGGTAAATTTGTAATTTTAATCAATGATAAAAGTAAAAGAAATAAAATCTAAAAGGGAAATATTACAATTTGTAAAATTTCCATTTTCATTATACAAAGATTGCAAATACTGGGTGCCTCCTCTAACAAATGATGAACTAGAAACTTTAGACAAGGCAAATAACCCTGTTTTTAAAAATGCCGAGGCTACTTATTATCTAGCTTTTAAAAATAAAAAGATAGTAGGAAGGATCGCTGTGATCATTAACCACATAGAAGTAAAGGAACAAAAGAAAAATAAAGTTCGTTTTGGTTGGCTGGATATGATTGATGATATTGAGGTTACAAAAGCATTATTGCAAAAAGTAATTGAAATTGGAAAACTACATAAATTAGAATATGCGGAAGGTCCCGTTGGATTTTCAAATATGGAAAAGGCTGGTATATTAACTTTTGGTTTTGAAGAGTTAAATACGATGATTACTTGGTACCAATATCCTTATTATGCAGAACATTTAAAAAAATTAGGATTTCAAAAACAGGCAACATGGGTAGAATTTAGATTGCTAAATCCATCAGAACATCTACCAAAAGTTAAACGATTTTCTAACTTAATAAAGGAAAAGTATAATTTAGAAGTTGTCAGATTTAAAAAGAAAAAAAATATACTACCGTATGTCGATGATATGTTTGGTTTGTTAAATAAAACATACAATTCTTTACAAACATTTGTACCTATTCAACAATACCAAATTGATCATTATAAGGATAAGTATTTTAATTTTATTAATCCTGAATATATCACTTGTATTATGGATAAAAACAAAAAATTAATTGCATTTTCCATAGTAATGCCCTCCTTTTCAAAAGCACTAAAAAAAGCAAACGGATCACTATTCCCATTTGGATGGTATCATTTAATGAAGGCTCAACGAAAAAATGACACCGCAGCTTTCTACTTGATCGGCGTAGATCCTGAATACCAAGGAAAGGGAATTACTGCTCTCATATTTGATGAAGTAAGTGCGATTTTTAGACGAAAAGGGATTACACAAACCGAAACTAACCCGGAACTTGAAGAAAATGTAGCGGTGCAACAATTATGGAAACATAACAGTCCTGTGAAACATAAAGAGCGTAGTACGTTCAGAATTGATTTAAAAAACTTATGAAACCATTTTTTGTATTTATATGTTTTATGACTGTTCTTTTACTAAGCTCCTGTAAAACAAAATCGTTACTTCCAGATCCGTTATCAGCAGGATGGAACGGTAAAAAAGTTTGTGAGAAAATTGAAGACAATAAATATCAACGTATTTTAAAATGTACCTTCAAGCCAGGTGTAGGTCATGAGCGACATTATCATTTACCACATTTTGGATATACATTGGAGGGAAGTACTTTTAAAATTAAAGATACTACTGGAACCAGAATTGTAAACGTTAAAACTGGAAGTTATTTTAACAATAACGGTATCGAATGGCACGAAGTGATTAACATTGGTGATAGCACTGCGGTATTCCTTATTATTGAACCTAAATAACTATTCTCCCATTGCAGCTGCAACTGCTGCTGAAAGTCTTTTGTAAGTACCGTTCTCTAAACGCTCACGTATCGAGTTAAATGCCTCTAATGTTTTTGCTACATCGTCTAAAGTATGAGAAGCAGTTGGGATCATACGTAGTAAAATTAAACCTTTTGGTATAACTGGATATACTACTATAGAACAAAATATACCATGATTTTCACGTAAATCTTTTACCAAAGCCATGGCTTCTGGGATAGATCCCTTTAGATAAACTGGAGTCACACAACTTTGAGTGGTTCCAATATCGAAGCCTTGCTTTTTTAAACCACCTTGCAATGCATTTACATTTTCCCAGAGTTTATTTTTAAATTCTGGCATGGTACGTAGCATATCTAAACGCTTCAATGCTCCTTCTACCAATTGCATTTGCAATGATTTGGCAAACATTTGAGACCGAAGGTTGTACTTAAGATACGTTATTATTTCGTCATCAGCAGCAATAAAAGCTCCTGTACTAGCCATTGATTTTGCAAAAGTTGCGAAGTATACATCAATATCGTCCTGAACACCTTGTTCCTCTCCAGCACCAGCTCCAGTTTTACCTAGAGTACCAAAACCGTGAGCATCATCTACAAACAGTCTAAAGTTGTATTTTTTCTTAAGCGCTACTATTTCTTTTAACTTTCCTTGTTCTCCGCGCATTCCAAATACACCTTCGGAAATTAGTAAAATTCCACCACCACTTGCTTTTGCCATTTTAGTGGCTCTTTGTAAGTTTTTCTCAATACTTTCTAAATCATTATGCTTATAGGTAAATCGTTTACCCATGTGCAGTCTAACTCCATCGATAATACAGGCATGTGCATCCACGTCATAGACAATAATATCATCTTTAGAAACCAAGGCATCAATCGTTGAAACCATTCCTTGGTAGCCAAAATTTAAAAGATAAGCAGCTTCTTTATTAACAAATTCTGCCAATTCATTCTGCAACTGCTCGTGTAAATCAGTATGACCACTCATCATTCTAGCTCCCATAGGGTAAGCCGAACCGTATTTTACGGCTGCCTCAGCATCTACTTTCCTTACCTCAGGATGGTTTGCCAATCCTAAGTAATCGTTGATACTCCAAGTAATAACTTCTTTACCTTGGAATTTCATATGATTTGAAATTGGACCTTCTAATTTTGGGAAATACAAAATAGCCCTCGGCTACTTCAGCCCATTTACCGAGTGGTCCTTTGCTTTTGTATATTTTATCGAATAAATCTTTCATCTTCTTAAAAATTAAGGTTTATCAAAAATACTATTTTTTTTGTAGCATAACAAAAGACATGCACATAAGAAAATAACAAACAAAAAAAGCTACCGTAGGAGTAGCTTTTCTGAGGTTTAAAATTCTATTTATTTTACTTAACGTAATGTATTTCAGCTTCTTTTGATTTATTTTTTTCCATAAATCCTTGCTGTTCCATCCATTCGTTATTGTAAACCTTACTCATGTATTTTGAACCATGATCTGGAAATATTGCAACTACGACGCTTTCATTATTAAAAACACCCTCGGCATTTAATTGTTTTAACCCCTCTAATACAGCACCACTTGTGTAACCTACAAATAAACCTTCTTTACTTGCTATTTCTCTTGCTGAATGAGCACTTCCTTCGTCCGTAACTTTTACAAAACGATCTATTTTGTCAAAATCTGTTGCCGAAGGAATTAAATTTTTTCCCAAGCCCTCAATTCGATATGGGTAAATTTCATTTTTATCAAACTCCCTCGTTTCGTGATATTTTTTCAAAACAGAACCATAGGCGTCTATTCCTATAATTTCAATATTTTTATTTTGTTCCTTTAAGAATTTTGCAGTACCAGAAATAGTTCCTCCAGTACCACTACAAGCTACTAGATGCGTAATTTTACCTTCCGTTTGGTTCCAAATTTCAGCTCCTGTAGAATTATAATGAGCTTCGATATTCAATTCATTGAAATATTGATTGATATAAATGGAGTCCTCAATTTCTTTATGAAGTCTCTTAGCAACTTCATAATAAGATTTGGGATCTTCTGCTGAAACATGAGCTGGACACACATAGACCTCTGCTCCCATTGTTTTGAGCATATCTATTTTGTCTGGCGAGGATTTTGAACTAACTGCAAGTATACATTTGTAACCCTTTATAATACTTACCATAGCTAGACTAAAACCTGTATTACCACTTGTAGTTTCAATAATGGTATCACCTGGTTTTAAAATCCCTTTTTTTTCAGCTTGTTCAATGATATAAAGCGCTATTCTATCTTTGGTAGAGTGTCCAGGATTAAACCCCTCAACTTTTGCAAAAAAACTTCCTTGAAATTTCGAGACAATCTTATTAAGTTTAATTAATGGTGTGTTACCCACTAGACCTAACACATTGTTATAAACATTTAAATTTTTATTCATAAAAGGAAATTTTGCAAAAAAAATAAAAAAAGCACTATTTTTATAGAGTTCAAATTTACGATAAAAAATACTAACTACTTATTTACCCCTTCTAAATCTAACAAAAAAGAATAAGACCTAGCATACTTTTTTAGTGCATTAAATCTTCCTGAAGCTCCACCATGACCAGCCTCCATATTTATATGAAGCAAGAGTAAATTAGTATCGGTTTTCATATCCCTCAATTTAGCGACCCACTTTGCGGGTTCCCAATATTGCACCTGCGAATCATGAAGTCCAGTAGTCACCAGCAAATTAGGATAATCTTTAATCGCTACTTGATCGTAAGGAGAATACGAAGTCATATAATCGTAGTATTCCTTTTCATTTGGATTTCCCCATTCATCATACTCCCCAGTAGTCAATGGAATAGAATCATCTAACATGGTGGTAGTTACATCAACAAAAGGAACTTCTGCAACTATACCATTATAAATTTCTGGAGCCATATTTGTAATTACTCCCATTAACAAGCCTCCAGCTGATCCACCATTTGCATAAAGATGTTTGGAAGAAGTGTATTTATTAGCAATTAAATATTTAGATACATCAATAAAATCAGTAAATGTATTTTTCTTTTTTAATAATTTTCCATTCTCATACCAGGATCTTCCAAGGTATTCACTTCCTCTTACATGGGCGATTGCAAAAATAAATCCTCGATCTAATAAACTTAACCTTACTGTTGAAAAATAGGGATCTACCGTACTTCCATAAGATCCATATGCGTAAAGTAGTAAGGGTGTCTTACCATTCATCTTAATTCCTTTTTTGTATACCATCGATACTGGTATTGAAGTACCGTCGGCTGCAGCAGCCCATATCCTTTTAGATTCATAATTATTTTTATTAAAACCAGTACCCAGGACCTCTGTTTCCTTCAAAATAATTTGTTCTCGTGTATCCATATTAAAATCAATAATAGATGAAGGAGTTATTAAAGAGTTATAAACATACCGTAATACCTTTGAATCAAATTCAGGATTAACTGAAACAAACGCTGTATACGTCTCATTATCAAAGGGTAAATAGTAGGAATCTGCACCATCCCATTTAACAACTTTTATTCTGTTTAAACCATTTGAACGTTCACTAATTACGTAATAGTCTTTAAAAATATCAATATCTTCCAGTAATACGTCCTCTTTGTGAGCTATCATTTCTTCCCAGTTATCCATCGAAGTAGTATCGTCAGATGTTTTCATCAACTTAAAATTACTAGCTCCATCCATATTGGTTAATACATAAAAAGAATCGTTGTAATGAGATATAGAATATTCTAGTCCTCTAACTCTAGGTTGAAAAATCTTAAAATCTTCAAAAGGAGTATCTGCATTTAAAATTCTGTATTCTGAAGTTAAGGTGCTGTAACTTCCAATGACTAAAAACTTTTTGGATTTTGTTTTAAAAACAAAAGTTCCAAATGTTTCATCTTCTTCAGCAAAGATAAGCTCATCGCTAAGCGATGAAGTGCCTAACCGATGTCTAAATATTTTGCTGGAACGCAGAGTTTGTTCGTCTTTTTGAGCATAAAATAAAGTGCTATTGTCATTCGCCCATGTGGATCCTCCAGTAGTAAGCGGAATAGTTTCATCCAAAATAGTGCCAGTCAGTAAATCTTTAATATAAATGGTATATTTTCTTCGACTTACCGTATCGACTCCAAAAGATATTTTTGTATTGTCAGGACTTACGCTCAAACCTGATAAATTATAATAGGAATGTCCTTCTGCCATTTCATTAACATCAAAAAGCAATTCTTCCTCGGCTTCTAAACTATCTCTTTTTCTTGTGTAAATTGGATAATCCTTTCCTTTTTCATATTTTGTAATATAATAATAACCATTGAAACGATAAGGAACAGATTCATCATCTTTCTTGATTCTACTTTTCATTTCTTCAAATAAACTTTTTTGAAAATCTTTAGTATGTTCGGTCATCCGATCGTAATAATCATTTTCACGCTCTAGATAATCGATTACTTCTTCGTTATCACGTTCATTCAACCAGTAATAATTATCTAATCTAACATCTCCATGCTTCTCTAGATGTTTTTCTATTTTGTCTGCTTTAGGAGCTTGTATTTCCATAGTCGTTTTAGATATTTCTTTATTTCTACAAGAAGCAACAAAAATAAGCGTTAGCAACGAAAAAATTAATGTTTTTTTCATTAGGATTTTATAGATTAGTTTGATTACAATATACTAATTTTGTTTCAAATTAATATATATGTCATGTTTGGAGATTTAAAAGGAATGATGGGTAAACTAAAAGAAGCCCAGGCAAAAGTAGCAGCCACAAAACAACGAATGAACACTGTCTTAATAGATGAAAAAAGTAGTGATAGCTTTTTAAAAGTAACGATTACTGCGAATAGAGAACTAAAGCATATTGAAATAGATGATTCCTTATTGCAAAATAAAACACAATTAGTTGAATCTTTAATTCTAACTTTAAATAAAGCCATCGATAAAGCGACGACTATAAATGAGAAAGAAATTGCTGCTGTTGCTAGTGAAGGAATGCCAAAAATACCTGGAATGGATTTGTTTTAATATTCATAATTTTTAAGAACATTAAGAACAATATGATGCATTTCATCTGTGTAATCTAAATGAGTTACCATTCTAAGCTTACCTTGCCCCATATCGCTAATTTGTATATGGTTTTCAGACATATCTTTCATAAATTGATCCTTTGACATTTCATCTATTAAATTAAAGATAACAATATTCGTATCAGCGGGTTCTACTTTCTTTATGTAATCTAATTTTTGAAGCGTTTGAGCAATTTCTGATGCTTTTTGATGATCCTCTGCTAATCTTTCAAAATGATGATCCAAGGCGTACAATCCTGCCGCTGCCATGAAACCAACTTGTCGCATTGCACCACCAAGGATTTTACGTACTCTAATAGCTCTTGCCATTAGTTCATTACTACCAAGTAAAATAGTACCAAGGGGAGTTCCAAGACCTTTACTTAAACAGACAGAAATCGTATCAAATATTTTTCCATAGCTATTTGGGTCTTCATTTTTTGCAACTAAAGCATTCATGAGTCTTGCACCATCTAGATGCAAGCCTAAGCCGAAGCTATCACATAAAGTTCTTACTTTTTTAAACTCTTCAAAATCATAACAAGCACCTCCCCCTTTATTCGTTGTGTTTTCTAGACAAACCAAGGTCGTATTTGGCGTATGGTAATTTGAAATTGGACTAATCCCTTTTTCTATTGCTGAGGCTGTAATCATTCCTCTATGGCCGTCAATTAAATTACAGGTAACTCCACTATTAAATGCAACTCCCCCTGCTTCGTAATTATAGACATGAGCCCACTTATCGCAAATTAGTTGATCGCCAGGTTGTGTGTGTAATTTTATGGCAGTTTGATTAGACATAGATCCAGTCGGAAAAAAAAGCGCTGTATCCATACCAAACATTTCTGCGAATCTACGTTCTAATTGATTTACAGTAGGATCCTCTTTATAAACATCATCTCCAGTTGGCGCCTTTATAATGGCTTGCAACATTCCTTTTGTAGGCTTGGTTACCGTATCACTTCGTAAATCTATATTCATTGGGAGTTTTTTATTTATCAATAAATAAATTTAAAAATTAAAATTTATTTTTTCTAAATTCAAAATTAAGATTTTTGAGTTTAGATTCATTATTAATTTTAATATTTTAAACTATTGCAAAAATTAAATTACAACTATTTCTTGACTCATCAGTTGGTGTACTTCAGTTCATAAAACATGGAGCGCTTCCAATAGGACTCCCGTCTGGGATTTTTGAAACCTTATGAACATCAAACTTTTCAGGATATTTCCTAAAACTAATTAGCTCTCTAATTAATTGATTGTTAAAGGTAGATTTATCAGATTTTAAAGAGGTGAATAAATCATCTAAAGTTTCATTGGCAACAGACTTGACTTGAGGTGAAGCTTGATCAGAAGCAATTAAATTCATTAAATTTTGAATTGTAATGTATTGTAAGGTATGCGCTATCTCTTTTTCATATGATGTTTTAACTTTTAAATCAAAACTGTGACTTATCAATTTAGTTAGAACTTCGTTTAAACTCAAATTAGCATTTGAAATAGCATGTTGTTCAATTAATCTATTGGCTCTCTCGGGATTTAATAATAATTTGAGTGTCAGATCACTTGCAGTAGCAACGGCCCCCAAACTATTAAAGGCTACATTGGTATTACTTTTAAAAGATTCTCTAGTTCTATCATAGCCCATTGCCCTTGGGGGGAAAAGTTTAAGAATTCGGTGCGGGATTTTTAAAGTATTGATGCTGAGCGTTTGCAAGATTTCATCTAATGCTGCTTCTTGTTCCTTTTTTGAAATAATTTGAACAGCGATCCCAGAATCTCCTTTTACAGCATACGTATAATCTAGTCCCCCTATTAATTTGATTACAGCCTCTGTTTGGTATCGATGATAAAAGTATAGAGGAACATACACATCTTCAAGTTTTGAAAAAGGTTCCCCATTTTTAATGTTATCCATTGAAAAATTTTCAATTGCTTTCTTTCTTACTGCCAAAACATTTTTTAATTCCTCAGTGGCAGAAGCACCATTGTCCCACAAATGTGCTTTAGCGTTTGCCCCTCCTTGCGGTCTCGCATCTGCATCTGAAATATAATACAAGCCTTTAGAGAATGCCGCTGTCAATAAATTAGACAAATAGTTTTTCTCCAATTGATTTTCAGGAATGTCACTATAAGAATAAGCTACGGTAACTTTATCCCAGGCTCCTATTCCCGATGCGTAAGCTTCAGAAAAGTCAATAGTATCATTTTTTAAAGTGATCTTTGGGTGTGGATAATCCATGACACTTGCCCTATCGGAAACGCTTGCAGCAAAATTATGTGCAAAACCTAAGGTATGTCCTACTTCATGAGCTGAAAGTTGACGTATTCTTGCCAAGGCTAATTCTAACATCGGTTGATAATTTTGATCATCATTTCCGAAGGGTCGGTTCATTAAGGCTTGTGCGATTAAGAAATCTTGTCTTATTCGTAAACTTCCTAGACTTACATGTCCTTTTATAATTTCACCAGTTCGAGGATCATTAATGGAACCTCCATAGCTCCAACCTCTTGTAGAACGGTGAACCCATTGTATAACATTATATCGAACATCCAAGGGATCAGCCTCAGGTGGCAACATCTTAACTTGAAAAGCATTTACATAACCAATTGCTTCAAAAGCTTGATTCCACCAACTTGCACCCTCTAATAAAGCAGAACGAATTGGTTCAGGGGTTCCAGGGTCTAAATAATAAATTATGGGCTCAACAGCCTCTGAGCGGGTTTCATTTGGATTTTTCTTATGCAATCGATGCCTATATATAAATTGTTTTTTGATAGGTTCCCAAACGGGTGTTGAATAATCCATGTAAGACATAGGAAAAGAACCTGATTTGGCATTAAAAATTCTTGGACTGTAGTTATCATCTGGCAATTCAATAAACCCAATATGCTGTCTAACGGATATGGAATTGGCATCTGGCGAAACAGAAACGATGTTTTTACCCTTTGGTTCCCCAATAAAAGTTAATAAGGATTCAAATTCAACATTTTTCGGAAATGCCTTAGTATTTTCAAGCCACAATACATTTCGTGAAGCATCAAGTTTATAGCTTCCTTGTAAATTATCTTTTAATCTTTTAGAAACGTGATGGGCATCACGAAGTAAAAAAGGAGTTAAATTGATGATGTATTTTTCGTCTCTTATTTCTTTGATCGGGAAACCAAAGATGATTGATTTTGCAAAAGCTTCTTCGATCGATTTTTTTTCAAATTCGTTATCAGAAATTGCTCTAAATTTTTGATTGGGTTGTAATAATAATATCTTATTACCACTTTTAATAAATTTAACGACGACACCATCCCCTATCTGCCCTCGATCCAAACCAATATCGTTTGACCCCAATCCAGAAGCTAAAAAATGAGTATACAAAAACTCTTTATTTAGTTTGTCTACTTCTAGGTATATTTTGCCTTCGGTAGCTGAATAGTAAAAATTAAAATAACCATTATATAATTTTAAGTCTTTTTTTTCTTCGATAAATTGTGCAGAAAGTGAATGCAGATTAAATAAAACAACCAAATAGAGTACTACATATTTCATAAAAATTTATTTTTTTTAAAGCTATAAAAAATATTGGAATTTTCTTTTAAGATGAATTGTTAAATTCTATTTTTACGAGGACTTAATAACAAAAAAATACCGATAGTTCGGGACTATATGATTACACTTGATCAAATAAAAGATCTTAAGGAGCGCCTGGATGCGTTAAGGAGGTATCTTTGACGTTGCTGGAAAAAAGATTGAAATAGCGAACGACGAAGAAAAAACCTACGATCCCAATTTTTGGAACCATCCAAAAGATGCAGAAATTTTCATGAAGTCACTTCGAACCAAGAAAAAATGGATTTCAGACTATAATAAGGCCTTGATTATTACAGAGGATACCGAAGTATTATTCGAATTTTTCAAAGAAGGTGAAGGAACTGCCGAACAACTAGAAAAACGCTTTAACAATGCCTTAGAGGCTATTGAAACTCTTGAGTTCAGGAATATGCTGAGTGACGAAGGAGATCATCTTAGCGCTGTATTACAAATAACCGCAGGGGCTGGAGGTACCGAAAGTTGTGATTGGGCAGAAATGCTCATGCGTATGTATTTGATGTGGGCCGAAAAACATCAATTAAAGGTAAAAGAACTTAATTTTCAATCAGGAGACGTGGCAGGAATTAAAACGGTCACTCTAGAAATTGAGGGTGAATACGCTTTTGGTTGGTTAAAAGGTGAAAATGGTGTTCATCGATTGGTTCGTATTTCTCCTTTTGACAGCAATGCAAAAAGACATACTAGTTTTGCCTCAGTTTATGTATACCCTCTGGCTGACGAAACGATTGAAATAGCTATTAATCCCGCAGATATATCCTGGTCTTTTGCTAGAAGCGGTGGTGCTGGTGGTCAAAATGTAAATAAAGTCGAGACTAAAGCCATCTTGACTCATGAACCTACGGGGATTATGATTCATAATTCTGAAACCAGGTCACAGCTAGAAAATCGAGAGAAAGCAATGCAAATGTTAAAGTCGCAGTTATATGAAATTGAATTGCGAAAACAACAAAGCCACCGAAATGAAATTGAGGCTAATAAAATGGCCATCGAATGGGGTTCGCAAATAAGAAACTATGTTTTGCATCCCTATAAATTAATTAAAGATGTTCGAACTGCTCATGAAACTGGCAATGTTGACCAAGTCCTAAATGGAGATATTGATAGTTTTTTAAAAGCGTATTTAATGAGTAATGGGCAAGAAGAAAATAGCAATGAACTATAAAAAAAAGCAGCTAAACTTAAATTTAGCTGCTTTTTTAAAGGAGATAAAGTAGTTTATTTATCTTCTGATTTTTTACCTTCCCATGCCTTTAACGATTTGGTATTTAAAGCTACGTAATCCTCGTTTCCAGCTTCTTTAGCAAGCGCTAATGATTTTTTTGCTGCTTTTATAGCACCATTTTTATCTCCCGATTTCGCGTAAATTAAAGACTGTTGTCTGTGATACCAAAAAGCAGGATTCTCTCTCATTTCGATAGCTTTATCAATCCAGTTTTTTGCTTTTTTAATATCTTTATCAGCGTTAAGGTAGTAAACAGCAGCTGTATAGTAATCTCCAGCATTCGGTCCACTCATCACTGACTCGATACTTTTTGTAACTTGAGTATCTGTAAAAAATGAAATGGGTACAGCAACATAAGTATGATCCCAACGAAATCCTAAAGTAGCAGAGTCATTGGTTATGGCATCAAACGAAATTGTAAAAGTTTCCACCTCCATGGGCATAGCTACTACATTTGCTTTGATCGAAGCTACCACCTTTTCATTTTCCCAGGCAGCTGGAGTACCCCAATTAGAAGTATCCGAGTAAAAATATACCTCCCAGGATTGCGCATTAGGTTTCGTAAATATTGCATAGGTACCTGCTTTTACCTCTTTAGAACCAATTATTACATCCTTATCGAAGGTAATAGTGGTATTTTTATTTGCACCTGTTCTCCACATTTTTCCGTAAGGTACTAATTCGCCAAATATATTTCTTTCTCGCATCGAAGGTCTAGAGTATGACAATTCAATATTAGTAAGACCTACAGTTTGAGTTACAGTTTGAGAAGTACTAGGTTGCGGAGACTTTATTTGAGCGTTTACTGATAAAGACAACGAACATATAAAAGTCAATAAAATAAGTTTTTTCATTTTTATAGTGTTTAATTAATTTTAAAGAATACAAAGCTAAACAAACACAACATAATTAATTTAATTTATAGTGTTTTTCACAAAAAAATAACAAATTAATGTTTTCAATAAGCCAAAACTTTAAAATTAAAATCGTTGAATTAATTTAAATAAAATATTCAAATAAAATAGTTGAGCAATTGAAGTCAGTTTTAAACAATTTTTAGCATCTTGCGTATGGTTATTTCATCTTAGACACACCATTGTTATGAAAATTTATTTCCCTTTTCTCCTATTATTGTTGGCTTTAACCAATAGCACCCATGCTCAAGAACTAAGTATTGAAGGACAATTTCAAGATTTGATCAAAAAATCCAATAATTATCAAGGATACAAAGTAGTAAAAAAGGAAAAATTGTACACTTTGCGCAGTAATGTATCCGATTCAATCAAAGGCTTTAAACAAGAAATTAATTCCCTTGATGAGGAAAAAGCACTTCAAAACTCTAGTATTGATAAGCTTACTCGTGAACTAGAAAGCACAAAAAAAGAATTAGCTATTTATAAAAACAAAGAAAAAGTTATTAATGTTTTAGGTTTATTGATACAGAAGTCTACCTACAATTTGTTTGTGTTTTTTAGTCTTGGTTTTTTATTACTAATTATCTTTTTATTATTTGTACGTTTTAAAAATAGCTACAATATTATTAAAACCACCAAAGAAAAATTAGAGGAAACCGATAATGAATTTGAAAATTTCAGACAACGCTCACTAGAACGAGAACAAAAAATTAGAAGAAAGCTTCAAGACGAACTAAATAAACAAAAAAAATAAACTAGTCCAGTCTTGTAATTTTAGCACCAATAGCTCGCAGACGTTCATCTATATTTTCGTATCCACGATCAATTTGCTCAATATTCTGAATAATACTAGTACCATTAGCAGATAATGCCGCTATTAATAGAGAAATCCCAGCTCTAATATCGGGTGACACCATCGTGGTTGCTTTTAGGGGATATTCAAAGTTATGCCCAATAACTGTTGCTCTGTGTGGGTCGCATAGAATAATCTTTGCACCCATATCGATTAATTTATCCACAAAGAAAAGACGACTCTCAAACATTTTTTGATGAATAAGTACGCTTCCTTTTGCTTGCGTTGCAATAACCAACACAATACTCAACAAATCAGGAGTAAAACCTGGCCAAGTGGAATCGGAAACAGTTAAAATAGAACCATCAATATAGCCTTGTATTTCATAACTTTCTTGTCGAGGGATATAAATGTCATCACCCACTTTTTCGAGGGTAATCCCCAACTTTCTGAAAGTTTCAGGAATCAAACCAAGATTTTCCCAGCTTACATTTTTAATAGTAATCTCACTTCTGGTCATTGCTGCAAGCCCAATCCAACTGCCAATTTCAATCATGTCGGGTAAGATTCTGTGCTGACAACCATGTAAGGACGAAACTCCCTTCTACTGTTAGTAAATTGGATCCAATTCCATTAATTTTTGCGCCCATAGAAACTAACATCTTACATAACTGTTGAAGATATGGCTCACAGGCAGCATTATAAATAGTGGTGGTTCCCTCGGCTAAAACAGCAGCCATTAAAATATTGGCAGTTCCAGTAACCGATGCCTGATCTAGAAGCATATAAGTACCTTTGAGACCGTTAGCAGCTTCGACACCATAAAAACATTCTTCCTTATTGTATCTAAAAGTAGCGCCCAGTTTTATAAATCCTTCAAAATGAGTGTCAAGTCTCCTTCTACCAATTTTATCACCTCCTGGTTGCGGTATAAATCCTTTACCAAATCTACTTAATAATGGACCAACAATCATAATTGATCCTCTTAAAGCACTACCCTCTTCTTTAAATCGTTCAGATTCTAAATAGTCTAAATCTAAATTGTCAGATTTAAACGAATAAGCCCCTTTTCCTAATTTTTGAACGGTAACACCAAGGTTTCCTAAAATTTCTATTAATTTATTGACATCTCGTATGTCAGGCACATTATTAATTAAAACTTCCTCGTCTGTAAGTAATACAGCACACAATATTTGCAACGCTTCGTTTTTTGCACCTTGAGGTATAATTTCTCCTTGTAATTTACAACCTCCTTCAATACGAAATGATCCCATAAAAATAATTAGTTTTGATTCTTTTATTAAACAACAACCAATTGCTTATGGTTATTATTGTTTAATTATTAATATTTTTTTCTAGCTCTGCCTTTATTGTTTTTGTAATTTTTTTGATGTTTCTTTTGACCGTAGGTTTTCTTATTTTTAAGAATAGTCATCGAATCTAATAATTTTTCTTCGGAGTCTTTGAGGTTTAGTTTTCCTTCAGAAAGTTCAAATAAATGATTAAATATTACATCATCTTCAACAGTATCCTTATTCCAATTTAAAAAACATTTCTTCATGTGGTTGGCAATCGTAAAAACCAATGCCTCTTTTTTATCCCCTTCTTCCCAACTATTAGCAACATCAATCATTCGCTTGATGTTATTTCCATAAAAACGATATTTTGGAAAATTTTGAGGGTAATTTAAAGACTCCGGTCGTTCTTGGAGTTCTTCTTTTTTTGGAATTGGATAAGGTGAATCTACCTCCAGTTTAAAATCGGAGATAATGAATAATTGATCCCAAAGTTTGTGTTGAAAGTCTGGAACATCGCGTAAATGTGGATTTAAGTTTCCCATCACTGCAATGATACTATTCGCAACTTTATTTCTTTCTTCTTTGGTTTCTCTAGAAATAGCAAAATCTACCATTTTTTGAATATGTCTACCATATTCAGGTATAATAAGTTTTTCTCTCTCCGAATTGTATTCTATGTGATCTATCAAAATTTTTGGATAAAATGTGGTTTAGCAACCTACAAGGTGAATTAATATGTGAAGTAATCTAATAATGCATGCAAAATACTAATTTTATAAAGAAATCACTCCCTCCACTTTAGAAACTTTTTTATATTTTTCAATTACCGCATCTGGAGATTTCATATTCACCTTTATCGATATACTGGTATAAGTACCTTTAGACGAGTCTCTTTTTGTGATTTCAGCATTGGTATTGTTAAATATAGCCTCAATTTCTGAAATTTTTGATTCGCTTGTGGGAATAATAAATTTATACAAATAAAGAGCAGGCCATTGGGTGTCGTTCTTTAAACTTTTCTTTAGTTTCTTATAAAAAGCTGCTGTATCTTTTTCGTTCCGCATCATATATTTATTACAGATTACAAATATAGGGTTTCGCTATCAATAATTATTTACGTTATTTGCATATTATCTTTTTTATTATGCTCAAAAAAATTGTCATTACCGGTGGTCCTGGATCTGGAAAAACTTCTCTAATTGATTTTTTAGAAGAAAATGGATATCAATGTCAACATGAAATTTCAAGACAAGTAACACTGGAGGCGAAAAAAAAGGGAATTGATCAACTATTTTTATCCGATCCAATTTTGTTTAGCCAACTATTATTGAAAGGGCGTTTACAGCAGCATCAGGAAGTTGATCATTTTAAAAAAACAATACTATTTTATGATCGTGGATTGCCAGACGTTACGGCATATATGGATTTCACGAATGTATCCTATCCCGAAAGTTTTCATACAACTTGTAATAAGTATCGCTATGGTACCGTTTTTATCTTACCGCCATGGAAAGATATCTACATTCAAGATAATGAACGATATGAAACGTATGAAGAAGCCGAAAAAATTCATAAATTTCTAACCCAAAGTTATCAAAAATATGGATACGAAGTCATTGAGGTTCCTTTTGGAACTTTAGAGGAACGAATGAAATTTATGATAACTCATTTAGAAATTTAATTATTGAAAAACCCGCATCAAATACTTAAAGACCATTGGGGGTACTCACAATTTCTTCCAAAACAGGAAGAGATTATAACTACGATCCTAAACGGCAGAGATACCATTGGTTTATTACCAACAGGTGGAGGCAAATCGGTCTGTTTTCAGATTCCAGCTCTTGCAAAAGAAGGAATTTGTATTGTTGTTTCGCCACTGGTAGCATTGATGGAAGACCAAGTGACCAATTTAAAAAACAAAGGAATTAAAGCCCTGACTATTCCTGGAGGAATCTCTTTCCAAAATTTAAATATATTGTTGGACAATGCACTTTATGGAAATTATAAGTTTTTATACTTATCGCCAGAACGGTTAAACCAAGAATTAGTCCAAAATTATATAAAGCAAATGGATGTCAATCTTTTTGCTATTGATGAGGCTCACTGTATATCGCAATGGGGAAATGACTTTAGACCCTCTTATAAAAATTGTAATATCCTCAGAACGTTTCATCCATTAGTTCCTGTAATTGCTTTAACTGCTACAGCAACTCCTGAGGTAGTTTCCGATATGGTTGTACAGTTAAAATTAGAAAATCCAGCCATTATAAAAGGCTCTTTTGCTCGTAAAAATCTAGCTTATAAAGTAGTATACCAAGAGGATAAAATTTATAAAATCGAACAACTTCTTAAAAACAATGAATACTCCTCCATTGTCTATGTCCGTAGTCGTAAAAAAACAGTTGAGATCAGTAAACAACTAAATAGTCTGAAGATTAAAAGTCACTTTTTTCACGGCGGAATTAGTTCGGAGGATAAAAAAAGTAGATTGAACGATTGGCTTCAAGGCAAAATAACTGTTATGGTTGCTACGAATGCTTTTGGTATGGGGATTGATCATCCAAAAGTCCGGTATGTTTTTCATCTCCAGCTACCGGAAAGTATGGAAAGTTATTTTCAAGAAGCCGGAAGAGCTGGTAGAGACGGTAACTATTCGGCTGCTATGATACTTTACAATGATTATGATAAAATCTTAATTAAAAAGCAATTCTTAGATTCTAGACCAAACACCGATCAAATAAAAAGTTTATATCGGTCTTTGTGTAATTTTTTCCAAATACCCTATGGAGAAGGTGAGTTTTCAAGTCATAGCTTTAATTACTTAGAATTTTGTAAACATTACCACCTAAATACGCTGACTACGTATAACGGTCTCACCGCTTTGGAACGATTGGGAATTATTCAGCTCTCAAAGCAATTTGGAAGGAAATCTATTCTGAAATTTGAAATGAGTTCTGAAAAACTCATTAAGTATTTAGATCAACACCCATCGATTGCTATTATAGGTAAAACTATTTTAAGAATGTATGGCGGTATTTTCGAAACCCCTACATCGATTCGAATTGAATCAATTGCTTCCAAAACAGGGCAGTCTGTAAATACCATCATAAAAGCACTTGAAAAAATGGAGAAAGAAGGTGTTTTGGAATTAACATTGTTTCATACCGATGCGACCATTACTTTTATAGTTCCAAGAGAGGATAAAAAAACAATTAATCGTGTTTCTAAGCAATTGTTAGCTTTAAATCATAAAAAAGAAAATGAAGTAAAATCAGTGTTAGAATTTGTAGCGAACGACACCACCTGCAAAAGCGTCCAACTTCTAAAGTATTTTGGAGAGCTGAATGCTGAAAACTGCGGAATTTGCTCTGTATGTGCTCCCCAAGAGAAAATTCCAAGTAAAGCAGAGCTATCGATTATTGCAGAAAAAATAGTACATCTTCTTGAAGAAAAAGAAATGACTTCCAGATTCATGACAGAAAAACTTACTTTTACCGAATCAAAAGTGGTGTTCGTACTCAGAAAGTTAATGGACTCGGGTACGATAAAAATAAATACCAAAAATGAATATTATCTAAATTGATGAGAGATTTAAGAATTGTTTTTATGGGAACCCCAGGCTTTGCAGTTGGTGTACTTCAAAAGTTAGTAGAAGGTGGTTATCAAGTTGTTGGGGTCGTAACCGCTCCCGATAAACCAGCAGGACGAGGCCGAAAAATAAAATCATCAGCAGTCAAAGAATATGCCTTGTCGCAAGATTTAACCCTCTTACAACCCACTAATTTAAAAGAAGGTTTCTTTTTAGAGCAACTAAAAAATTTAAATGCCAATCTTCAAATCGTGGTTGCCTTTAGAATGCTCCCAAAATTGGTTTGGAATTTACCAAGCTACGGTACTTTTAATTTGCATGCTTCTTTATTACCGCAATACAGGGGAGCTGCTCCTATTAATTGGGCCATCATCAATCGAGAGAAAAAGACTGGGGTCAGTACTTTTTTTATTGATGATGCCATCGATACTGGAGAAATAATTTTAAAAGAAGAGGTTTCTGTTCCTCCTGGAGCAACGGTTGGAAGTCTTCACGATATCTTGATGGATACTGGAGCTAATCTAGTCCTTAAAACTGTTGATCTCATAAAAAACGAAAAGGAAGCTCCTGTTCGACAAAACAACAGTGGGGTTTTAAAAACAGCTCCCAAATTAACTAAAAATAATACTAGAATCGATTGGGCAACCAGTGTTGAAAATATTGATGCTTTTATTCGAGGGCTTAATCCCTACCCTGCAGCATGGTCACAACTCATGAACCATGACGAAATTGGAACGGTTAAAATATACCTGTGTGGCTTTAAAATTGAAAACCATTCATATCCTTTGGGACAAATCGTAGCAAGCAAAAATGAATTAAAAGTAGCTGCCAAAAATGGATTTCTCTCTATTTATGAGATACAGATGCCAGGTAAGCGAAAAATGGATATTAAATCGCTTTTAAATGGCTATGTTTTTGATGAAAATTCAAAAATGTTGTAAAGCCTTATTATCATTGAACTTATAAAACTTGACTAAATTCACTTCACTTTATTAACAAAGTGCTAAAGTTATCAACAAAAAACGCTATTTAGCACGTCATTACTTGCGTGAATCGATAATCCCGTTAATTTTGTAAGAGAATTTATATAAAAGTTTAACCAATAATTTAATTTTACAACTTATGAACAAATCAGATTTAATTGACGCAATGGCAGAACATGCTGGAATTACAAAAGCCGCAGCAAAAAAAGCATTAGAATGTATGCTTATCGAAGTAGAAGGAGCATTACAGAAAGGAAATAGAGTTTCTTTAGTAGGTTTTGGTTCTTGGTCAGTTACTAGAAGAGCTGCAAGAGATGGTAGAAACCCACAAACTGGTGCTACTATTAAGATTAAAGCTCAAAAACGTAGTTAAATTTAAAGCTGGATCAGATTTAAGCAATAGCGTAAACTAGATTTATCTTTATTTTTTAAAAAATCCCCTCTCCTCCTTGGAAATGGGGATTTTTTTTTGGTCTTTAATCTATGGAACTACACAAATAACTTGCATTTTTTAAAATTAATACTTAGATTTAGTTACTGAATAAAAAATTATGACCTCTTTAAAACCTGCTAAAGGACTTCTTACTAGTTGCCGAACCTTCTATCATTGGAGACATTTCCTTTAATAGATCGGTGGTGTTGTTGGCAGAGTATAATGAAAATGGCTCCGTAGGTTTTATTCTTAACAAACCCTTGCCCTATAGCATCAACGACTTTATTCCTGAAATAAATTCTGACATTGCCTGTTTACAATGGAGGCCCTGTAGAACAAGACAATTTGTATTTTATTCATAAAATACCCGAACTAATTCCCAACAGCATCGAAATTTCAAATGGAATCTATTGGGGTGGTGACTTTAAAGAAATTACCAGCCTGCTTCAAGAAGATCAAATTAAGAATTCTGAAATTCGCTTTTTCTTAGGCTACTCGGGTTGGAGTAATCAGCAATTAGATCAAGAACTGGAAGTAAATAGTTGGGTGGTAAGCCAAAATACCTATAAAAATAGAATTTTAGGGGAGACTGATGCGACCTTTTGGAAAGAAAAAATGATTGAATTTGGTGGCGATTACCTAATTTGGTCCAATGCTCCAGAAAACCCTTCTTATAACTAGGAAGCCAACCGTACTTTTACATTCAATTTTTGAAGTAACATTCGAGCTACCTCATTTTTATACACCTTTTTACGATAATTACTAATAGGTTGAATCCCAATCATAACGTTAGTGATAAATAATTCGTCCGCTTTTTGAAGATCGAATGAAGATATCGATTTTTCTTCTAACGTATATTCTTGAAGGGTTTTACAAATTTCAATGAGTTGTTTTCTAATAATACCTCGAAGGCATCCATCACTTGTTGGAGGGGTAATAATAGTAGTTCCTTTCACTAAAAACAAATTGCCTTGAAGTGCTTCGACTACCATCTTTTTATCGTTTAATAACAAACAATTTTGATAGCCATTTTCGGTTGCGTAAATACTCCCCAACACATTAATTATTTTAGCATTGGACTTCAGGGTCGCCAATAAATTAGCATAAATATAGTGATCTTTAAAAAGTTCGACTTCATAGCGATCTTCAGTAAAGGTGTAAAAAGGGTCTCCAGTAGTTTCAAGCTCAATAAAATAGTCCACCTCATTGTTGGTAGGATTGTACTTCCCTCCTGCTTTACGGTTTACATAAAGTTTGATTCTAAGGGACTGCTTACTCAAAATCTGCAGCTCGAATCGTCTTTTTTATTTCTTCTTCCAAAAACTCCATCGAGAAATGCATGGGAATGTCCATTCGAAGTATGCGCATGGAAGCCATGAGTCTAAAGTAATGATCTTCCCAAAAAAAGAGTTGCCCATTAACCCCTTTTATGGTTTCAAAAACTGCATCGCCATACAATAACCCTCTATTTTTAATAGATAGCTTGGCTGTTTCCTGACTGTATAATGTTCCATTTAAATTAATCATAAAAAAACCGTCTTTTTATTGAAGACGGTGCAAATATAAATACTATTAAACAGTTCTTAAACAGATCCCAGCAATTGTTTTAATTCTGAAATCATATTTTCCCATAGCATTTTGCCCTCCTCTATTTCGTCATCCTCTGCAAAATCGGTCACCATAATGGAAACGTCTTTGGTAATGGCATCTACTTGGATTCGCATTTCAAAATAATAATCTGTGTCTTCATCATCGACCCACTGAAAGCGAATGGATTGGCCTTTGTTTTTTGAAACCAATTTGGCTTTTTCTTCGGAGCCTTCCCAGATAAAAGTAAAAAACTCTCCGCGTGAGTTCACATTGTCGGCGTACCACTCCTGCATCCCAGAAGGCGTCGATATGTATTGAAATAAAAGTGACGGGGACGCATGAATGGGAAATTCCATTTCATATTTTATTTTATCGCTCATAGGGTACTAGTTTGTATAGCCCAATATATATATTAATTAATAACTGGGAAAGAAAGTTAGAATAAATGTTTGAAAGATTCGTAAATTAAATCAATATAAATATTGCAAAAATTTATAGGAATGTTTGTGCTGCTCTAAATTGTTGTTATCTTTGCCACCGCTAAAAAAGACGAAATAAAACTCTTTTAGCCATCTTTCATTAAAAAGTGTTTGAAAAATACGGCGAGGTAGCTCAGCTGGTTAGAGCGTCGGATTCATAACCCGGAGGTCACGAGTTCAAGTCTCGTTCTCGCTACAAAGGAGTAATCAGAAATGGTTACTCTTTTTTTTGCTTTAAACTCAAGTATACAAAGGGATTTAGAAAAAGTAAGAAATAGAAAAGGTAATACAGATAAACAGAATTAAAATCTAATTAATAAATCTTTTACTGAATTAACAGAAGTTGAAGCATTAAGAATGATTGTACATCAAAATGATGTTGCTATTAATATTCAAAATTCAATAAAAGGTTGGGTTACATTTTTTGGTACAATGTATATATTAACTATTATAGGTTTTATTTTTATTAATATAATATCTTAAATAAAACAAAAAGATGAAGAAATTAATATACTTATTACTCGCATTGTTAATACTTGCCTGTAGTAGTGATGATGATGGTAATCTTTGTAATTACACTCCTACACTAACTACTACTGAAGTTACCAATATAACAGAAACAGGTCGCAACCTTAAATGGGGTGATAAGTATCGTTTCAGAGAACTGTGATAATCCAAATAATACAGAGCAAGGGTTTGTGTATGCAACTACGATACAACCTACTACAGCGAATAATAAAGTTAATGTAAATGGCACAGATATAAGTACCACATTAGAAAACCTTGAGCCTAATACTACTTATTATGCAAGAACTTTTTTAACCAATGCTTTGGGTGAGTTTTATGGTAATGAGGTCAGTTTTATAACAAGTGAAGAGCCTATAGATTGTGAAGTGGTGTATTTAGCAGAAAATGGAATAACTATAAAGGCTTGTGATGATGCTAATGTAGGTGATACGGGAGTGATATATGGAGTTACTTATACGGTAGTAGATGAGGCTATGTTAAGAGAAATGGTGGATAACGAAGAAGATTTAACTAAAGTAGTGACTACTTTTGTGGCTGATATGAGTGATATGTTTTAGTAATGCTGAAGGTTTCAACCAACCTATTGGACATTGGGATGTAAGTAATGTTACTGATATGAGTAGTATGTTTGGAATAGGAATTTATTAATTCTTTTAATCAAACGATTGGTAATTGGGATGTTAGTAATGTAACTGATATGAGTTATATGTTTTTTAGAAATGATGCTTTTAATCAACCTATTGGAGATTGGGATGTGAGTAGTGTAACGAATATGGAAGGTATGTTTTTTGATGCTGATGCGTTTAACCAACCGATTAGTAATTGGGATGTTAGTAATGTAACTAATATGATTGGTATGTTTAGATATGGTATCTAATTTTAACCAACCTATTGGTAATTGGGATGTGAGTAATGTAACTGATATGTATGGGATGTTTTTTGAGCTATCTACTTTTAATCAACCTATTGAAAATTGGGATGTAAGTAATGTAACTAATATGTTTCGTATGTTTTCTAAGCTCAGATTTTAACCAACCTATTGGTAATTGGGATGTGAGTAATGTAACTAATATGGAGGATATGTTTCAGGAAGCCTCAAATTTCAACCAACCTATTGGTGAATGGGATGTTAGTAATGTAACTAATATGTATCGAATGTTTAGTGAGGCTCATCTTTTAATCAACCCATTGGAGATTGGGATGTTAGTAAGGTTACTAATATGCGTGTTATGTTTTTATATGCATCTTCTTTTAATCAACCAATCGGTGATTGGAATGTGAGTAATGTAATTAGTATGCAAAGTATGTTTAATGGTGCATCTCTTTTAATCAACCCATTGGAGATTGGGATGTGAGTAATGTAACTGATATGTATGGTATGTTTGCTTTTTCATCTTTCAATCAACCTATTGGAGATTGGGATGTGAGTAATGTAACTGATATGTATGGTATGTTTTATGATGCAACTTCCTTTAATCAAGACATTGGTTATTGGGATGTGAGTAGTGTAACTACTACGAGACAAATGTTTGAGAGTGCTGATGCTTTCAACCAACCAATTGGAGATTGGAATGTCATTAGTGTGACTAATATGAGAGAGATGTTTGAAAATGCTTCTACCTTTAATCAGGACATAAGCACCTGGAGTGTAGATGGTGTTACTACTTGTTATTATTTTAGTGATAATTCACCACTAACAGAAGAAAATAAACCCAACTTTACAAGCTGTGACCCCTTATGAACCATTAACAGAGCAAATTAAAGAAATATCTAAGTATTTAGTATTAGTCAAACTTAAACCATAGGCATATCTTATTCTTTTAATTCAGCTATTTCTAAACCTCTTGTTTTTCTAATCACACGGAAATTCATTTGGAGCAATAGTATGATTGGAGTAAGAAGTTTGACCATCACCAACATATGTTAATTGCAAAGCATTTCCTCCACTACTTACAGTACAAGTTATGCTTCCAGTTGATGTGGGATTTCCATTAGTGTAGATCCCTTCAAGATACAAAACCATACTATCCTCAAGTTCACTTTGAATTGTATAAGTTGCATATCCTATTATTATTTCATTACCATCTTTATCATAATCTGTAATTGGTTGTTTTTAAAAAAAATTATTCCGTCCACAAAGTTCCTATTGCATAGGTTCGGGCCTTTCCTACCAACAATACCTGATCACCTTCAAGACAGCATTTTAAACCCCCCCCGCGTTGTGAACGTTGCTTTGCATCCAGTTCCTTTTTTTGGAGCCGTTCTGCCCAAAAAGGTACCAACGAACAGTGGGCTGATCCGGTAACAGGATCTTCTAAAATAGTGGCTTGTGGAGTAAAAAATCGCGATACAAAATCGTAATGGTCCCCTTTTGCTGTGACCACTACACCACCAGGATCCAGATTGATTTGATCGAGCTGAGCTCGGTTAATTTGAAGGTCCAAAATTTCCTGTTCGTTTTGATAAACCAACACATAATCCCGAGCTTTATAAACTTCCTGGGGAGCAATACTCAATGCATTTTTAATTGGATTGGGAAGTGTAACAGGGACAGGCATTCTTGTAGGAAGTGCCATTTGGTAAGCGTCCCCTGTAACCGTTACACGAAGCAGCCCACTCTTAGTTTTAAAAAGAAAGTGAGGTCGAGAATCTTTTAAAAGAGTTTTTAAACAATGTGCAGTCGCAAGGGTGGCATGGCCACAAAGATCCATCTCGATGTCTGGGGTAAACCAACGTAGGTGAAAAATAGCGTCTTCTTCTACAAAAAAAGCGGTTTCTGGTACCGCATTTTCTTTAGCAATTTTTAACAAGAGTTTATCGGGCAACCAACGCTCTAAGGGGACTACACAGGCGGGATTTCCTTTAAAAAGGGTATCAGTAAAAGCATCGATTTGATAAAAGCGGAGTTCCATAAATTATTTGCTGGGAAGGTTTAAAAATTGTAGTACTGGTTCGATGCTTCGCTCAGGGTCTTCCTCCATGGGTACATGCCCTAAATTATCGAAAACCACCAGGGTGCTGTTGGGGAGGTCTTTATGAAACTGCTGCGCCACCTCCAAAGGGATTAATCGATCCTCAGCGCCCCATAAAATAAGGGTCGCCTGTTGGACCCCCGTTACTTTTTCCCTAGAAAAAGGGGCTGGTGGAGTATTGAGTTTATCTACAAAGGCCTGCCGGTTACCCGATCGAAGGGTGAGTTCAAAATAACGATCGATCACTTCCGGCAATACTTTTTTGGGATCAGCATAAACATTTTTAACACTGGAGGCCGCAACAAAGCGAGGCGTAATAAAGGTAAATATTTGTTTAACCACCGGCAGTTGCGCTAACTGAAAAGCGATAGGAATACTATTGGAACCTGTGGGATAGCCAGAGGCATCGATTAAAATTAGCCGGTCGACCCGATCGGGATAAGCACTCGTATAGTTCCAAGCGATTTTTCCCCCTAAAGAGTTTCCGGCCAAAACACAGTGCTCAACTCCCAGTTCTTGTAAAAACGCTGCAATAAATGCGACATAATGTGGGGTGCTATAATTGCGATCTAAAAAAGGTCCCGTGAGCCCATAGGCCGGTAAATCCATACGGAGTACCCGTCGATACTTCGACAGCGAGGTTGCCCAGTCGTTAAAGGTGTGTAAACTGGCTCCGGTTCCATGAATCAATACAATAGGAATGGAATCGGTCTTGGGCCCTTCATCGCGATAATGCACCTCCATCCCCTCCAAAGCCATAAATTGTGACTCGGTATTGGCATAGGTTTCTTTCAGGGTTTCCAAGGGTAGATCTTGGTAGCCAAAAAGAATTATCAGCCCTCCCATTAATATCCCAAAAACTACAACAATTAGAAGTATTATTTTTTTTAAAAACCTCATTTAAAAGCTTATAATTTAATTTGTTTTAATTAATTTAACAACTTGATTGTCAATGTTTAGGTAATAAATACCTAAAGCATAAGTTGATAAATCAATATAGGACTGAGAACTGCTTAATTGTCCGCTTTGTAAGCGTTGGCCGTAGGGCGAATAAAGTTCAAAATTTAATTCTTGAAAAATCTCAAAATACACCCGATCTTGAGTTGGGTTGGGATAGTAATTAAGTGCAAGTTCTGGGCTGTTATTAGCCAACAATTCGCAAATAAAATCTTGCTCCACCTTCGAGGCCGCAGGAGGATCAACTAATAAATTATCGGTTAACAAAGGGCAATAACAATCGTTTTGCTCTACATAGAGTTTTAACCAAGACAAGGCAATTTTACCAACCGAGTAGTCACCGCCAGTTGGCGAATTAGCAACCGAATGATCTCCGTTTTCAACTTCAAATAATAATTTATTGGTGCTTACAGGAGTCGCCTCGTAATGCAAATCTGCATGCAATGAAGGCGGAGCTACCGTATCGTCTTGCCCACTAAATATAAGTGCGGCACTATTGTGGTCAAAATCAGGGTTTGGTAGCCAGGGACACAAAGCTACTACACCAGCGATGGTGGGGTCCAACACGGCTGCTCTTTGAGCACCGCCGCCACCCATAGACCAACCACTAACCGCTAATTGTTCTAGATTAAGATCACCCAACAATGGAGAGGCGGGTCGGATATTTTCTTGTTTTATGGTTTCCAAGGCATCGAGGAGCGCATAGGCTCTAGCCTCTGGAAAATCTATCGGGGAGTTGGTTCCTATAATAATGGTAACGATACCATGTGATGCATAAAAAGGCCCCCATGCCTCTACACTGGAGGGGCCTGCGGTAAAACCTGGAACAATAGCAATACTTGCATAGGGAGGAATTCCGTTAGTGGGATAATAAATCGTAGCACCATTATAATCAGGGCCATTTCGGATACCATCCTCCTCGTCGAGAGCTGCTACTGAAAAAGGTCCCGGAATGCTCAGACTTTCTAGGGTCACCCCTTCACATTGTCCATAAACCGAATGGAACAAAAGTGGGGTTAAAAAAGCAAATAAAATGCTGAAGTATTTTTTTTTCATTTAGCGATATTTTTATGGGTTGTCTGCAATCTTTTACAAGATACTATTATTTTAAAATTTATCATTTTATAAAATTAAACTTTCTCTCACTCAACTCATTTTAGAGCGGGAACCTGTCGTGTATGCGCCCTATTTGAAAACCAAGTGCCAATACTTTTTTGGTTGCTTCACTAGCATTATCCAGCAAGGGGTTGGTGTGGTTAAAATGGGTAAAAATCACCTTAGCGCGTTCCTCCATGCTGAAATCTTTTAAGGTTTGGATGGTCTCCAATACCGACGGGTGAGGAATTTGTGACATATCTCGATTTCCCAATTCTTTAGCACTATAAAAAGTAGCATCTAAAAAGGCATAATCAACTTTTTTTAGTTCTGTCGCGAGGTTCAACTCCCATCGGTTCCATTTATCGATATCCGGAATAAACAAGGCTTTTTTATGGGGCCCTTCAATCAAGTAACCTACAGTCTCCGAGTATTCATCCCGATGTGGAACTAAAAAAGGAGTAACTTGAAGTCTTGGTGATAAAGAAATTGCTTGGTTAGCAACTAAGGGTTGTAGCGCGATGTTACGATTGGTTACCAGCTGGCTCCAAGGACCATTATTGCTAATAAAGGAACTCATTTTGGGCATGGCAAACACCGAGACTTCAGTTGCATTAACTGCTTCTTTACCTAGGTACATCAACCCAGTATAGTGCCCGATGTGGGCATGAGTTAAAAAAATACCGTCCACGATACTGGATGAAGCAATCGGCGAAGCTTTTTTAAGCGCGTGAAGCTGCTTACTGATATCGGGTGTGGCATCAAAGAGGTATTTTTTTTGAGTATTAAAATCTAACAAACCCAAAGAACTCACCCTCCTTACCAAATCTGCTTGCTCAAACAAGCCTTGACAACATTTTTTGTTGCAGTTTATTTGTGGAGCGCCCGCATCTTGCAAGGTTCCCAGTAAAATTAAAGAAACGTCTAGCTCTTCAACTGAAGTAGAGCTCTCAAACGGGGTGGACGCCTTTGCTATCTTTTTTTTTTGACAAGAAAAAAATACGAGCAGCAGTATCAAATAAAGAAATCGCATTAATTTTATTTTAGAGGGTTTAATAGGTTAATTTAATAAAAACTGTTCATTATTTATTATCTACTAATATAATGATAATGAAATACAAATAAATTCATTTTTTTAAACTGTTCAAAAATGATAACTTCGATACTATAATAAAAAAGAAATGTTTAAAGCTGTATTATTTGATATGGACGGAGTCATTGTAGACACCGAACCCTTGCATTGCAAAGCATACTTCAAAATGTTTAAAGCGATTAACATTGAAGTATCTAACGATTTATACGAGTCTTTTACCGGACAATCCACCTTAGCTATTTGTATTCAATTATGTCAACTTTTTAAATTAACCGAACCTCCAACTACCCTCGTCCAATTAAAGAGGGGCTTTTTTAAAGAACTATTTTTCAATGATGATAGTTTAACTTTAATCGAAGGCGTTTTGGATTGTATCAAAGAGTATCATCAAAAAGGAATGACTCTAGTCCTTGCCTCCTCCGCCTCTATGTTAACTATCGACAATGTTTTTAAACGTTTTGAATTGGACTCCTATTTTGTTGCTAAATTAAGTGGAGCCGATTTAAGAGCCTCCAAGCCACATCCAGAAATATTTATCAAGGCAGCAAAAGCAAGTGGTTACGACCAAAAACACTGCGTTGTTATCGAGGACTCTACGAATGGAATAGCAGCTGCAAACGCTGCAGGTATTTACTGTATTGGTTTTAAAAGTCCACATTCTAAAAATCAAAACTACACAAAAGCCTCCAAGATTATCACTGATTTTTCTGAAATCAGCTATCACAAATTGCAGGCATTAAAAAATAAGTAATTTGCTTATCTTTAAACCTACGAATAGGTATGGATAAAAAGCAAACAATTAGTATTACTGGTGGTACAGGCCACTTAGGTCATTGTTTACTAGTCAAGTTACTAGAACAAGGCCATTGCATAAAAGCACTGTACAATCGGCAATTACCACTTTTAAAACACTCCAATTTAACCTGGATCAAAGGCAATATAACACAAGGCCATTCTTTTGATGAATTCCTTAAAGGTTCAGATACCCTTATTCATAGTGCGGGCCTAATTTCTATTGGAGATCAAAACTCCAAATTGGTTTTTCAAGTAAATGTTGTAGGCACTGAAAACCTTATAAAAGCCTGTATAAGTTATCAGGTAAAAATGGTGTATGTTAGTTCTTGTACGGCAGTACAAGAAACCTTAAAAAATGAACTATTCAAGGAAGACCGACCTTATAAAACAAAAAATGATTTTACCTATGGTTATACCAAGGCATTGGCAGAGCAAAAAGTATTAGCAGCTGTTAAAGACGGGAAGCTAGCCGCATGTATTGTTCGTCCCTCATCCATTATAGGTCCTCCAGATTACAGACCCTCTCCTTTTGGAAAAACGATTCTGGACTATGCCGATAATAAAATGCCCATTATCACCAATGGTGGTTACAATCTCGTTGACGTTAGAGATGTTTCACAAACAATTATCAATAGCATACAAAAAAAATTAACGGGCGAAATATACCTGCTTAGTGGCACGTATTTAACCATCAAAGAAATTGCAAAAATTGCGAATCCTACTAAATTCTTTTTCAAAATTTCAATTGATTTCTTATTGGTTTTATTACCTATCATTAAACTTTATGATTACTTAGTTGGGATGCCTTGGCCACTGACTAAAGAAAGCCTTATAACGCTAAAATTAGCACCGCTTCATATGGATCATGCTAAGGCAACTAGAGAATTAAACCACCAAAGTAGACCCCCTTCAGAAAGCATTCTTGATTTATTATCTTGGTATAAAAAACAATAGCAATGATACGCTTAGAAACCCTTCATAACATTTGTCTGATCTGGTCACTAATTGGTGTGGGCTCTTTTATTTTATTGCAATTTGTAAGAGCACCCTACGGAAGATACATTCGGAAAGGTTGGGGACCTGAAATTCCAAATTATATCGGATGGATATTGATGGAACTTCCTTCTTTTTTAATCATTTTTTACTTCTATTATTTTTATATACAAAGTACTTATGCGAGTATGTTAAGCTTACTATGGCTCTTGCATTATTTTAACAGAACTTTTATTTACCCCTTTAGAATTCGTACTAAAAAGAAAAAAATGCCCCTTACTATTGTTCTTTCTGCCATTGGTTTCAATTTTATGAATGCTGGTTTGAATGGCTATTTTTTAGCTTTTTTTGACAGGTATAACGTAGCTAATTTTGAATCTTGGAATTTTTATGCTGGATTGGTTTTGTTTATCCTTGGATTGATTGTAAATCAAGTAAGTGACCACCTTTTAATTAATTTAAGGAAACCCGAAGAAAGAGGTTACAAAATACCTCAGGGCTTTTTATTTAATTATATTTCATGTCCTAATTATTTGGGAGAAATCGTTCAATGGATTGGATTTGCACTAATGGCTTGGAATTTTCCAGCACTTACTTTTTTAATTTGGACCGCTGCTAATTTACTCCCAAGAGTTTCTGGACATCACCAATGGTATCAAGATCATTTTAAAGACTATCCAAAAAACCGAAAAGCATTGATTCCAAGAATATGGTAATCCTCTCAAAAAATAGTAATTTAGCTTTTACTAAGAAATTTTAATAATTTATTCGTGTTCAGTTTATCCAAGTTCTCTAAAAATATAATAGCTAAAAGATGGTTCATTATCTCAATGGTATTGATAGGTACCCTTTTTTTTGGGAATGAGTTGAAAAATCTTGAAATCGATGCAGACATTGTTAGGTCATTACCTGACGATGATGTCGATGCGAGGCTCCTAAAAAAAATTGGTAAAAACTTTGGGAGTAATAACATGGGGGTTATTATCCTTGAAACAGACAACATTTACCAACCTTCGGTCATTGAACACATCCAACTAATTACTGATACCCTTTCTGAAATTAGTGGTGTCTCATCTGTTTCTAGTTTAACGAATATCATTAACATTAAAGGAAGTGATTACGGTATTGAAATTGGGAAATTAGTAGACGAATACGAACTTCCTAAAACAGCTTTAGAATTCGAAAAGCTTCGTAACAATATATTAAACAACCCCATGTACAAGGGTTCCATCGTATCGGAAGATGAGACCGCCTCCTTAATTGTTTTTAATATTGAAAATGACGCCAATGTAAATCTCATAGCTAAAGAGGTTATTGAAAAAACTACTGCACTACAAATCCCAGAAAAGCTTTATTATATTGGTTCTCCAATGCTGGTGACTTATATTTCCGATTTGATGCGGAAAGATTTAACGACACTCTTGCCCATCGCATTTTTAGTGATTGCGATTATTTTATTGTTGAGTTTCAGATCTATTAGTGGTGTTATACTACCCCTTTTTATTGCGGTAGTGAGTATTGTATGGAGTTTGGGAAGTATGGCTTTTTTAGGAATCAAAATGTCAATGATTTCTAATAATATTCCCATTATCATATTAGCAATTGGTAGTGCCTATACCATTCACGTTATAAATCGAGTGAATAAAGTTCGTCTAGAAGAGCAACATTCGGATACGATAAAAACTGCATTCGTTTATGTATTCATTCCTATTATGCTAGCTGCATTAACAACCATCATCGGTTTTATCTCCTTTATTTTTGGATCGTACCTAGATATGATTGTAGATTTTGGAATCTTTACTGCACTAGGAACGTTATTTGCCTGTCTCCTATCAATGTTTTTTATTCCAGCCATTTTGAGTGTGCTGAACTTTAAAAACAACTCCTCGAAAGCCCCCAAAGACGATTCTTTTATTACTAATTATCTCTTACAACCTTTGTATCAACTTATCGCAAATAAACCTAAAACGGTATTGTTAATATGGTTGTTATTGATAGGCTTTAGCGTAGCTAATCTTTTTTCTATTAGAAGAAGTGTGGATATTCAGGAATACTTTAAAAGAGACAATCCAACTCGGTTAGCAGAACAAATTATGGTCGAAAAATTTGGAGGAACTAAACCCATATTTGTCCATTTTAAAGGAAATATGCAAAGCCCTGCAGTGCTAAAAAAAATGTTAGAAACTTCTGCCTACATGGAAAAAAGTCCTGAGGTATACACCTCCATGTCGATTGCAAAATTGATTGATGAAATTAATTATAATTTTACCAATTCTAGAACGTTTCCCCAAGAAATAGAGCAAATTGAGCAATTGTGGTTTTTATTGGATGGCAATGAGGTACTCCCCCGTTTTGTAAACGAAGAGTTAACGGAAGGAATCATCATTTCAAAATTTAAATCTCCCGATAACAAATCAAAAATCGAATTTGCAAAGTATATGAACCGCTTTATTGCTAAAAACTCCACTGAAGAATGTCAAATACAAATTACAGGAATGCCCTTTGTAGATATTACAATGGACCAAAGCCTTATTAACAGTCAGATTGGTAGTATTGCTATTGCTATTTTTTTTGTAATCGTGCTCGTAGGAGGTATCCTACGGTCACTAAAAAGTGGATTTTTTGCGGCTATTCCAATCATCGCTACAATTATACTCTTATTTGGTTTTATGGGATTAACTGGAATATCTTTAAACATAGCAACCGTTCTAGTGGCCAGTGTTGCCTTAGGGATTGGTATTGATTATGCCATTCATATTATATCACATTTCAAGGCTTCTTTTAAAAAAAATAACGATGTGTACGCTGCTGTGCAGGAATCAATATTGGTGAGCGGTAAGGCAATAATTATCAATGTGGTTTCGGTAGCTGCTGGATTTTTAGTTTTGGTGTTCTCCGACATGGTCCCCCTACAATATTTTGGTTTGTTAATTGCTTTAAGTATGGTTAGCTCCTGTCTCGGGGCTTTAACTTTACTCCCTTCTTTATTAATACTGATGAATAAAAAAAATAACCAACATGAAAATTAATCCCTACCTGATCCTACTTTTTTTTAGCACCGCAATTTACGGACCAATTCATGGTCAAAATGCTCAAACTTTATTAGAAAAAATGGATATTTTAATTGCGGCGCCTAAAGATAAAGAAGCTGATGTTTTAATGATCATTAAAGATAAAAATGGCACCGTTAAAGAACGAGAAGCTACCTTAAAACAGAAAGGTAAGTATAAAAAATTATATCGATATACCAAACCAGAAAAACAAGCGGGCATTGCGACTTTATCCCTTCCAGACAATGTAATTTGGTTGTACATGCCCGCTTTTGGAAAGGCGATTCGAATTTCATTATTAAGTAAGAGTCAAGCTTTTAACGGAACAGATTTTTCACAAGAAGATATGAGTGGTATTCCCTATAGTGAGCGTTACGAGCCAAGTTTAATTAGTCAACAAAATGATGAATATTATCAGTTAGAATTACTTCCAAAATCAAAAAAATCAAAGTATACCAAAATCAATTTAACCATGGATAAAAACCACTATTATCCAATAAAAATGGAATATTATACGAAAGGAGATAAATTAATGAAAATTGCAGAATTTAACTATCAAAAACAAGGTGCCTATTGGTTTGCTAAAGAAATTGTGATGACCACGGTTTTAAAAGAACACGCCACCACAATTATACTTTCGGAAGTAAAGTTTGATCAAGGACTAAGTGATGCTATTTTTACCATTGAAAATTTAAAAAAAGAAGAATAAACCCCCTATTCTATAAAGTTGAAATGGTTTTTTTTATTTTTATGTTGAGCGATGGTCTTTTTAATATTAATTAAGGTATTGTAGGGCGTATCTTCGACAAACAAATTTGCTAACCATGAAGGAACAGCGCCTCCAGGGTCTACTTGCATTAAAAAAGTAACCTCTAATTTGTTTTTGGCAGCTACTTTTACTTTCCAATAGCCATTTCCACTCACACGAATATATTTATCGTTTTCTTCTAAGTAGTCATCCAATACTTCGATACTCACATTCAATTCTTTTTTTTCTTTATTCCAAGTAAATCTGTTACGATAAACTCCATCTCGATTTTTATAAGGAAAAGGTGCTTTTGCAATAGAGTAATAAATCTGTAAGGTGTCTCCTATTCGTTCTAATAATGATGCCGATTTCACATTATGTCCCCAATTTGGATAGCGCTCTAAATCAAAAATAGTATAGACAAAATCATGTATCGATCCGTCAATGGTAGTAATACCCTTAAATGTTTTAAAAGCATAGATTCCTTCTTCTTCTAAATAAACTTGTATTCCATCTTTATCTTTTATCATTTCCCACTGTTCTTGTGCGGTTAGACAAAAACTCGTACATAAAAAAAGTAACGTAATGTAACTAATTGTTTTCATAAATAATGTATTATTCAACGATGACGTTTTTAGGCATTTCGTAGGTATATAGATCCATAAAAAAACGCCATTCTTTGAGGATTGTGTCTAATTGATCTTTGTCTATACAATGTTTGTTCTTATGATAACTCTTCATTTTTTCAATATAGTGTTCAAAACTTGGAAATGCCTGTTCAAAATTATCAAGTTCCAAATGAGTATATATGTTTTGTAAAACAGCCTGTGGTGATTTTTCCAACTCTTTATAGGAAATCTCTACTAAATTATTAGCAGGTATTTTTTCTTTATGTTGAAGATAATCTCCCATAATTTTTTTATAAATCGCAATAATATTGGAATCGATTTGATGGGTATTTATACCCTGTAATTGCAAAGGCGGCAACATCTTTCTATAGAAATTTTGGGTAGATAAAAATACCTCTATAGGATTTCTATGAATAAAAATAAATTTTGCGTCCGGAAACATCGCCAACAAGGTCTTAATTCGACCGGTGTTTGGGGGATTTTTTGACAAGTACCGATCTCCCCTCGTATTTTTAATTGCTTTTTTTATAAATAACTGATAGTCTGCTTTCCAGCGATCTAATTGTTTATTACTTACAGTATCAAAACGAATATACCTATCGTAAAATTGAATCATTTTTTTTGGAAACATCCAAAAAAAGTAAAAACTAAGTGGAGTTTTTGCACCTAATGCAAATTCCTCTTCTTGAGGTAAAGAAGAACCCAAGCTTACATTATCACCTTTTCGAGTCCCAGGGATTAATAGGGAAGAAAATCCTTTAAATAAAAATCTACCTAACTTATTAAATAAGGAATCTGGAAATACACTTTGATATGTGGAGGCGTATGCCATTTGAGGGTCTTGACAAAGTAAATTATGCAAATGTGTAGTGCCGCTTCTCCAATGCCCAATAATAAAAACTGGAGCTTTTGTTACTTTTTTATTTTTAAAACGAGGGTTTATAAATAAACGCTCGTAAGTTCTAAAAGGAAAATTAATTAAGTTGATAAATACTAAAATAAAAACTCTAATAAAATATTTTAGAGACAGGCGATTATTTTTAAATAAACTAAAGATGACCGTAATGGAATAACCAATAGCTGGTGGAAATAGCGTTCCTCTTTTACTTTTTTTTGTCATAAATAATACATTTAATTAAAAATTAGGGCACTATTTAAAAACTTCCAGTAATTGTTGAATACTACATTTTGATTGCTCACCAGATTTCATGTTTTTTAAGGTAAAAAACTCGCTATTTATTTCCTTTTCACCCGCAAGAATTACGAAAGGAATTGATCTTTTATCTGCATAACTCATTTGCTTTCCCATTTTTGCTGAATCTGGATAAAGTTCACATGCGATATTATTTTTCCTTAAAGTAGTCATGGCTTGCATCGCATACAGAGATTCCTTATCGCCAAAATTGATAAATAAAACCTTTGTATTGGCCAATACCGCAGGCGGAAATAGGTTCAGTTCTTCCAAAACTAAATAAATTCGATCTAATCCAAAGGAAATTCCAACACCGCTCATATCTTTTAATCCAAAAATATCTGTTAAATCGTCATAGCGGCCACCACCACCAATACTTCCTAGTTGGACCTCTTTTGGGGGGCTTACTTCAAAAATTGCACCGGTATAATAATTTAGACCTCTTGCAAGTGTAACATCAAACTCGAGATTAGCTGTTTTTAAATTAAGGGTTTGAAAAGCCTCGTAGATAAATTCTAATTCTTCAATACCTTTCAGACCTGTAACTGAAGTTGATAAAATTTCTTTTAAAGCTACTAACTGTTCAACTGGAGTTCCATTTAAACCAAGTAAAGGCTTTAATTTTTCTAGAGCTTCTTCCGTGATTCCTTTACGCAACATTTCTGTCTTTACTCCTTCCTCTCCAATTTTGTCGAGTTTATCTAAAGCAATAGTAAAATCTATTAATTTATCTTCAGCACCAATAACTTCAGCAACACCACTTAAAACTTTACGGTTGTTTAATTTTATAACAACTCCCTCTAAATTTAATTGATTAAAAACATCATCATACAATTGGATTAATTCTACCTCCTGCCACAACGATTTAGAACCAACTACATCAGCATCACATTGATAAAACTCTCTAAATCTTCCTTTTTGAGGACGATCTGCTCTCCATACAGGTTGTATTTGAGAACGTTTAAAAGGAAACGTTAAATCGTTTTGATGTTGCACAACATATCTAGCAAAAGGTACCGTAAGGTCGTATTTCATTGCTTTCTCTGAAATACTAGAAGTTACTTTTAAGCTATTTTTTTCGTTTAAAAACGCTGCGTCGGTTTTTTTTAAAAAATCACCACTATTTAAAATTTTAAATATCAACCGGTCTCCTTCCTCACCATATTTACCCATTAAAGTTTCGCTTTTTTCAAAAGAAGGCGTTTCAATGGGTTGGTAACCATAATTTTTAAAACTCGTTCGCATGATGTCCATGATATAGTTTCGTTTCGATACTTCGAGTGAAGAAAAATCTCTAGTTCCTTTTGGTATGGATGGTTTTTGTGCCAAGTTTATTTAATTTAAAATATGATACTAAGTTATGCAAATATCTTAATTTCAAATTTAATTTATTAGATAATTTAAAATAATGGTAACTTTATACATCAAATTTAGTCTAACGGTTAAACCAATTTATATTTTATGTTTTCCCTTTTTCGAGTTAATGTACTAATAGCTATCAATTCAATAAAAACACAACTATTGAGAACCATTTTAACTGTGGTTATTATTGGTATAGGAATATGGGCTTTGGTAGGTATTTTAAGCTCTGTAGAGGCTATGGAAAATTCAATTTCTGGTAATTTCGCTACCATGGGTTCTAACACTTTTAATATACAACGTTATAATTTTAACGTGCAACGTCGAGGTGGTGAACGTGAAAAAGTAAATCCAATTATCAGTTATCAAAATATTCGAGAATTTATCGATATTTATGAGTTTCCTACTACACAAACATCCATTTCATTCAGGGGAACTAGCGGAGCTGAAGTAAAGTTTGAAAGCAACAAAACCGATCCTGAAGTTCAAGTATTGGGAATTAATGAATATTATCTTGAAAATACTGGGACCGAAATTGAATCAGGTAGAAACTTTAATGTTTTTGATATCCAAAACAACAATAATGTATGTATCATCGGTTCTGATTTTTTAAAAAATTTGTTTATCAACGACAATCCTATTGGAAAAAAAATTAGCATACGAGGGGTAAAATTTAAAGTAATTGGTGTCCTGGAGTCCAAAGGAGCTACCTTTGGAAACAATCAAGATCTACGGGTTTTAATTCCTATACAAGTTGCTAGAGGAATTTTTACAGCACCCAATATCAACTATACCATTAGTATCATGGTCAAAAACACAGAGATGCTAAACGCTGCACAAGACGAGGCGGTTGTTACTTTTAGAAATATTCGAGGTTTAAGTCCTATTGAGAAAAATGATTTTGGAATGGAGCGAAGTGACGACCTCATCAACCGAATTACTAGTATCACTGGATATCTTGAAATAGCAGCATGGATTATCAGCATCATTACCATCTTAGGTTCCTCGATAGCTCTGATGAATATCATGTTGGTTTCGGTAACAGAGCGAACTCGTGAAATTGGAGTTCGAAAAGCTTTGGGAGCAAAAAACTCAACGATTTCGACTCAATTTTTTATTGAGACGATCGTTATTGGACAAATTGGTAGCCTTTTAGGTATTTTACTTGGAATTGGTACCGGAATGATTTTTTCTTCTTTTTTTGAATCCAAATTTTCCCTGCCCTGGATTCCAATGTTATGGGCAACAATTATAACTTTTATCGTAGCCATTATTGCAGGTTTTTATCCCGCAATGAAAGCCTCAAAACTAGACCCTATTGAAAGCTTGAGGTATGAATAGTTAGTTGATATTTTATTTTTTTAGACTCCATGCAATAATTAAACCATCAAATCAGTTATTGTTTCAATAATTGTATGATGAAAAAAATAATTATTTTATGTTATATTTTTATTGTTGTTGCTTGTAGTAAAGATAATGATAAAAATGATGCTGTTTGTTATTCAAATTCGAATACAGAAAGCATGGTACACGACGGAGAAGACAGAGAATATTTGATGTATGTACCCGACTCGTATGATGGTACTAACTCTGTGCCAATCCTATTCAATTTTCATGGTTTTGGAGGCAGTGTAGAAGAATTTATGGAGAATGCAGACCTACGCTCGGTTGCAGAAACCAATACGTTTATTTTAGTCTATCCCCAAGGTAGTTGTCTAGAAGGTTCTTCCCATTGGAATCCCTGCCCAAACGGACCGGATAACAAAAGTGAAGCTGATGATTTTGGATTTGTTGAAGCTATGATCAATCAGATATCCTCAGAATACCATATAGATTTGGATCGAGTTTACGCAGGGGGATACTCTAACGGAGGTATGATGGCATATGGGCTTGCGAATTATAAAAGTGATTTAATTGCTGCGGTGGCATCTATTTCCGGAACAATGTTAAACTGTACAGGATCTACCAATCATCCTATGCCAGTAGTACATCTTCATGGAACCTCTGATGATGTTGTTTCCTATAATGGGAGTACTGACTGGAATTCTGTACAAAGTACGCTGGATTACTGGATTAATTTTAATAACACCACGACCACTCCAACAGTAAACTCAGAGAATAGTGGCGGAATAACTATCGAACATTATATTTATGACCAAGGTGAAAATTCTGTTTCGGTCGAACATTATAAATATATTGGAGGAGAACACGTATGGTTTAACGAAACCTACCAGGGTCAAAACACTGCTGAATTGATTTGGAATTTTATGTCAAAATACGACCTCGACGGATTGAGGTAGCTAAAGAAAATTTATATGAATAGCTGTTAGAACCTGTTGAAAGTCTAACAACAACCAGAACTTGGATCGCAACAAGAAGATTGAACTTTAGAAGTGTCAACTTTTGTTTTTTCAACTGAAATACCACAGGCATCTATTGCAAGACAGGCTGTAACCTTTGAAGTTAACAGAAAATTAACTCCATCAAAATCTAAATTATATTTACCAATTGTTTCTTCTCCTTGATATTCCACTTCAATTTCTAAATCTTCAAACATAAACATCTTTTCGGACAACGCTATAATATTGATTAATTTCTCTGGATGCAATCTGTGATCATAATCATTTTGTTCCCAAAGTTGAAAATTAATAACCGTTTCATTTCTAACTTTCCCCCCACAATCAATAAAATCTTTGGTAACTTTACCAACCTCTGTCACGTGAAAATGACTAGAAACAAAAGTTCCGTTTGGTAATTGAAAACCGATTCTATCTAAATTTTTTAATATTTTTTTTATTTCTGACAATTTCATATTGTGTTGTATTTTTAAAGTTCATCTGTAGGGTTATTGAAACTATTTTAACTAAGAATTAAATCAAAAGCTTCAGTTTACCATTTTATCAAAAAACATAAACAAATCGCCTTTGGTAATAATAGCGCCTTGCTCTATTAAAGAAAAAATATCCTCTTTTTTGTCTGTGGTAAAATCTTTATTTGCCGTAAAAAACTCAACTTCTTCAAAAGCAAAGTTTTTCTGGAGCCATTTAAAACCCTCAGGAGTTCTGAAATCTATATTCTCATTGGTAGTTTTTACTACTATCAATTTCATGTGAGCCGCTTCAACTTTAAAAAGAAATAATTGCATAGCAGAAATATTTTCAAGATAGGAAGCATTGTTCAACACTCCTTCCCAAATTAAATCACTAAAAACATCCAATTCTTCTTCGGCAACTTCGGGCTTCACCCTTTTAATTTCGTCCCACTCTTTACCTGTGATCGATTGTGTTGCTAAAAAATTAATAAATTCTTCATGCAATTCTTCAAATTGCTCTTTGGTAAGTCTGCTATATTTTGCCATAAAAAAACGCCCCGTTTAAGGGGCGTAAAATTAATGATATTATTGCTAATAATCCTAAAAAATGTAGCGCAATCCAAATTGAGCTTGCCATCTTGAAGCTAAACTCGTATCATAGCCAAACGTTTCTTTTAAATCAGGATTAAAAGTATAGGTAGGCGTACTCGTTCCTGGATCGACAGTAACACCAATAGGCTGAACATTATTTGGTTGTTGCATAACTCCCCAGTCAGAATTGATCATGTTTCCAACATTAAGAATGTCTATACTAAACTGTAGCGTATTGGTTCTATTTTCATTAATTTTTATGTTATAGTCTTGAAGGATTTTTAGATCCAATCGACCTCTCCATGGAGAAATCGCTCCATAACGTTCTGCATATTGACCTCTTCTTCCATTTAAATAATCATCCTGTGCAATATAGGCGTCAAATGCAGCTCCTTGTCCGGGTTCAGAAAATTGCATTTCCCCTATTTCTGACGAAGTTGGAATGTAGAGAAGGTCATTTAAATTTGAGCCATCTCCATTAATATCGCCCCCATAGGTGTAATTAAAACGTCCACCTTTGGCATATTCAAAAAAGGCAGAAACTGTTGTAGCCCATTTGTCATTTGCATAGTTCCATTTTTTACTACCCACACCAATAATTCTGTGTTGATCTCCATATTTAGAATTAGCAAGCACATCATCGTTAACATTACCAAGCGCTGCGTTAAATGCAAATGCATCACCTGTTATTTCCGCTTCAATGGAATTCACATCTTGTGAATTCAGATAATTATAAGCCATCATTACATAGTATCCATCACCAAAAGTCTTTTGAGCTTTTAATGTAGCATTCCAAGTTCGACCTTTATCAGAATTTGTGATCACATAGGCGTTATTAATTAAATCACCTGAGGTATAAATAGGTCTATTATCAACTCCATTTAAAGTTCCTGATGGAGGTAATAAACCCCAGTTTTGAACGTGAGCTGCATTGATATCCTTAGTGTAAGCAAGATCACCAGTTAAAATAAGACCACCGTCAAATTTGTAATCACCACCAATATTTGTTCTCCAAACTTGTGGGAATTTAAAATCTGGATCTACTGCGTTTAAGAAAAATATTTCAGGGTTTGCAACTTGATTCCCTATCCAAACAAATGGAAGTCGTCCAGTAAAAACACCTGATCCTCCACGAAGTTGTAATTTATCCTCTCCTTTATGGTTGTAATTAAAACCAACTCTTGGAGAAATTAAAACCTGATTTGTAGGCATTTGAGTATTGTCTATTAATACGGTTTCTCCCGTGTTAGGATTAACGTATGGAATGTTTGGCACATTACAACATGCGTTATCAATTACATTTTGTGCTTTTGTTGCAGTATCAAAATATAGCGGTTTATCAAAACGCACTCCCAATGTCAGCTTAAAGTTGTTTGAAACATCCCATTCATCTTGAGCATAAAAAGCCATCTGTCCTACATTGGTCTCTGCTAAAGCCCAGCCACCAGGGTTTCCAGTCCCATTTGAGTTGATAGCTGCATCTGCTGCAATAGCTGCGTCAAACGCTGCTTGAAGTGCTCCTGAGGATGCAAATTCTCCAAAACCTTCCATAGTGGTCGTTGGAAAGAAAACACCTTGAGCACCGTATACGCCAAGATTGAAAGAATTGTCAAATTGGAACTTTTCAAAAGAAATTCCAACGGTAGTGGTATGCTTTCCTTTTACAAAACTAATGTTGTCTGAAAATTGAAAAACCTTCTGCTGTAAATCGTTATTGATAGAAAAAGGTTCGTGTCCAGCAATTATGTAATTAGAACCGTCTTTTGTGATTGTTAGTGAAGGAGCAGGTGTTGATTTTGGATTTCTAAAATCATTAAAATGAGTATATCCAACTTGAAATTTATTAGATGCATTTCCTTCGAAGTCAGAATTTAATTCCATTTGGAAAGATTGTAATTTATTGTTTATTTGATAGCCTGCATTTTCAAATTGAAGTGTTGATGCACTGGGACCCCTAAATCCAAGTGCTGTTGGATGTGCAGGTTTCTCTTTTGAAGCATCTAAAAAATTATAAATTAACGCTAAACGATTGTTATCATTAATATTCCAATCTAATTTAAAAATCCCTTTCGTAGATTCCGTTTTGTGAGTAAATCCCTCGTAAGCACCAGGATCATATCCAACAGCCAATAATGCATCTCGAACTTCTATTAAATCAGACTCTAGTACTCTAGATTCGTTTATAAGGCCAGAACCGCTATTGGGCAGCCAATTTTGTCCTAAATCTTCTCGGTCATCCTTTTCAAAATTAGCAAAGAAAAATAATTTATTTTTAACAATTGCACCGCCTAAGCTGGCACCAAATTGTAATTGTTTCAAGTCTGCAACAGAAACTTCATCACCTTTAACTTCACTTCCAGTTAGGCTTTCATTTCTATAAAATCCGTAAACTGTACCATGAAAATTATTAGTTCCACTTTTAGTTACGGCATTGATCAAGGCTCCTGTAAATCCAGATTGCCTTACATCATAAGGAGCTGTCGAAACTTGAATCTGTTCTAAAGCGTCTAATGAAACAGGTTGAGCATCTGTTTGTCCTCCTGGTGTAGCTGCATCTAGTCCAAAGGGATTGTTGAAAATTGCACCATCCAAAGAGTAATTATTAAATTGATCGTTTCTACCTCCAAAAGAACCATTACTAGACGAAGGTTCTAATCTAGTAAAATCGGATGCTGATCTTGAAATTGTTGGCAAGCGTGTGAGCTCTCTTCTACCAACATTGGTTTCTGCGCCGGTACGGTCACTCCCAAAAGTGTTTTTAGCACCTCCAGTTGTTAATACAACCGCATCTAATTGCTGACTGTCTTCGGTCAGAGTCACATCTAAATTAAATGCCTTTCCTAAATCAAGGTAAACATTATCAAAACTTAGGGTACTATACCCTACATAAGACACCGTTATTGAGTAAGGACCACCTACTCGTAGGTTAAGTAGATTGTATCGTCCGTCAAAATTTGTGATTGCCCCTGATTTGGTTCCTGAAGGCGTGTGCACCGCAATAATGTTCGCACCTGAAAAGGATGCTCCTGACTGCATCGGCAACCACTCCTTTGATACTTGAGGTCGTTACCTGTGCGCTTATCGATACTAAATGCAAAAAGAAATAGACCGTAAATTAAATTTTTCAATGTTTTCATTGTCTATAATTATTGGTTATTTTCTAAAATTAATGCATAAAAAAAACCACTTTAATTAAAAAGTGGTTTTAAATATTAACAATTGCTATCAATTAGTTAACAAATAATTAACTATTGTTTTTTTTCAGCAACTAACTTCAAAAGATAGATTAGACACAACGTCTCTGTGGAAACGTATTTTTGCGTCGTATTGGCCGGTACGCTTAATGAGGCCACCTGCAATTGTAATGAATTTTTTATCAATTGCCACACCATTGTTCTCAAAGCGTTAGCTAAGTTAGCATTAGAAACAGATCCAAATAGTTTGTTTCCTTCACCCGACTTTGAGGCTATTTTAATTTCTAACCCGTTTAGTTTGTCAGCCTCCTTTTGAGCATCCTCAATAATTTTCTTTTCTTTGAATGCGCGTTGTTTTAATGTTTCAGCAAGAACCTTTTTTGTAGAGGGAGTTGCTAAAACTGCTAATCCTTGTGGTAATAAAAAGTTTCTTCCGTAACCGTTTTTTACAGTTACTATGTCGTCAGTAAATCCTAGATTCTCAACGTCTTTCTTTAATATAAGTTCCATATCCTATCTAATTTTTATTTTAATAAATCTGCTACGTACGGCATTAACGCTATGTGTCTAGCTCTTTTCACAGCAACTGCTACTTTACGCTGATATTTTAAAGAAGTACCTGTAAGTCTTCTTGGTAATATCTTTCCTTGTTCGTTGATAAATCTCATTAAAAAATCTGGATCTTTATAATCCACATATTTAATTCCAGATTTCTGAAACATACAATATTTCTTAACTTTTGCAGTCTCAATATTAAGAGGAGTTAGATATCTAATATCTCCCTCTTTTTTTCCTTTTGCTTGTTGTTCTATTGATGACATAGCTTATGCAGTTTTTTTGTTACGATTTCTTCTTTTTTCAGCCCAAGCAATAGCATGCTTGTCTAGGGCTACAGTAAGATAGCGCATTACACGTTCATCTCTTCTGAATTCAATCTCTAAGTCGTTAATAGCTTCTCCAGCTACCGTGTATTCAAATAAGTGATAAAAGCCACTTTTTTTGTGTTGAATTGCGTAGGCTAATTTTTTTAGCCCCCAATTTTCTTTGGATATCATCTTAGCACCTTTAGAAACAAGAATTTCTTCGTATTTCTTTACTGTTTCCTTTATCTGTTCTTCAGATAAAACGGGATTTAAGATGAAAACAGTTTCATAATGATTCATAAAATTATAATTTTTTAATTATTTAATATACCTAGCTTTAAGCCAAGAGCGTGCAAAAATACTACTTTTTTTACAAATCACAAACCAATCACAGTAAGATATACTGTTTCTTTTAAATTAAATACTAGTACCAACTAGTAATTGTCCACATCAATGGTCAACTGTATTCTTGAAAATTCTTTAATCGTATTAAAACTTTTTAGTATTGAATTGATATAGTTTTTCGTTTTACTCAGTGATTGTTCTTTTGGAATCTTAACTAAAATATGAGTAATGAACAGGTTCCTAATTCTACCAACAGGAGGTGTTTCAGGGCCTAGTACGTTTTTATTAAGTTTTAATTTCAAGGCATTAACTAGCCATATAGAAGCTCTATCCATTTTTTGAAAAGATCGTTCCTTTACCGTAATTTTAATCATGCGATAAAATGGTGGATATTTGAATTGACGACGATCTTCTAATTGATGATGGTACATTTCTTCAAAATTATTTACACTAACTTGTTGAAGGATTTGGTGATATGGATTAAAGGTTTGAATAATTACCTTACCCCGCTTTTTAGTTCTTCCAGCTCTTCCTGCTACCTGTTGCAATAATTGAAAACTACGCTCGTGTGCTCTAAAATCTGGAAAATTTAAAAGGTTATCTGCATTCATCACTCCCACTAAACTTACATGCCGAAAATCCAAACCCTTTGCTAACATTTGTGTTCCTACCAAAATATCAATTTCTTTTAATTCTAGCGCTTCAATAATCTTTGCATAGGCATTTTTACGCTTCATGGTATCTTGATCCATTCTAGCAATTTGATGATCCGGAAACAGTTCTTTTAATTCTAATTCAATTTGCTCAGTTCCAAACCCTTTACTATCTAAAGTTTCACTTCCACACGCGATGCAGGAGATCATTTTTGGGGTATGGTATCCGCAATAGTGACATCGCAATTGGTTTTTATACTGATGAAAAGTAAGACTTACATCACAATTGGGACATTGAGGAGAAATACCACATGTCGTACACTCAATTACAGGAGAATAACCTCTTCGGTTTTGAAAAAGTATGATTTGCTCTTTATTTTTTAAAGCCTCATTTATTTCTTCTAACAATCGATCACTAAAATGGCCTTTCATTAACTTTTTACGATGCTTTTCTTTAATGTCTACTAATTCGATTTCAGGCATTAAAACGTCACCAAATCGTTTTTTTAAACTAACCAATCCGTATCGGTTATTGATTGCATTATAAAAACTCTCTAATGAGGGAGTAGCGGATCCCATAAGTAATTTAGCAGCATGAAATTTTGCTAAAACGACTGCACTATCTCTTGCATTGTATCTTGGTGATGGCGCGTACTGTTTAAAAGAAGGTTCATGCTCCTCATCAACTATTAACAAGCCTAATTTTGAAAATGGTAAAAAAAGGGAAGATCGAGCACCAATTATAATCTGAGCTTTTGATTTATTGTTTAATACATTATTCCAGACTTCTACCCTTTCGCTTATAGAATATTTGGAATGATAGACAGCTATTTTTTCTCCAAAATAATTTTGCAATCTACTAATTAATTGAGTGGTAAGAGCAATCTCTGGAAGCATATAAAGAACTTGTCTTCCTTGTTTAATTGCTAAATCAATTAACTGAACATAGATTTCAGTTTTCCCACTTGATGTCACTCCATGTAGCAAAGTAACATCGTTTTGATTAAAGGATTTGTTTATTTCATTAAGGGCTATTGTTTGCGATTCGCTTAAACTTTTAATTTCAGAATTTTTATCCAAATTAAACTCAACTCTATCTTTTTGAATAAAATACTCCTCTAAAATTTCTTTTTTAATTAAACTATTGATTACTGCCGAATTAGAATTACTCTTTTTTTGGAGCAATACCGATTCAATTGCTTTTTTTTCTTGACTTGAAAGCGTAAATAAGGTCATTAATACCTTTCTTTGTTTAGGAGCTCTTGTTAAGGTATCTAAAAGATTTTTTAAATTTTCTTCCGAAGTGTAGCGAGATGATAACTTTATAAATCGTTTTATTTTGGGTCGATATTTTTCGTATACCTCCTCTTGAATTGCGATACATTTTTTTTTAATTAAATTATTTAGAACCCCCATAACATTTTTTCTGTCCAGTATGGATCGAATATCATTAATGTGCAATGTTGGTTGGCTTTGTAGTGCTTCAAATACTAAAAACTCTAGGTCGTTTAATTCAGAATAATCAATACTCACATTGCTATTTAATGTAATGATTGTTTCACTCTCTAACAAAAAACCATTAGGTAATGCTGCTTTTAAAACCTCTCCCAAAGTGCACAAATAATAGGAAGCCATCCATTGCCAATGTTTAATTTGGAATTCATTAATAATTGGAAATTCATCTAATATTTGGTCAATTGATTTAGTTTCATAGCCCTGTGGTGCTAGCTGGTGAACTTTTAATACGATACCGGTATATATTTTAGATTTTCCAAAAGGGACTGCTACTCGCATTCCGGTCTTTAAGAATATAGCCTCATTCTTATTTACTTCATAAGTAAAAGTTTGTTTTAAGGGAATAGGTAAAATGACATCTATATAAAACACAGATTATTTTTTTTGGCGAAGGGTTTTTAGTGTTGCATTTAATTCGAAACCCAATAGTAACAAATTAGAATTAATCCAGATATAAAGCATTAAAATTAACAATGCCCCTATCGAACCATAAAGCTCATTATAATTAGAAAAATTAGTTATATAAAGTCCAAACAAATAGGTTGTTAAAGCGAATAAAATAGTAGTGATTAAAGCACCAATAGAGAAGAATTTGATACTTTTGCCTTCTTTTATTCCAAAGTAATTTAATGTAGCTACTACAAAATAAATTAAAGTCATCAAAATCATATATCGAATCAACTCTACCCAAAAAACTCCGTTACTAAGCACTTGATCATTATTTAATTCCCAAATGAAATTTTCAGTATAAACAATCAAAGTAATAGCAAAAAGAAGGAGAATTGCTAAAAAAACAGAAACCATTAATGCAGCAATATATTGTTTGAAAAAAGATCTGTTTATCGTAATATGGTAAGAATATTCAAAAGAACTAAATATAGCATTAACGCCATTTGCCATTAAAAATATAGTAAGTAAAAAAACAAATGACAATAAGCCTCCTCGAGGGTTGCCCATTATATCTAATATTACAGGCATAAAAAAACTAGCAGTATCTTTAGGTAAGATATCTTGAACAAAATCAACTAAATTCTGAGGCTCAATGGGTAAATATGGTATTAGGTTTAGCAGAAAAAGTAGAAAGGGAAAGAGGGCCATAAAAAAACTAAATGCAATAGATCCTGCTCTAGAAGAAAAAGTCCCCTCTATTATGCCGATAAAATATGTTTTTATTAGATCATACATAGACAATCCATTGAAACCCGGTAATTTTATTTTACTCGGAACTGTTATTAAAAAACGAAGTCCAGGAGTTTTTAAAATAAACTTTTCAAGATCGTTGCTCATATCGCTTTTAGGCTTAAATCCATATTGCAAACAGAATGTGTTATTGCTCCACTAGATATATAATCTACTCCACATTCAGCATAGTTTTTTAAAGTTTCAAGAGTAATTCCTCCACTGGATTCAGTAAAACACTTATCTCCTATTAATGAAACAGCTTTTCTGGTGTCTTTATAATTAAAATTATCAATTAAAATTCTATACACATTATCAGATTTGAGTATTTCCTTAATTTCCTCCAAATTTCTAGCCTCAACGATAATTTTTAAGTCCAAATGATTTTCTAATAAATATTCTTTTGTTTTAACAATTGCCTTTGTAATTCCACCACAAAAATCTATATGGTTATCTTTTAACATGATCATATCATAAAGAGCAAAACGATGATTTTTACCTCCACCAATTTTTACAGCCCATTTTTCAAGAGCCCTTATTCCTGGGGTTGTTTTTCGAGTATCTAGTATTTTTGTTGAAGTTCCCTCTAATATATCTACAAATTTTTTAGTTTTTGTCGAAATAGCACTCATTCGTTGCATTGCATTTAAAATCAATCGCTCAGATTTTAAGATAGACTGTGAATTTCCAGAAACATAAAAACAGATATCACCTGGTTTTACCCAGCTCCCATCTTCAATTAAAACGTCTATTTTTAAACCAGGATCTACGTAGTTTAAAACACGCTTAGCAAATTCAACTCCAGAAATTACCCCATCTTCTTTAACCAATAACTTGGCTTTACCAGCTGCATCATAAGGTATACAAGCCAAGGAACTGTGATCTCCAGCGCCTACATCTTCACGAATAGCATTGGCAATTATGAGATCTATTTCTTTATTAAATTGGGATGTAGATATCATAAATTAGGTTTTTAACAAAAATAAGAAATTAGCACTAAGCAATATAAAAGATATTGTTTTATTAAGTTACCAAATTCTTTATATTTTTGAAAACACTAACTATTAGTAATTAATAACTATAAAAATTGAAAATAAAACTATTAACTATTGGTAAAACAGACTCTAGACCGCTACAGCAATTGATTGATGAATATTGTAAACGTCTTGGATTTTACATTCCTTTTAGTATGGATACAATCCCTGATATCAAAAACACAAAAAATTTAACTACTAAACAACAAAAAATAGCGGAAGGAAAAGAATTGTTAAAAAAAATTGAAAAATCTGATGCAGTTATTTTACTCGATGAAAATGGAAAACTTTATAACTCAATTCAATTTTCAACATATCTTCAAAAAAAGATGAACAGTGGTCTAAAAAAAATAGTTTTTGTAATTGGAGGGCCCTATGGTTTTAGTGACGATTTATATAACCGTTGCAATGGGAAAGTTTCTTTATCGCCCATGACTTTTTCACACCAAATGGTACGATTATTTTTCACCGAACAATTGTACAGAAGTTTTACTATTCTTAAAAACGAACCCTACCATCATCATTAATTAATCTCGTTATTCCTACTAGCTTATTTAACTATAAATTTGGTTCGGAAAAAGTGATTGTTATTGTTAATGATTAAAATATAAATTCCTGAATTTAAGTAATGGTTTAAACTAAGAATGTCGCTTGGATTAAAAATATTTTCTTCGAATACAAGTTGACCAGAGGTGTTGTAGACCAAAACTTCTAAATTTGAATAATTATTATTAGGTCCTAATCTTACAATTAACTTTTCATTTACAGGGTTTTCCGCAAGATAAAAATTAGCATACGCTGTTTCTTCTGTACTTAATGGCCCTTCTCGAATTTCTGATAATGCAAAGGCTACGTTTTGCTCAGTTAACTGAACATGAAATTCATTTGCATCAGGAATATGAGCATTTACAAAAGGAGAGTTATCTATATTTGGGGAAACGTACCAATCATTTTCATTTTCAATGGCCATAGCACTCACGCTAGGTATAAAAGAATACTCACTTTGTTCTAAATTTTCAAAAAATTCAATGATAATTGGGTCGTCTACTTCACCGAGACCGGAGGCTATATCACTTTTTCCACCTGGAGAAGAGTCTACTCCATCAGTGAAAGAAAAAGACTCAGCATCTGCTCCAAAAGAAGCAATTGGAATTCCTGCTAAAAAAGTTGAAAAATTAGTTACATTAATAGATTCTCCTGCTTCAGGAGTAAAATTAATTTTAATATCGGCAGTTATAGTGGCTCCTAGATCTAAGGTAGTATTGATCATTTCCATTCCCGGATTGCCTATAGTAGTCCCTTGACCACTTCCATTAATCATACTAACATTGCGCACATTAGTTGGAAATCCTAAATCGTTCAACTCTGTTTGAAATGCATCTCTGAAATTTGGCGCTCCAACAGGCAGTAATAAATTAGAATCTTGCTCAAAATCTGAACCTGATAATAAATGACCTGTATAATGGTCCACTAACATTTCTTTTGCAGCAGGACTATTTAACACATTATCAACAACTAATTGAGCTTGGTCGTTATCCAACTGCTTTGCAAAATAATTGATTAGATACTGAAAACCAATTGGAATATTAGCTCCAAGATGAGGGGAATCAAACGAAATATAAAGTCGAGTTTCGTGTGGCATACTGTTTTCTTCCATATAAGCTAGCCCATATCGACTTATTAATCCGCCCATACTAGGTCCAATAATAACCAATTCTTCACTACCGACTTTTTCTGAGTTAATAAAATTAATTAATTCGACTAACACCATTGCATTGCGTTGAATATAGTCTGCACCACCATCTATATCCTTGCCGTCAGTCGTGTATAAAGGTGCATTTAAAGCAACTAAATCATAACTTTCATCCCTCAAAATATCAGCTAAATTTTGCCCGCCAATATCTAAACTGGTGTACAGCATTGATAAATCTCTAGTATCTCCAGGATCAAAACCATCAACCAATATAATAGGCTTATCTAGTATACCATCAACGTTGTCCAAAAAAATTTCATATTCTCCTTGTCCAAAATAAGCTTGTGATTCGTCATAACCTTGATAAGAGATTGTTGCAGTTATAGTTTGAGCAGATAAGTAACTAAAAAATAAAAAGAATACTGCTATTGTGAATTTTTTCATTTATAAGATTTTGAGAGTTTTTTTACAATATACATGATTTTGTTTAGCTGATATATTTTTAAAATTTAATTATTATGAACAATATCCAGTTTTTAATTTAAAGATTTTCATCCATAAGATTCTGAAAATATTCAAGATATTTTGCAATATGAAAACCATCTACCAAGCCATGGTGTACATAAATAGCTACATTCATTAGTTGATGCTCATCTCTAGTAAACATTTTTCCAAAGGTAATTTTAGGAGCACTTTCATCAAATTTAAATTTTCTTGCATGTGTCAATCCTGAAAAAGCATGCCAAGGTATGGATGAAAAATGAACTACATCTTTTCTGGTATCGCCTTCTTTAAGTCTTATACCTGAAGACTTTTTTACCTTTTTAATTTCAGCTTTTAACTCTTTATCAAAAATATTGAAATCTAAATTAAAGGGTGTAAAAGTGAATGCAAAAGTACCATCAGCTCTACCGATTGTTGCAGCAGGATGTATTTGATCATAAATAACAATTTGATCATTAATAATTCTATATCTCATTTCTTCAATAAGATTAACCGCACAAATAGATTTGTGAAGATAGTTCGAAAAGAATGATTGATTTCTTGACTTAGATAACTGATAAGCCTTGGTACAATTAATTTCAGAAACAATGCCGAAATAAGGCTCGTCAAACTTGGAAAAAAAATCAAAATGTTCTTTTCTTTTCCATGAAGATTGATCAAGAATTTTCATTATGCTAATAATTTAAACCAAATATATACATTAATAATTGGTCTTTTTTTTTATTAAATTTGTTTTTGTAATTTTTTTTAATAAAAACAAGAAATTACGAAGGGCTTTTCATTAAAAATCAATTACCTATTCTTAGTTTAGAAAAATTAGTTTTCGAAGCTCCATTGCAAATTAATATAAATAATAAGGCCTATACAGTCGTTATGAGAACACCTGATAACGATAAGGATTTAGTTTTAGGCTTACTTTATGCAGAAGATATTTATAAAAATAAAGATCCTTTAGTTTTTGAAGTAATTGAGGAAATTAATAATGATTTTCCTGAAACTAACGTATTGGTTCCACTGGACAGTGAGGCTAGGTTAAGCAATACACCAACCTCAAAAACAATTGTTATAACAGTTCACAAAAATTAAAGTTTCATAAAAAATCGAATCCATGAAAGCTTTCTTTTGGAGTGAGGATAATATTTTAAGGATAATTCTATCAAGTTAGATTTATCCAAAATACTCTTGTAATGCGTGAAAGATTTAAAACCTGCTTCGCCATGATAAGATCCAATACCGCTATTTCCGACCCCACCAAATGGTAATTTTGGATTTGATATGTGCATAATAGCTTCGTTAATAGCTCCACCGCCAAAGGATATTTTTCTTAAAACATTCTCCTTAATTTTCTTACTGTTAGAAAACAGATAACAAGATAATGGTTTTGGATTGCTATTAACATAAGAGATTGCATCCTCTAAATTATCATAAGCTATCACTGGTAAAATAGGGCCAAATATTTCTTCGTTCATAACTTTATCGATGAATTTAACTCCCTGAAGAACAGTTGGTTGAATAGTTCTTTCTAATGTATTTATACCACCTCCAAAGTACACTTTTTCAGAAGGAATCATATTGGATAAACGTTCTAAATTTTTAATATTAATTATTTGCGTATAGTTTCCATTCTCTATAGAAAATTTCTCTTTTTTAATTTCAAACTTTAACAACTCTAAAAATTGATTTTCAATCGATTTATGAACCAATATATAATCTGGTGCTATACAAGTTTGTCCGGCATTGACAAACTTTGCCCATACCATTCTTTTGACAGCCATTTTTAGATTGCATTCCTCTGTCACAAAAGCAGGGCTTTTTCCTCCAAGCTCCAAAGTAACCGGCGTTAGATTTTTAGCTGCAGCTTGATAAACTATTTTCCCAACCTGTGGACTTCCTGTAAAAAATATTTTATCAAATTTGTTTTCTAATAAAACTGTAGTTTCAGAAACTCCACCTTCAACTACTTTTAGATATTTTGGATCAAAATTTTCATTGATTAATTTTGCCATCACAGCACTCGTATTAACAGCTAGCTCACTGGGTTTTATTACGACGGTATTACCTGCTGAAATAGCAGCTACAACGGGTGATAACGTTAATTGATAAGGGTAATTCCATGCGCCAATAACTAAACAAACACCAAGTGGCTCAGGAATAATATAACTCTTGGCAGGGAAGTTCAGTAAATTTGTTCCTACTCGTTTTACTTTGGACCATTTATAGATATTTCTTTTAGCATATTTTATATCGTGGTAAATTAATGCTAACTCAGTTGCATAAGTGTCAAATGTTGATTTTTTAAAGTCTTTATAAATAGCCTCATTTAATAAGTTTTCATTTGATTTTAATAGCTTCTCTAGCTTGTTTAATTGTTTCAAACGATAATCTATAGATTTAGTTTGGTGTGTGTAAAAAAAAGCCCGCTGTTGGGAAACTATATGCTTCATAATTATTGTAATTAGTTCCCTAAAGTACTACTTCATAAACAAACAATCAATAAAATCTGTTAGCATATGAAATAATAAACCAACAGCTATAATTCTAAATTTCTTAAAATATAGTAATAGTGAGTAAATCAGGATCGCATAGTGCGAATGAAGAATATGAAAATTTATACTGCAGCGATTTGGCAAATATATAGGGTTTGAAAGTAAATGATCAAGATCTACCAACATGGTAGCAAGCATTAGCAACCAAGCTTTTTTCCAATTCTCTTTAAAGAATACCCAAGCAATTATACCAGGAACTAAAAAATGAAGTGAATAATGAATTACAAACTGAAGCATTAATTACTCCCTTCCTCTATTAAGAATTCTATATTGCTCATAACATTCACTGATAGCATCTAAGATTTGAAGATCATTAGCCGTTCGAATAAAACTCTTAGAATAACTACAGTTATTAAGTATTTCATCAATGTCTAACTTCTCTAATTGCAGAACAGCCATTAAAGTTTCTCTGTCGTATTTAGATTGAAGTAAATTTCTAATTTCGTCATCATCTTTCATTTGACGTAACTTTTTCATTTGTTTTGGGCGTTTACCAAAAATATTATATAAGAAGTCTGCAGGATTAAATATAGCACTTAAAACCTTAGTTACGGCACCAGGCTGACCTTGCCCACCTTCATAACCACCACCAATGCCGGCAATTCGATATCGCTGATCATCATATATTGGAATTAGTTTAGCATCAACTTCAAGATAACCTGTTAGTTCTATTGGTTTTACTATTACTTCTTCCAATGCAATACTTAATTCAGTCATTTTAATTTTAATTTCTCCGAATTTCATCCAATCATTGGTTACTCGCACTCGAATCGATTTAAAACCTAAATATGAAAAGTAAAGGGTATCGTTAACTGCGGCTTTCATCACAAAATTACCATCCTCATTTGTTAAAGTACCTTTCACAGAGTTTAAATTAACCACATGAACATTTTCTAAAACAACATTATTAGAAGAATTTAAAACTTTACCGTTGATAACTGAGGAGGCAACAACAGTCGAATCCTTCTCATTTATGATGGTCTCTTGTGACCAACCAATTAAGGTGATAAAAAACAAGATAAATAATACGTATTTTTTCATGCAGAATGTAAATATAACCCAATAGGATTAAACTGTTATTCAAAATTTTTATTCTAACAAAATTTTAATAATTAATTTCTGTTTCGCCTTCGACCTCCAGTTCCAGAATTATTTGGGCGTTCACTTTTTCTTCTACTTCTTCCTTTAAAACCTGAATTCCCAGAATCTCTTCTTGAGTGATCATTACGACCTCCTTCTTTTTTTCCATCCTCTCCTCTTCTACTATCTCGTTTTCCTCCACCCCTTCTAAAGCTTGTTTTATTTCCCCTTCGTTCTCCACCACGACCCTTAAAACCGCCATGATCTCTTCCTCTTCCGCGATCTCTTCCTCCTCTTCTTCCTCGTCCTGTATCTTTTGAAATTTCGACAGAAACTCTTCTTCCTTCCAATTCAAATTCCTTAAAGAAATCCATTACTAGTGCTTGATGCTTCGAGTCTGTATTGAAGAAAGAAAAACTTTCCTTTACATCTACTTTATACAATTCATCTTTATCAAGACCTAACATTTCTTTTAAGAAATCCTTTAAACTCATCCAATCAAAATCATCTTTACCTCCAATATTGATAAAATAACGAACGGTATCTTTTGACCCTTCCGACATATCACCAGCGTTTACATTAAGATTTTTAGCTTTTTTATAATAATTATAAAATCTAGTAAACTCTACAGAAAAAACTTTTTTAATTAATTCTTCTTTTGAAAACGCTTCCAATACTTCATTGATATTTGGAAGGTAAGTATCAATATCATGATTAATTTCTGTCTGTTTTATTTTATTTGCTAAATGAAACAATTGAACTTCGCAAATTTCTATTCCAGATGGAACTTCTTTATGAATAAATTTCTTTTGAATAATTTTTTCAATAGCATGAATTTTACGACTTTCACTTTTAGAAGCAATCACCATAGAAATTCCAGTTTTACCAGCTCTACCTGTTCGTCCACTTCGGTGAGTATACGTTTCTATTTCGTCTGACAACTGATAATTAATAACGTGTGTTATATCGTCCACATCAATACCACGTGCAGCAACATCTGTTGCCACTAACATCTGTATTTGTCTGCTTCGGAAAGACTTCATTACTAAATCACGTTGATTCTGACTTAGATCACCGTGCAATGCTGCAGCACTATAACCATCTTCAATTAATAATTCTGCTACTTTTTGTGTGTCTCTTTTGGTACGACAAAAAATCACTGAAAATATTGATGGATTTGCATCAGCCAATCTTTTTAAAGCTTGATAACGGTCTCTAGCGTTTACTAAATAGTATTCGTGGGAAACATTTTCTGCACCCATATTTTTACCACCTACCGTAATTTCGATGGGTTTATACATGAATTTTTTTGCAATTATTGCTACTTCTTTAGGCATGGTAGCACTAAATAACCAGGTACTTTTGTCTTCTGGAGAATAGGATAATATTTCTGTAATGTCTTCGTAGAATCCCATATTCAACATTTCATCAGCCTCATCAAGAACACAATATTCAATTTTTGAAATATCAATCATTCTTCTACCAATCATATCTTTCATTCTACCAGGTGTAGCAACAATAATTTGTGCTCCTTTTTTTATATCTCTGGCTTGATCGGTAATACTAGCTCCACCATAAACTGCCACTACATTTAAACCTTTACAATATTTTCCGTAGTTTTTAATTTCGTTAGTAATCTGTAAGCAAAGTTCTCTAGTTGGTGATAGTATTAATCCTTGTGTAGTTCGGCTCTCAATGTTAATTTTTTGTAACATCGGAAAACCAAAAGCAGCAGTTTTTCCAGTACCTGTTTGTGCTAAAGAAACAATATCTGTATCTTTTTCTAATAAAATTGGGATGGCTTTCTCTTGAACTTCTGATGGGGTTTCAAAACCCATGTCTTGGATGGCTTTAAGAAGATTTTCTTCCAAGCCTAATTCAGCAAATTTGCTCATTGTAGTATTGATTTTATTTATTTGTGTGTTGTTGTAGAAGTATACTCGACAAATAAACCCTATACTACTTCTTTTAACACTTCCTCACCCTGAGGATTTTCAAGCGGCAAATATAGTGTTTTAAATTAAACTAAGTTTTTGATAAATAATCGATTAATAAACGAACAGCTTTTCCTCGATGACCAATTTCATTTTTTTGTTCTAAAGACATTTCTGCAAAAGTTTCTTGAAATCCAGTTGGCTGAAAAATAGGGTCATAGCCAAATCCTAAATTTCCTTTTTTTTTAAATATGATAGTTCCATTGCAAATACCCTTAAATAGTATCGTTTGTGAAGATACTGCTAATGCAATCACTGTTTTAAAATACGCATCTCTATTGGTTATATTCTGTAAATTGTTCAGTAATTTATTAATGTTGTCTGAAGCATTTTTATTTGGTCCTGCATATCTAGCACTGTAAACTCCTGGTTCGTTATTTAAAGCTGGAACCTCCAAACCCGTATCGTCTGCAAAACAATCTAAACCAAAATTTGTTTTTACATAAGCTACTTTTAATTGAGCATTCCCCTCAATGGTTTGAGAGGTCTCAGGAATTTCGTCAAAACAACCAATATCGTTTAGACTTAAAATTTTAAAATTTTTAGGCAATAAGGATTTTACTTCTTTAACCTTATTTTCGTTGTGAGTTGCAAACACTAATTTCATATAGCAAAAATATATTAAATAAAATACAATTAATTTAAGAAGTAGAGGACTTGTAAAAGCAATCTATGATTTGGTCAGCACTTTTAATAGTTCTTTTTGTCCAATGAAATATTATTTCTTTTTTTTCACTTTCAGTCAATTTCCAGTCAACATTAGAGTCTTTTAATCTTGTTACTACCGATTGTAAAATGATGGCCGCAGAAACAGAAATATTTAAACTCTCAGTGAATCCATACATAGGTATTTTCAAAAATCCGTTTGCATTATTTAAAACGGTATTACTAAGTCCATCCTTTTCCTTACCGAAGAAAAAAGCTGATTTTTTTGTAATGTCAAATTCACTTAATTCGGTAGCATTATTGTGGGGAGACGTCGCAATTATTTGATAACCCTCCTTTTTTAAAACATCGATACATACATCAGTAGAATGGTGGCGATGGATATTTACCCATTTCTGTGCTCCCATTGCAATTTCACGATCAATTTTTTTTCCTAGTTTTTCTTCAATCACGTGTAACTCTTGAATACCAAAAACATCACAGGATCTCATCACTGCACTGGTATTGTGTAATTGATACACATCTTCCGTTACGACTGTAAAATGTTTTGTTCTTTTAGAACTGACTTCCTTGAATAACTCTTTTCTTCGCTCTGTCAAATAAGAAAGTAGGTGCTCTAATAATTGGTTATCCAAAGCCATTTAGTATTATAAACAATTAATTTAAGTAGTAGATGTGTAAACGAAGGTATAAAATTCAAACCAATGGTATTTTAACTAGAGTACTTATTTATGGTTCGTATTCAAACTAATTAAAATTTCAAAGGACACAACCTCTTAAAATTATTATCTTTGCACCATTATTTAATAGCATAAAATAAAAACTATGTCAATCCATTCATTAAAAGCAATTACACCAATTGACGGCCGATATGCGTCTAAAACCAGCTCTTTAATTTCTTATTTTTCAGAAGAGGCGCTGATTAAATATCGTGTCCAAGTAGAGATTGAATATTTTATAGCATTGGTTGAATTAAAACTACCACAACTAAGTGGTTTTGACACCACTTTATTTTCTGAATTAAGAACTATTTATACTAATTTTTCAACGGATGATACTCAAAAGATTAAAGACATTGAGAAAGTAACCAATCACGATGTTAAAGCGGTTGAGTATTTTATTAAAGAAAAATTTGATGCCTTAAATTTAAAAGAATATAAAGAATTTATTCATTTTGGCTTAACATCACAAGATATAAACAATACAGCTGTTCCTCTATCCATTAAAGATGCTATGAACGATGTATATATTCCTTATTTATTAGAATTAAAAAACAAATTAACTTCATTAGCTACTGACTGGGCAGACATTCCAATGTTAGCTAGAACACACGGACAACCGGCCTCTCCTACTCGTTTAGGTAAAGAGATAGATGTGTTTGTGGTTAGAATCGAAGAACAATTTGATTTACTTAACGATATTAAAAGTGCGGCTAAATTTGGTGGCGCTACCGGAAACTTTAATGCACATAAAATTGCCTATCCAACAGTAGATTGGAAAGATTTTGCTCAAAAATTTGTTCATGATAAATTAGGATTGCATCACTCCTTTCCTACTACACAGATAGAGCATTACGATCATATGGCTGCTTTATTTGATTGTTTAAAAAGAATTAATACCATTATCATCGACTTAGATCGTGACGTTTGGACCTATGTTTCGATGGATTATTTTAAACAAAAAATTAAAAAGGGTGAAGTTGGATCCAGCGCCATGCCACATAAAGTAAATCCCATAGATTTTGAAAACAGTGAAGGTAATTTAGGAATTGCCAATGCCTTGTTTGAGCATTTATCTGCTAAACTTCCTGTTAGTAGATTACAAAGAGATTTAACCGACAGTACTGTACTTAGAAACGTTGGAGTACCTTTTGGGCATACCTTAATTGCTTTTCAATCTACCTTAAAAGGATTAAATAAGTTATTGTTAAATGAAGGAAAGTTTGCGGAAGATTTAGAAAATAATTGGGCGGTAGTTGCTGAAGCAATTCAAACCATTCTTAGACGTGAAGCCTATCCTAATGCCTATGAAGCCTTAAAAGGTTTAACAAGAACCAATTCGGTGATTAATGCGGAGTCTATTGCTGCTTTTATTGAAACTCTAGAAGTCTCGGAAAGTGTAAAACAAGAAATGCGAGTGATAACTCCTTCTAATTATACAGGAATTTAGTATTAAATCTAATATTGAAATTATTAAAAAGACCGACTAAATTTAGTCGGTCTTTTTAATAATTATAATTCTTCTTTTTACATATCAAATATATTCCCTATCGATTCTAATTTCGAAACATCAAGGTCTTCTTTTTCGATAGCAGTCATCAATTTCATCATTTTTGCTGGCTCCATTTTCTCACCCAACAATCTAAACAATGCGAATCCTTTTTCGTCGTCACTAGCAAACACTATGATTTCATCTATTGCCTCTTCTTCTCCTATGTATTTAAGCGTTGCTCCCTGCTTATTAGATCTATATTTCATTAGCATTTTATATTGCTCTTGATCGATGATATCTTCCAATTCTAGTCTCTTTACTTCATAATCTGCAGCATTTTCTCCCCTAACAGGATAAGCAACTACATTAATTTTCTTAACAGTTTCTAAAATATCCTTTTCTTCTTGTGAAAGGTTATTGTTATCTGTCTGTAATAAACTTGCTGCGATATCAATATTTAAAAAAGAATCGTCGTCTTGTCTATCTACTAAGTATCTCTGTAATGATTTCTCATTACTACAGCTAAATAAAGTAAGCGCTGCTAATCCTAATCCTAAAACATATTTTATAAGTATCATGTTTTAAATCTTTTGATCGATATTTTTTAATTCTTCACTTCCAGGCATGTTGAGATCACTTGTTAGTTTTGATATTTTTTTTAAATCGATTTTACCCGTGATACTCATAATGATTGTTCTGTCTTCTCCATCAATATTTCCTATTAAATGCATGAGTAATTCACTTACAAAATTATCACTTTTCCCTTCTTTGGAATAAAATTTAATATTTTTACCATCATCCTTTACTCTCATCAATTCAGATAATTTAGGGGATTCAGATAGGTAGGTAGCGACAGCAGCATCCATTCTTTCAGCTACTTCCTTGTTTTCAGTGGAATAAATTTTTATATTATCCAAATTATTAACCAACTCTAAGTACTCTCTAGCCTCTGGATCGTTGGATTCTAGGTCAAGTTGACTTAATAATTTAAACATATTTTTGGTAACGACTACCGAACTTACTTCTCGCTCGTTCTCAAATACATCAAATGTATTCTGTGCAGATACAAAAACTGGAGTTATTGCGATTACTATTAAAATTACTAACTTTTTCATTGGATTTAATTTATTCATTTTTTGTTATTTTTTATTTGAAAATTCTATTTTTTGTTTCAATTTGAGTGGTATTATTTGCTGTTATATTAAGATAACGAGCCTTCTCTAATTTTGTTACAAATTATTTTCAATTAACAATAATGTGAGTATTTTAGTAGTTTAATTGAATTCCGAATATACTCACTTCTTATGAAAAAAAGAATCTTGTTAATTCTTATTACGTTTTCGACTTTAGCGGTCTCATGTTTTGATGATCTGGACGATAATATACAAAACTCTTCAAACTCCAGTATTGGAGATTTTATTTATCGTGGATTAAATTATTTCTATCTATACAAGTCAGTTAGTCCAGAACTCGCTGATGATTATTTTATGAATCAAAATGAATTAAATTCTTTTTTAGATTCTTTTGAAAACCCCAAAGAAACATTTGACTTTTTAATAGCTCCTCAAGATCGATTTAGTGTACTTGTAAATGACTATAATGAATTAGAAAACGCACTCAATGGAATTACTTTAAGTAATGGTATGGAGTTTGGACTGGTTTATTATCCGAATGGAAGTACGAACTTATTTGGCTATGTACGTTATGTATTACCAAATACAGATGCGGCAACAAAAGGGATACAAAGGGGAATACTATTTAACACTATAAACGGGCAGCAATTAACCGACACGAATTACTTGTCATTAATTTCGTTAAATAGTTACGAAATTGGTCTAGCTACTTTTGACGGAGAAACCATAATACCAACTGAAGAACGTATAGAACTAATCAAACAAGAATACACTGAAAACCCTATATACATAGCAGAAACACTAGCAATTGAAGGTCAAAAAATTGGTTATCTTATGTACAACGCATTTACAAGAGGTTTTGACACTTCCTTAAATTCAGTATTTGCTCAATTTAAAGCGGATGGTATTAATGATTTAATTTTGGATTTAAGATACAATGGAGGAGGTTCTGTTGAAACCGCTGTAGATTTATCCAGTATGATTACCGGACAATTTAACAATCAATTGTTTGCAAATGAATTTTGGAATGATGACCGTCAAAATGTGTATGCCAATCCAATTTTGTTTAACGATAAAATCTTTACAGGTGAATTAATAAATAGTCTAAATTTAAATAAAGTTTACATTCTAACAACGAACAGTTCTGCTTCTGCAAGCGAATTGGTAATTAATTGTTTAAAACCTTACATTGAGGTGAAACAAATTGGTGATCGTACCAGAGGTAAATATCAAGCATCTTTCTTATTATATGATGCTCCGGCTCCAAACTTCAGTAAGAGTCAAGCCAATCCAGGGCATACATTTGCAATGCTACCTTTGGTATTTAAAACCTCTAACGCGGTTGGGAATACCGATTATGACGATGGTCTCTTTCCCGACCTTAACTTGAATGAAGATTATACAAACTTGGGAACTCTTGGCAATATTAATGAACCGATGTTAGCCGCTGCTATAAATGATCTGTTTTCATTTACGCAACCACTACAAAGGAATAATATTGAATTTAAGGAATTATCAAACAGTAAAAAGCTGTCTCCTATCTATCAAAAAATGATTAAAGAAAACCCATAATTTAATTCATGACAAGACCATTTATATTATTTTTTGTTCTTATTAACTTTATTGGTTGTAATAAAAAAATTGAAGAATCTAAAAAAATTGAATTGATGTTTTTAGATGATTATATTTTTCCAGCTAGTCAATTTTTTGACAGCACAAAAGTCGGCGGGCTTTCAGGAATAGACTACCATGATGAAAATTATTATCTTGTTGCCGACGATTCAAAATTACCCAGATATTATAAAGCTACCATAGAAATCGATAAGAAATTAATCGTTCAAATTGATTTTGTTGATATGGTTTTATTCAGAGATCATCCTTATTATGAAAATCAAACTTTAGATCTTGAATCTATTGTATTTGACACTAATAACCAAATAACTATGGTAAGCGAAGGGTCTATAAATAAAAATAAAAACCCCTTATTATTTTCGGCTAATTATAAAGGTGAATTTTTATTTGATTTTGAACTACCTACCAATTTTCTAATTAGCCATGAACCAAAGCCTATTCATAATAAAACACTTGAAGGGTTAAGTCATAGTTTTAATAAAGATGGTTTTTGGACAGCCTTTGAACTACCCCTTATTCAGGACGGAGATGAGCCATCGTATCAAAAGGCAAATTCGCCTATTCGAATTACTTATTTTGATAAAAAAACTAGAAAAGCAACCAAAGAATTTGCATATCAACTAGATCCCATAACAAAGCCCTATGTTGGAGATTATAATTTAAACGGGCTCACTGATATTTTGGAGTTTAAACCAAATCATTTCATTGTAATAGAGAGAACCTATCAGAGTGAAAAAGGAACACAGGGTAATACCATCAATTTATTTCATGCATGGATAGAAAAATCTTCCACCAATACTTTAGCCATAAATTCCCTAAAACAAACTGACTTTATCCCATTAAAAAAAGAATTGGTTTTTAGTTTCGATACTATTAAAAATAAATTAACAGAGGGAATAATTGATAATATCGAAGGAATTACACTTGGACCTATCTTAGAAAACGGAAATCAGTCTATAATCCTGATTTCCGATGATAATTTTCAATTGTTTGGAAAACAACTCAACCAATTTTTATTATTAGAAATAAAAGAATAAAGTTATTTTAATTAATCATTAAAATAAACGCCTCCTGGAATAATTCCAGTTTGAATACTTTGTATTTCTGAATTGGTTGATAAATCAACTATTTTTAGAGTTCCATTGCTTGCAAAATCTCCAGCATCAGTGGCATAAAGTTTACCATCTTTTGTGGTCATGGCATAAAAAGTTCCCGAAATGATACTCTCTTGAGGTAAGGAAATATCAGCTTCGTCTTTACTATAAACTACTCCATTTAAATTATAAATTAAATGGGATCCATCTGCTGATAAATGTTTGGGGTGATCGCTTGTTAAAAAATCAAACACCTGAATTACAGAATTATCTGACACATCAATTTTTAAAAGTTTTCCGTTAGTTTCGTTACCGGTATAATCAGGATTACCGCCACAAAGTACCCAAAGATTGTTATCAAGAACTACCATTGAATTGGGTACATCACCAACTTCAATAGTAGAAGCTAAGGTATTATTACTGGTATCTATAACGGACAAGATGTTATTTTGACCATATCCTCCCTGATGAGCTACATATAGAACATTATTTATAAGAATTAGTTTTTCTGGACCAAATGCTACTGGGATTGTTGAAGTAATCGTTTGCGACAATAAATCTATTACCGCTATGTAATCATCAGTATTATCAAAAGGATCTCCCCAATTAGTTACATAACCGTTGGTTCCTGATGAGATAAAATATCTAGGATTCATTAACCCATCAGTAATAGAAACTATCGATTCAAAACTGTATCTATTTACAACTTCTATTTTGTTGGAATTATTGACAACTAAGTAAGCAACTTCATCATTAAATCCTATAGATTGAACGATGCTCCCAAGGTCTGCAGAATTGACTTGATTAAAAACTTGTTGCTCTATGGTAGTGTAGTCATTAGAAACATAAGTAATAGTTCCGGTGCCGTTTTGAAAAGGCCCTTCATTGGTAATAAGTATTCCGTTTACATAATCTCCTAATGGGGCTGGTACTGTTTCATCATCTGATGAACATGAAGTAATAAATAAGAATACAATCAATAAATAAATTAAGTTTTTTAGTGTTTTCATTTTGTTTAAAATTTAAAGGTTATAGTGGTTAGTATATTTCTATTTGGCATAGGTCGATAGGCAACATTTTCATAATACTTATTTAAAATATTATTGATTTTAAATCCTATTTTTATAGGCATTGTTTTGTATAAAAAAAAGTAATCTAAGCCTATATTAGATACTAAATAAGAGTCTAAATAAGTGCTGTTATCTGTAGTTGTAAATACTTTTCCATTGAACAATTGCTGGTAATAAGCATTGAATCGTTGAATTCTGTAATCGATAGTTCCTGTTACTTTATGATAAGGAACATAAATTAATTGTTTGCCTGTTTCAATGTTTTTTGCAGAGGTATAGGCATAATCAATCCCTATATTAAACATATTTTCTTGGATTGATTTAGAAAAATTTACTCCCATTTCTAATCCAATATTTTCAGTTTCAGAAACATTTATCGGAGAAAATATTCCGTTCATATCAGGCTGCCAACTTATGAGGTTTTTTGAGTTTATATAAAACAAATTCACATTTAGAAAAAAATTCTTGAAATAAAACTCATTACTTATTGCACCTTGGTAAGATATCTCTGGTTTCAAATCAACATTGCCTCCAGAATTCCAATATAAATCGTTAAACGTTGGAACTCGATAATTCTTAGAAGCGTTTGCTTTTAGAGAATACCATTGGTTAATTTTGTATTTAGTATCGACAGAAACTATCAAAGGATTCTCGAAATCATTAAAAAATTCTTGACGAATATTGATATTGTAACTTAGTTGATCTGATACAAGTTGTTTCCATATAAATATTGCGGCTAAGGTGTTACGACTCTCATCACCTATGTTCGAACCTTCTGCTTTTATATGAGTTAAGTTTAAAATAGAACTCACCATTATTTTTTCGTTGATATTGTATTCTAATTGGTAGTCGCCAATTATAGTGTTGGATTTACCTTCAAAATACAAAACGTTTTCTCGATTTGGATAATATTGATATTTTTCAAAAATATGTGCACCTTTTATAGTATTATTCCATTTTTTTGATGTTGAATTCCAAGTCAATAAGTTTCGAAAAGTCTCATCTTTGTAACTGTCTTTATTGAGGGTGGTAATAGTACCTGAAAGATTTCTGGATCCACTAAAATAATTAGAATTCCAAATAAGTGAGCTATTATTTAACCGAAGACCTCCATTCATAGAAATATTTAGTTTATTAAATTCTCCATTGTTATTTTTTCGATTTAAACCAACATATTCATAATCGTTGTCCGAAGAAATAAAATCAAAAGCCATATCTAAATATTTTTTTTCAGTAGCTATTTTTCTTTTAAAAATAGCGCCAACGGAAGCATAACTCCCATAATAGATAGTAAGTTCATTACTAGAATTCTCTGTAAATTCAATAGTATTATTTAAATGAATACTTCCACCTACAGCGCCACTACCATATTGAGAACTCCCTCCTCCACTTCTAATAATAACATTAGTCAAGGAAGCTGTAGCAATAGTATTAAAATCGGTTTGCCCAGTAAGATTTGAATTGATAGGAATACCATTCCATATGACTGCAGTTTGCGAAGCATTGGTACCTCTAAATGACGGAGAGGCTACCATACCGTAACCATTTTCTTTAATATAAATATTAGAATTGAAGTTTAATAAATCACTAAGGGATACCGGATTTCTAGAAACTAAAGTATCCGATATTTTAGTTAGCGTATACCCTTCTGAAAACTCTTCTAATTTAGAGTCTACAAGTACTATTTCATTTAAATATTGGATAGAGTCTAGCTGAGCACATAACGATGCCGAACACATAAATGACGCTATAGATAGGTATAATCCTTTCATATCCTCTTACTTTTATCCCGAAAGTCCGATAAATTAACTGAAAAAAGGCAGGTCTCCTGGCTTGTCTTATGTATAACCTTCCCGCGTTAACAGTGGTTTTAAGAGATACATTTTTGAATAGATAATTCAAAAAAGACTTACAGTTGCGGGAACAGCTTCGGTTTTTAACCGAATTCCCTTTTAAGAGGTCGTTTTGCAATTGAAAATTTCCTCACCAATTTCGATGCTAAAATAAGATTTTAAAAATTGCTACAATCAAAACAAATACTATTATTTTTGAGAATGCAAAAAATACTTTTTATAATATCGCTCTTTTTATTTTTTATTTCTTGTGAAGAACAAAAAGATGATAAAATTTTAACAAATCATTCCAAGTATAAAACCCCTATAAAATATGCACAAGGGTTTGATATTACATATCATGATGGATATAAAGTTGTTACTGTAAAAAATATTTGGCCCGGAAGTGAAAAAGAGTTTAGATATGCATTAGTAGAAAAAGGTCATCTACTTGAAATGCCAGCATCATTTGATGAAATCATCAGCATACCTATCAATGAAATTGTAGTAACATCAACTACCCATATTCCTTCACTTGAAATGTTAGCGGTTGACACCACTCTTGTTGGATTTCCTAGTTTAGATTACATCTCATCACAAAAAACAAGAAAGAGAATTGACCAGGGGCTTATCAAAGAATTAGGCAAAAATGAAGATTTAAATACCGAATCATTACTAGATTTAAATCCAGATATCATTGTAGGTTTTGCTATCGATAATCATGATAAAACTTTAAAAACAATAAAAAAAACTGGGATTCCACTAGTTTATAATGGAGATTGGACAGAGAGCTCTCCTTTAGCAAAAGCAGAATGGATTAAATTTTTTGCAGCATTTTACGGTAAGGATACTTTAGCCAACCGATTATTTTCAAATATTGAAAATGAATATTTAAATGCTAAAAAAATAGCATTAAATGCAAAATCGAAACCGACAGTATTGAGTGGTGCCATGTATAAAGATATCTGGTATTTACCACAAGGAAAAAGTTGGGCTGCTCAATTTATAGCAGATGCAAATGGAGATTACCTTTGGAAGGAAACTAAGGGTACTGGAAGTCACTCTCTGAGCTTGGAATCTGTTTTAGAAAAGGCTGAACATGCTGAGATATGGATAGGCCCCAGTTATTATACAAATTTAGTTCAATTAAAGAAAGCTCATGCTGTATATCAATATTTCGATTCTTTTAAAAATAAAAAAGTGTATAGTTTTACCAATAAGGTTGGAGAAACAGGTGGTTTAATTTATTTTGAATTAGCACCAAACCGTCCAGACATTGTCTTAAAAGATATTATAAAAATTTTACATCCTGAATTATTACCCAATCACAAATTCTATTTTTTTGATCAACTAAAATAATTGAAAAATCAAAAAACATATCGCTTCTATTTTTTAGTATTGACTTTAATACTTATAATCACTTTTATAATAAGTATTAGCTTAGGAACGGTATCTATTCCTCTTAGAGAAGTTATCATTAGTCTATTTGATGGAGAACCTTTAAAATCGTCTTGGAAATATATCATATTGGATTATCGCTTGCCTAAAGCAATAACTGCTATACTCGCAGGAGGCGGGTTAGCCGTTTCCGGATTATTGATGCAAACACTTTTTAGAAATCCATTAGCAGGACCTTTTGTTTTAGGATTAAGTAGTGGAGCTAGTTTAGGTGTAGCATTATTGATCCTTGGTACTGGAATATTTGGAATTAGTTATGGGGGCTTTTTACTCGAGTCTTGGAGTTTAGTTATAGCCTCTGCGTTTGGGAGTTTTTTAGTACTGTTAGCGGTCTTATCTGTAACTTTTAAAGTAAAAGACACCATGACCATACTCATCATCGGACTTATGTTTGGGAGTGTTACTGCAGCAGTGGTGTCGGTCCTTTCTTATTTTAGTAATGCAGAACAGTTACAACAATTTGTATTTTGGAGTTTTGGAACTTTAGGTAATGTTTCTTGGAATGGAATTTTAATTTTATTCTGCTGTATTACAATTGGTTTATGGATAAGTTTTCTTACTACAAAATCACTAAATGCACTATTGTTGGGGGAAAATTATGCAAAAAGTATGGGTGTCAATTTAAAATTAGCCACGTTCTGGATTATAGTAGCTACCAGCCTTTTGGCTGGCAGTATAACAGCCTTTGCAGGACCAATTGCTTTTGTTGGTTTAGCAGTACCACATTTGACAAGACAATATTTTAACTCGTCAAATCATATGGTTTTATTGCCAGCTGTCTTTTTAAGTGGTGCAGTTTTGATGCTAATTTGTGATACGGTAGCGCAATTACCTTTTATAGAATTGACGTTACCAATTAATGCTATAACTTCTTTATTAGGAGCACCTGTTGTAATTTGGTTGTTAGTAAGAAAACGAAAATTATTTTTTTAAAAAGCTAATTAATGTCTAATAATCATTCAAATAATATTATTGAAGTAAAAAATGTATCTATTGGATATTCGAATAAAAAAGATACGTTTATTGTCTCAGAAAACATTAACTTTTCAATTAATAAAGGTGAATTAATAAGTATTGTAGGCACCAATGGAATAGGTAAATCAACACTACTAAAAACTCTTGCAAGGATACAGCCACAAAAAAATGGCATCATATTACTAAATAACAAAAAATTTAATGAATACTCGACTTTAGCTATAGCAACTCAACTAAGTATTGTGCTTACAGAATCACCCTCATCAAAAAATATAACTGTCAAAGAATTAGTGTCATTAGGTAGACATCCTTATACCAATTGGATAGGAATGCTTACAGAAGTGGATGAAAAAATTATTGAAGAATCTCTAATAGATACGGACACCGTAAACTTAGTTAATAAAAAATGTTCTGAATTAAGTGACGGGCAACTACAAAGAGTAATGATAGCGAGGGCTCTGGTTCAAGATACTCCAATAATATTATTGGACGAACCAACCACACATCTAGATATTTATCATAGAGCATATATTTTAAAACTATTAAAAGATTTAGCCAATAAAAAGAAAAAAACTATCATATTCTCGACACACGAAATAGATTTAGCTATTCAAGTTTCTCATAAAATGATTGTAATGACAACAGATAAAATCTATTTTAATAAACCTGAAATGTTAATCAAATTTGGGTGTTTTGAAAATTTATTTCCCTCTGAAACAATTAAATTTGACAATGAATTAAAACAATTTATATTAAAAAAATAACTACATCAGTTTCGACATAAAAAACGAGAAAGATGAAAACCTTAAGTTGTAAAATCACATTTCCTTTAAATGACTTAGAATTTGAAAATAATATTATAAAGAAAGTACTTGATTGATATTGTTGATTATTTTTATTAATTCTTTACTCATAACATTAGATTAAAATACTCGTACAAGATTAAAACCAAAAAAGAAGTCTCCATCTAACCAGTCGCCTTGAGCTTGTGTAATGAAACCTTCTTCAAACATAGCTTGAGCATTCGTAAAGTGCACCTGAAAAACATGACCTCCCGTTTCTATATCTGCTCCAATAGACAACGGATTATTGTATACTGAGTTTTCATTCCTGTTTAAATGAAGACCATAATCAATATTTAGGCTGATTCGTTTTGAAAGTTTATAACGTCCGCCAAAACCAAGAGCAAATTGATTGTTTTCTTCATCATAAAAAACAGTAGTTCCATTTTCTTGAACAAAACTTCTTGTAGCTAAATTTTCATGGATAAAACTGGGTGCGAATAAAATTGATAAATTTTCATTTATTTTTCGAGAGATTAATAGTTGTGAAGTATAAGAGAGTCTATCCTCAAAACTAATGTTAGGATATGCATTTTCTTTTAATGAAGTATTAGCAGTAATTAAATTATATCCAACAATGGAAATAGGAAAACCATTTTTCTCTTGATACTTCAGACGATATTTAGCGTGTATTCCATATTTTTTCTGATTGGAGGATCTGGCTGCTCCTATATTTAACCATTCATTAACTCCATATATAAATTTAAATTGTGTAACAGCCTGATCCAATCCAAAAAGATCGTAAATTCCGTTTTTTACAGAACCAAATCGATGAGAAATCACTAAATAAAAGTCTTTCTTATTAGCAAGTTTTGTAGTTTCAAAATTAACGACTTTTAATGATTTAAAAACAGAAATGACCTTTCGATCCTCAATGATATCCTGCTCTAATTCGCTTAATAAATCATCTTGTGAGAAAACAATAAAAGGAAATAATAATAAAAAGAAGGTAATTTTTTTCATCAGTACATTATTTTATAATAGAGGATTGATCTATTTTTACAAGTCCAAAAAGTTCATCAAAACCTATACATCTCCCTTTAATAGTAACGATTTGATTTAACTTAAAGGCATTAACTTCAATTTCAAAGCTACATTGAACTTTATTATCAATAGTTAAACTTTTTGAATTAATTTCAGTTATTTTCCCAAAGATTTCAACGGTTTTGTTGAGTATTTTTTCGGATTCATTTTTATTAAAAAAACCTACTAAATCACTCGAGGAAACAGAAACTTCTACAGGTTCTTTTTGAATGTTTCTATGGTTTTGATATAGATAATTATATAAAAAATAGGTGCCCGAAAATAAAAAAAAGAATAATACTACAAATTTGAGTTTTTTAGACATTTTTTAAAAATTTGTTCTTAATTCAAAGTATGTTGATATGTTTATTTCTTCTGCTATTTTATTACTAACAATACTAGGGATTTCTATGTTGAAATCTTCTGGTCTTAGAGTAAAGCTTGTCGTCTAAATAAATGATATTGTCAATTTCTTTTAAATTAACGCTGTGGTTTCTATTTTTTTTTCTTTTCCATGCATTGAAACTGTACCTAATAGTACATAATCCTTTTGAACACCCGACAATTCGGAACTATTGAAATCCTTGATTTTTCCACTAAATGTAGCCTTTGGATACTTACTAGATTCAATGTAACTTTCATTAAAATGTTCTTCCATTAAAGCAACTTTAAAACGAAATCCTCTAACTAAAGCCAAAGAAGCAAAGTCTCCATTCGATTTTAAAATAGCACTCACCGAATTGTGCGTTGCTTTTACTTCCTCAAATGAAGGAACAGAAGCTTCAAAATTAATCATACCTGATTTTGTAGCAAATCTTTCTTGTGCATAATTAAAACTTATCGTAAAAATTAAAAAGAGTAAAAAGAGTATGTTTTTTTTCATTGTTTCTAGTTTTCTAGTAGAGCATCTAGCTCCCATTGAATAATGGTGTCAATATAATCTTGAGAAAGTCTAGGCCCTCCTTTTGGCATTAAACCTTCTGCTCCATCGTTACGACTAATCCTACCAATTAAATTACCCTCTAAGACAGAGTTTTTTACTTCATCATAAGTTGTTAGAGACATGGGAGCATTTAGAGTAGGATTACCATGACAATTAAGACAATTATTATCTATAATTGGTTTCACATCTTGATAAGTTACAAGGTCCGAATTCGTGTCTTCATTAGCTTGAATATCATCGTATGTTGTATCTGAACAACTTGATAACATCAAAAGAAAAAAATAAAGTAAATAAGAATATGTATATTTCATGTAAATAAGTTTAATGTTCTTATGTGTATTTAGATATAAATATAACAATCTAAATAGACTTAACCCTAAATTATTTACTTAAATACATCTTCCTTCTTGAGTATAAATCATAAAACTGATCATCTTTAAGACTATCTATAAATAATATACTTTCCCCAGTACTTTTCATTTCAGGCCCCAATCGTTTGTCAACATTAGGAAATTTATTAAACGAAAACACAGGTTGTTTGATTGCATAGCCATCCAATCGAGGGTTAAAGTTAAAATCAGTTACCATTTTTTCCCCAAGCATAACTTTTGTTGCATAATTCACATAAGGTTCTTTGTATGCTTTCGCTATAAAAGGAACTGTTCTTGAAGCCCTGGGATTTGCTTCTATGATATATACCATCTCCTCTTTGATTGCAAATTGTATATTAATTAATCCTACGGTATTTAATGCTCTAGCAATCGTATGCGTATGATCAATAATTTGTTGCATTACTAAATCACCTAAATTAAAAGCTGGTAAGGTTGCATTTGAATCACCTGAATGGATTCCGCAGGGCTCTATATGCTCCATGATTCCAATAATATAAACATTGCCATCAGCATCACATATAGCATCTGCCTCCGCTTCGATAGCACCATCTAAGTAATGGTCTAAGAGCAACTTATTATTAGGTATTTTTCTTATAAGGTCGACTACGTGTTCGACTAATTCCTCCTTATTAATCACAATTTTCATCCCTTGTCCTCCTAGAACATAAGAAGGTCTTACTAAAATTGGAAAATCTAATTGATCCGCTAGAACTAGTGCTTCATCAGCATTTTCAGCAACACCAAATTCTGGGTAAGGGATATTATTTTCTTGCAAAAGTTTTGAAAAACTACCTCGATCTTCAGCTAAATCCAACGATTCAAAACTAGTGCCAATAATTTTCACTCCATATTTAGTTAATTTTTCAGCTAGTTTCAATGCAGTTTGTCCACCTAACTGAACTATAACACCTTCTGGTTTTTCATGTCGGATGATATCGTAAATATGTTCCCAAAATACAGGTTCAAAATATAATTTATCTGCAGTATCAAAGTCAGTGGAAACCGTTTCAGGATTACAGTTGATCATTATTGTTTCATAACCACACTCTGCAGCAGCTAAAACTCCATGTACACAACAATAGTCAAATTCGATCCCTTGCCCTATTCTATTTGGTCCCGAACCTAAAACAACAATCTTCTTTTTTTCAGAAACAATACTATCATTATCCGTATAACTTTTACCCTCTTTATTCTGCATTTTATTTTCAAATGTAGAATAGTAATAAGGTGTTTGAGCCTTAAATTCAGCTGCACAGGTATCAACTAATTTGTAGACTCTATTAATATTTAATTCATCTCTTTTTTTATAAACTTCACTTTCTAAACATCCTAACATATGAGCAATTTGTCTGTCACCATACCCTTTTTGTTTAGCTTCTAACAATAAATCACTGTTAATAGAACTAATATCATAAGTTGAAATTTCTTTTTCTAATTGAAACAATTCTTCATATTGTTTTAGATACCACATATCGATTTTTGTAATATCATAAATCTGGCTTAATGGAATACCCATTGCGATAGCATCATAAATGACAAATACCCGATCCCAAGATGCATTGGTTAATTTGTCAATTATGGTATTATAATCTTTATAACCCTTTCCATCTGCTCCTAATCCATTACGCTTTATTTCTAGTGATTGTGTAGCTTTGTGTAGAGCCTCTTGAAAAGATCGACCAATACCCATGACTTCTCCTACCGCCTTCATTTGCAATCCTAATGTTCTATCGGAGCCCTCAAATTTGTCAAAATTCCATCTCGGTATTTTTACAATAACATAATCTAAGGTTGGTTCGAATAGTGCCGATGTAGATTTGGTAATTTGGTTATCTAAATCATCTAATGTATATCCTATAGCTAACTTAGTTGCAATTTTTGCAATTGGATAACCTGTAGCTTTACTAGCTAAAGCAGAAGATCTAGAAACTCTCGGATTAATTTCTATAGCAATAATATCTTCTTTTTCATCAGGACTTACAGCAAATTGAACATTACATCCCCCTTCAAAATCTCCAATACTACGCATCATTTTAATCGCCATATTTCGCATTTTCTGAAAAGTACTATCACTCAGTGTCATGGCAGGTGCAACAGTTATAGAATCTCCAGTATGTATCCCCATAGGATCCATATTTTCAATTGAACAAATAATTACCACATTATCGTTTTTATCGCGTAATAGTTCTAATTCGTATTCCTTCCATCCCATCATTGCTTTGTCTATCATTACCTCATGAATTGGAGAAATTTCTAATCCTCTTCGGAGTAATTTGTCAAAATCTTTTTCTTCATAAACTATTGCTGCTCCAGCTCCCCCTAAAGTGAACGATGACCGAATACACAATGGAAAACCAAAATCTTGTGCAATCTCTTTGCCTCTTAAAAAAGAAGTAGCGGTAGCTTGCGGTGCCATATCCACTCCTATTCTACCCATTAATTCTCTAAATTGTTCTCTATCTTCAGTAATGTTTATAGCATTGATATCAACACCAATTAAATCTACTTCAAAATCTTTCCATATACCCTTTTCATCGGCTTCAATACATAAATTTAAAGCTGTTTGGCCACCCATAGTAGGCAATACTGCATCGATTTGAGGATGTTCTTTTAAAATCTGTATGATCGATTTTGTGGTAAGGGGCAGCAAATAAACATGATCTGCCATTGAAGGATCAGTCATAATTGTTGCTGGGTTAGAATTAATTAAAATAGTTTCAATACCATCTTCTCTTAAAGATCGTAAAGATTGTGAACCTGAATAATCAAATTCACATGCTTGACCAATAACTATAGGACCAGAACCTATAATTAATATTGATGAGAGATTTTTATTTTTAGGCATATTCCGATTTTTTTAAGCGATATAAAATTACATACTACAGGGTACAAAAAAAAGGTGCTGCCCTAAGAACAACACCTTTTTTTTATATATTTATTAACATTATTTTTTGTGACGAGTTTCAGATGATACAGAAATTTTCTTTCTACCTTTAGCTCTTCTTGCTGCTAAAACTTTTCTTCCACTTACAGAAGCCATACGTTCTCTAAAACCATGCTTATTTCTTCTTTTTCTTTTTGAGGGCTGAAATGTTCTTTTACTCATTACAATGTATCTTTAAAATCTGAATGTTAATCTTTTGTATGTCTCAAAACGTCTAGTCTTAAAACTGAGCGCAAATATACGATGATTTTTTACTTACACAAACCATAATATTAAAATATTTAGAATTGTTTTTATACATTTGCATCCTATAAATAAGCAATATGTTCAATAAAAATTTAAAATTAGTATTAGCAGTTTTAATAGTAATAATAGCTATTTGGCAGTTTTCTGAAGAAAATATAGGTAATGGTATTATGTATGTTTTATTTTCTCTTGTATTTATTTTTCTTTACTTTAAAAATGAAATTATATTATTAGCCTTTTTAAGATTAAGAAAAGAGGATTTTCCCGGGGCGAAAAAATGGCTAGATAAAATAGGAAATCCGGAATCATCACTTGTAAAAAAACAACAAGGATATTATAACTACCTCAATGGCCTCATGGTTTCCCAAACAAATATGAATGAAGCTGAAAAATATTTTAAAAAAGCAATAAATTTGGGTTTGTCTATGGATACTGATTTAGCGATGGCTAAATTAAATCTAGCTGGGATAGCAATGTCTAAAAACAAAAAAAGGGAAGCACAAACACTTCTGACCGAAGCTAAAAAATTAGACAAGCATAATATGTTGGACAATCAAATCAAAATGATGAAAAATCAAATGAAAAAGGCTGGACAACCTCAACAACAATTTGGTCGTAGTGCTCGTGGTGGTAGAAGATTTTAAAAAAAATAATGATGCTTAAACTATAAACTAGCCTTTCATTAGCAATTTTTGCCAGTTTATTTAAACTTATTTCTTCGTCTGGCGCTGATTTTTTACTAATTGTTGGCGACTCATTTCTTGGCATTAATTATCTAATAAAAGTGTTTGATTAGATACTCTTTTGAGAGTTTCGACAAACATTATTTTCCAAAGAACATTTTAATAGCGGCAATTAAAAGAATAACTCCAAATATTTTTTTTAACAGGGATTGATCTATTGAAATAGCCCATTTTGAACCAAAATATCCTCCAATAACAAATCCAATAGCTATAATAAAGGCAAATTTCCAACTAATATACCCTTCGGAATAATAGTTATATGCCGCTATAAATGTAACCGGTATAGCTAAAACCGCTAGGCTTGTTCCCTGAGCCTCGTATTGAGAATAACCCAATACAAATACTAGTAAAGGAATCATTATCACTCCTCCTCCTACTCCAATTAGTCCACTTAAGACACCTGCTAAAACTCCAATAATCAAAAGCGATATTAAAATTGTTGATTCCATTTTCATTTTAAATTATTATAATAGCCTTCCTCAGGTATTTCTATAAAATACTGTTTACCAGAGGCATTTTTTAAAAAATTGTCCCGTAACCAGGGATTGTGGATTTTTAATATTTTATAATTAATATTAAATTTTTTCGCAAAAACTGCAAAATTAGTAACAGCGGTATCTACTTTTACTTTATAGGTTGAAATGGGTCTATATAAATCACTTTCTCTGAAATTAAATCCATATTTGTAGGGATTAGATAATATTTCTTTAAGAGCCAAAATTCTAAATAAATAACGACTTGTTTCATCATTTAATAATAAATCATAATAACTATCATTAATAAGCTGTCGCTCTTGCTGTCTACTAATTCCTGAAACACCCGCATTGTAGGATGCTGCCGCTAAAGTCCAACTTCCAAAACGCTTTTTAGCCTTTATTAAATACTCAGCAGCTACGCGAGTTGCAATTTCAATGTGATAACGCTCATCAACATAGGAGTTAATTTCTAAACCATATTCTTTGCCTGTAGTTTTCATAAAATGCCAAAATCCTGCGGCCCCTGCTGGAGAACTATTGTTTTGTAAACCACTTTCGACCACTGCTAAGTATTTAAAATCATCTGGAATACCATATTCTTTAAGTAAAGGTTCAATAATTGGAAAATATTTATTTGCTCTTTTTATCAATAATAATCCATTGGATTGCCAATAGGTATTTACTAATAATTCTCTGTCCATTCGTTCTTTAATATCTGGGTTATTCAAAGGTACCTTTTCACCAGCGAAATCCATTTTTTCAGGAATAGGTATTGCATAAATATTATAATCGTTTATCAATTTTCTTTCAATAACTGCATCAGTCAAAGGTTCTTGAACCGCTTGGATTAGTAATACGACTATTCCCAATAAAAAAAGTAAAATAAAATATTTTGGTAAAAATTTCATAGTTGATATAATGGAAGCTAAAATTGTTAAAAAATTATATTTAAATATAAGAGGAAATTATTTTTCAAAATAAAAAAACACTTGAAATTATAAAAAACTTTTTAACCATCATTCATATAGTCTTCACTAATAATAGAGGGAAGATTATCGTTTAACCACTTAAACTTAACTATAAGCATGATATGTGTTCCTCCAGGAACTACAATACAGTTTTTTATTTTTTTAATAGGAAATATGGGATCTTTATCTCCATGAATATGAATAATATTCTCAATTTCATTTACTCTTTTCCATCCAACCATTTCTTTTATAGCCCACTTGAGGTATTGAGTATCTTTTACAGAAAGATATTTTTGATAGGAGTGTAATTTACTTTTGGTTTTTATTCCTAGACCATATCTTACGATGTTTTTAGTGTTATCAAGAAATCTATTTGGAATAAGTTTATAGATAGGGATTTTTTTTAAAATTCTTAATTTGTATGGAATTTCATGTTTAGACTTTACACTAGAGATTATAATTATTTTTTTTGTTTTTAAGAAAAAACTCATTTCCTGAGCCATGACTCCCCCAAAAGAGACTCCTATTAAAATTATATTTTTTTCAATTATCAAAGCAGCCATTCTTTTTGCATATTGTTTTATGGACTCCTTCTTGTTGGGAGTAATCCATTCCAATACGCGAACGTCATAAAGATTATTTGGTAAAGAAATATACTCAAAAATCTCTTTTCCAGCTGCCAATCCTGGCACAAAATAAACGATGGTTTTTGGGGCGTTTGCCAATTGGATAGAGTTTAGCTCAATAATTATTTGTAAATTTACATTTTAAAGGATTATAATCCTAAAAGAATTAAATTAGATCAATATCAACGACTACGGGAATTAAGGCTTAGTATAATTTAATAGTCTAAAAAATCAAATTTTATGATTGAAGATGTAGAAATTAACGACAACGAATTTTTAAGACAATTTGAATTAGAAGTTGAAGAGCAAATGGCTCGTATTGAATATGCACTTCAAGACCGTAAAATTTTTCTTACTAAATTTGTAATGTCAAGTGATATGGAAGATCAAGGATTTAGAGAAATTTTTATTAAAGCAGTTTTTAAAATTGTTGAAAATCGTGGAATTCATTTGGTTCCCACAAGTCCTGAAATCGCTTCGTTTTTAAGAAAAAACAGAAGAAAGTATAAAAAATTATTACCGGTAGGTATTAATATTTAATTTATTTCCTGATTCAAAAATTTAAAACGAACCAAGCCATCATCATCTATTTTCGTGAGTGTTACTTCCTGTTTAGTATTTACTAAAATTGGATTCCAAGGTGCTTTAACTTTTACGTAATTCTCAGTAAACCCGTTTATATAACCCTTTTTGTTTTCACTCTCAAATAAAACAGAATGTGAAGTTTTTAATTGACTCTCATAAAATGAACGTCTTTTTTTAACCGATAAACCTCTTAACATTTTACTTCTTTTTTTTCTTATATTTTGTGGAACTACTCCTTGCATAATAGCGGCAGGCGTATTTAATCTCTCAGAATAAGTAAAGACATGCAAATATGAAATGTCTAATTCATTGAGAAATTGATAAGTCTCTAAAAATAATTCATCTGTTTCACCTGGAAAACCTACAATAACATCAACTCCGATACAAGCATTTGGCATGTATTTTTTAATCTCAAGGACTCTTTCTTTGTATAATTCACGTTGATATCTACGTTTCATTAAACGTAATAACTTATTACTCCCACTTTGTAGAGGCATGTGAAAATGTGGAACAAACGTGTTGGATTCAGCAACAAATTTAATTGTTTCATTTTTTAACAAATTAGGCTCAATCGAGGAAATTCGAATTCGTTCAATACCCAAAACTTTATCTAAAGATTGAATAAGTTCCAAAAAAGTATGCTTGTGTTTTTTATTTCCGAATTCACCTTTTCCGTAATCACCAATATTTACTCCCGTTAAAACAATTTCTTTAATTCCTTGATCAGATATTTCCTTTGCATTTAACAAAACATTTTCTAACTTATCACTCCTAGAAATACCTCGTGCAAGCGGTATTGTGCAAAAAGTACACACATAGTCACATCCATCTTGTACCTTTAAAAAAGCTCTTGTTCTATCTCCAATGGAATAAGATCCTACATAAAAATTTGCTTCCTCAATTTCACAAGAGTGTATCTCACCAAAATCGTTTTTAGTTAAATCATTTAAATAATCAGTAATTTTAAACTTTTCTGTTGCACCCAAAACCAAATCAACACCGTTTATATTCGCTAAATCTTCAGGTTTTAATTGCGCGTAACAGCCTACAGCGGCAACGAATGCATCTGGATTTGATTTTAGAGCTAGCTTGACAATATCCTTAAACTTCTTATCAGCATTTTCAGTAACAGAGCATGTATTGATCACATACATATCTGCTTTTTCAGAGAAATCTATACGATCAAACCCTTCATCTTTAAAATTTCTAGCAATAGTGGAAGTTTCACTGAAATTAAGTTTGCAACCTAAGGTATAAAATGCGACTTTTTTTCTAGGATTCATTCTTGTACTTTTGACAAATGACCATATTAATTTTGGACTGCAAAAATACAAACTATTATTCATTTCAAAAAAGTAGATGAAAAACAAAACCATTAAAGGATTTTATTTAATCACAGTGATTAGTAGCTTAGTGATTTCATTTTCATGTCATAATGATAGAGAGACAGAGAATGATCATCTAGTTTTTAAGTATAACGAACATAGTAATATTTCCACATTAGATCCTGCATTTGCTAGTAACCCTCAGTTAATCTGGCCAACTAATCAAATTTTTAATAGTTTAGTTCAATTAGACAGCCAATTGAATGTCAAACCCGATATCGCTAAAAGTTGGGATTACAATGACAGTACTCTAACCTATACATTTAACTTAAGAGAAGATGTTTATTTTCACAAAAGTATCGTATTTGCTAACAACCATAAAGATTCTACGAGGATTGCGACAGCCTACGATTTTGAATATAGTTTTAATAGATTGTTAGACGAAAAAGTAGCAGCTAGAGGAAGATGGGTTTTAAATAACGTAAAACAATTTTACGCCAAGAATAATTCTACGTTTATTATACAACTAAAAAAACCATTCCCAGCTTTTCTAGGATTATTGTCTATGCGCTTCTGTTCTTTAGTACCCAAAGAAGCTATTGATTATTATGGAAATAATTTTCGATCAAATCCTGTTGGTACGGGTCCTTTTGTCATGAAACTTTGGGAAGAAAATGTAAAATTAGTATTAAGAAAAAACTCTCTTTATTTTGAAAAAGATGAAAAGGGCGAACAACTCCCCTATTTAGAAGCTATTGCAATTACTTTTTTACCAGATAAACAAAGTGAATTCCTTCAATTTGTTCAAGGTAAATTAGATTTCATTTCAGGTTTAGATAATTCATATAAAGATGACCTAATAACCACTAAGGGAAAGCTTCAAAAAAAATATGAAAATAAATTTAATATGATAACTAGTCCCTATTTAAACACTGAATATCTCGGTTTTTTCATGGGATCTAACTCCTCAGAAATTCAATCAAAGAAAATACGACAAGCAGTAAACTACGGTTTTAATCGCGATAAAATGATAACTTATTTAAGAAATGGAATTGGAATACCTGCAAAACACGGTTTTATCCCGAAGGGATTACCAGGTTTCAAAGAATTAGATGGGTTTACCTATCAACCTTTAAAAGCCAAACATCTAGTAAATCAATATATCAAAGAATCCGGAAATAAAAATCCATCCATTAGCATTGGAACCAATAGCCAGTATCTAGATTTATGCGAATATATTCAGAGAGAATTAGAAAAAATCGGTATTAAAGTAATCATTGATGTGGTACCTCCTTCTACACTACGACAACTAAAATCATCTGGAGAATTAGACATTTTTAGGGCTAGTTGGATTGCTGATTATCCTGATGCTGAAAATTATTTATCCCTATTTTACAGTGAAAATTTCACACCAAATGGACCCAATTACACTCATTTTAAAAATAGTACTTATGACAGCTTGTATGAATCTTCATTATCTATTTCTAATATAGATGATCGAAAACTATTGTATGAAAAAATGGATTCAATAATAATTAATGAAGCGCCCGTGGTTCCTCTGTATTATGATATGGCAGTACGATTCGTAAATAAAAAGGTGACTGGACTTGGAATTAATCCACAAAACTTTCTAGTTCTTAAACGAGTTAAAAAATCGAATTAATCTTTACGCCAACGCTTTGTTTCCTCAAATATATACTCCAATATTTGACGATCTATTTCTGTAAACAACTCATTTCTTCTTTCCATAACAACTTTTGCAACTTCAAATGCTTTTTCAGTCTTGTAAGTAATCATTCCTGAATACCCTCCCCAACTAAAACTTGGTATAAAATTTCGAGGAAAGCCACTTCCAAAAATATTGGCACTTACCCCTATTACGGTTCCCGTATTAAACATAGTATTTATTCCACACTTACTATGATCGCCCATCATTAAACCACAAAACTGTAGTCCAGTTTTAGCAAATCCTTCAGTTTCATAATCCCACAGACGCACCTCTGCATAATTATTTTTAAGATTAGAGTTGTTGGTGTCTGCACCTAGATTGCACCATTCTCCAACCACTGAATTCCCTAAAAATCCATCATGCCCTTTATTACTATATCCAAAAATCACACAGTTATTAATTTCTCCTCCCATTTTAGAATAAGGACCAATGGTAGTGGGTCCATATATTTTAGCCCCCATCTTAATAGTAGCATTATTACACAAGGCAAATGGCCCTCGAATCAAAGAACCTTCCATAATTTCTGAATCTTTTCCTATGTATATAGGACCATCCGTAGCATTTAGAGAACATAAAGTTAAAACGGCACCTTCTTCAATAAAAATTTGTGATCCATTTATTACATTCGTAGTCTCAGGAATTGGTTGAGAATCTCTACCAGAGGTTAACAATTGAAAATCTTTTTTAATTGCTTCTCCGTTAAATTTAAAAATATCCCAATTATGTTCAATTTTAATGATATCCTTGAAGCTGTATTCTGTAACATCGTAAGTTTCAAAATTTACCTCTTGATCTTTTTTCGCAAAAAAAGCAATAGGTTCGTTGTTTAAAAAGATCGCTTTATTTTCAGAAAGGTTGCTAACCATATTAACTAAATTCTCTGATGGAATAATAGAAGCATTAATAAATACATTATCATTGAATTCTACCATTGGAAATTTATCAACAAGATAATCTTCGGTAACTGAAGACGTTGTATATCCTAACATTCTCTCCCATTTTTCACGAATAGTTAATATCCCTACTCTTAAGTCTGCAACAGGACGGGTGTAAGTAAAAGGTAATAGTTGATTACGAACGCTTCCGTCAAAAAGTATGTAATTCATAAAATAAATTAAATTAGAGACTTTAATAAAAATTCCCGATTATAAAAATCAAAGCTAAATAAAAAAGCCTTTGATTTCTCAAAGGCATGTATAAATATTGTTAAAAGAAAGTTATTTCTTAAATTTTGAATATTTGGTCTTAAACTTATCAATACGTCCAGCGGTATCAATTAATTTTTTCTTTCCAGTGTAAAAAGGATGTGATGTTCTTGAAATTTCCATTTTTACTAAAGGATACTCAACCCCTTCTACTTCAAGTGTTTCTTTAGTTTCTGCAGTAGATTTAGTAATAAATACATCTTCATTGGACATGTCTTTAAAAGCTACCAATCGATAATTTTCTGGGTGAATTCCTTTTCTCATAACCTTTTTTCCTAAAATTTGGAATTTTTTTATTAAACTTTTTGTAGAAACCCTTTTTAAGATTTCAGTTTGCAAATTTAGTCAATTAAAGATAATCTACAATAAAATTATTATTTTTTTTATGTAACAACCAAAACTCTTTAAACCCCTTAATTTATCTTGCTTAATAGATGATTATCACAAACTATTTAATAATTTATATGTAACGTTTTCATATATTTGTTAACTAACTTCCTGACAAATTTAACTTAATCTAAAAAATAAAATAAAAATTCATGGAAAATCAAAAAGCATCAATTAAAAAAATCGCACTTAATTATGGTGGTATTTGGGGTGTATTAACAATTGCATTATCCGTTATTGCTTATGTTACAGATAATTATTTGGAAAGACCCATGTGGCTTACCATAACAGGTTCAGCTATAATGTTGGGTATTATCGTTTATGGGTTAAAAGCCTTTAAATTAGAAAATGAGGGATTTCTTTCTGTTACAGAATCTCTGAAAACAGGTTTAGCAATTTCATTAATTGCAGCAATTATAGGTACTATTTACAATTATGTATTTATGACTTTTATTGAGCCTGATTTTGTAAGTCAATCTATTGAAATAGCTAGAGAACAAATGCTATCCCAAAATTCCGATATGACCCAAGAACAAATGGATATGGCAATGGGGATTACTGAAAAAATGATGACACCAACTATAATGGCTGCTATGGGTATTATATTTACCTTGTTTTTTGGCTTTATAGTATCTCTAATAGCTGGTTTATTTATGAAGGAAAATCGTCCAGAGCATTAGTCAATAGTTAATATGGATATTTCTATTATTATTCCTCTTCTTAATGAAGAAGCGTCCTTAAATGAGTTACATCAATGGATTTTGAAAGTAATGAAGTCCAATGGTTATTCGTACGAACTCATTTTTATTGATGATGGAAGTAAAGATCAATCCTGGAATATCATCACTAAATTGGCAAGTGAAAATACTGAAGTCAATGGAGTTCGTTTTTTAGAAAATTTTGGTAAATCGCAAGCCTTACACGCAGGTTTCGCAAAAGCAAAAGGAGATGTAATCATTACAATGGATGCTGACTTGCAGGACAATCCCGAGGAAATAACAGCCTTATACAAAATGGTACATGAAGAGGGTTATGATTTGGTTTCTGGATGGAAAAAAATAAGATACGATTCTAAGTTAGCTAAAAACTTACCTTCTAAACTTTTTAATTTTGCGGCCAGAAAAACTTCTGGAGTACAACTGAATGATTTTAATTGTGGTTTAAAAGCCTACAGAAATGAGGTAATCAAAAATATTGAGGTTACTGGAGAAATGCATCGATACATACCTGTTCTTGCCAAAAATGCAGGTTTCAGTAATATTGGAGAGAAAATTGTTAAACATCAAGCTAGAAAATATGGAGAAACAAAATTTGGTATGGAGCGTTTTATAAGAGGATTTTTAGACTTAATAACCATATCTTTTATTTCAAGGTTTGGTAAAAGGCCAATGCATTTTTTTGGAGCATGGGGAGCTCTTATGATAGTAGTGGGATTTTTGTTTGCTTTCTACCTAGGTATTGATAAGCTATTTCTAAATCCTTCTGGAAGGTTAATAACAGAGAAACCTCAGTTTTACATAGCATTAACTTCCATGATATTAGGTTCGCAATTTTTTGTTGCTGGTTTCCTAGGAGAATTAATTTTACGCAGTAAAAAAGACACTAAAAATTATATCATCAAAGAGAATATTTAACAACTAAAATCGTTAAAATTCTTATAATATAAATCGTTGTGCCCCTCAAAAACAACTATTTTTGCACAAAGAAAAATTTGATAATGATTTACATTGACCCTAAAATACTTGAGCGAGTAAACATTTGGCTCACTCCTACATTTGATACCGAAACACAGAATACCATAAAAAATTTAATTGCTCGCGAACCTGAAACACTGGAAGAAAGTTTTTATAAAAATCTTGAATTTGGAACCGGTGGAATGCGAGGAATTATGGGTGTTGGTGATAATCGAATTAATAAATATACCTTAGGAAAAAATACTCAAGGCCTGTCTAATTATCTAAAAAAACAATTTCCAAAACAAGAAATTAAAGTTGCAATAGCTTATGATTGTAGAAATAACAGTAAAACTTTAGCAAAAATAGTAGCCAATGTATTTTCTGCCAATGATATACAAGTTTATCTTTTTTCAGACCTAAGACCTACTCCCGAATTATCGTTTGCTGTAAAACATCTTGATTGTCAATGTGGTATTGTATTAACAGCTTCACATAATCCTCCAGAATACAATGGATATAAGGTGTATTGGGAAGATGGCGGACAATTAGTACCTCCACAGGATAAAGAAATTATCGCAGAAATTAATCGTTTAAAATATTCAGAAATTAAATTTGAGGTTAACCATAATTTAATAAGCTACATAGACGAGCAAGTAGACGAGGCCTTTGCGAAAGCCTCTATTAAAAATGGAAGTTTTGGAATACCACAAGGCATCAAAAATAACTTGAATATTGTTTTTACCTCTCTTCACGGCACTTCAATTACTATGGTTCCAAAAGTATTGCAAGAAGCCGGTTATAAAAATGTTTTGATAGTAAAAGAACAAGCGCTTCCTGATGGAGGTTTTCCAACAGTAAAATCTCCTAATCCAGAAGAACCTGAAGCCTTAAAAATGGCTATAGATCTTGCCATAAAACAAAATGCAGATATTGTTGTGGGCACAGATCCTGATTGTGACAGACTAGGAATAGCAGTTAAAAATACTACTGGAAAATATACTTTGCTTAATGGCAATCAAGCAATGCTTATTAAAACTCATTTTTTGTTAGAAAAATGGAAAAAAGAAAATAAACTTAATGGAAAACAATTTGTAGCCTCTACGATAGTTTCAACTCCGATGATTCAAAAAATTGCTGAAAATTATAAAGTGATTTACAAAGAAGGGTTAACTGGCTTTAAATGGATTGCGAAGATGATTAAAGATTTTCCTGAACTTGAACACATTGGTGGTGGAGAAGAAAGCTTTGGTTATTTAGTAGGCGACTTTGTTCGCGATAAAGATGCGGTAACTGCTACACTATTAATTTGTGAGATAGCTGCACAGGCAAAACAAAATGGTGGCAATCTACTCTCCTACTTAGATGAATTATATTTGAAATATGGATATTACCAAGAACATTTAATTTCTATTGTAAAAAAAGGAAAAAAAGGAGCTGAAGAAATATCACAAATGATGAAAAACTTCAGAGAAAATCCATATACTGAAATTGCTGGTCAGAAAGTTGTTCGTATTGAAGACTATCAGAAAAGTGAATCTAGAGATTTAGTTAACAATTCTAATATTCTAATTGACATACCAAAATCTAACGTTCTCATATTTTATACAGAAGACGCTAGTAAGATAGCGATGAGACCAAGTGGAACAGAGCCAAAAATAAAGTTTTATATTAGCGTAAATTCAAAATCTAAAAATTGCGTAGTTGCCCAAAAAACCAATCAAGAAAAATTAGAAGCAATTATCTCAGTTTTAAAAAATAATTAATGCAGTATTTTAAAAAAATAATTCAATTTGCTTTACCCTACAAAAGGTTTGCATTTTTAAACATTATTTTTAATGTTTTTTATGCATTATTTAGCGCTTTATCATTCATTGCACTGATACCTATGTTGGATGTATTGTTTGAACAAGATAAAATTAAGGCTATCAAAGAACCAACTTATACGGGTATGCTGGACATTAAAGATTACTTCAAGGATTACTTATCATTTAAAGTCCATGATTTTGCGCAAGACGATGCGTCACGAGCCTTATTATTAGTGATTTCTCTGGTCATCCTTTTATTTCTACTAAAAAACATATTCAGATATCTCGCCATGTATGCTATTACATTTTTAAGAAATGGTGTTTTAAAAGATATTCGGAATGAACTCTACAAAAAAACCGTAAATCTGCCTATCTCTTTTTTTTCAGAAAAAAGGAAAGGAGACATTTTAGCAAGAACTGGAACCGATGTTTTAGAGATACAGCACTCATTTTTATCGGTATTAGAATTACTATTTAGAGAACCATTAACTATCATTTTTACAATAATAATGATGTTAATAATTAGCCCTAAACTTACACTCTTTGTTTTTATTTTTATTCCAATATCCGGTTTTATTATTTCTAGAATTGGGAAAACTTTAAAAAAGAAATCTGATCAAGTTCAAAAAGAACAAGGTGTATTTTTGTCTACACTAGAAGAAACTTTAGGTGGGTTAAAAATTATTAAAGGTTTTACTGCAGAAAAACTTTTTAGGGAGAAGTTCGAAGAATCTACCTCAAAATTCTATAGATTTTCAAATACCCTTTTAAACAGACAAAATCTTGCCTCTCCTACCAGTGAATTTTTGGGTATTTCCGTGATAGCAATATTATTATGGTATGGAGGAAAAATGGTTTTAATAGATGGCACATTAGATAGCAGTTCATTTATTGCCTATATGGGACTTGCATACAATATATTAACTCCAGCAAAAGCAATCAGTAAAGCTAGTTATTCTGTAAAAAAAGGGAATGCAGCTGCAGAACGAGTTTTAGAGATTTTAGAAACAGAATCAAATATTACAGACCTACCAGATGCTCAAGACAAAACAGAATTTAGTACCGAAATAGATATCAAAAATATTTCTTTTAAATATCAAAATGATTTTGTTTTGAACGACTTTTCGCTAAAAGTACCTAAAGGTCATACCGTTGCTTTAGTAGGTCAAAGCGGTAGCGGAAAAAGCACGATTGCTAATTTAATTACTAGGTTTTATGATGTAAACAAAGGCTCTATTAACATCGATCACTTAAATATTAAAAAAATTACTCAAAATTCTCTTCGTAAGTTGTTAGGCTTAGTTACTCAGGATTCTATTTTATTTAATGATACTGTTAAAGGAAATTTATTAGTAGCAAAACAAAATGCATCAGACCAAGAAATCATCGAAGCACTTAAAGTCGCTAATGCCTGGGAATTTGTTGAAAATTTAGCGGAGGGTATATATACCAATATTGGAGATTCTGGAAATAAGCTGAGTGGAGGGCAAAAACAACGCTTGAGTATAGCTCGGGCTGTTCTTAAAAATCCTCCTATAATGATATTAGATGAAGCTACTTCAGCACTAGACACGGAAAGCGAGCAACTAGTACAAAAAGCTTTGGAAAATATGATGAAAAACAGAACTTCTATAGTAATTGCTCATCGATTGTCTACAATTCAAAAAGCAGACAACATAATAGTTTTAGCCAAAGGTGAAATCGTTGAACAAGGAAAACACGAAGAATTACTTGAGAATAAAGGAGTCTATTATAATCTTGTTAAAATGCAATCTCTTTCCTAGTAATTCTAATATACTAAGATTCAATTAAAGTCGTTTTATTTTATTCTTTAATTAAAAATAGTTGTTTGTTTTTTAAACTATTTAAGTAATTTTTAGTCATACATTTAAACAAACTCACTAAATGATTGATGAAAAAGAATTAGTTATAGCCTTAAAATCTAAAAACGAATCCGAAAGGGCATTCCGAGTTCTAGTTAATCTTTATAAAGAACGTCTGTATTGGCATATCAGAAAAATAGTCTTAAATCACGAAGACACAGATGATATTCTCCAAAATACATTTATTAAAATTTATAAAAATATCCACAAATTTGAAGAAAAAAGTAAATTATATACTTGGATGTACAGGATAGCTACGAATGAATCTATTACTTTTTTAAATAAAAAGGCAAAAAAGAAAAACATTACAATCGAAGAAGTAAAAGATCAGTTGATTGAAAATTTAGAAAGTGATATTTATTTTGAGGGAAATCAAATTCAAATTTTATTTCAAAAAGCTATAAATACATTGCCACAGAAACAACAATTAGTTTTTAATATGAAATATTTTGAAGACCACACGTACGAAAACTTATCAGAAATACTAGAAACTTCTGTAGGAGGACTTAAAAGCAGTTATCATATAGCTGTAAAAAAAATTACTGCCTACATAAAATTAAATGAAACTATTTAATATAAAATTAGTCCAATAAAAGTGAAAAGGAGAGAAAACATAGATAAATTTAAGGTTCCTACTAATTATTTCGATGAATTTGAAAACCATTTATTTAAAAAAATAAATGAAGAAGTTCTTCCTAAAAATATTGGTTTTAAAACTCCTACGGGATATTTTAACAAATTAGATATCAAGATAAAAAGAAAAAACAATAGCAAATCAAAAGAAGGGAAATTGATTCCTATAGTTTCAAAAAAAACGTTCATGTATGCAGCTTCAATAGCAGCCATAGTCATATTAGTCTTTTCTGTTTTAAAAAATTCGACTCCTGTTTATACGCTTGAAGAAATTGAAATCAGTAACATAGAAAATTTTATTAATGAAGGAAACATCCAATTAAAACAATATGAAATATCTATCTTATTTACAGATGAAATATTAAATAATATAACCAGTAATCAAAGTCGGCTATCTGGAAATCAGTTAGAAAATTATCTTCTTGAAAATATAAATGATCTTAACGACTTGTTACCAAATTAACTTTAAAAAATTAAAAATGAAAAACTTAATAATACTAATAATAGCTTTTAGTTCAATCAGTACAACTATTTATGCCCAAAATCCAGGTAAAAAATTACATGATGAACGTGGAAAAAAAAATGAAAAAATAAAAACATTAAAAATTGCTCATATAAGCAATGAGTTAAATTTTACGACAGAAGAAGCTGAAAAATTTTGGCCAATTTACAATGAACACGAACGTTCAATGATGAAAATTAGACATGAGCTAAGAAGTAAAAGTAAATTTAGACCTGACAGTGCTGAGAAACTCACTGACGATGAGGCAAACGAACTTATTGAAAGCATACTTTCAATGAAAACAGCCGAATTAACTTTTCAGAAGGAATTAATTTCAAATTTAAAGGGTGTAGTTCCTCCAGTAAAAATTCTTAAGCTAGAGCGCGCTGAAAGAACCTTTAGAGAAATGTTAATCAAAGAATTAAGAGATCGAAGAATGGAAAAAAGAAAAAAATAACCAAAAAGATAGCTATCGTTTATTTTTATTTAAAAATCAGTTTTGAAATTTTATTTTTACCAGAGGCAAATGCTAGGGTATCATTTACAAATTCAATGGCATAAAAACCTTCTTCAGATAATTCTACCCATGAGTTACCACTATCATTACTATAAGATATTCCTGGGGTTCCAACTGCAACAATTTCACTTCCATTAGTTCCTGGAATAAATTTTACCGAGGAACGATATCCAGGGCCTCTCCCATTACTTAACAGTCTCCAAGTTTTTCCACCATCATTGGTGATGGCCTTATTTCCTTCGTTAAATTCTTTGTGATCCCAGTTTCCACCGAAAATAATCCCTTTTTGGTCATCGTAAAAGTCAACACTATAAATACCCGTCATACTCGCACCCTGGATTATTGGAGTTTCATATACTTTCCAAGTATCACCTCTGTCTAAAGAATGAAATACTCTTGCTTTTTTTCCACCTGTTACTACCCATACATTATTTTTATAAATAGAAATATTAGAGTTACTAGCAGCAAAAGCAGCTTCACCAATGGCTGTTTTAGGCAAATTATCACATGATAATTTCTTCCAAGTATTACCTCCATCTCTAGTTATGATTATTGATAAACATTCATCTGTTGGGTCTCCCATCGCTATACCTTCTTTATCATCCCAAAATTTGATAGCATCATAAAAAACGTGTGCTCCTTTTTCTACATATACTTCTTCGATATTTGTTGCCACATTCCCATCAAATCCAATTTTGTACAAAACAGCAGGGTTTTCTATACTTAAAATAAAGACCGCATTTTTTATGACTGCAATAGCTCTAAAGTTTAATAAAATATCTTCATATTTTATACTAGTTATTTTTGGAGATTCATTATCGATAAAACCAATTCTACCATTATTTGCTGCAAACCAAATCTTATCCTTAGCGATAGGTTCAATGGCACGAATACTTAAACTGTCAGAAAACACCTGTTTTATAGTGACCGAACTAAATTCTTTCGAGTTATTCAAGTTGCAACTAATTAACAGGGATAATATTAAAATCATTGAGTAAACTCGCATTGTTATTTTTTTTCAAAAGTAACAAATCTATACAGCTTAAAACAATACCTTTGCAAACTATAATAAAACTATGAAACTACACCGTAATTTAGTATTTGCCACTATTGATTCGCTTCATTTAATTTTCAATGAAAATAAGCAGGCAGATAAGGTATTAAAAAATACGCTAAAACGTGATAAACGATGGGGAGCTAGAGATAGAGGTTTCATAGCTGAAACTACTTATGACATCGTTCGATGGAAGCGACTCTATTCAAAGATTGCTGAAGTAAAAGAACCTTTCAATAGAGCAAATCTATTTCGACTTTTTACTGTTTGGGCTACATTAAAAGGTATTCAAATTCCAGATTGGCCTCAATTTGAAAATACACCAACAAGAAAAATAAAAGGAAAATTCGATGAATTTTCAAAAATTAGAAAATATAAAGAATCCGTCCCGGATTGGTTAGATAATTTAGGGGAAAAAGAATTAGGAAAGAAATGGGATAAAGAAATTCACTCTTTAAATCAATTAGCCGATGTAATATTGAGAGTAAATACTTTGAAAACTACCAAAGAAAAATTACAAAATAATTTACAAGAACTTGAAATTGAAACAGAAAATATTAAAGGGTATCCTCAGGCATTAAAACTAGTAAAACGAACCAATGTGTTTGTTACTGAAGCTTTTAAAAATGGCTGGTTTGAAGTTCAAGATGCTTCTTCACAAAAAGTAGCTAAATTTTTAAATCCAAAACCTGGAACTAGAGTTGTTGATACTTGTGCTGGAGCTGGTGGAAAAAGTTTACATATAGCCGCCTTAATGGAGAATAAAGGGCAAGTTATTGCACTAGATATCTACGAAAACAAGTTGAAAGAATTAAAAAGAAGAGCAAAAAGAAATGGTGCTCACAATATAGAAACGAGAACAATAGACTCTAGCAAAGTCATTAAAAAGTTAATCCAAAAAGCTGATAAAATACTAATTGATGCTCCTTGTTCAGGAATTGGGGTCTTAAAAAGAAATCCAGATTCTAAATGGAAACTACAACCAGAATTTCTAGAAACTATAAAAAATACTCAAAGAGAAATATTAGATTCGTATTCAAGAATGGTAAAACCCGGAGGGCAAATGGTCTACGCCACATGCTCTATCTTACCCTCTGAGAATGAAAAACAAGTTCAAGATTTTTTAGAAAGAAAGTCTGGTAAAGATTTTAAATTCGTGAAGGAAGAAAAAGTTTTTCCCAGTGAAAGTGGATTCGATGGATTTTATATGGCTTTATTTCAAAAAAACATAACTTAAATTAATCAACATGAAAAAAATTACACTAATCTTACTATTTTTTGTTCAAATTTTATTTGCACAGCAGCCCTACTACAATGACGTTAACCTATCATTAACAGGACAAGATTTGTATTTAGAATTACAATCTAAAATTGCAATTAACAACCCTACCTTCACCTATGGTGATGTAAGAGATACGGTAAAGATTACTGATGAAGATCCAGATAATAATTCTGACGTTTTGTTAGTTTATGGTTATGATAATTCTGGAAGTTGTACAACTGACAGATCAAGAGATAAAGATGATTTTGGAGGAACTAACTGTGAATACAACAGAGAGCATGTTTTTGCAAGATCCAATGCCAATCCAGAGATGGGTAGTGCAAGTAATAGTTCAACAGGGATCATCGCCGATCCACATAATCTAAGACCTAGCGATCAGCAAATGAACGGAAATAGAGGAAATACTAAATTTGGTGCTGGTAGCGGTGATGCTGGTAATACCGGCGGAACTTGGTATCCAGGAGACGAATGGAAGGGAGATATTGCTAGAATGATGATGTACATGTACACCAGGTATGGTACTCGATGTTTACCAACCTTAAATGGATCTGGAGCTACCCAACCCAATAACGAAATGCTTCAAGTATATTTACAATGGAACGCAGAAGATCCAGTAAATGAATTTGAAGATCAACGTAACCCCCATTTAGAGACGGAATACGGCAACAGAAATCCTTTCATTGATAACCCATATCTAGCAACACTTATTTGGGGAGGAGAGCCTGCAGAAGATCGCTGGGGAATATTATCTTTAGATGCCAACGTATTTAAAGACCTTACAATCTATCCAAATCCTGCTGATAAAGTAATATGGGTTGAAAATTCAACAATTATTGATAATGGAACTGTTATTGTATTTGATCTATTAGGAAAGGAAATATTTAAAGAGACTTTTACAAAGGACAAAAAACAAATTAATACCAGCTCTTTTTCAAGAGGAGTTTATTTATTAAAAGTAATTTCAAATAATTCTGAAATCATCAAAAAAATTATTATCAATTAATATTCTTATTGTAAAATTAAAAAGCGTTTTCATTATAATGAAAACGCTTTTTAATTAACTAAACAGTGGTATACTATTTCACAATTATTCTTCCTGTTTTATAAGTAGTAGTGTTTTGCCCACCTACTTTTACTATATAAACTCCTGCAGCTGCGCTAGATAAGTTTAAATTCATTCGATAAGTACCGCCATCATTCTGAGCTAACTTAAAACCTAGTTGTTGTCCTAACATGTTATAAACTGCTACATAAACTTTACCTTCGTATTCGGTATTTAAAGTAACCTCAAACTGATTATTATCTTGCGAAGTTATGATCAATTCAGAATTGGTAATCTCCATATCGAATACCCCTAAAGCACCAATATTTGCAGAATAGTCCTCTGTTTCTCCATATTGTGTCTCTTCACAAGGATCATTGGGAACTTCTGCTTGCCAATTCGTTTTCGCTCTCATTCGATGCACTCCTATTGAAGCACCTACAGGAATCACTAGATCTAAAGTTTCTGTATAGGTTCCTGCACCCGATCCCGGAGCAATAATAAAATTAGGAACTACAACTTCATCACTCGTAAAATTTGAATCATCATTAAAATCAATCCAAACCTTTACATGCTGATCTCCATAACCAGTAGTCACAGTTAAACTATAAGTCATATCTTCGTCAAAATATGCTACTTGATCAGTAAAATCTCCATAGCCTTCACATGCAGAAGGGTTATTAATTTCTCCAACACTAAACAATTGAAAACCGTCACCAAAAGAGCAATTACTGCCTGGTTGACAAAGTACATTCTCGATCGAAATAGTAGTTTCATCATTTGTTTCATTACCATCACCATCCAATGAAGTTTGAACAACAATATCATAAATTCCAAGCTCGGAAAAATCTGCTTGTTCTGTAAAGCTATAAGATGCAATTTCTTCAGAACCAATGGGGCCAGCAAATGTTTCTATAACAGGATCACCTCCATTTACAGTATATGAAACATCAAAATTAGACTGTTCTTCAGCACCATAATTTTTAATAGTCACCGATATAGTCTCAATTCCTAAGCCAGACCCTGTTTCAGGGGCTGTGATTTCTTGAGCACCCACATCATTTGCTAATAAGTGAGTAACTTCTTTTATGTAAGGGTCATTCGATTCAAATTCATCACCCGTTAAATTAGATTTAACTTCTATGGTATAGGTTTGACCTGCATTAGATAAATCTATAGTTTGATTAAAAGTATAATTTTCTACCTCATTAGGTATAATAGTTCCAATATAGGTTTCTGTGGTAACTAAATTACCGTCTACAAACAGTTCTAAAGGAATATCAGATTGAGGATCCAATCCATAGTTCCTGATACTTACTTCTACAGTCTCCGTGGTAGTTAAAATACCATTTGTTGGGTTAATGATGTTGTTAACACCTACGTCTTGAGCAAAACCACTACTCAACGAAAATGAGGCTACTTGAGTTCTCCATTGGTTATTGGCAGAAAAATATTCTGCAGTATGCCAAAACGTAAAATTATTTGGATCCATGGTTAAGTGAGAATAGTCGCCAAACCTATTGGTAGTTGTTTGTACACCAACTCCATCAACAATCGTTGTTTCCGCTATGGTCATTTCTCCTAGAGCATCACCATCAAACCTACCCGTATATCTAATCCCAGCAGGTAAAGTAGCACTTGCTATGTTAAATGCCAGACCAATATTTCCGGCAGCGTCCATAGCAGCACTTCCCATAAACCTACTATTGTCATCTGCTGGAGCATACGTTCCTTCTTGGAAAACTTCCCAAGGATTGGTAGCATCGTTTCTAAGTTCTATCCATCTTATTCCAGCATTAGTTCCATCAACATTATCATTGAACGTAATAACCCAAGAATTATGCGTACCAAAACTTCTATAATTAGCTGCATAAGATATTACTCCCGTTATCATATCAATTTTTTGGCCAGTTCCTGGTTGTGCAACATCACCAGATCCAAATGGAGCAAAATAGGCATTAAATGGATCTGTAGGGATTTCTAATGGAGAAGAAATTGTTGAATTAGCTGGCGTATCAAAATCTACATCAATCTCCCAGACTTTTAAGTGATCATAGGTAATACCTCCCCAGCCATCATCTTGCAAATAGACAATATAGCCTGGTAGGTCATCTGGATATTCAATCCCGGTAAGATTTGCTGGTTCAGGGCTTAAAACAGTATTTGGATTAGAAGAATTTCCTGGCAATGGAAATCCAATAATTTGCGGATCTGGGTCTCCAGCTAAAATAACGTCTCTTTCTATAGCATAGACCTTATTTGCACCGCCTTTATTAGCTGTAAGATAATAAGCATCAGGCCAGATACTATAATGAGGATAATCTGGAAATGAATCAAATGAATATTGATATACATTATAAGCTCCTGTAGGATCATTAGTAACAGATACTCCAATAGCTAAACCATTACTAACCGAACCAAATTCGCTAACAAAATAACGATCAGCTAGTTGATCATATAATACGATTGGATCACCTGAGTTTGAACCTATACCTAAAAAAGCACCTAATGATGTTGGACCTACTAATAAATTTCCAGTTTTATCAAATATTTTTACACTCGAGTTGACCGCATGAACGTAATGATCAGGTCCTGCAGCTCCAGAGGGATCTGGAGGAGTAAAACCAGTGTTGTCGAAACCAACAAAATTTTGTTCTAAAGCATATGAATAAATACCACCTATTCCATCTTGAAAATTGGTATTGATATCATTGTAAGGCAATGCGTTTTGATTTACCTTTTCATTAATTCGTGATTTATTTTCAACAATAGTCATTGTTTTTGGACTGCTAGCATCGTATTCAATAGTTGGAAAATCTCTTAGGGGTATGGTGGTACCCATATAAGTTCCCTGAATAAATTCAGTAGCAGTAAAGGAATCTTGAGCGTTTACGACACCTCCTAAAAGGATAGTGGTAATAAACACAA
>CALTCK010000003.1 GCA_943842625.1 uncultured Flavobacteriaceae bacterium
GAAATGGAAGTTGGTGAAGGAGCTTTAGTATCTACATCACCACCAACCATAATTGAGGATTTTGAAGGAGTTGAACCAGCTTTTATTGAATTTGGAGGAATTGAACCCCCTTTGGTAATACCAAACCCTGATGCTTCTGGTATAAATACAACCGCAACTGCAGTAAGTCAGCTTAAGACGAATGGGTCTCAAACATGGGCAGGTTCCTTTTTTGAAGTAGAATCTCCTTTAGACTTAAATAACTATAATAATATAAGTGTAATGACCAATGTGCCGTCAACTGGTGCGGTGATTAAATTAAAATTAGAAAATGCCGATGCATCAATTGTGCATGAAGTAGATTTACTGAGTAGTGTATCGAATGAGTGGGAGCAGTTAGTCTACGATTTTAGTGATGCACCTGCTGCCGATTATACAAGAATAGTAATCTTTTTTGATTTTGGAAATCCAGGTGATGATTCCATTTACTATTATGACGAATTTCAATTGACAAATTAAAAGCTATGAAAAATTTAAAACAAAAATTAAAGTATCGTATTTCAATATTAGTATTTATTGGTTTACTATCTTGTCAAAAAGAAGACCAAAGTTTTGGTGAAATTGTAGCACCAAGTAATATTACTTTAGATTATGAAATTGTAGGTCAAGATGCAGAAAATAGCTTTGGTGACGGATCTGGTTTTGTAAATTTTATTGCCTCTGCAGACGATGCGATAACTTTTCAATATAATTTTGGAGACAACACGGGTAATGTAGTATCACCAACTGGTCTTGATACGCATCGTTTTACTCAAAATGGTTTAAACACCTATACGGTTACAGTGATAGCATCAGGACGTGGAGGTATTAGTTCGTCTTCTTCAATTACAATTGAAGTATTTAGCGATTTTAATCCAATAGAAATAAAGAATTTTCTTACTGGAGGTGTTTCATCATCAAAGACTTGGTACTGGAATGCTCCTGTTAATGCTCATTTAGGAGTAGGACCTGTTGAGACTGTAGATCCAAGTTATTATGGTGCTGGTCCTTTCGAAAAAGAGTCTGTAGGATGTTTATATGAAGATGAACTTATTTTCACTCAAGATGAAAATGAAAATGTAACTTATGAACTACTTAATCTTGGTAATACTTACTTTCATAGATTAGAAGTTCTTGATGAACTAGGTTTGCCTAATCCAGGTGAAGATACTTGCTATGAATTTGATAATTCAGGAATAAACAACGTTCTGTTTTCACCTTCATCATCTGGTATAACCGATGATTTATCTACGCAGACATCGTTTGTTTTAGAAAATAATTTCATGAGTTACTTTCTTGGTAATAACGATTATGAAATCTTATCGATTTCAGATACCGAAATTCACATTCGTATTATACAAACCGAACCTTCTGGTTCAACACTAGCATGGTATCAGAAATTTACAACCGATAACCCTTTTGTAGAAGGCGGAGGTGAAGGAGATGATTGCGAAGAAAATGGAGAAACAGGTGAAACAGGTTCTGGTAACAATGATATTTTAGTTTGGTCTGAGGAATTTGATACCGATGGAGCACCTTGTAGTGGTACATGGGGTTATAACACTGGTGCTGGTGGCTGGGGTAATGGAGAATCTCAATATTATACCAATAGACCTGAAAATGTAATTGTCGAAAATGGAATCCTAAAAATTACTGCAATTTCAGAATCTTACAATGGAAGTGAATATACTTCCGCTCGATTGTTATCCAAAGATAAATTTGATTTTCAATATGGTAGAGTTGAAGTTAGAGCTAAACTCCCAGAGGGAGGCGGTACTTGGCCTGCTATTTGGATGTTAGGTGCAAATATTGATGAAGTAAGTTGGCCTTCCTGTGGTGAGATAGATATTATGGAACATAAGGGTAATAATCAAGATCGTATTTATGGTACTTTACATTACCCTGGGAATTCAGGAGGAAATGCTAATGGTGATTCTATTTCCGTTCCAAACGTTTCTACAGAATTTCATAATTACGAATTAGAATGGACAGAATCTTCGATTAACTTTTTTGTAGATGGGGAGCAATATCATACTTTCTCCAATAATTCAAATGTTCCTTTTAACCAAGAATTTTTCTTCATACTAAATGTTGCTATGGGTGGAGACTTTGGTGGTAGTATAGACCCATTGTTCGAACAATCTAGTATGGAAATAGATTATATACGAGTATATCAATAATGAAATATATATATATAATAAGATCCATATTTCTATTTAGCTTCTTGACGGTAAGTATTATTTCTTGTACCGAACTTTTGTCTAACGAAAGCAATCCAGAAAGTTTAAATACTATTGATCAAAAGGTGGAAACCCTTCTCTCTAAAATGACTTTGGAGGAGAAAATAGGTCAAATGAATCAATACAACGGTTTTTGGGATTTCACTGGTCCTGCACCAAAAGGTGGTCATGCTGAAAAGAAATATGAAGATTTAAAAAACGGTTTGGTTGGTTCTATGCTGAATGTAAGGGGAGTGAAAGACGTTACTGCAGTACAAAAAGTTGCAGTAGAACAATCCAGGTTAGGAATTCCTCTCATTATTGGATTTGATGTTATACACGGATATAAAACCATAAGTCCTATTCCAATTGCTGAGTCAGCAAGCTGGGATTTGGATGCTATCAAAAAATCAGCAGAAATGGCTGCACTTGAATCTTCTGCTGCCGGAATTAATTGGACTTTTGCGCCAATGGTAGATATTTCTAGAGATGCAAGATGGGGTAGAGTTATGGAAGGTGCAGGTGAAGATCCCTATCTAGGTAGTAAAATAGCAGAAGCTCGAATAAATGGATTTCAAGGAAATAATTTGTCACTCAACTCGACCATAGCTGCTTGTGCAAAACATTTCGCAGCCTATGGATTTGCCGAAGCCGGAAGAGATTATAATACTGTAGATATAGGAACATCAACTCTTTATAATATGGTGTTTCCTCCATTTATAGCTGCAAAAAACGCTGGAGTGAAGACTTTTATGAATTCTTTTAATGAACTTAACGGAATTCCAGCTACAGGAAATAAATATTTACAAAGAGATATTCTAAAAGAGGAATGGGCTTACGATGGTTTTATTGTTTCAGACTGGGGATCTATAACAGAAATGATTGCTCATGGTCACGCTAAAGATGGTGAGCATGCTGCTGAATTAGCCTTGAATGCTGGTTCTGATATGGATATGGAGTCCTACTTGTATGTAAAACATCTTGAAAACCTTGTAGGTAATGATAAAGTTAACCTTAATTCTATTGATGACGCTACAAGAAGAATTTTAAAAGTTAAATTCGAATTGGGTCTTTTTGATGACCCCTACAAATATTGTGATCTTCAAAGAGAAAAGGAAATTACAGGTAGTGAAGAAATCAATAACGCTGCACTTGACATAGCTAAAAAATCAATTGTATTATTAAAAAATAATAACAATTTACTCCCTTTAAAAAGAGAAGGACAAAAAATAGCCCTTATTGGCGCTTTAGCATCCGATAAAACAAGCCCACTAGGAAGTTGGAGAATTGCAGCCGATGATAATACTGCAATTTCAGTGCTTGAAGGTTTGAACCAATACCCGGGTAATACAGTTACTTTCGCTAAAGGTGCTGATTTAACTTATGGAAAAACTGAATTTGTTTCTGAATTAAAAATTAATACAACTGATAAAAGTGAATTCAAGAAAGCTAAAGAAGTAGCTATAAATGCGGATGTGGTAGTAATGGTTCTTGGAGAACACGGTTTTCAAAGTGGAGAAGGTAGAAGTAGAACTTCTCTAGATCTACCGGGTGTGCAACAAGAGTTACTCGAAGAAATATTTAGTGTAAATTCAAACATAGTTTTGGTGCTCAATAATGGTAGGCCTTTAGCAATTAATTGGGCAGACGAAAACATACCTGCTATACTTGAGGCTTGGCAATTAGGTACCCAAAGCGGACATGCAATTGCGCAGGTATTATATGGAGATTACAATCCTAGCGGAAAACTTCCTATGACTTTCCCACGAAATGTAGGACAAGTGCCTTTATACTATAATTATAAAAATACAGGAAGACCAAATTTACCAGGTCCAGATAGTGTTTTTTGGTCGCATTACAACGATGAAGAAAATACCCCTTTATACCCTTTCGGCTATGGTTTAAGTTATTCAACATTCAACTATAGCAATCTTAGAATAACAAATAATTTTAAGAAGAACTCAAAAATAGAAATTACTATAGATGTAAAAAATACAGGTGCTATCGAAGGAAAAGAAGTTGTTCAGTTATACATTAGAGATAAATATGCTAGTATAACAAGACCCGTTAAAGAACTTAAGGGATTCGAACTGTTAAACTTAAAAGCTGGAGAAACAAAAGTTGCAAAGTTTGAACTCACTGAAAAAGAATTAGGTTTTTATGATAATCAAGGAAAATGGATCCTTGAGAAAGGAGAATTTGAAGTATATGTGGGAACTAATTCTCAAACTCAAAATAAAAAATCATTTGAACTCAAATAATAATTAACCGCATTAAATTACAATATAATGAAAAAAATATATGTTTTACTGACACTTTTAGCTGGTATATATAACGCAACCTCTCAAAATGCCCCTATAGATTTCGAAGCTGGTGGTAATGGAGCTGATTGGACTTGGACAGTATTCGAAAATGATACCAACCCACCTCTAGAAATTGTTGCAAATCCTGACCCTTCTGGAATCAATACTTCAGAAACAGTAGCTAAATTTACAGCTTTACAACTTGGACAACCCTACGCAGGTGTTGAATCAATGCATGGTTCAGACATAGGGACATTCGACTTAACTGCTTCCAATGCTTTGGTAAATATTATGGTGTATAAAACTAAAATAAGTGATGTTGGAATCAAATATGTAACTCCTTCGGGAGGAGCACAAATGGAGCTTAAAGTTGCTAATACTTTAGTTAACCAATGGGAATTAATTACCATTGATTTTTCAGACTATATTGGCTTAGGAGAAACCACAGGCTTGGATCAGATTGTAATTTTTCCTGATTTTATTGCCCGTGATGCAGACGATGTCATCTATTTTGATAATATTTCTTTTGGTCCATTTGAACAAGGAGAAATTATTGAATTGCCAGTTGATTTTGAATTAGATACTGATTATGGTATTATCGGTTTTGAAGGAGCCGAATCTGAGGTAGTCTCAAATCCAGACCTATCAGGAGCGAATACTAGTGAAACAGTTGTCAAATCAGTTAAGACTGAAGGATCTCAATTTTATGCAGGAACAGCAATGGGTCTTGATACGCCAATTGATTTTTCTGAATCAGAGTCCATATCTATAAAAACATGGTCGCCAAAAGCTAATATACCTGTGCGACTTAAATTAGAAGCAGCTGGAGGCGTTTTTGTTGAATTAGATACCAATACAACACTTGAAAATCAATGGGAAACTTTGACTTGGGACTTTTCTGGACAAACTGCAGGAATCGATTTTACTACGGTAGTTGTTTTCTTTGAGTTTGTACCTGATTTACCGGGTGATGGCTCGACTTATTATTATGATGATATAGAAGTTACTCAAGCTCTATCAATAAGTGATTATGAATCTTTTTCGGTTAGCTCATTTCCAAACCCAGTAAAAAACATTTGGAATGTTTCATCAATAGATGAAATTTCTCAATTAAATATATACAATATTCTTGGAGAAAATGTAGCAACTTTTTCTCCTTATATGAATACTTATTCGTTAGATATGAGCCATTTTAATTCTGGAATATACCTAATGAAAATAGTTTCCTCAAAAGGGGAAACCAACACTTTAAAAGTGTTAAAAAACTAATTTAATAACTTAATATGAATATCATGAAACAATTTTATTTTTTAATTTTATTAACTTTTGGCTTTACTTTTTTCGGTGTAGCACAAGTTGCATTACCAGTAGATTTTGAGAGTACTACTGCAAATTATAATGTAGTTGGTTTTGGGGGAGTTGATGTAGCTGTAGAGGCGAATCCAGATGCTTCTGGAATCAATACCAGTAATACGGTAGTTAGAAGTACCAAAACAGCTGGAGCTGAATTTTGGGCTGGAGCTGAAATGAGTTTAGATGCAACGATTGATTTTTCTACTTCAGAAAAAATATCAATTAACACCTGGTCGCCAAAGGCAAATATTCCAGTTCGTTTAAAACTAGAAAATGCATCTGGCGGTTTTCTTGAATTAGATGTAAATACAACAGTGACGAATCAGTGGGAGACCCTTACATGGAATTTCACAGGACAAACAGCTGGAATGAACTTTAATAAAGTGGTAGTGTTTTTTGAATTTGTACCTGGTTTAGGTGGAGATGGATCCATATACTATTATGATAATATCGAAGTGGTAGCACCAGCGCCTGATCCAGTTGTATTACCAGTAGATTTTGAGAGTACTACTGCAAATTATAATGTAGTTGGTTTTGGGGGAGTTGATGTAGCTGTAGAGGCGAATCCAGATGCTTCTGGAATCAATACCAGTAATACGGTAGTTAGAAGTACCAAAACAGCTGGAGCTGAATTTTGGGCTGGAGCTGAAATGAGTTTAGATGCAACGATTGATTTTTCTACTTCAGAAAAAATATCAATTAACACCTGGTCGCCAAAGGCAAATATTCCAGTTCGTTTAAAACTAGAAAATGCATCTGGCGGTTTTCTTGAATTAGATGTAAATACAACAGTGACGAATCAGTGGGAGACCCTTACATGGAATTTCACAGGACAAACAGCTGGAATGAACTTTAATAAAGTGGTAGTGTTTTTTGAATTTGTACCTGGTTTAGGTGGAGATGGATCCATATACTATTATGATAATATCGAAGTGGTAGTACCAGCGCCTGATGCAGTTGTATTACCAGTAGATTTTGAGAGTACTACTGCAAATTACAATGTAAGTGGTTTTGAAGGGGCAGATTCAGCTGTAGAGGCTAATCCAGATGCTTCTGGAATCAATACCAGTAATACGGTAGTTAGAAGTACCAAGACAGTAGGAGCACAGTTCTTTGCTGGAACAGCAATGGGTCTTGATATTCCAATTGATTTTTCTACTTCAGAAAAAATATCAATTAACACCTGGTCGCCAAAGGCAGACATTCCAGTTCGATTAAAACTAGAAGGAGCAGGTGGAGCATTTCTAGAGTTAGATGCCAATACAACCGTTGCAAATCAGTGGGAGACTTTGACTTGGGATTTCACAGGACTAACAGCAGGAACCGATTATACAACGGTAATTATTTTCTTTGAATTTGTACCTGGTTTAGGTGGAGATGGATCCACATACTATTATGATAATATCGAAGTGGTAGTGCCAATTCCTGATCCAGTTGTATTACCAGTAGATTTTGAGAGTACTACTGCAAATTACAATGTAAGCGGTTTTGAAGGGGCAGATTCAGCTGTAGAGGCTAATCCAGATGCTTCTGGAATCAATACCAGTAATACGGTAGTTAGAAGTACCAAGACAGTAGGAGCACAGTTCTTTGCTGGAACAGCAATGGGTCTTGATATTCCAATTGATTTTTCTACTTCAGAAAAAATATCAATTAACACCTGGTCGCCAAAGGCAGACATTCCAGTTCGATTAAAACTAGAAGGAAGCAGGTGGAGCATTTCTAGAGTTAGATGCCAATACAACCGTTGCAAATCAGTGGGAGACTTTGACTTGGGATTTCACAGGACTAACAGCAGGAACCGATTATACAACGGTAATTATTTTCTTTGAATTTGTACCTGGTTTAGGTGGAGATGGATCCACATACTATTATGATAATATCGAAGTGGTAGTGCCAATTCCTGATCCAGTTGTATTACCAGTAGATTTTGAGAGTACTACTGCAAATTACAATGTAAGTGGTTTTGAAGGGGCAGATTCAGCTGTAGAGGCTAATCCAGATGCTTCTGGAATCAATACCAGTAATACGGTAGTTAGAAGTACCAAGACAGTAGGAGCACAGTTCTTTGCTGGAACAGCAATGGGTCTTGATATTCCAATTGATTTTTCTACTTCAGAAAAAATATCAATTAACACCTGGTCGCCAAAGGCAGACATTCCAGTTCGATTAAAACTAGAAGGAGCAGGTGGAGCATTTCTAGAGTTAGATGCCAATACAACCGTTGCAAATCAGTGGGAGACTTTGACTTGGGATTTCACAGGACTAACAGCAGGAACCGATTATACAACGGTAATTATTTTCTTTGAATTTGTACCTGGTTTAGGTGGAGATGGATCCACATACTATTATGATAATATCGAAGTGGTAGTGCCAATTCCTGATCCAGTTGTATTACCAGTAGATTTTGAGAGTACTACTGCAAATTACAATGTAAGCGGTTTTGAAGGGGCAGATTCAGCTGTAGAGGCTAATCCAGATGCTTCTGGAATCAATACCAGTAATACGGTAGTTAGAAGTACCAAGACAGTAGGAGCACAGTTCTTTGCTGGAACAGCAATGGGTCTTGATATTCCAATTGATTTTTCTACTTCAGAAAAAATATCAATTAACACCTGGTCGCCAAAGGCAGACATTCCAGTTCGATTAAAACTAGAAGGAGCAGGTGGAGCATTTCTAGAGTTAGATGCCAATACAACCGTTGCAAATCAGTGGGAGACTTTGACTTGGGATTTCACAGGACTAACAGCAGGAACCGATTATACAACGGTAATTATTTTCTTTGAATTTGTACCTGGTTTAGGTGGAGATGGATCCACATACTATTATGATAATATCGAAGTGGTAGTGCCTTTAACACCTACTTTACCAATAACACTTGAAGAAGATATTAATCCGTATTTTCAAGATTTTAATGGCTCTGACACTCAGATTATAACGAATCCATATCAGGAAGGTGGTAACACTTCAACTGAGGTAGCACAGAATATTGTTCCTGCAGACACAAATTTTGCAGGAGTTAGTTTTTCGGTTGAAACGATTGACTTATCACAAGGAAAAACATTTAATTTAGATGTAAGGACTATTTTACCGGATGCTTCTATTTTACTAAAATTAGAAAACACAGTAAACGGAACATCCATTGAAAGAGAAATAGTTGTTGCTGAGGAAAACCAGTGGGAAAATATAACTTTTGATTTTGGTACTGAAGCAGATGCAACTTATGATAAAGTTACTTTGTTTATGTATTTTAATTCCTCGGCAACCATTACTAGAGTTGCTTATTGGGATAATTTAGAACAAAATTTAAATGATTTAGTAGAATTACCAGTTACTTTTGAGAGCACTACAGCTAATTACAACGTAATAGGTTTTGAAGGAGCTGATGCAGCTGTAGAGGCGAATCCAGATCCATCAGGAGAAAACACGAGTGATACAGTAGTTAGAAGTACTAAGACTGAAGGAGCACAGTTCTTTGCAGGAACTGCAATGACTTTAGATGTAGCAATTGATTTTTCAGAATCAGAATCTATCTCCATAAAGACTTGGTCACCAAAGGCAGACATTCCAGTTCGTTTAAAACTAGAAGGTTCAGCAGGTGAAGTATTAGAATTAGATGTTAATACAACCGTTGAGAGTCAGTGGGAGACTTTGACTTGGGATTTCACAGGACAGACCGGTGAGGTAGAATGGTTAACAGTAGTTCTTTTCTTCGAGTTTGTAGTAGATCTACCAGGAGATGGAAGTACGTATTATTATGATGATATTGAAGTAGCACCCTGAAGAAGAATTATTGGAATTACCAGTAGACTTTGAGAGTACTACACTTGATTATAACGTAATAGGTTTTGAAGGAGCTGATGCAGCTGTAGAGGCGAATCCAGATCCATCAGGAGAAAATACTAGTGATACAGTAGTTAGAAGTACTAAGACTGAAGGAGCACAGTTCTTTGCAGGAACTGCAATGACTTTAGATGTAGCAATTGATTTTTCAGAATCAGAATCTATCTCCATAAAGACCTGGTCACCAAAGGCAAACATTCCAGTTCGATTAAAACTAGAAGGTTCAGCAGGTGAAGTATTAGAATTAGATGTTAATACAACCGTTGAGAGTCAGTGGGAGACTTTGACTTGGGATTTCACAGGCCAGACTGCCGGAATTGATTTTGTTAACGTAGTTCTTTTCTTTGAGTTTGTAGTTGATCTACCAGGAGATGGAAGTACGTATTATTATGATGATATTGAAGTAGCAACTCCAGCGGAAGAATTATTGGAATTACCAGTAGACTTTGAGAGTACTACACTTGATTATGATCGTAATAGGTTTTGAAGGAGCTGAATCTGCTGTAGTAGCAAATCCAGATGCATCGGGAGAAAACACGAGTGATACGGTAGTTGAGAACTATTAAGACTGAAGGAGCACAGTTCTTTGCAGGAACTGCAATGCTGTTAGACGTACCGATTGATTTTTCAGAATCGGAGTCTATATCCATAAAGACTTGGTCGCCAAAGGCAAATATTCCAGTTCGATTAAAACTAGAAGCTGCAGACCCAGCTGTTTTTGTTGAATTAGATGTCAATACAACTGTTGAGAGTCAGTGGGAGACTTTGACTTGGGATTTCACAGGCCAGACTGCCGGAATTGATTTTGTTAACGTAGTTCTTTTCTTTGAGTTTGTAGCTGATCTACCAGGAGATGGAAGTACGTATTATTATGATGATATTGAAGTAGCAACTCCAGCGGAAGAATTATTGGAATTACCAGTAGACTTTGAGAGTACTACGATTGATTATGATCTAATAGGTTTTGAAGGAGCTGAATCTGCTGTAGTAGCAAATCCAGATGCATCGGGAGAAAACACGAGTGATACGGTAGTTGAAACTATTAAGACTGAAGGAGCACAGTTCTTTGCAGGAACTGCAATGCTGTTAGACGTACCGATTGATTTTTCAGAATCGGAGTCTATATCCATAAAGACTTGGTCGCCAAAGGCAAATATTCCAGTTCGATTAAAACTAGAAGCTGCAGACCCAGCTGTTTTTGTTGAATTAGATGTCAATACAACTGTTGAGAGTCAGTGGGAGACTTTGACTTGGGATTTCACAGGCCAGACTGCCGGAATTGATTTTGTTAACGTAGTTCTTTTCTTTGAGTTTGTACCTGATTTACCAGGAGATGGAAGTACGTATTATTATGATGATATTGAAGTAGCAACTCCAGCGGAAGAATTATTGGAATTACCAGTAGACTTTGAGAGTACTACACTTGATTATGATCTAATAGGTTTTGAAGGAGCTGAATCTGCTGTAGTAGCAAATCCAGATGCATCGGGAGAAAACACGAGTGATACGGTAGTTGAAACTATTAAGACTGAAGGAGCACAGTTCTTTGCAGGAACTGCAATGCTGTTAGACGTACCGATTGATTTTTCAGAATCGGAGTCTATATCCATAAAGACTTGGTCGCCAAAGGCAAATATTCCAGTTCGATTAAAACTAGAAGCTGCAGACCCAGCTGTTTTTGTTGAATTAGATGTCAATACAACTGTTGAGAGTCAGTGGGAGACTTTGACTTGGGATTTCACAGGCCAGACTGCCGGAATTGATTTTGTTAACGTAGTTCTTTTCTTTGAGTTTGTACCTGATTTACCAGGAGATGGAAGTACGTATTATTATGATGATATTGAAGTAGCAACTCCAGCGGAAGAATTATTGGAATTACCAGTAGACTTTGAGAGTACTACACTTGATTATGATCTAATAGGTTTTGAAGGAGCTGAATCTGCTGTAGTAGCAAATCCAGATGCATCGGGAGAAAACACGAGTGATACGGTAGTTGAAACTATTAAGACTGAAGGAGCACAGTTCTTTGCAGGAACTGCAATGCTGTTAGACGTACCGATTGATTTTTCAGAATCGGAGTCTATATCCATAAAGACTTGGTCGCCAAAGGCAAATATTCCAGTTCGATTAAAACTAGAAGCTGCAGACCCAGCTGTTTTTGTTGAATTAGATGTCAATACAACTGTTGAGAGTCAGTGGGAGACTTTGACTTGGGATTTCACAGGCCAGACTGCCGGAATTGATTTTGTTAACGTAGTTCTTTTCTTTGAGTTTGTACCTGATTTACCAGGAGATGGAAGTACGTATTATTATGATGATATTGAAGTAGCAACTCCAGCGGAAGAATTATTGGAATTACCAGTAGACTTTGAGAGTACTACACTTGATTATGATCTAATAGGTTTTGAAGGAGCTGAATCTGCTGTAGTAGCAAATCCAGATGCATCGGGAGAAAACACGAGTGATACGGTAGTTGAAACTATTAAGACTGAAGGAGCACAGTTCTTTGCAGGAACTGCAATGCTGTTAGACGTACCGATTGATTTTTCAGAATCGGAGTCTATATCCATAAAGACTTGGTCGCCAAAGGCAAATATTCCAGTTCGATTAAAACTAGAAGCTGCAGACCCAGCTGTTTTTGTTGAATTAGATGTCAATACAACTGTTGAGAGTCAGTGGGAGACTTTGACTTGGGATTTCACAGGCCAGACTGCCGGAATTGATTTTGTTAACGTAGTTCTTTTCTTTGAGTTTGTACCTGATTTACCAGGAGATGGAAGTACGTATTATTATGATGATATTGAAGTAGCTGATGCTCCATTGAGTATAGGTGATAATTTCATATCTACGGTGGTTTCCTATCCAAATCCTGTAATCAATACCTGGAATATTCAAGGGCAAGAAACAATCACGAGTATTGAAATATTTAATTTATTAGGTCAAAAAGTTTTATCAATAAGCCCAAATGCATCTAATGTTGAATTAAATTTATCTAACTTACAATCAAATGTTTATATTGCTAGAGTCAAAATAGGCAATCAAACAAAAACTATAAGAATCATAAAAAAATAAAAATCAAATAAAGTTGGGATTGAAAACAATCCCAACTTTTAATTAATTATTAATTAATCTTAAAATTAAAAATCATGAAAAAAAATTATTCTTTAATCGTATTTATTTTTTGTTTTACTTTTATGGGTACAGCACAAAATTTTGTAACTGTTGACGCTAGTGCTAATCTGTTCGGTTACGCTAATGTCTTTGAATTAGATGGTGAAACTTTTGCTTTTGGTGAGGCTTGGGGAGTTCCGGATTTAAAAACTGTTGTTGATCAAGACCAAAATACTCTTACACTACAGCCTAACTTCAATACCTGGGGCGACGGTACTGACCCTTTTTGGGTTGACCAAGATACAGGGCTAGGAAATAAAATATTTGAAGGGAATACCTATGTAGAAGATAATACACTTGTAGGAAGTGAATTAACATTTGTAGGAAATGTTACCTCTGTAACTATAGATCCAGCATATACAGTAGTAGCTTTTATTAAGGTTTTTAACTCTGATTATTCATTTTTAAAAACCGAATCTACTGTAATAACAACTACAGGAAGTTTTTCTTTGTTGTATGACAATATTGAAGATTCAGATGCTGTAGTTCAATATGGATTTTATGTTTCTGGTGTAAATGCAAATCCAGACAATGAAGAAGCTCTTGGAAGTGTTCAAGTTACCGCTGGTGAATTAGGTGTTAACGATATTAATACGATTAATGTTTCCTTGTATCCAAATCCAACAGTTAATAATATTAATATTCAGTCTGAAGAACAAATAACGAATGTTTTAATCTATAACACTCTTGGTCAAACCATAAGAAAGGTATCTCCAGATGCCACAAACTTTTCAGTGGACACCTCTAACTTAGATGCAGGTACTTATTTTGCAGTATTATCAACAGAAAAAGGAAGTAAAACTATTAAATTTATTAAAAAATAAAAATATTTTAGTTTTTATTTAAAAAAACGAGGTGACTTGTCTGATTTTTTAACAGATGAGTTACCTTTTTTAAATACAGATCTTTAAACAGATAATAATAATATGGCTATTATATCTTTTTTTGCTTTTACGTTTTTGGTAGCGGGTATATCTTATTATGTAACTAGAAAAACTAACGAAGAAACCTCTGATGGCTATTTTTTAGGAGGAAGAAGCCTATCGGCAGGAGTTATAGCTGGATCATTATTATTGACGAACCTTTCTACAGAACAAATAGTAGGTTTAAATGGATCCGCATACGAAAATGGTTTATCAGTTATGGTTTGGGAAACATTAGCAGCTATTGCTATGGTAATAACAGCCATCTTTTTGTTACCTCGCTATTTAAAAGGCGGGCTTACAACTATTCCTGGTTTTTTAGCCAATCGTTTTGATTTAACCACTAAAACGTTAACTTCAATATTATTTTTATCTGGATATGCGGTAGTTCTTTTGCCGGTAATACTATATTCAGGATCCCTGGCAATTAGTGGTATGTTTAACGTTCCAGAATTATTAGGAGTATCACATACCAAATCAATTTGGATTTGTATATGGGGAATAGGTATTGTAGGATCAATCTATGCTGTATTTGGAGGCTTAAAAGCTGTAGCGGTATCGGACTCTATCAATGCTATTGGTTTGTTAATAGGCGGCCTTTTAATTCCTTTTTTAGGTTTAATTATGGTTGGAGATGGGAGTTTATTGAACGGTATTTCAATTTTAACTTCTGAACACCCAGAAAAATTTAAATCAATGGGAGGACCTACCGACCCTGTACCATTTTATACAATATTCACTGGAATGATGCTGGTACAATTATTTTATTGGGGAACCAATCAACAAATAATTCAAAGAGCGCTTGGAGCTAAAAATCTAAAGGAAGGTCAAAAGGGACTTTTATTAGCTTCATTCATCAAAATATTGGGACCTATAATAGTTGTTTTACCTGGAATTATTGCTTTTCATTTATTTAAAGGTAATTTAGAAACATCTGATAGTGCTTATCCAACATTAGTTAAAGAAGTTTTGACTAACGAGGCGCTTATAGGCTTTTTTGCTGCGGTTATTTTTGGAGCTATATTGAGTTCTTTTAATAGTGTATTAAATAGTTCTGTAACCTTATTTGGTATTGATGTTTATAAACAACATCTGAATAAAAACGCTAACGAAAATACCATTGTTAAATACGGTAAAATATTTGGGGTTTTACTAGCGCTTTCGTCAATGTTTATAGCTCCACAAATTGCCAATGCAGGAAGTTTGTTTGCCTATTTACAAGAAATTAATGGCATCTACAGTATACCTATTTTAACGATTATTGTAGTAGGTTATACAACAAAAAGAGTGCCTGCTATTGCTGCAAAAATTGCTCTATTTTCAGGATGTTTATTATACATATTAAGCCAATTTTTCATGCAACCATATTTTACAAATAAGGCTATAGAAAATGCAAAAAACGCTGGAATATCCAATCAAGAATCTCTAAAGTTAATTGAGGCTCAAGCTTATCCACATTTTTTAGACATTATGGCCATTTTGTTTTTAGTTAACGTGCTAATAATGTTGTTGATTGGAAAGTTGAGTCCTAGAAAAGAAAACTTTGTTCAAAAATATACTGAACAGGTCGATATAACACCCTGGAAATATGTTAAATTTTTAGGTATTATTGTCTGTTTTACGGTAATACTGACTTACATTTACTTTAAATAATTAAATTTATTAAAACAGATGTTTTTATTTTCAAATATATTAAAAACGGATAACCATGAATAGTATAAAAAAAATAGGTGTTTTAACAAGTGGGGGTGATGCTCCAGGAATGAATGCTGCAATAAGAGCCGTAGTTAGAGCTTGTGTATTTAATAAATTAGACTGTGTAGGAATTTATAGAGGATACCAAGGTCTTATTGAAGGAGAGTTTAAAAAAATGAATGCTCGTTCTGTAAAAAATATAATTAATAGAGGAGGAACCATTCTTAAATCTGCAAGATCAAATGATTTCTTTTCAAAAGAAGGTAGAGAAATTGCGTACAGCAAATTAAAATCAGAAGGTATAGATGCCCTTATAACTATTGGTGGCGATGGTACCTTTACAGGTGCTTCTGTTTTTAGTGAAGAATATAATATTCCTATTATTGGAATACCTGGTACAATAGATAACGACATTAATGGAACTGACTATACCATTGGTTATGACACTGCGTTAAATACGGTGGTTGAGGCCATTGATAAAATTAGAGATACTGCAAATTCTCACAATCGATTGTTTTTAATTGAAGTTATGGGTCGTGATGCCGGAGATATTGCTTTAAATGCTGGAATAGGTGCTGGAGCTGAGGAAATTTTAATTCCTGAACAGGATATGGGACGTGATCGATTAATCGAGTCTTTAAAAAGAAGTAAAAATTCAGGTAAAACGTCCAGTATTATAGTAGTTTCTGAGGGAGATCAAATTGGAAAAAATATATTTAAATTAGCGAGTTACATTGAAGATAAACTTACAAGCTACGAGGTTAGAGTAACTGTTTTAGGGCACATTCAAAGAGGTGGTAGCCCTAGTTGTTATGATCGAGTATTAGCAAGTAGATTAGGTATTGGAGCTGTAGATGCACTATTAGAAAATAAAAAAAATATGATGGTAGGAATTCGTCATAATAAATTAATCTATGTACCATTCATAGAAACATTAAAAACCACAAATAAATTAGATTTAGAATTAATAAGAGTCGCTGACATAACATCGATATAAAATTAGATATGAAAACAAAAATTGGAATTAACGGCTTTGGCCGAATAGGTAGATTAGCATTCAGAATTGCAGCACAAAATAACAATGTAGAAGTTGTTGCCATAAATGATCTGCTGGATGTAGATCATTTAGCATATTTGTTAAAATATGATTCTGTTCATGGAAAATATGCTGGTACCGTAGAAGTAATTAATGGAAATTTAGTGGTAGATGGAAAACATATTCGTATCACTGCAGAGAAAAACCCTGAAGATCTTAAATGGGATTCTATTGATGCAAAAGTTGTATTAGATTGTACAGGAATTTTCACCACATTAAATACAGCTGATGCTCATTTAAGAGCTGGCGCAAAGAAAGTAGTAATTTCAGCACCTTCAAAAGATGCTCCTATGTTTGTCATGGGTGTGAATCATAAAGAGGTAAAAAGTACTGATAATATTGTTTCTAACGCATCCTGTACGACCAATTGCTTAGCACCACTGGCTAAAATTATTGATGATGAGTATGGAATTATTGAAGGATTAATGACAACAGTTCATGCAGCTACAGCAACTCAGTTAACTGTTGATGGTCCTTCACGAAAAGACTATAGAGGTGGTCGTAGTTCATTAAACAACATAATTCCAGCTTCTACTGGTGCCGCAGTTGCCGTAGGAAAAGTGATTCCTAAGTTAAACGGCAAATTAACAGGAATGGCATTACGTGTTCCAACGGCAGATGTTTCTGTTGTGGACTTAACAGTCCGTACCTCAAAGGATACCAGTTACGAGGAAATAATGAAATTATTTAAAAATGCTGCTAAGGGATCTTATAAGGGCATCGTTAACTACACGGAGGACGCCGTCGTCTCTCAAGATTTTGTAAGCGACTCTCACACTTGTACTTTTGACGCTGGTGCCGGTATTGCTCTTAATAAAAATTTCTTTAAGTTAGTAGCTTGGTATGATAATGAGTATGGGTATTCTTCTAAGTTAATAGATTTAGCAGCTCATATTTCTAAACTTTAAAAATGGTATTAATTACGGATGGTGGCTCTACAAAATGTGATTGGATTTTGTTAGACCAAAAAGGAGATGTAGTATTAAAAACAAGAACTAAAGGATTAAATCCTGCAGTGGTTCCTGAAGAAAATATAAGAGAACGCATACTAGCTAATCATGATTTACTTCCTTTTGTTCCTAAGATTGCTGTGGTCGATTTTTTTGGGGCTGGTTGCGGAACCAAAACTCCTATTAGGTTACTTACCAGAATACTTTTAGAAATATTTCCATCAGCAAAAGTTTCAGTGAATGAAGATATGGTAGCTGCGGTCTATGCCGCTACTACGAAACCTGGTATTGTATGTATTCTTGGGACGGGGTCCAATAGCTGCTATTTTGATGGAACTCGTATACATAATGGTATAGAGTCTTTAGGTTACTCCTTAATGGATGAAGCAAGTGGTAATTATTTTGGCAAGCGGTTGATAAGAGATTATTTTTATAAAAAAATGCCTTCACAATTGGCACTAGAATTTGAAAATAGATTTAGCTTAGACCCTGACGAAATAAAAAATCACTTGTACAAAAGACATAATCCAAATATGTATTTAGCTTCATTTGCAGAGTTTATTTTTACATCTAAGGAGGTAAATGGTTATTTTTACAAATTGATAACCGAAGGAATGCTAAAATTTATTGAATATCGTATACTGTGTTTTAAAGAATCTCAAAATGTTCCTATTCATTTTATTGGCTCCATAGCTCATTTTTCAGAGGATATCATTAAAGATTGTATGAAACCCTACAATTTAGAGCTAGGAAATATTATAAGACGCCCCATTGATGGTTTAATTGATTATTACCGGCAAAATAAACTGAGCTAAATGAAATTTAAATCTATAAACCCTACTACTACTGAAGCTTGGAAAAAGTTAAAAGCTCATTTCTCTGAGATTAAGGATGTCCATATGATGGATTTTTTTGATCAAGAACCTGATAGGAATCAACAATATAAAATTAAATGGGATGAAATTCAATTCGATTATTCCAAGAATAGAATAAATCGAAAAACGTTAGAATTGCTCAATGAATTAGCAAATGAAGTTGGTCTAAAACAAGCTATTCAACTTCAATTGGAGGGATATAATATTAATTTAACTGAGGACAGGGCAGTTCTTCATACTGCTTTACGAGATTTTGATCAGATGAAGCCTGAAGTAAAAAAATCACTTCAAAAAATGAAAGTCTTTTCTAATTCTGTTATAAGAGGTAAGTGGAGAGGGTATAGTAACAAAGCAATCACTGATGTTGTAAATATTGGTATTGGTGGCAGTGACCTAGGTCCAAAAATGGTAGTTAACGCTTTGCAATATTATAGCAATCATATAAAGGTACACTACGTTTCTAATGTTGATGGTGATCACGTAGCTGAGATACTAAAAAGTTTAAATAGAGAAACTACTCTTTTTGTAATTGTTTCAAAAACCTTTACTACTCAAGAGACCCTAGCTAACGCAACAACAATTAAAAATTGGTTTTTAAAAGATACGAGTCAATTAGACATTGAAAAACATTTTGTTGCAGTCTCTTCTAACATCGAAAATGCTGTAAATTTTGGAATTACCGAGGATAATATTTTTCCAATGTGGGATTGGGTTGGAGGCAGATTCTCTTTATGGAGCTCTGTAGGTTTATCAATTTGTTGTGCCGTAGGTTACTCAAATTTTGAAAATTTATTAAAAGGTGCTCACGAAATGGATCTTCATTTTAAAAATGAAGAATTCACTAACAATATTCCTGTATTAATGGGCTTAATTTCGGTTTGGTATAATAATTTCTACAATTGTGAAACGGAGGCTGTTATTCCTTACAATCAATATTTAGAAAAATTTGTGCCATACCTACAACAAGCCGTTATGGAAAGTAATGGTAAAGAAATTGATAGAAATGGAATTCCTGTAAATTACCAAACTGGAGCAATAGTTTGGGGTAATGTAGGCACTAATTCTCAACATGCTTTTTTTCAATTACTACATCAAGGTACTAAAACGATACCTATTGATTTCATTGGCTTTAAAGAATCGCTTCATGGCAACCAGTACCAACATAAATTATTGATGGCTAATTTCTACGGTCAGTCAGAATCTTTGTTGAAAGGAACTTACCAACAAAACATAAGTAATATTTATAGATCTTTTAAGGGAAACAAACCATCAAATTCTTTACTTATAAATCAGTTAACACCAAAAAATCTCGGAAGTTTAATTGCACTTTATGAACACAAGCTTTTTGTTCAAGGTGTTATTTGGAATATATTTAGTTATGATCAATGGGGAGTTGAATTAGGAAAAAAAATTGCCAATAAAATATTAAATTCTTAAGTAATTCTTATTAGTTTCCTTTTTTTTCAATACTTTCGGAAAAAAAATATGAAAACAAAATCACTAATAATTCTAAGCTTTCTTTTTTCATTTGGACTTTCAGCCCAAACTGAACAGGATAAACAACAAATTATCTCACAGTATGACTTATATAAACTGGGTCAAATTGAGACTGAAATTTCAAATAAACAAGCTTTAAATTATCAAAAAGCACTTGAAAAAGCGGAACAGTTTGGTTGGAAAAAAAAGATTAATTATCCAAATGGAAGTCTTGCAGTCCTTGTTGGTGTTAAAGAAAATGGTAAACCAAAATATTTAATTACAACTAATAGAGAAGGTGCGATTACCACTCGGACTAACAAAGTTCATTCTGGTGGCGGTTCTGGACTTGATTTAAATGGAGAAGATATGATTCTTGGTGTTTGGGAAGTTGGTGATGCCAATCTTTCACATCCTTTGTTAGAAAACAGAGTTACTCAAATGGATAATACATCTGGAACAAGTAGTCATGCAACACATGTTTGTGGTACCATGATTGGATCGGCATCTCCAAATGGTGGAGCAACTAAAGGGATGGCTCCCTTGGCAGAAATCATTTCTTACACTGCGCAATCAGATGCAGGAGAAATGATAGCGGCAGCAGCAGATGGTTTATTAATATCCAATCACTCCTACGGAATGAATATTGATAATGCTGATCTATGGGAATTGGGATTTTATAGTGGTGATGCAAGAGGTGTTGATAATATAACTTATAATGCACCTTATTATACCTCAGTTTGGTCAGCAGGGAATGATCGTCAATCTGGTGTAAATACCGGTGATGGTGGTTACGATTATCTTACAGATAGCGGTACGTCTAAAAATGGTATTACTGTTGCTGCTGTTAATGAGGTATTAAATTATACGGGACCTAATAGTGTAAATATGTCTTCATTTAGTAGTTGGGGCCCAACAGATGATGGACGAATAAAACCAGATATTTCTGCAAAAGGAGTTAACATGTACTCTTCTGTAGGGGGGAGTGGTTATGCTAATTATAGCGGTACCTCGATGTCTGCACCCAATACTTCAGGGAGTTTAATATTATTACAACAACATTATAATGATTTAAATGAAACTTTTATGCTAAGCTCCACATTAAGAGGTTTAGCTTTACATACAGCTGATGAAGCGGGTACAACTCCAGGTCCGGATTATAGATTTGGTTGGGGTTTATTAAATATAGAAAGAGCAACTGAAGTTATCACTAATAACGGAAATTCTTCCACGATTATAGAAGAAACCATAGATACCGATGAAGTTTTTACTTATTCTGTTCAATCTGATGGGACTAATGACCTAATGGTTTCAATTACTTGGGCGGATCCACCAGGTAATATTTTACCATCTGGAGTTGAAGATGATCCAACTCCTTCATTAATGAATGACCTAGATCTGAGGGTATCTAAAGATGGAGGAACTACTTTTTTCCCATGGAAATTAGATGCTGCTAATTTTTCAGCTGCAGCTACTACGGGTGACAATTTGGTTGATAATATTGAAAAGATAGAAATTCAAAACGCGTCTGGAGAATACATTATTCAAGTTTCACACAAGGGGAGTTCTCTTATAGATGGTCTACAAGATTTTTCTTTAATAGCTACTGGAATCGATAACGAGGAGTTTACTATTTCTTCTCATCAAGGAATATTAGAAACTTGTAGTTCATCTGATAGTGCTGATTTTAATGTTGATTTAGCCTTTAGTGACAGTTTTTCTGATACCATAGATTTTACAGTTTCTGCACTACCCGCAGGAACTTCTGGTAATTTTTCATCTACTTCATTAAATGAGGAAGGAACTACTGTGCTAAGTATAATTGGTTTAGAAAATTTAACACCAGGTGATTATCCATTTACAGTTGTTGGCTCTGGTAGTACTGAAACCATAAATTTATATTTAATTTTAAGAGTTTTAGATACAGATGTTGCTAACGTGGGATTGATTTTTCCACCAGACGGAGCTGAGAACCAACCGGTAGTTATTCTTTTTCGATGGGAAGATGGAGATGAATCTATATCTAGTTATGATTTTGAATTAAGTAGATTTCCCGATTTTTCTAATATTGAATTTTCTGCAAATGTCATCATACCGGAGTATTTAGCTTTAGGTGTTACAGAGGGAGCTACTTATTACTGGAGAGTAAAACCTTATACCCCCTGTACTTCAGGAAATTTCTCTGAAGCCTTCATTTTCACCGTGGATGGAATATTAGGAGTAAACGATCAATCTATCGAAGGATTAGCAATGTATCCTAATCCAACTAAAGAGCTATTGAATTTATCCGCAAATACTCCAATAACAGAGGTGAAAATAGTGAATGTTTTAGGTCAAGTTTTACTTGTCAAAAACTCGAATACATCAATTTCTCAAATCGATGTTTCATCATTAGCTATAGGAAACTACTTTATTTCTATAACTTCTGAAAATAGGACTAGAGTATTACAGTTTTTGAAAAATTAGTGCTGAATTAATAGAATTTAACAAGCCTTTATCGTTAACGATAAAGGCTTGTTTGATTTATAATAAAATTACTATCTTAATACTTTCATAACTCCCTGATCTTAAATAAATATAATATGCTTACAAAAGTATATGGGAGTGCCGTGTTTGGCGTTGATTCAAGCACGATTACCATTGAAGTTAACGTTGATAAAGGAATAGGTTATCATTTAGTTGGTTTACCAGATAATGCAATTAGAGAAAGTAATTATAGAATTGCTGCTGCACTTCAAAACAACGGCTTTAAAATTCCTGGAAAAAAATTAATTTTAAATATGTCTCCTGCAGATATGCGGAAAGAAGGATCGGCCTATGATCTAACATTAGCAATGGGAATTTTAGTTGCTACTGGACAAATTAAAGAAACCATTCCTTTAGCAGATTATATCATCATGGGTGAATTATCTTTAGACGGAAAGCTTCAGCCCATTCGAGGGGTTTTGCCAATAGCTATAAAAGCTAAAGAGGAAGGTTTTATAGGTTTTATACTTCCTAAAGTAAACGCCAAAGAAGCTGCGATAGTTGAAGGAATCGATGTATATGGAGTTGACACTATTGAAGAAGTTATTAATTATATTGATAAAGGAGAATCCTTAAAAAAAACAAAAGTTGATATAGAATCTGAATTTAATCATCAATTAGAAAATCCTGAATTTGATTTTGCAGATGTTAAAGGTCAAGAATCTATTAAACGATGCATGGAAATCGCTGCTGCAGGAGGCCATAATATCATATTAATTGGTCCACCAGGTTCTGGTAAAACTATGTTAGCAAAACGATTACCTAGTATTTTACCTCCTATGACTTTAGGAGAAGCATTAGAAACTACCAAAATACATAGTATAACTGGCAGGACCATTAAAAAAGGAGGAATTATGAGTTCCAGACCTTTTAGAAGCCCTCACCACACTATTTCGGATGTTGCCCTTGTTGGAGGCGGAACGTATCCACAACCAGGAGAAATATCATTATCACATAACGGGGTCTTATTTTTAGATGAGTTACCTGAATTTAAAAGAACAGTTTTAGAAGTTATGAGACAACCATTGGAAGATAGAGAAGTAACTATTTCGAGAGCAAAATTTACAGTTACGTACCCTTCCAGTTTTATGTTAGTAGCTAGTATGAATCCCAGTCCAAGTGGCTATTTTAATGACCCAAATGCTCCTATGACCTCATCACCCGCTGAGATGCAACGTTATCTAAGTAAAGTTTCAGGACCTTTATTAGATCGTATAGATATCCACGTAGAGGTAACACCTGTACCTTTTGATAAATTAAGTGATGATCGCAGTGGTGAATTAAGTAACGTTATTAGAAAACGCGTTATTAAAGCAAGAAATGTGCAGACTACAAGATTTAATGATTCAGAAACTATATTTTATAATGCTCAGATGGGAGTGAAACAAATTAGACAATTTTGTAAATTAGATGCAACATCTATTAAATTATTAAAAATTGCAATGAAGCAGCTTAATTTATCTGCAAGGGCTTATGACCGTATTTTAAAAGTTTCTAGAACCATTGCAGATTTAGAGGGTTCTGAAAATATTTTAAGTGAACATATTTCAGAGGCCATACAGTATCGAAGTTTGGATCGAGAGGGTTGGTTAGGTTAGCGGTCTTTTATGATATTCCTAAAAGTAAGGTTTATTCTAGGAGTATTAATTTTTTTAGTGGGAGGAAGTCTATGTAACCAGTGAGTTTGTGTTTCATCTTTCATCACCAGTAAACTTCCGTGCTCTAGATAAATTTCTACTTTTTGTTTCGATTTCTTATGCTTGAATGCGAACTTTCTTTCTGCTCCTAAAGTTATTGATGCAATTGCACCATTTTTTTTTAAATCTTTTTCACCGTCACTGTGCCAACCCATTCCTTCTTCGCCGGTGTGATAAAGATTACATAAGCAGGAATTATAGTGTTCTTTGGTAGCTTCTTCAATGATATTTTTTAGTTCTAATAATTCTTGAGTCCAAGGTGTAGCTTGTTTGGTTATTTTAGAATAGGTGTAACTAAATGTTTCGTTTGCATACCAAGCTACCTTCCGTTTTGTTACTAACTTTTTCCCAAACATCATTGCTTCATCATGTTTCCATTTAATTCCCTTTCGTAATGACTGATAATAATAGTCAGCTTGCTCTTGATTTAAAATTTTACCAAAATAATTTACAGTACCATCCATTGGTAATAAGTTTTGTTTGGATTCATATTCTAAATCAAATAATTTCATAAGTATTATTAATTTATTATTACTTAAATCTAATCACAGACATTCCATATAGGATCTTTTGGTAGTGGAGCAATTAAAATAATTTTTTCACTTTTTACAGGGTGAATAAAAGATAATCTCCTTGAATGTAAATGAATACCTCCATTAGAATTACTTCTATCAAAGTCATATTTTAAATCCCCCTTTATTGGTGATCCAATTTTAGATAGTTGGGTTCGAATTTGGTGGTGCCTTCCTGTTTTTAAATTGATTTCTAACAGTGAATAATGATCCAAATTTTTAATAACTTGATATTCTAAAATAGCTTTTTTACTATTTGGAATTTTGTTGTTGTGGGCGTATGATTTATTTTGTTTAGAATTTCTTTTTAGATAATGAATTAATACATCTGATGCTTTGACTGGCTTTTTTTTTACAATAGCCCAGTAGGTTTTTTCGGTTTTTCTCTCTGAAAATAATTTATTAAGTCTGGTTAGGGCTTTACTAGTTCTAGCAAATATTACAATTCCACTTGTCGGTCTGTCCAACCGATGAACTACGCCTAGGTATACCTTTCCAGGCTTATTGTATTTTTCAGCTATGTATTGTTTGACAACTTCAGAAAGGGGAGTGTCTCCTGTTTGGTCACCCTGTACAATATCACCAATTCTTTTATTAATCGCAATGATGTGATTGTCTTCATAAATAACTTGAAGATTTTCTTTATTTGATATAATTTTTAGAGGCAATTGCTGTGTTTGTATTATTAATATTGCTCCTTTTCACTAGGAAAATCACCATTTTTAACATCATTTGTATATTTTTTGAATGCATTGGTCATTTCTGTGAACATATCTAAATACCTTCTCAAAAATCTTGGATTAAATTCGTGTGTCATACCCAACATATCATGAGTCACTAAAACTTGACCATCTACACCACTACCTGCACCAATACCTATGATTGGAATTTGAAGGCTTTTAGCAACTTCTTCAGCTAGTTTTGCAGGCACTTTCTCTAATACAATGGCAAAACAGCCAAGTCTTTCAAGTAACAAAGCGTCTTTTTTTAATTGTTTAGCTTCTTCTTCTTCTTTTGCTCTTACGGTATAGGTTCCAAATTTATAAATTGATTGTGGGGTAAGCCCTAAATGACCCATGACGGGTATTCCCGCGTTTAAAATTCTTTTTACAGAATCCTTTATTTCTTTCCCTCCTTCTAATTTAACAGCATGTCCACCACTTTCTTTCATAATTCTAATGGCGGATCTTAAAGCTTTTTTTGGATCACTTTGATACGCTCCGAACGGTAAATCGACTACAACCAAGCTTCTGTCAATTGCTCTTACTACGGACGAGGCGTGGTATATCATTTCGTTTAATGTGATGGGTAAGGTGGTTTCGTGACCAGCCATCACGTTCGATGCGGAGTCACCTACCAAGATTACGTCTATTCCAGCGTTATCTAAAATTTTAGCCATCGTATAATCGTAAGCTGTTAGCATCGCTATTTTTTCATTCTTACTCTTCATATCCACCAACGTTTTGGTAGTTATTCGTTTGTATTCTTTTTTGGCAGTGCTCATAATTTTAAAATTGAATGGTAAATGTACTAATTTTGGCGCTTAATTTTTAAAATATTCTGATACGAAGTCTCTCTAGAATCAATTTATATTAATTATCATAAAATTTGAAGTTATAAGAGAAGAAATAAATATTAAATTCTTTAAAAAAAATGGAAATATTCCATATTTAAAATGGAAATATTCCATATTTTTGAATCATGGAAATATTCTCATCAGGAAAACTTAGTAAAATAAAAAACAGCCATGTTTCAGGGATATCTAAACAAACTGGTTTTCCTAGCCCAGCAGCACATTATGCAGAACCAAGTATCGATTTACATAACGAGTTGATTGCTAATCGTGATGCTACTTTTTATGTGAGAATAGATGGAGACGAACTTTCAAATTACAATATTTTGGACAAAGATGTATTACTTATAGATCGATCCTTAACTCCAAAAAAAAATGATTTAGTTTTAGTAGTTATAGACGGGGAGTTTAAAGTAATTAGATTTTCTGGAGCTTCTCTAGAAACGGAATTTATTTTGTGGGGTTTAATTAGTTATATTATTCATTACGCTAGATGATTGCTTTAGTGGATTGCAATAGTTTTTACGCTACTTGTGAGCAAGTTTTTAGACCCGACTTGTGGGGAAAACCTGTGGTGGTGTTAAGTAATAATGATGGTTGTGTAATTGCTGCAAACACAGAAGCTAAAGCACTTTCTGAAATTTCTATGTTTGAACCTGTTTTTAAGATTAAAAAACAACTAATAGAAAATAAAGTAACTTTTTTTTCTTCTAATTATACGCTTTACGGCGAAATGTCTCAACGTGTTATGAATATTCTTAGTTCTTTTTCGCCAGAAGTTGAAATTTATAGTATTGACGAAGCTTTTGTAGACTTATCTGGAATGAAACATTTTTCTATGAACTGTTTTGGACACCAAATTAAGAATACTATTTTTCAACATACAGGATTACCAGTAGGAGTAGGTATAGCACCTACGAAGGTATTGGCAAAATTAGCTAATAAAATTTCTAAGAAGCGAGTTTCAGAAAATAAGGGTGTTTTTGTTATTGATTCCGAAGAAAAAAGAATTGAAGCATTACAATGGGCAGATATCAGTATGGTATGGGGAATCGGGAGTAAGCATTCGAAGCGTTTAAAAGGAATAGGTATTTTAACCGCTTATGAGTTTACACAACTTCCAAGAAAGTGGGTTCGGAAGAATATGACAGTAGTTGGCCTTCGTATTTGGAACGAATTACAAGGAAAATCTAGTATTGAATTCAAAACCATGCCTGCCCCAAAAAAGGGAATCGGTACTGCAAAATCTTTCGGAAAAAAAATAGAAGATTTAGGAATGATTCAAGAAGCGTGCTCCTCCTACATTAGTGAAGTGAGTGAAGTTCTTCGAAGCCAAAAATCCTGTGCAACTTATCTTCAGGTATTCTTGCATACCAATTACTTCAGCGATCGTGATAAGCAATACTCTAATAGTGTTACGGTAACGCTAAGTATACCTACAAGCGACACCTTTGTTTTAATTTCTGAGGCAAAAAAAGCGTTAAATATTATTTATAGGCCAGGTTATCGTTTTAAAAAAGTAGGTGTCTGTTTAAGTGGAATTATTCCTAACAACTACGTGCAAGGAAATTTGTTCACACCGACTCCTCGTTGGGAAAAAAATGAATTGATGCATGTTTTTGATAAAATTAATCGAAAGTATGGTAAATCCACCTTATTTTCAGGATTAGTAGGAACTCGAGTTAAAGAATGGGAATTAGTAAAGGAATCTCGAAGCCCTAGATACACTACACAATGGAAAGAGCTGTTAAAACTTAAAACAACTAAACATTAATCTGACTGACTTTTTAAGAATAAATCTGCCACCCTGTCATATCAAATCTACTGGCATAAAGATTGCCATATACCAAGTGTCTCAATTAGGTTGAGATTGAAATTAAGATAAATAAAATATAATTTATAGTTATGAGTAAAATAATAGGAATCGATTTAGGAACAACCAACTCTTGTGTGGCTGTAATGGAAGGTAGTGAACCAACCGTAATTCCTAATGGTGAAGGAAAAAGAACAACGCCTTCAGTTATCGCATTTGTTGAAGATGGTGAAATTAAAGTTGGAGATTCTGCGAAAAGACAAGCAGTGACCAACCCAACAAAAACCATTTCTTCAATTAAAAGATTTATGGGAAATACGTTCACTGAATCTGATAAAGAAGCAAAACGTGCTGCTTATAAAGTAGTAAAAGGAGATAATGATACTGCTCGTGTAGATATCGATGGAAGAATGTATACTCCACAAGAACTTTCTGCAATGATTCTTCAAAAGATGAAGAAAACTGCAGAAGATTATTTGGGACAAAGTGTAACGGAAGCAGTAATTACTGTACCAGCATATTTTAATGATAGTCAGCGTCACGCAACAAAAGAGGCTGGTGAAATTGCTGGATTAAAAGTGAGAAGAATTATTAATGAGCCAACTGCAGCAGCTTTAGCTTATGGAATGGATAAAAAAGGAACCGACCAAAAAATCGTAGTATTTGATTTTGGTGGCGGTACACATGATGTTTCTATTCTAGAATTAGGAGACGGTGTATTCGAGGTTTTATCTACTGACGGAGATACTCATTTAGGAGGAGATGATGTTGATCAGAAAATTATTAACTGGTTGGCTGAAGAGTTTAAAGGTGATGAAGGTATTGATTTGCGTGAAGATCCAATGGCTCTACAACGTTTAAAAGAAGCTGCGGAGAAGGCAAAAATTGAATTATCTGCCTCTACTCAAACAGAAATAAACTTACCTTATGTTACCGCTACTGCTAGTGGACCTAAGCACTTGGTAAGATCATTAACAAGATCAAAGTTTGAGCAATTAATCGATGACTTGGTAAAAAGAACCATCGCACCCTGTGAAAAAGCTTTAAAAGATGCTGGGATTTCAAAAAGTGATATCGATGAAATAATCCTGGTAGGTGGATCTACTCGTATTCCTGCAGTGCAAGAAGCAGTAGAAAAATTCTTTGGTAAAAAACCAAATAAAGGAGTAAATCCAGATGAGGTAGTTGCTTTAGGAGCTGCTATTCAAGGTGGTGTGTTAACAGGAGATGTAAAAGATGTATTGTTATTAGATGTAACTCCACTTTCTTTAGGAATTGAAACTATGGGAGGTGTTATGACTCACTTAATTGAATCTAACACAACCATACCAACTAAGAAATCGCAAGTATTCTCGACTGCTGCTGATAATCAACCAAGTGTTGAAATTCACGTAATGCAAGGAGAACGTCCGATGGCAGCTGACAATAAAACGATCGGTCGTTTCCATTTAGATGGAATTCCACCAGCACAAAGAGGAACACCACAAATTGAGGTCACTTTTGATATTGATGCTAACGGAATCATTAAAGTAAGTGCTACTGATAAAGCCACAGGTAAATCTCAAGATATTCGTATCGAAGCATCTTCAGGTTTAACGGATGAGGAAGTGCAAAAAATGAAACAAGATGCAGAAGCGAATGCTGAAGCGGATAAGTTAGTAAAAGAAAAAGCAGATAAGTTAAATGAAGCTGATGCAATGATTTTTCAAACGGAGAAGCAATTAACTGAATTTGGAGATAAAATTTCTGAAGGCAATAAAAAGCCAGTTGAAGAAGCGTTAGAAGAGTTGAAAAAAGCTTATGAAACTAAAGAAGTTGAAACAATTCAACCAGCGTTGGATAAAATTAACGAAGCTTGGAAAGCTGCTTCTGAAGAGATGTATAAAGCACAAGCAGAAGCTCAACAAGCTGAAGGAGCTCCTGCAGGAGATACTGGAGCACAAGGAGAAGCAACGGAAGAAAATAGTGATGTAGAAGATGTAGACTTCGAGGAAGTTAAATAATCATATTACTATAATAAATTTAAAAGCGATCCGAGGGGGTCGCTTTTTTTATGTTGAAGAAATATTCTCTTTTGAGGTTCTCATTATGAAATCGGAATTTATTTCGTGAATACCTTCGAATACCTCAATTTTTAGATATTTCCCAAACAAACGATTTCCTTTGAGTGTTTCTTGAATTATTCTTACATCATTTATATATGGATCTTTATTTCCGTAGGTATATGAGACTTTACTAGTTTTTTTCAAATGTGAAAAATCTTCAGGTTCTAATTCTACAGGTATACCTCCTGAATGTAATATTAAATGATTGCAATTAATTTTTCTTGCGGCTACCCATCTAGTTGCTATCGAAACACCTTGTGAGTATCCCAAAATAATTAAATTTGGAGGTGTAGAATTAATTTCAGTTTTATACACCTGATCAACATATGACAATACATTTTTAGTTTCTTCAAAAGTATTCTCTTTTGTTAACCATGAGGCCCCAACATGTTTAAAATCTTTTCCTTGGTAGTACTTAGAAGGCGCTTGGGGTGCAATTACAAAATTTTCTTCGGAGTTTATTTTCGAAAAGTAGTTAATAAAGTACTTGCTTAAATACCCTAAACCATGAAAAACAATCCAAACATTTTTTGTTTTTGTTGTATAGTTATTTAATACGGAATAGGTATTCGAGGACAAATAGATTACACTTTTTTCGGATGCCATTAATAATACGTTTTGTATTTTTACAAAAGTAATCGATTTCTATGAAAAAAAATAAAAAACAGATTTTAGCAGCATGTAATGCTATCTGTAAAGATACACTGATGGAAACTCTAGAGATAGAGTTTATCGATCTTACGGATGAGGTTTTAGTTGCAAAAATGCCCGTAACGAAAAGAGTTCATCAACCCGATGGAGTACTACACGGAGGTGCAACAGTCGCTTTGGCTGAGAGCATTGGAAGTGCAGCCGCTTTTGTTTTTCTGAGGAATAACAATGTAACTGTTAGGGGCTTAGAAATAGCTGCGAATCATATTAAAAGTATAAAAGATGGCTATGTTTATGCCAAAGCAATCGCTTTGCATAAGGGAAGAACGACCCAACTTTGGCAAATCCGAATTGAAAATGAAAACGGAGACTTAATCTCTTTAGTCAAATTAACGACTATTACACTGCACAAATAACGATCAATTGGATAATCTACATCTACTAGAAAAAATTAAACAACAGTATAAAAATAATTTACCTTTTGTTCTATATTCATATCCTGAAAAAGTAAATGTAAATTTTATTTTACAAAAAGATGCTGTATGTTATGATACCGAGTCTTCCTTTAAAGAATATTTTATTTTTTCACCCTTTGATAATAAAAATAAAGCTATTTGTATCCCTTTAGCAAAAAGTTGTCATTTTGAAACAAATTATTTAAAAACTAATGTTGAGATAAATGAAATTGAGACTTCAGATCACGTTAATAATAAAAAAAGCTATTTAAAATTAGTAGCAGATGCAATTCAAAATATACAATCACAGAAAGCTACAAAAATTGTAATTTCTAGAAAAAAGGTAGTTCAGTTAAAAGAATTTAACCTTCTTGAATTAATAGAAAGGGTATTAAATTTATACCCTAAAGCTTTCCGATATGTATGGTATCATCCCAGTACGGGATTATGGTGTGGTGCCTCTCCAGAAGTATTACTTGAAACAGATGGTGATTCATTTCGAACAATGGCACTGGCTGGTACTCAGAAAAATCATCATCGTAAAAAGGTTGAGTGGAATTTAAAAGAAAAAAATGAACAACAAGTTGTTGTGGACTCGATACAAAAAAGTTTAAAAAAAATAACCTCCAACGTAACTATTTCAAATACCTATAATCATAAAGCTGGTTCTCTGATTCATTTAAGAACCGATATAAGTGGAACCATTAATAAAACAAATACTGAACTAAGGACTATCATGTCGTTGTTGCATCCAACTTCTGCAGTTTGTGGTTCACCTAAAAATTATGCAAAAACATATATTTTAGAAAAAGAGAACTACCAACGTGATTTTTATACAGGATTCCTAGGATTTGTTGATGAATCTAAAAACAACTCAAGATTATTTGTCAATCTAAGGTGTATGAAAATTGAGAATACTACTGCCAATCTCTATATTGGTTGTGGCATTACTAAGGATTCAGATCCCTCGAAAGAATGGGAGGAAACTTCCCATAAATCACAAACAATGCTACAAGTAATCTCATCGATGATATAAAGTATTATTCTTTTACTATTTGTATTTTTACACCAATGAAATATTCATCAAAAAAAATATCTCAATTAATTACTCAATTATGCATATCAAGAGGGATAGAAAATATTATCATCTCTCCAGGATCTAGAAACGCTCCGCTAACTATTGGTTTTTCAGAAAATAAAAAATTCTCTTGTTTTAGTATCGTTGACGAACGATGTGCTGCTTTTTTTGCACTAGGTATAGCTCAACAGCTCAATAAACCAACTGTATTAGTTTGTTCTTCAGGGTCAGCATTATTAAATTACTATCCAGCAGTATCGGAAGCATTTTACAGTGACATCCCTTTAGTTGTGATATCTGCAGATAGGCCTTCAAGTTTAATTGATATAGGGGATGGTCAGACAATAAGACAAGAAAATGTTTTTGAAAATCATATTTTAGAGAGTTGTAATTGCATAGAGGGCGATGATTGCATTAATTTTAATCAAATACTAGTTTCTTCAGCCTTAAATACTGCTATTGAAAAGAGTGGTCCTGTTCATATAAATGTCCCATTTTCAGAACCTTTATATAATACCTGTGATTTGTTATCTATTGAAATTAATGATGATATTCAAGCAAAAAAGGATTCTACTTTAATAAATGATGTATCCTTTTTTGCGAAAAAATGGAACACCTCAAAGAAAAAATTAATATTGATAGGTGTTCATTATTTCAATAGATTGGAAGGAGCTTTTTTAGAGATTTTAGCAAAAGACGAGAGTGTACTAATTTTAACTGAAACTACCTCTAACCTTCATCATAAAAATATAATCAACTCTATAGATCAATTAATTACTTCTTTTGATAATGTAGAAATTGAAAAGTTTCAACCAGATATTCTTTTAACCTTTGGGGGAATGGTAATCTCAAAAAAAATTAAAGCTTTATTAAGAAAAAATAAACCACAAGAACACTGGCATATAGATAGTAAAAAAGCACTAGACACTTATTTTTGTTTAACTCATCACTTTAAAACGACTCCCGCTCTTTTCTTTAAGCAATTTTTATCCTTAACCACTAATTTAGCAAGTAACTATCAATCTTTTTTTATTGATAAAAGGAACGAAAGAAGAAAAAAACATGCGGCTTATATCGATCAAGTTGTTTTTTCAGATTTATATGTTTTTTCAAAATTGACTACCTCACTACCCTCTAACGTTAATTTACAGTTAAGCAATAGCTCCACCATTAGATACGCGCAGCTTTTTAATTTTAAAGAAGATATAGCTGTATTTTGTAACAGGGGCACAAGTGGAATCGATGGCAGCACTTCAACTGCCATTGGTGCAGCTGTTGCAAGTGAAAAAGAAACAGTATTTATTACAGGTGATTTAAGTTTTCTCTACGACAGTAATGCACTTTGGAATAATTATATTCCTTTTAATTTTAAAATTATTGTCATTAATAATGGTGGTGGTGGAATTTTCCGAATACTACCCGGAGAAAAAAACACTCCAAACTTTGATAGATTTATTGAGACTAAGCACAATCTTTCAGCTGAATATTTATGTAAAATGTTCGATATTAAGTATTTTGTTGCAACTACTAAAAGGGAATTAGAGGATTCGTTACCACTCTTCTATGCTACACAAAATAAGCCTCATTTATTAGAAGTTTTCACTCCTAGTTCTCTGAATGATCAAGTACTTTTGGATTATTTTGAATATTTAAAATAATTTCATCGCCGGTTTAAATTTATATTGGTAATAGCGTTTATATTTGTGTAATGTTTGAAATAGGAAAATATACAACTTTAAAAATTTTAAGAGAAACAGAACCTGGCCTATATCTTGGAAATGATAGTGAAGCAGAAGAAGTTATTTTACTCCCTCATAAATATAAACCAGAATCTTTTGAAATAGGAGATGAATTGAAAGTTTTCATATACCTTGACTATGAAGAGCGCCCCATTGCAACAACACTTGAACCTTTCGTTCAGCTCCAAAGCTTTGGTTTTTTAAGATGTGCGGATGTAACTAAACACGGTGCATTTATGGACTGGGGTCTCGAAAAGCATCTATTTGTTTCATTTAAAGAGCAAGCTAGACCAATGAAAGTAAACAATTGGTATATTGTTTATTTATATCTGGATGAACAAACAAACCGACTTACTGGATCTAGTAAAACCAATCAATTTTTGCAAAACGACCATATTACGGTAGAAACCTATGATGAGGTCGAAATTTTAGTAACTCATTTAACTGATAAAGGTGCTAATGTAATAATAAATGGGCAACACAAAGGGCTTATTTATCTAGAAGATATTTTTGAAGATTTAAGAACAGGTGATCGCTTAAAAGCATATATAAAAAAAATAAGAGAGGATCATAAAATAGATGTCGTTCTTCAAAAGCAAGGTTATCGAAGCATAGAACCCAACGCTCAATATATTTTGGACGAACTCAAAACTGCTGGAGGGTTTTTATCCATAAATGACAAATCTTCACCAGAAACAATAAAGGAATTACTTGGCTTAAGTAAAAAAAGCTTTAAGAAAGCAATAGGTAGCCTTTATAAAGATCGTTTAATCCTTTTAAAAGATGACGGGATAGAATTGATTTAATTTTATCGTCTAAATAACTTTAAATCATATTTTTTTTGGTATTATATAACTCCTATCTTCGTAAATATATCAACGCGTATACCTAGGTGAATTTTAAAAATAAAACATTATGGATAACTGGAGCTTCCTCGGGAATAGGAAGAGCTTTTGCTATTGAATTATCCAAAAAAAAATGTCAATTAATTCTTTCTGGCAGAAATAAAGGTTCCTTAGATCAAGTGTCAAAAATATGCAAAGTAAATGGTAGTTCAACCCTCGTAATTCCTTTTGATCTTGGCGATGAGAATAGCGTTAATCTTGCAGCACATTCAGTAATCGACAAAAATTTAAATATACATGGATTGTATCATTTTGGGGGTATTAGTCAACGTTCTCTTGCAAGTGAAACCAAGTTAAGCATAGATCGTAAGATATTTGAAGTTAATTTTTTTGGGACTATTGCTCTAACTAAAAAAATATTACCAATTTTATTAAAAAATAAAAAGGCACAAATAGGAGTAACAACTAGTATAGTTGGTAAATTTGGATTTCCATACCGATCCTCCTATTCAGCTACTAAACACGCATTACACGGTTTTTTTGAAAGTTTAAGGATTGAAAATAAAGAAAATGGTTTGATCATATCAATGATTGTACCTGGAAGAATCAAAACTAGTATTTCAAAAAATGCCATCGATAAAGAAGGAAATTCCTATAATAAAATGGATCCAGGTCAAGATAAAGGTAAAACGGCTGAAAGCACCGTAAAAATAATAGTTAATAAATTAGAAAACGATAAAAAAGAAATTTTAGTAGGAGGCAAGGAAATAATAATGGTTTATGTTCGTAGATTTTTTCCTAGCCTTTATTATTATCTATCAAAAAAAATAAAGCCTTTTTAAAAAGAAACTATGAAAATTAACGGAATTCAACAACTTGGAGTAGGAGTTACAGATATTGAAGAAGCTTGGAACTGGTATCGTAGATTTTTCTCGATGGATATTCTTATGTTTGATGAAGAAGCTGTTGCAGAGCTTATGTTAGCTCATACTGATGGGCAACCAAGAAAAAGACACGCTATTTTAGCTTTAAACCTTGAGGGTGGTGGTGGCTTTGAAATATGGAAACATACTGGTAAAAGCCCAACTCCAATTGATTTTGAAATTCAATTAGGTGATTTAGGAATAAATATTGGAGTTTTAAAATGCCAGGATGCAGAAATTGCGTATCAAAAATATGCCAGTGCTGGTTTAAATTTATTAGGTGAAATCTCAATTGACCCCAATGGAAAGAAACATTTTTTCTTAAAAGATCTTTATAACAATATTTGGGAAATTAAAGAACACCCCGAAGTCTTTAAAAAAGAAAAAGCAGTTAATGGAGGTGTTTTTGGTACTATAATTGGAGTTAAAAGCATTGACGAAAGCCTTACAGTTTATAAGGATATTTTAGGATATGACGAAGTTATTTATGATCAAACAGGAGTATTTAATGATTATAAATTCATTGCTGGAGGCGATAAAGAGTTTCGGAGAGTTTTATTAAGACATTCCGATGTTAAAAATGGTGCGTTTAGTAGTCTTTTTGGTAAATCTGAAATTGAATTGGTACAGGTTTTAAATAGAGAACAAAAAGCGATTTATGAAGGTCGCATATGGGGAGATCCAGGATTTATACATTTATGCTTTGATATTAATGATATGGATGCTTTAAGAGATAAAGCAAAACGATTAGGATTTCCTTTTACTGTTGATAGTGCAAAAGCTATGGATACCTTTGATATGGGTGACGCAGGAGGTAATTTTGCCTATATTCAGGCACCAGAGGGGACATTAATAGAATTTGTGGAAACTCATAAAATCCCACTTATCAAAAAAATAGGTTGGAATATAGATTTTAGAAAACGAGGAAATCACCCATTACCCAGATGGATATTAAATTTATTTAAATACAAAAGAGTAAAGTAATTCTTTATTTATTTTCAATCAAAAGATTGGATAATGCAGTATTTAAATTTTTGAATTTAAAATTAAATCCGCTATTGATTAACTTTTCTACAGCTATTTGTTTGCCACTGGTCAAGGTTTTACTTAATTCCCCAAAAATAAGTTTTAAAAGAAAATCAGGAATTTTAATCTGTATCACCTTTCTGCCTAAAAGTTCTGCAATTTTTGAATTCAATTCTAAATAGGTATTATTAATTGGAGCAACTGCATTATAGGGACCCATATAGTTTTTATTAGTAATTGAACACATAAAAATAGCTATTAGATCATCTATATGAATCCAAGCAAACGGTTGTTTACCATCACCAAATATTGGTAATATTCCAAATTTTATAGGAAGTTTAATTTTTTCAAAAGCACCTTTATGTTTAGTTAATACAATTCCAGTTCTAATAATAATGGTACGGATGTTTAATTCATTAAATCGTAAGGCTTCGGTTTCCCAATCAAGACAAATTTTAGCTAGAAAATCAGACCCACATACATTGTCTTCTTTGAAAATTTTTGATGATTTTTTTGTACCGTAATATCCTACTGCAGAAGAATTAATAAAAAAATCAATTAAAATATTATTCTTTTTTATGGATTCAAAAAGTAATCTAGTTGAGAGAATACGACTATCATAAAGAGTTCTTTTTCTTTTCTCTGTCCACCTGGTTCCCGCAATATTTGCTCCTGTTAAGTTAATTACACCAGAAACTCCTTTAAAAGCATTAAGATCTATATAGCCATCATTAATATCCCATAAAAAAGTATTTGAATCTTTACTTTTTATTCTACTTAGGATATTAATCGAAAATCCTTTTTTAATTAATTTATTTTTTAAATGAGAACCTATTAGACCAGTCCCTCCAACTATTAATATTTTCAATTTCCAACTATTTTGTTGCTGATTTAATCATTCCGTAATATAATATGTATCCATAACAAACTATTGTAAGTATAAATGCTGTCTTAAATCCAAATCCATCGATTAAACTTCCAAAAGCGAAAGGAATAATTGCTCCACCTACAATTGCCATACATAATAAACCAGAAGCTTGTGCCTTTAAATCACCTAAACCTCTAAGAGTTAGAGTGAAGATTGTTGGAAACATGATTGAGTTGAATAAGCCAACCGCCAGAATAGACCACATTGACAATAAACCAACTGTATTAATTGATATTATAATCAATATTATAGCAAGTGAAGCAAAAATACTTAATACTCTACCCGGTGACATTATCTTTGTTAAATAAGCACCAATAAATCGACCTACCATTGCACCTCCCCAATAAAAAATTATAAAAATTCCTAATAATGATTTGGGATCAGAATTCGAAAACGTTTTATTGAAAGTGCTAGCTATTGTATTAGCAATACTCATCATTGTATTATTTTCAGCAACTATTACTGCTAAGTTCATATCGTCAAAGTAGTTGACTAAAAAACTCCCAATAGCGACTTCTGCACCAACGTAAACAAATATTCCAAGCGCCCCCAACATCATCAATTTATTTTTCAATAAAGCTAAGTAACCTCCTTTAGGACTATCTTCCATAACTTTTGGTAACTTTATAAAAGAAAAGATAAGAGCTAATATTCCTATGAAGGTAGCGATGAGCAAAAATGGTACTTGGACTGTCGCTGCCTCTTCTGCATAATAATTTGCTTTATCTGTTATATTAAGAAGATCAATTTCCTCTGATGTTTTTACAGAATCACTCAATAAAAATAAAGCACCCACAACTGGCGCAATAGTTGTTCCTAAAGAATTAAATGCTTGTGATAGGTTCAGACGACTCGATGCTCCCTCTTCAGAACCTAATAAGGCAACATAAGGATTTGCAGCTACTTGTAGAACAGTAATCCCACTAGCCAAAGTAAAATAACCAATTAAAAAAACATTAAAATTTCTATATTCCGCCGCAGGATAGAATAATAGACATCCTAATGCCATTATTATTAAACCTAAAACAATCCCTTTTTTATATCCAATTTTTGTGAGTATAGCTCCAGCTGGCAAGGAAACAACAAAAAACGCAGTAAAAAAAGCGAATTGAACTAATACCGTTTTTGCATATGACATTTCAAAAACATCCTTTAATCGTGGGACCAAACTATCTACTAGAACTGTAATAAATCCCCATAAAAAAAATAGAATAGTAACTGATATAAATGAGGATTGATAGGATTTTGTTTGTTTCATCATAATTTTAATTTTGTTGGTTATATTTTTGTTACACCTTACTGATTTAGTTAGTTGATTAGTCAAATAAAAATTAAAAGATTAAAGAATTAGTTATTTTTTAGTGCAATCAATTAATTTTATATATACTTAGAGGGGCATCGTTATTGGTTACTAAAAGTACTTTTTGGTCATTAATTTTTATAATATCCGAGTCTTTGGAATCACCATGTATAATTAATCCTGATTCTGAATTTTTGACCACCTCAAATTGATTATTATCAAACTTCAGTATCGTACCAATTGATCCGTCATATCTAATAGTTTCAACTTCTGTTGGATATAAGTTGCCTATAACTATGACTTCTGGTTTCTGATCATCATCAATATCGGTTACTGTAAAATTCATAATTGGGGCAACCTGTGCTTCAAGGGGTAATTGTATTTTTTGAAATGTTTTGTCTCCATTATTGATTAAGCAAATACTACTTAAATTTTTAATTTGATAGTGTAAAGCATTTGTTAGTTTATCTTCTCCAAGAATATCCCCGATACTAGCCTCTGCAAAAGACAAATAGTTCTCAAATTTTTCTGAGATAAAAGGCATTTGTTCTGATGAACACTGTCGACCTCGCATCGGGACTAATTCACCTTGATATTTTTTTGAAAAAACGACATCATAAGTTCCATTATTATCAAAATCATCACAAAATACATGAAACGGTTTTTTAGTACTAGCTTTAAATTTAGAATTAAGTCCTAAATTACCTAATAAATAGTCTTCATCACCATCGTTATCTAAATCTACTGCTTCTATACTAAACCATATTCCTTCAGTATCTTGAAGTGAAGTTAGTGAAACAGAATTAAAATATCCATTATCATTTTCATATATTTTAATAGGACTCCATTCTGCTGTTACTATTAAATCTTCGTCACCATCCATGTCATAATCTGAAAAAACAGCATCTGTTACTAAACCTGCTTTTAACAACTCCGGGGCAATTTTTTCTGTTTTATTTACAAAAATACCATTTTCATTAATTAAGAGTTGAGATTTTGGTGAAAATGGATATTTATCAGGTATTACTCTACCTCCGATAAATAAATCTAAATCTCCATCGTTATCAATATCATTAGCAATTACTTTTTGATTACTCGTATAGTTTTTTGGAATATTGTTAGATTTTGTAAAATTTCCATTTCCATCATTTTCATAGAGTCTATCTTGATACTTTGGATCATTTTCGTCAAATGAAGCACTCCCGCTTGTAACATACAAATCGCTATCTCCATCTTGATCATAATCAAAAAATAAAACCCCTAAGTCTTCAGATGCTTTATCATACTCCCAAGGTGTTTTGTTACTAATACTGAATTTACCATCTTTATTTTGAATGTAAAGTGCACCTACTTGTCCTGCTGCACCTCCTACATAAAAGTCAAATAATCCATCGTTATTAACATCAGCTTTAGCGAGAAAAGGGCCGTTTTGTGATTGTGAGTAGGGAAGAAGCACTTGTTTTTTAAAGTCATTGATTTTATCTTCTTTGTGAGAAAAACCAATATTTAAATTTTCTGGTTGAATTTCTTCAATCATTTTATTTTTTACTACACTGGATTTAATAGCAGTTTTTGTGGTTTTGTCATATGAAATCCCATATTCTTTGTTAACCTCTAAATCGTTGATTATAGAAGTAGTTCCGTCATTCCACTCAATAATTAATTCTGGAATTATTTTTTCTGAGCCTAGACCTATGATAATTTTATACCCCGTAGATGAAAGATAACCTCTTGAGGTATAATGCTCATGGTAAATAGTTTTATTTTCAAAAGGTATACTTATTTTTGCACCCAAGGCAAAAGGATTACTTTTAGGCCCTTTTAACTTAATAGCTATCAAATTTCCTGAAGATCTCTCTTCAGATTTGTTTTTATATACACTAGCAACAGCATCCATATTATTTAGGACTAAATCTAAATCACCGTCATTATCCAAATCAGCGTAGGCTGCTCCGTTAGAATTAAAATTATTATTGTCAATCCAATTTGAAGACGTGTTAGTAAAAGTTAAATCTCCATTATTTTTATAAACTTGATTAGGTGTAATCATCTTTGGAACTACCTCCATGAATTCCTCAAAAGAAAGAGTAGGTTTTTTTAATTCTTTTTGTCTACTTTTTAGCTTTTCGTTTAAATCATTATCGTTGGTATTTTCTTTTATTCCATTAGTAATAAAAAGATCTTTATTTCCATCAAAGTCTATATCTAAAAATAATGATGCCCATGTCCATTCAGTTTTGTCAATTCCAGCTAGTTGACCTATTTCACGAAAGGTATTATCTCCATTATTTAGTTGAAGTGTATTTAACATGTATTGATAATGCATTCCATGATCAACAAAAGAATGAAACTTCTTAGTATCCATTGAAGCCATAAATACTTTTGATTTTATGTGGTCTGATGGTGCCATGTCTGTTACATAAATATCAAGATATCCATCATTATTTATATCAGATAATTCACTCCCCATGCTGTTATATGTGATATGTTCTAAATTTTCATTTATAATATTGGTAAATGTTTTATTTCCATTATTTAAATAATATAAATCTGGTTGGCTGTAATCAGAACAAACATATAAATCAGGAAATCCATCCTTATTAACGTCACTTACGATTAAACTATTCTTGTAACCATAGTTTAATAAATTTGCTTCTTTTGTTTTATTTATAAATTTCCCATTTACATTTTCATAAAATTCATCAGTTCTTAATATTCCCTTTTTGATTTCGGCAACAAGTTTCGTTAAATTTTTAGCGCCTCCTTTTTTTGCTTCAGTTGGCGGGTGGTTTGCAATGTAAACATCTAAATCTCCATCTAGGTCATAATCAAAAAAAGCAGACTGAACACTAAAACCAAGAACGTTTAAACCATATTTTTGTGCTTCTTCATTGAACGTGCCATCTCCATTATTTATGAATAACCTATTTCTCAAGTATTTTTCTTCTTTATAGGGTCCCGCTTTACATACATAAATATCTAGATAACCATCAGCATTAATATCAATCATATTTACCCCAAAAGACCAACCATAATTCTCTTTGCCTATACCTGATTCCTCTGTAATATCCTTAAACTTAAAATTTCCTTTATTTAAATATAATCTATCTTTAACTGAATTTCCAGCTAGGTAGATATCTGGTAAACCATCATTGTTTATATCTCCAACGGATACACCAGCTCCATTATAAATTTGAGGATAAGATTTGAAGTTCTTATATTCATCAACATTTACTCTATTTATAAAATTAATAGATGTTTCTTCTTCAGTTATTAACTCGAAAAAATTTTCTGTTTCATTATTTTTATTCAAATCAGAAACAATTACTTTATTAAGATTTTTTATGTCTAACTCTGTTTTATTTATTTTAGTAGTTAATGCAGTTGCATTTTTATTATCACTATGGCAGGAGAGTATAAGTAGGGACAGTAATAGTATATACGGAGATTTTTTCATGGGTTTTTAAGATCTTTTTTTGAAGATATTTATTAAGTTTCCAAGTTATTCATTTTTTATGTTATTATCAAAATTTGATTTTATAATTTTAAAGAAATCAAATTATAAATTTATTTAATAGGTGTTTTTTTTATTTAAAAAAAACAGACAATTTATAACTCGAATAGAATATTCTAATTAAGTCTTTTTATATTTAACTCAAAATTAAAATTATGAAATCTATAAATTGGAAAACTGTCAAGAAATATGAAGACATTACCTACAAAAAATGTCAAGGTGTAGCTAGAATTGCATTTAACCGCCCTAATGTTCGTAATGCTTTCCGACCAAAAACTACGAGTGAATTACTGGATGCTTTTCATGATGCACAAGAAGATACATCAATTGGTGTAGTTCTACTTTCCGCAGAAGGCCCATCCTCTAAAGATGGTGTTTATAGTTTTTGTAGTGGTGGTGACCAAAAAGCAAGAGGTCGTCAGGGTTATGTTGGAGAAGATGGCTATCATCGACTCAATATTTTAGATTTACAACGTATGATTCGATTTATGCCCAAGGTAGTAATTTGTGTAGTTCCTGGTTGGGCAGTTGGAGGAGGTCATAGTTTACATGTAGTTTGTGATATGACTCTAGCTAGTAAAGAACATGCTATATTCAAACAAACTGACGCAGATGTAACCAGTTTTGATGGAGGCTATGGTAGCGCTTATCTTGCCAAGATGGTGGGTCAGAAAAAGGCACGTGAGATATTTTTTTTAGGAAGAAACTATTCGGCTCTTGAAGCTTTTGAAATGGGAATGGTTAATGCAGTTATTCCTCATGAAGAGCTAGAAGATACTGCCTTTGAGTGGGCACAAGAGATACTAGCTAAATCACCCACTTCCATCAAAATGCTAAAATTCGCAATGAATTTGACTGATGATGGTATGGTAGGGCAACAAGTATTTGCAGGTGAAGCAACACGTCTTGCATATATGACCGATGAAGCTAAGGAAGGGCGTGATGCTTTTTTAGAAAAAAGAAAGCCAAACTTCAAAAAAAAATGGCTTCCTTAATGAGTTTCGAAATTATAAATTAATAAGCTTATATATTTCGACAAGTTTTTGTTAATGTAGTATTTATAGTTATTTAAATTAGTTGAAAACATTACTCGTTTTTTCCTTTTCTTCTTTAAAATAAATTATTACATTTTTGGAAAATCTTTTGGATCTACTTCGTTCATTATATCGTATACTTTTTCAAATACATCTTCTATTTGTGGTTTTGAAAAATAATCGCCATCTGTTCCATAAGCAGGACGATGTTGTTTGGCAGTTAAGGTCTGAGGTTTACTATCTAAGTATTGATAACCATTTTGTATATCTAGTATATGTTGCATTATGAAAGACGAAGCACCTCCAGGTACATCCTCATCGATGACTAGTAGTCTATTCGTTTTTGCAATACTTTTTACTATATCATGATTTAAATCTAAGGGTAATAGCGATTGAACATCTATGACCTCTGTGCTAATTCCAACTTCTTGTAGTTCTACAGACGCTTCTTGAACTATACGCAACGTACTTCCGTAGGAAACCAAGGTAATATCAGTTCCATTTTTAACAGTCTCAACAACTCCAATTGGTGTCGATATTTCATTTAAGTTAATAGGCATTTTTTCTTTTAACCGGTAACCGTTTAGACATTCAATAACTAGTGCCGGTTCGTCCGTTTTTAAAAGTGTATTGTAAAAACCTACTGCTTTGGTCATATTTCTCGGGACTAATATGAACATACCACGTAACAAATGAATTAATCCTCCCATTTGCGATCCACTGTGCCAAATACCTTCCAATCGGTGCCCACGAGTTCTTACGATTAGGGGTGCTTTTTGCTTACCATTAGTCCGGTACCTTACTGTTGCTAGATCATCACTCATAATTTGCAAGCAATAAAGAATGTAATCTAAATACTGAATTTCGGCGATAGGACGTAACCCTCGCATCGACATCCCAATTCCTTGCCCTAATATAGTAGCTTCCCTAATTCCAGTATCAGTAACGCGATCTTCTCCAAATTTACTTTGAAGTCCTTCTAGGCCCTGATTTACGTCGCCAATTGTTCCACTATCTTCTCCAAAAATAACCACTTCAGGATATTTTGTTAAAATTGCATCAAAATTATCTCTAAGTAAAATTCTGGCATCGACATCTTCTGATGACCCATCATAGATTGGTTTAACTTCCTGAATGGTTGAAGCATTGTCACTAGCTTCTGAATATAAATGAGCACTATATTTAGGTTCTATTAATTCAAAATAATTTTCAATCCAATCTTTTAATTGTTTCTTTTCAACTGAGTTTTCACCAATCAAATAGCGAAGTGTTTTTCTGGCAGCACCTATAATTTCTCTACGTAAGGGCTCTTTTCTTGCATAGCTAATAGCCGAGGAAATGGTATCTATAAACACCTTATTAGCACTTTGTTCTGCTGCATTATTGATGAGTGTTAGAGGCTTCTTTCTGTTCCTCAATTTGAGGCTTTAAAAAAGCTTTCCATGCGGCATTTTTTCCTTCCCTGACTTCTTTTTTTATTGTTTTTTCAATAGTTGTTAATTCTATCTTCAGTAGCAAGGTTGCTTCTCCACGATCCACTCTCGCATTTTGACATTACAATCATATTCTTTCTCCCAATTCAATCTATCTTTATCCTTATATCGTTCATGTGATCCACTCGTTGAGTGTCCTTGTGGCTGCGTAAGCTCATTAACATGTATTAGCACCGGGACATGTTCTTCTCTGGCTATTTTTGAAGCTTTTTGATAGGCCTCTACCAAATTCGGATAATCCCATCCACGAACTTTTATAATTTCATATCCATTAGAATCCTCTGACCTTTGAAATCCTTTTAAAATTTCTGAAATATTTTCTTTGGTGGTCTGATATTTAGCGTGGACGGATATTCCGTAATCATCATCCCATACATTCACTACCATAGGTATTTGAAGTACTCCTGCTGCATTGATTGATTCCCAAAACAACCCTTCACTAGTACTAGCATTCCCTATTGTGCCCCAAGCAACCTCATTTCCATTATTAGTAAAAGAAGTAAAGTTTTCTAAGCCTGTTTGATTCCTGTATATTTTCGAAGCCTGTGCTAAACCAACCAATCTAGGCATTTGTCCTGCTGTTGGAGAAATATCTGGACTACTGTTTTTTTGTTTAACCAGGTTTTTCCAAGAATTATCTTCATTTAAACTATGTGTCGAAAAATGACCTCCCATTTGTCTTCCAGCACTCATCGGATCAGCTTTTAGATCTGTGTGCGCGTACAAACCTGCAAAAAATTGTTGAATGGTTAATTTGCCTATCGCCATCATAAAGGTTTGATCTCTATAATATCCACTCCTCCAGTCACCATTTTTGAATGCCTTTGCCCAAGCCAGTTGAGGCACTTCCTTTCCGTCTCCAAAAATCCCAAACTTCGCCTTTCCTGTTAAAACCTCTCTTCGTCCTAAATAACTACATTCTCGACTTGTCACAGCAGTTTTATAATCACTTAAAACTTCCTTCTTAAAATCTTCGAATGTTAGTTTGTTATTTGTCTCAGGACTAGTTGTGCATTTTTTATTTCAACTTTATTAGTTCTACAAAAATAGTAAAAATGAAAATTTTATACAATTTTCATTTTTTATTCAAAAAAAAATTAATTATTAAATTATAATCAATTTTTAGATTAAAATATTGCGCTTTTATGAATATTTTTATGTTAGATGCTACAGATAGAATTCCAGGTGTTGATACGTACACATTTGATGGGGACACTTTAATATGGGATGAAATCTCACGAGCAGTTTCATTTGAATGTGATGGAGGTATAATGCTAAATGAAAATAGTTATAAACTTTGGAGATTAAATTCTGATTGTGAGTAGTAATATTATTGTAGTGTATTTTAAAAATTAACTTTTTAAAATCTTAATATCTGCTATCAAACTTAAAATTTCATTTTCGTTAGTTCCATCGTAAATACCACGTATTTGCTTCTTAGTATCAATTAAAATAAAATTAGGTGTATGTATAAAGTCTTGAAGACCTCCATCTCCTTGTTCAACTACAGCAAAATAACTTTTCCTTGCCAGCTCGTAAATGTGTTTTTTAGGTCCTGTAGTAATATTCCATTTTGAGTCATTTACTCCTTTATCGATTGCATATTGTTTAAGAACCTCTACATTATCAATTTCAGGTGTTACAGACATTGATAATAACATTATTTCATCACTATTAATAAACTCATTTTGAATTTTAACCATATTATTAGTCATAATAGGACAAATAGTAGGGCAGCTTGTAAAAAAAAAGTCAACTACATAAATTTTATTTTCATAATCCTTATTGGTTATATTAACACCATTTTGATTTATTAAACTGAAATCCGCCACTGTATGATTTTCACTTACATTTCTAACACTTTTATCTACTAATTTGGCTTTAAAATCAACTGGGTTGTAAACTGGAAGTTGCTTTTTGTGTTGGTTAACACAAGAAAAGAAAAAACCAATGATTAAAACTAAAACAAAATTAAAACGAATCTTAAACATTTTTAGAAATTGAATTATTCGCTAAAAAATCTTTTGCCTCTAACAGTTCTGGACGTGAGCTGTTTACATCCTCACTTACTTTAATTAATTTTTCAAAATAGTAAGCTGCTAATTCATTATTATCAAGCTTTTGAGCTGCTTTAGCTGCTCCATAAAGACCATTAAATCTAAATGGACGACCTTTTAAATTCAATTCATATGATTTAAGAGCTTCTTTATGTTTACCTGTTAACATATAAAGATCAGCTAACAACTCTTCTGCAGGGATTATCTCACCTGGTGTAACAGCTGCTTTGGAGGTTTCACTTTCAAGCTTTGATGCTAATTTCATGTATTCAATAGCTTTTTCAGTATTTCCTTTTGAATATTCAATCCATCCTTTAATAGATTCAATTTGAATGGTAACTTGACCAGATTCATAACTGTTTTTAGCTTCATTTAAGCGATCTCTTAAATTAATTAAAATATCTAGTTCTTTTTGTGCCTTTGATGAATTTCCAGTGTTAGTAAAGCCTAATGCTCTTGAAAAATGTAACATTGCTTTAGGCCATGGTGCTTTGTCCCAATCTAAGTTTGTTTTTGGTAATTCAAGCTCAGTTGCTAACTGCCAATTTTTGTTCTCTATAGCTAATCTTGATGGTACTGCAATTAGCGCGTATGCGGAGGCAAAATGGTCAGAAGGAAAAACTTCTTTTATTTCAATCATTTTATTCATCTCAGATTGGGCTCTAACATTATCACCCATTTGTAGATAAGCATACACTAGATAGTCTAATGCATGTATTTCACTAACCCAATTTGCATTCGGATTAACTGATTCAGCATAACATACAGCAGAATTAGCAGAATCTATATTAGAGTTGATAGATTCATTCCATAAACCTAATCTTGTGAAAATATGAGAAGGCATATGTTGTGCGTGAGCTGAGGCAGGAGCAATTACTGCATATTTACGAGCTGTATTAAGTGCTAAATGTGCTAGTTCTGGAGAATCATAATTATGGATTATATAATGAGCAATTCCAGGATGATTTGGATTAGTCTCAAATAACTTTTCTAATATTTGTCCTGACTTTTTTTGTTTGATATATGACTTGTCATTTAAATCTGCAGTTGCTAAAACAGCTAAAGAATAAAATACTGCAGTTTCTACATCGCCTGGATATTTATTATATAATTCTTCCATCTTACTTTCGTAATTCAGTTTTCTAGTTTTTGTGTCTAGATTTTGCCAATCATTAAAGTAAACAGTGACAGCGTCAATATAGTCTTTTTCACGTTCGTTATTTGGAGTTAGTGTCTGAGCAACTTTAAGTAATTTTTCACCTCTCTCTAGTGATTTTGAGTTCTGTTTAAAAGACAAAGGATGATTTAAGATACTCATAGCTGTTCCCCAATAAGCCATTAAACACTCTGGATCTTGATCAAGAACACTTACAAATGCTTTTTCTGCTTCTGCATATTCAAACGAGTGCATAAGCGATAAACCTAGATTGAATGTTTCACGTAAATCATACCTACATGATAGCGCAAAACTTACATCGCCAAAATTTGGATCCCCACATAATAAAAGATCTCCTCTTTTTAAATCTAATTCAGTAAATGATTGGATTGACGTTGTTTTTTTGTTTTCACAAGAAGAAAAGCATAAAATTATACTTAGTATTATTAAGAGTTTATTGAAATGAGTCATAATTTTAATATTTATAGTTGATTATTTATGAGTAAAAAGAAATTAAAGAAAAAAAACCATTTTTTATTAAAGGATAATATATTTTTTAGCACTTTATATATGTTTGTTAATTTTCTTTTTATGGTTCTGAAATCAGAGTCAAATTCCAACGTTCCAGTAATCCTTTATTTATTCTTAAATTTAACTAAATTTTTGAAACTAAATTACTATATCATAAGTTTTAACCAACTAAAGCTAAGATTTATTAATACCATTTTCTTGTAAACAAACCAAAAAGTGTTCTAACGTCAAGCGTAACGATGAACCGTATCTTTTGATCGTATCTAGGTTGAGCTATTTCCCAACCAAGGTTTGAGTATACCGGAAAAAATAATTCAAAATAATCTTCTACCAAACTGAGACGTATTCCACTGTCATAAACAACTTCAGTTCCTTGGTTTTTATTATTTATCCAACCTAGATCACCATAAGCTTGAATCCATCTCCAAATGTTGGTACTTAGGTTAAGCGTAGCCATCCAAGTATTTGAAAATGCAGGCTGTAATTTTGATTTAAAACCACCTTCAGCAATAATTAACTGCTGACTAAATAAACCAGAAGCATCACTTCTTCCATAATAATTGAAATCAAATAAATAATCTGTGGGTCGGTCTAAAGCAAAACTAAAATAATGGTCGTCTAGCTTGGTATTGTTTTTTATAAAAATTCCGGTAAAAAGGCGGACATCAATTTTACGATTATTATTAAATAATTTTCTATAATTTAAGGTTGTTGAAATTTTACTAAAATCAGCAGATACCTGATAATCAACACTAGCCCTATAATAATTAATCAAGTTTGGATTTGAATACACATAATTGATGTCAAAAACGCTGTAGTTGGGAGATTCAAGCGCTACGTTTGGGTTTTTATCTCGGTCTACTGTAATATTCCTAATATTGATTATATGTTTCTTATTATTTCTTAAATCTTTACTATCTCTAAAACCTACTGAAGCAAAAGGGCTAAATCTTTTATAGAATAAGTCACTATCATAAGAATAATAACTTCCGGAAAAACCAACTCTATAGAAATATAAATTTCCAAACTCTGGCATTTTCTTATACAAAACAGAACCACTACCAACTAATGTGGTTGATTTTAGTGCCCACATGGGAGTTATTTTATATTGAAAAGGTTTTCTTAAAACAGCTTTGTTATAGAACTTGGAACCAATTGTAATCCCGTCATAAATATTATAATTATAGGCGGGCATTATAAAAAGTTGATTGTAACGTGGGTCTTCCACATCCTTAAAAAGTCGAACCTGAAATGGTTTATTGGCTAGTCCTTTTATTTTCTTATAATTATTTCTTTGATTTATTTCTGGAATTTCACCTTCAAAATTCACTGCAACTCTTTTAATGTTTTTAGTAGGTATTTTTACAGTAACTAAGGAGTCAAATGGATCAAGCCATTTCTTGAATATTATTTTTTGTTTATTGAGACCATAGATTGATACAGGAAGTTTGGTGTTTTTTTTATGGATGATGTCAATTTTTAAAGAATCTTTTAAAGGCACTAAATTTTTTAATTTAAAATCAATGCTACTTCGATTATCAATGTAATCTTTAAAAAACCAATCAATTGGTTTGTCAGTATTTTTTTGTAAATTTTCTTTAAAATCTAAGGCTGTAACTTGGCTTAATTTATTTTCAACATAAAACTCTTTGATGGACTTTAATACAGATTCTTTACCAATATATGCAGAAAGATAAACCAATCCGCTACCGGCATGATAGTCACTAGCGATGTCTTTATTAAATTTTAGTAACGAATCTTTAGCAACCGTATTTTTTTGATGAAGGTTATACTTCGCCATATTCATATATAGAAATGAATACTGTTCATTAAAAGCTAATTCGGAGGCATGAAAAAATTTTAATATCCAAAGATTACTCAAATTACCTGCTAGTTTCATAGTTGGATAATAGGTATCTATGTAATGAATCATTAAATAGACTTGAAATGCACCAATTAGCCAATGATCTTTTCGAGGATTAATTATAATAGTATTTTCTAGATAGGTTCGAGTCATTATTTTTAACATTTCAATATCATACTCAAAACCTTCTGGAAAAGGACTAATAAACTCAGGTAATAGGTTCAAACCATAAACAGGATTTCGCTCATAGTCTATTTCGCTTATGATCATTTTATCATGAGGATACTCACCTAAATTTTTATCTAAAAAATGAGTGATTCTATCAATTATTAATGCCTGTGATATTGGCGTTAAGTTTTTATGACTATGATTTGTTGAAACTATCAATTTATCAGTTTCTAGTGCTTGATAGTTAGAAACTTTTAAAAATTGTAATTTCACATTCATTCTGTGATTCCCTTCTAGTTGAGTTACCTTTGTTTTGTTATCAATACTTTCTGATATTACATTTAAATCGGAGATTAATTTATAATATTCTGGAGTCTTAAACCTAATCTTAAAAGTACTAGGAGCGAGGTATAAATCATTTAAATCTTTATTGCTATATAGCTGCCATTTTTTGTCGAATACCGCGGGTGATAAATACCAGTATCTGACTTTAATAGCTCCATTTTTAGCAATTCCATAGCGCGTAAACTTATCGTCAGGTAAAATAATTTTGTATTCTAATTTTAGAATATATGAGTCTCCAGGCAATAATCTTTGGTCTAGTTCTACTTTAATAATATCTAATTGATTGAGTCTATTCCAATCCAAAGATTGATCAATACTGTTGTTGATTTTTAATATTTGAGTATGCCCTCTATTTTTATTATTCTCAAAATGGAAAGAAGCTTGATAATTTTCGGCAAATCTTTTTGCAAGCGGAGTGGTTTTACTTGAAAAACTATTAGCCCAATCATTTAAGTATATTTCAGTTAAAGTTGAATCAGAATTATTTTCATAAACTAATTCTTGTTCAATTATTATAGATTTTGATTCGGGTACTAAAGATGCAGTAATGCTAATTTGATGTTGCGCGTGAACCAGCGTAACAATAAAAAAAAATACAAATGATATGTATTCTTTTGAGTACAATTATATTTTTAAAAATTTTTGAATCCCGTTTAATTCATCAGATATCAAAAAATACAAACCACTTTCTAAATCTGAAGTATCAATTTGGATAGTATTATTATTAATATTATTTATAATTATTGTTTTTGCTTTTTGTCCCAACATGTTGAATATATGAATGGATGCTCTATTTGGTAATGAGTTTTGTATAACTAATGTTAAATTGTCAGATACTAGTGTATTATAAATTTTTAGATCTTCAACAAATGAAAAATCTTGATTGTTTAGAACAAATTCTTTCGTGGTTTCCAATTTCATTATTACAGGAAGATGATCACTCATACTAAACAACTGATTTCTTAATGTCTGACTATATTCACCAGTACAGGTCTCGTCACTAATATTTAAGTTAAAACAATTCGCATTATTTCCGAGAGCTTTGTAACTCTCTGGAACATACTTAATATTTTCATTAGTGATTATGTTTTCAGAAATTGTAATAAAATCAAAGCGATCGTCAAGTCCTCCACTTGCACCACCATTTGGACCTGAACCTAATCGCGTGCTTTGTGTATGAATATCTTGAAAATTTTCGTTATTGTGCCAGGTGCCAGGTGTGTTTATTGGATCTACCATGACAATAGCATTGCTTGCATCTAAAATTTCTTGATATGCAGGCTCTTCGGATGAGTACAAGTTAAAATCTCCTGCAAACAATACAAAAGAATTAGAATCTAAATTTTCTAAATCATCGGTGAACTCATTTACCATTTCCAAACGAAGATCTTCGTTTGATGATCCTTGACTAGATTTTAAATGAGCAACATAAATATAGATTAATACTGGATCGGTGGCTTGATCTAAGGTGTTTAATTTTAATACATATTTATTTATGTCTCTTAATGGTGTTAGTAATATTTCAGATGATTCTAATATAAACTTTTCATTTCTATAATATAATAATTGTTGTAAACTATTACTTCCAGATTGATTGGCAACAAAATCGGCACGCGAGTAATTATTAGTATTGTAATTTAGAGAAATATTTAAAATTTCATCGGCACCCCTTTCATTTTGTAGTTCACAGACTAGAAATAAATCAGGTTTGAACTCTGTGAAAATATTTCTTAATATTTCTGATCGACCGCCAGGAGAGGCATCTGGAAAATTTAGTAAATTGTAAAACATAACATTAACTGTTTCCTGTGCAAAAGAACTGAAGCTAAAAATAGCTACAGCTACATATATAATAAATTTCATAGGGTGGGGATAGTTTATTTTTTTTTAAAAATTAGGTTCTAAATTATATTTCTCGTAGAAATCATTTAGGATTTCAATAACTTCATCTTCTGTATCAACAATATTTAGTAAATGTAAATCTTCTTTGCTAATATTGTTATGAGTCTCAAGAAGTGTTTCTTTTATCCAATCAACTAAACCACACCAAAATTTTTTTCCTACTAGAATAATTGGGAATTTTCCAATTTTGTGAGTTTGTATTAAAGTTATTGCTTCAAAAAGTTCATCTAAGGTTCCAAACCCTCCGGGCATTACAACGAAACCTTGAGAGTATTTCACGAACATTACCTTTCTTACAAAAAAATAATCAAAGTCAATGCTTTTATCATTATCAATATAAGGGTTGTCGTGTTGTTCAAAGGGTAATTCTATATTTAATCCAACCGAGGTCCCTCCAGCATTATATGCTCCTTTGTTTGCTGCCTCCATAATTCCTGGGCCACCGCCAGTAATGACTCCATATCCATTGTCAGATAAATTTTTAGCTATGTTTTCAGCTAATTGATAATTTTTATCATCTGGCTTGGTTCTCGCAGAACCAAAAATAGATACGCATGGACCAATTTTACTTAACTTTTCATATCCATTCACAAATTCTCCCATGATTTTGAAAATAGCCCAAGAGTCATTTGTTTTAACCTCATTCCAATTTTTTGGATTTCTTTCTTTTTTCATACTTATATAATGTTTTTACCTTGAATAAAACTCTATTAGATATTGTGTATTGCTAATTTAATTCTTTTTTGAGAAAACGGGCTGTATGACTTTTCTTAACTTTTACGATTTCTTCTGGTGTTCCTTTTGCTAATACTTGTCCACCGCTTTTCCCTCCTTCTGGACCAATATCAATGATGTAATCTACTGTTTTTATTACATCTAAATTATGTTCAATTACAACTACTGTATTTCCTTTGTCAACAATTTTATTCAGTACATTAAGTAAAACTCTAATATCCTCAAAATGAAGACCTGTAGTAGGTTCATCTAGTATATAGAAAGTATTTCCTGTGTCTCTTTTTGATAATTCTGTCGCTAATTTGATTCGCTGTGCTTCGCCTCCAGAAAGAGTGGTCGATTGTTGTCCTAGGGTAATATAACCAAGACCAACATCTTTTATAGTTTTTAATTTTCTATATATTTTTGGAATATTTTCAAACAAAGGACAAGCGTCTTCAATTGTCATATCTAACACATCATAAATAGATTTTCCTTTATATTTTATCTCTAATGTTTCTCGATTAAATCGTTTTCCTTGACAAGTTTCACATTCTACATAAACATCAGGTAAAAAATTCATTTCTATCACTCGTAAACCCCCACCTTTGCAATTCTCGCAGCGTCCGCCAGTGACATTAAAACTAAATCTACCTGGTTTATAACCTCGAATCATAGCTTCAGGTACTTTTGAAAATAAATTTCTTATTTCTGAGAATACACCGGTATAAGTGGCAGGATTAGATCGAGGAGTTCTACCTATTGGCGACTGATTGATATCGATCACTTTATCAATGTTTTTTAGTCCATCTACTTTTTTGTATGGCTTAGGTCGTTTAACACCATTAAAAAAATAGGCGTTTAAAATAGGATAGAGGGTTTCATTAATCAACGTTGATTTTCCGCTTCCAGATACCCCCGTTATTCCAACCATTTTCCCAAGGGGTATTTCTATGGATACATTTTTCAGGTTGTGACCTGATGCTCCAGATAATTTTAATTTCTTACCATTTCCTTTTCTTCTTTTAGTTGGAATAGCTATTTCTTTCCTACCATTTAAATAATCAGAGGTTAATGTACGATGTGTTAATATTTCTGTTGGAGTACCCTTAGAATCAATGACACCTCCGTGCTTTCCAGCAGCTGGACCAATATCAATCACATAATCAGCAGCTTCTATCATTTCTTTATCATGTTCTACAACAATAACGGAGTTTCCAATATTTTTTAATTTAATTAGTGAATCAATTAACTTTGCGTTGTCTCGTTGATGAAGGCCAATACTAGGCTCATCGAGTATATATAAAACTCCAACCAATTGAGAACCTATTTGGGTTGCTAAACGAATCCGTTGCGCTTCTCCACCAGAAAGCGATTTTGAACTTCTATCTAGAGTTAAATAGGTAAGCCCAACATCGATTAAAAATTGTAACCGTGTTTTTATTTCTTTAATAATTTCTTCCCCAATTTTAATTTGAGTTTTTGATAAGTTAGACTTCAAAACATGGAACCAATCCGCTAATTCTAAAATATCCATCTGCGCTAGTTCCGATATATTTTTATTATTTACTTTAAAGTAAAGTGATTCTTTTCTAAGTCTTGAACCCTTACATTCATTACAATCGGTATGGTCCATGAAATCTTTCGCCCATCTTTTTAAAGATTTAGACTCATTATCTTCAAAAGTATTTTTTATAAAATTAGCGATTCCCTCAAACTCTATTTTGTAGCTTCTTGTGATTCCTAGAGTTTTAGAGGCTACCTTAAATTTCTCATTGGAGCCATACAGAATTACATCAATAGCTTCTTTAGGGATTTTTTTAAAAGGATCTGATAATTTGAAGTTATAGCGTTGAGCAATAAGTTCTAACTGTTTAAAAATCCAAGTTTGTTTCTGAGATCCTTGTGGTGCAAGTGCACCTTGTGCAATGGAAATAGACCGGTCAGGAACAATTTTGTTAATATTCACTTCATATAATTTACCTAAACCTTTACATGTTGTGCACATTCCTTTGGGTGAATTGAATGAAAAGTTATTTGGTTCAGGATTTGGGTACGATATTCCGCTGCTTTGGCACATTAAAGACCGACTGAAATATCGCGTGTTATTTGTTTCATTATCTAAAATTAACAATACGTCATCTCCGTGATACATCGCAGTTATAATAGATTCACTTAGTCTTTTGTCTGAGGCTGATACTGCTGAAATTTTTAAACGATCAATTACAATTTCAATATCATGGTTTTTGTAACGATCTAGTTTCATTCCACTAACAATATCTTTTATTTCTCCATCAACACGGACTTTAACAAAACCTTGCTTCGCAATTTGCTGAAATAATTCACGGTAGTGTCCTTTTCTCGATCTAACAACTGGAGCTAAAATAGAAATCTTTTTATTTTCAAAATTATTTAAAATCAACTCTTTAATTTTATCGTCACTATAACTTACCATTTTCTCTCCAGTGTTATAGCTAAAGGCATCACTTGCTCTTGCGTACAGAAGTCTTAGGAAGTCGTATATCTCAGTAATGGTACCAACAGTAGATCTTGGACTTTTACTGGTTGTTTTTTGTTCGATGGCAATGACGGGAGAAAGACCTTCAATTTTATCTACATCGGGTCGCTCTAAGCCGCCCAAAAATTGTCGGGCATAAGCAGAAAAGGTTTCGATATAACGTCGTTGACCTTCAGCATATATAGTGTCAAAAGCTAGGGAGGATTTGCCACTCCCAGAAAGACCTGTGATAACAACTAACTTTTCACGGGGTATTTTAATGTCAATGTTCTTTAAATTATGAACTCTTGCACCATAAACTTCAATAAAACCCTCGTTTTTTTTCATAGCTAACAAAGGTAATTAAATGATTCTAAAGTTTATTTAAAAGTAAAACCTTAATCTTTTTTTAACTTATAAGTTGCTAAATCGTCATGGAAAATAGTCTAGTGTTGGGTTTATTTTCTATTAACTTTAAATCGAAGGCCATACAGATATTCCGAACATACATTCTACCTTCTTCTTTTACGATTACTTTATTATCCGTAATTTCTATTAATTGGTCTGCCACCATTTCTTGTAATCGTCCGATAATTTCTTTTTTTATCGAAAGGGGTAACCCTATATCCCATTGTGTTTCTAGATTACACATTAAATTTAAAATATGTTTACGGATAATTAAATCGGTTTCGGTTAATAAATGACCTCTAAATATTGGAATCATACCCTTATTTACCGTTTCTGCATACCCTTCAACTGTTTTTTCGTTTTGAGCAAAACCATACCAGGAATCGCTAATAGAAGACATTCCTAAACCTATCATTAATTTTGTTTTACCTGCAGTATAACCCATAAAGTTTCGATGAATCTGTTTGCTTAGCAAGGATTTATACAAGGTATCAGTTTTTAGCGCAAAATGATCCATTCCAATTTCTACATAGCCATTTTTGAAAAAAAGTTGTTTTCCTAATTCGTATAGATGTCTTTTTTCATCATCTTTTGGTAAATCGTTATCATCAAAACCTCTTTGGCCAACTCCTTTTATCCAAGGAACATGCGCATAACTGTAATAAGCTATACGGTCTGGTTTTAGCGCAATGGTATTTTTTATAGTGGTTCGAATACTTTTCTCGGTCTGAAATGGTAATCCAAAAATTAAATCATGGCTTATAGAGTTATATCCTATTTCACGCGACCAGTCGTTTACTTTTTTAACCTGCTCAAAGCTTTGAATACGGTTAATTGCTTTTTGAACTACTGGATCATAATCTTGAATTCCAAAGCTATTTCTTCGTGCACCTAAATCATATAGGGTCTGCAATTGCTCTTTAGTAGTGTGATTTGGATGTCCTTCATAACTAAATTCAAACTCTTTAAACTTTTCTGCTCTTTTAAAAATACCGTTAATAAGTTTTTTTAAATTCTCCGAAGAAAAAAAAGTAGGGGTTCCCCCCCCAAGATGTATTTCTCTTATTTTAGGTTGTTTTACTAGTAAATCACAATATAGATTCCATTCCTTTAGCACCGTATCCATATAAGGCTCTTCTACGGTATGTCTTTTGGTAATACGCTTATGGCAAGCACAGAACGTACAAAGACTTTCACAAAAAGGAAGATGAATGTATAGACTAATCCCCTCTGATTCATTACTTTCTTTAAAGGCTTTTAGAGTCGAGTGTTTCCAATCGTCAATTGCTATTCCATCCTTATCCCAATAGGGAACTGTTGGATAGCTGGTGTATCTTGGCCCCGGTATATTGTATTTTTGAATCAAGTTTTTCATACCAAATTAGGCTTCAAATTCTTTAACAGCATCAATAAATGCTTTGGCATTTTCTAGAGGAATATTTGGTAAAATGCCATGTCCTAAATTTACGATATACTTGTCTTTACCAAAACTTCGTATCATTTCCGTTACTATTTTTTTAATTTGGGATGGAGGAGATAACAATCGGCTTGGATCCATATTTCCTTGTAAAGTAATTTTGTTTCCAGCTAATTTTCTTGCTATTTGAGGCTTAATGGTCCAGTCAACTCCCAATGCAGCTGCTTTCGAGTTGGCCATTTCTTCTAAAGCGAACCAACAACCTTTTCCAAATGCAATTACTGGAACTTCATCTTTTAAAGCCTCAATTATCTGATTGATATATTGCCATGAAAACTCCTGGTAATCAGCTGGCGAGAGCATGCCTCCCCAAGAATCAAATATTTGCACAGCATCTACACCCGCTTTTACTTTTTCTTTAAGGTAGGCGATCGTTGTTGTTGTAATTTTTTGTAATAGGGTGTGAGCTAAAATAGGTTGCGTAAAACAAAATTCTTTTGCTTTATCAAAATTTTTAGAGCCTTGCCCTTGAACACAATAACATAAAATAGTCCATGGTGACCCCGCAAAACCAATTAAAGGAATTTCATTGTTTAATAACTCTTTTGATGCTTTAATTGCATTCATGACATAGTCCAATTCGACCGTGACATCAGGAACAATTACTCTATCTAGATCTTTTTGATTTCGAATTGGGTTGGGTAGCCAGGGACCAACTCCAGGTTTCATCTCCACTTCAATATTCATCGCTTGTGGAATCACCAATATATCTGAAAATAAAATGGCAGCATCCATTCCATAACGTCTAATGGGTTGCACTGTAATTTCGGAAGCCAATTCAGGGGTTCTACAACGCGTAAAGAAATCATATTTCTCTCTAATCTTTATAAACTCAGGAAGATACCTTCCGGCTTGACGCATCATCCATACAGGCGGACGCTCTACTATTTCTCCTTTTAGCGCTCTTAAATATAGATCGTTTTTATACATTTATTATGAGTTATGATGTTGATCAATTGCTTGCATCGCTGCGTAAATTGCTTTTTCTATAATTTTTAAATCCTTTTTTGAAAGTGCTGTAGATAAAAACCATGCTTCAAATTGAGAAGGTGGCAAAAACACACCATTTTGAATCATACTCCAAAAAAATGTTTTAAATTTTTCGGTATCGGAAGTTTGAGCGGTCTTAAAATCTACAACTATATTTTTTGTAAAAAAGGGATTGATCATCGATCCAAAACGATTCACTTGAAGTGCTACACTATTTTTTTTAGCTGCCTCCTTTAGTATTTTTTCAAGTTTTTCAGCTACTTTGTTAAAGGTGTCGAAAGGATTTTGTTTTTTTAATTCTTTTAAAGTAGTAATACCAGATGCCATTGCAATAGGATTTCCAGATAGGGTCCCTGCTTGGTACATGTCGCCAAGTGGAGCTACTATTTCCATAATTTCATTTCTAGCACCATACGCACCAACAGGAAAGCCACCTCCAATTACTTTCCCAAGGCAAGTAATGTCTGCTTCTAAGTTTATTAATTCTTGAGCACCTCCGAATTTAGATCTAAATCCAGTCATGACTTCATCGGCAATAATTAAAATTCCTTTTTCTTTGGTAATTTTTCTCAATTCAGATATAAATTCTGGTGAGGGTACTATTACCCCCATATTTCCGGTGATAGGCTCTAAAATAACTGCAGCGATATCATCATATTTGTTGATGTGATTTTTAACTTTTTCAATATTATTATACTCTGCAATCAATGTGTTTTGCACAGCCTCTTTCGGAACCCCACTAGATCCTGGAAGACTGAGTGTTGCTAGTCCTGAACCAGCTGCTACTAGAAGAGCATCGGTATGACCATGATAACAGCCTGAAAATTTTATAATCTTATTTTTATTTGTAAAAGCTCTTGCTAACCGCAGGGCACTTAAAACTGCTTCGGTTCCTGAGTTGACAAAACGAACTTTATCCATGCCAGGGAAAGCGTCACAAATTATTTTTGCTAAATCAATCTCACCCGCTGAGGTAGCGCCAAAAGTATATCCGTTCTTTAACGCTTTTACTATCGATTTTTCAATTTTTTTAGGGCGATGTCCTAAAATCATGGGACCATAGGACAGCACCAAGTCGATATACTGATTACCATCGACATCTATAATCTTACTTCCCTTTGCTTTTTTAATGAACAAAGGGGTTCCGCCAACAGATTTATAGGCTCTAACAGGAGAATTAACAGCTCCAACTAAGTTTTTTTGACCTTCTTTAAAAAGCGCTTTCGATTTATCAAAATTCATGTTTAACTTCTTTTTAAAACTTTTGCCACTTCTTTTGCAAAGTAAGTGATGATGATGTCTGCGCCTGCTCTTTTCATCGATAGTAAACTTTCCATCATTACATGTTCTCCATCAATCCATCCTTTTTCAGCTGCCGCTTTTATCATTGCATATTCTCCACTAACATTATAACATGCGATAGGGTGGTCAAAGTTATTTTTTAAATCGCTGACGATGTCTAAATAGGAGAGTGCTGGTTTAACCATTAATATATCTGCACCTTCTGCATCGTCAAAAACTGCTTCTCTTAAGCCAACAGTTCTATTAGCGGGATCCATTTGGTATGTTTTTCGGTCTCCAAAAGATGGGGCAGAGTCTGCTGCATCTCTAAATGGACCATAAAAAGCAGAAGCATATTTTACGGTATAACCCATTATTGGAAGGTCATAATATCCAGCTTTGTCAAGGGTTTTTCTCATGCTAACAATTGTACCATCCATCATACCAGAAGGTGCAACCATATCTGCACCAGCTTTTGCATGAGAGAGGGTTTGCTTAGCAATATTAACCAAAGTAGCCTCATTGTCCACCTCTAGATCATTTAAAACCCCACAATGACCATGATTGGTATATTCACAGAAGCAAACATCGGTTATCACATATAAATTAGGGTATTCTTTCTTGATATAACGAATTGCTTTTTGAATAATTCCTTCGTCGTTCCAAGTTTCTGTTCCTTTATCGTCTTTTTTAGATGGAATTCCAAATAATAACACTGCGGGAATATTTAATGCAGTTACTTCATCTAACTCTTTTGAAACAGTATCCAGTGAAAAACGTTTTATACCAGGCATGGATTTAATTTCTGTTTCAATATGTTCTCCCTCCTCTATAAAAAGTGGATAAATTAAATCATCTACTGTTAGTTTGTTTTCTCTAACCAATCTACGGATATTCGCTGTTTTACGAAGGCGTCTAGTTCTATTTGTCATGACCTTTTATGTGATTATCAAAATAATTATTAACGGTATTAATGACTCCATTTTTGGAGGCTGTTTTAGCTACAATAACCGAGTTAAAATGTAATCTTGCCATGGTCGCTGTCGTCTCTCCAATACAAAATGCAACCCGGTTTAGTGTCGTATTTTTTTGTAAAAAACTTTCAATTCCTGATGGACTAAAAAATAGCACACCAGAAAATTTTAAATCAATCTTTTGAGGAGTTAAGGCGGTATGATAACACTCTATCTCATGTATGATGAAAGCACTTTGTTTTAAAATTTTCGGTAGTTCTTCTCTTCGTTTGTTGCCGCAAAAAAAAGTAACTTCTTTTTCTTTTAAATTCTCTTTTAAATAAAGTCCTAGCTTTTCAGCCGAGCTCTCAGCGTGAGCGATAAGTCCTATTTTACTTTTAATTAGTCGTTTGGTCCTTCTACCTACACAATAAATGTTTTTAAATCCTAGCTCTTCAGTAGTATAATTTAATAAGATAGCTTCTACCGCATTTTGACTGGTAAAAATAGCATTTTTAATAGGTACTTTTAAATCTTTTAATTTTACTCCTTTGGTTTTTGATAGATATGAAATCACTCATGGAAATACCAATTTCAGATTGGAGCTTAGAAGTTAATTCTTTTGATAAATATTTTGTTGAAAAAACATTAATGGTTTTATCCATTTTAATAGTTTCTCGCATTAATTTTTTCCCGCCCTTAGACAATATATAATTCGCTGCGAATTCGCCAAGATCTTCTACTTCACTTTTTAAGGCGGTTTTACTAAACTCGATTTTCTTTTTACCATCCGGACTAAATAAAACACCATTAAAACTTAATTCTTCTTCTTTTATAGTTGCTAAAGCTCCTATAGGTGCTGTACATCCACCTTCTAAAACTCTTAGAAATTGACGCTCTATATGAACACAAAGTGCGGTTTCGTCATCGTTGAGCTCTTTACAAATATCCGTTACATAATTGTTTTTTTTAAGAGTCGCAACCATTACTGCTCCTTGAGCTGGAGCGGGAGTCATCCAATCTAGTTTAATATGCTTGTGCTTTTTTGGTAGGAGTTTTATTCTAGATAAACCAGCTAATGCAAAAATCGCAGCATTCCAAGAGCTTTCTTTAAGTTTTTGCAATCGGGTATTAACATTACCGCGCAAGCCAACAATTGTATGTTTTGGATAGCGGTGTAGCCATTGTGCTTTTCGTCTTAAACTACCAGTTGCAATAGTTGCCTGCTCATTTTCAAAGAAATTTTCATCTTCTCTTAAAATCAAAACATCATTATAATTTCCTCTTTTTAAAACTGCTGCTTGAATAACACCGTCTGGTAACTTTGTTGGAACGTCTTTAAGTGAGTGAACCGCTAGATCGATTTGCTTGTTTAACAATGCTATATCTAAACTCTTGGTAAAGATACCAGTAACACCTAATTCGTAAAGTGGTTTATCGAGAACTTGGTCTCCTAAAGAATCAATTTTAATAATACTAGTTGCGTGGCCCAATTCTTCTAGGTGTGATGCTACCGTATTTGCTTGCCATAGCGCTAATTCACTCGATCGGGTCCCTATTTTAATCATTCTCTGTTAAATTGAGTTCTTTCAAGTTGAAAATTTTACTGATGACCTCAATACTTTGATCTATTGAAGTTTCGTCATCTTTTAAGTGCTTGACAAATTGTGTGGTAATTTTCTGAATCATGTGCGAAGTAATAAGCTCTGCTTGTTCTTCATTAAAATTATTAATTTTTTTTCGATGAAAATCTATTTCATGCCCCTGAATTGTTTGTAAAGATTCTTTCAATGCATTGACAGCTGGAACAAATTTTCGGTATGATATCCAATCATTAAATTCCTGTTTATATTGCTCAATAATAGTTTGTGCAAGTGGTATTTCTTTTTTTCTGCTTTCGATAGTTTTATCAGTTATTTTAGACAATTCATCTACGTTTACCAAGGTGATACCGGATCTTTCTCTTAGTGATTTATCAACGTTCTCTGGCATTGACAGATCTAAAATCAGCATAGTTTTACTCTCTTGAATGTTATGTTGAGTTATAGTAGGGTAACTTGCTCCAGTTGAGACTATTAATATATCTGTATGATTTAGTTCGTTATTTAATTCTGATAAATTTTTTATGATAATTTCAGGATTTTTATCCTTAAAGTTTTTTGCTTTATCATGCGTTCTATTAATGAGTGTTAGATCATTTATTTTGGTATAATGTAATATATTTTTACAAGTATTTTTACCAATATCTCCCAATCCGAAATTTAATATTTTTTTATTGTTATAATCTGGAATAGTATCCATAATATATTGGACAGCTGCATACGAAACAGAGGTGGTGCCAGAACTGAGTTTGGTTTTGTTTTTTACCTCTTTGCTAGCTTGAAGAACTAGATTGATCAAACGCTCAAGATAAGCATTAGTAGTCCCAATTTTTTTGGCCTGATTAAATGATTTTTTTAGCTGACTAACAATTTCGTAATCACCAAGAATTTGGCTATCTAAACCTACACCAATATTAAATAGATGATTTACTGCTGCTTTATTTTTATAGACGTTGGAAACATGGATAAAATCTTCTACTTTTCCTTTGGAATATTTTACTAAGAGACTAATGAGTTCAAATGGGTGCTCTGCAAAACCAGTGATTTCGGTTCGGTTGCAGGTAGAAACTACAAATAAACCTTCACAACCGTTTTCTTTAGCTTCCTTTAATAATAATATTTGATTTTCTTTGGTAATACTAAAAGCGCCCCTAACACTAATATCAGCTTTTTTGTAATTTAAACCAATATTATAAAGTTTTTGAGGTGGTTCGTTTAAACTCATTTATAGATATTTATAAGTGTCGACAAAAGTACCGAATCATTTAGGTGAAAAATATCGATGAAAGGACTAAATTTATCGTAAGAAGTTACCAGTTGTAATTTAGAGTAATTCTAAATAAAATAGATATGTTGTAATTTTCTTAAAACTATCATAAAACTTATAGTTTACAATTAATAATTGATTATTATTTTTCTTAACAAATAATTTTATATTGCTGATATATTTTATTGTAATTTTGTAAATGAAACATAAATTTTATTATTAAAATATTAAATGGAAAGATATAAAAATATCGACAAAAGTGCTCATGTGCTTGTTGAAGAAGAAAATGCATTTAAGGTCCTCTATTTCAATAATTTAACTGATCATGTAGATAATTTTAAAACTGAATTAACAAATAATTACATTCAATTATTTTTTTGTACCGAAAATGAGGTTAGAGTAGCTTTTAATATGGAACACTGCGCCATTACCCTTAAGGAGAACGATTCAAGTATGGTACATTATAAAGATGAGTCCATGAATATATTATACACCTTGCCGCCCCAGTCACAATTAAACGTGGTATTAATTTCATTAAATTTTTTCCATAGTTTGTTTTCCGGAAAAGAAAATGTGCTATTTAATTTTAAAAATTATAAAAACGGGCAACCAATTATTGAACCTAAATTGATTGAGGTCTCTGAACAAATGATCCTGAAACAGCTTATATCATTTAGAATTACGGATTCATTACGACCTATCTATTTAAAAGGTAAAGTCTATGAATTATTAAGTCATTATTTTAATACAACTACTGATGCAACCAATACAAATTGTCCTTATGTGCCTAATGATGACACTGTCGGAAAAATTAAACAAGCAAAAGAAATTATTATTGACGAAATGAACAATCCTCCTGGATTACAGCAGTTAGCAAAACAGGTGGGTTTAAATATAAAAAAATTAAAGAGTGGTTTTAAAGAATATTATGGCTCGCCTGTTTTTACTTTTTTATTAAATTATAAAATGGAACTTGCTAAAACACTGCTTATAGAGCAACAATTTAATGTTAATGAAATTGCTTCAAAACTAGGATATAGCACTTCAAGTCATTTTATTGCAGCTTTTAAAAAGAAATACGGAATCACCCCAAAACAATACTCAATATCATAATATGAAAGGAGTTTTACTTATCAATTTAGGATCACCAGATTCAACAGAAACAAAAGATGTTAAGCGTTATTTAGGCGAATTTTTAATGGACGAGCGAGTTATTGATATTGCTTATTGGAAACGCTTTTTGCTCATAAAAGGAATTATTTTACAAGTGAGACCCAAAAAATCAGGAGTAGCATATAAAAAGATTTGGTGGAAAGAAGGATCTCCATTGGTGGTTATTTCTGAACGTTTTTCAAAGAAAGTTAGCTCAAAATCGTCGCTACCTATTGAGCTGGCAATGCGCTATGGCAGTATGAGTATGGAAAAAGGCTTTAAAGCATTAACCGATCGGGGTGTAGACGAAATTTTATTAGTACCGCTTTATCCGCATTATGCTATGTCATCCTATGAAACAGTGACTGTAAAAGCAGAACAAATAATTGCAGATCACTATCCAAATGTAACGATGGATATTTTACCTACTTTTTATAATCAACCCGATTATATTAAAGTAATGAGTGCTAATATTAAAAATCATTTAGAGGGGTTTGATTACGATCATGTACTATTTTCTTATCACGGTATTCCTGAGCGACATATTAAAAAGTCAGATCCTACCAAAAATCATTGTAAGCTTGATGGCAGTTGTTGTGAGCGTAATTCAGTGGCACATCATACTTGCTACCGGCACCAGTGTTTTGAAACAACCAAAGCAATCGTTAAAAGTCTAGGGTTCCAAGAAGGTACTTACAGTAATTCTTTTCAATCAAGGTTACTAAAAGATCCTTGGTTAAAACCTTATACCGATTTTGAGTTGGAAAAATTTCCTGAAATGGGAAAGAAAAAAGTAGCTGTAATTACTCCTGCTTTTGTTTCGGACTGTCTGGAAACGTTAGAGGAAATTGCTATGGAAGGAAAAGAAGATTTTTTAGAAGCTGGAGGTACAGCCTATAAGCATATTCCTTGTATGAACGATAATGACGATTGGGTAGATGTAATGGTTAGTTGGATTAATAACTGGGAACACAACAACAATTCTGTTTCTGAATTAAATAGATAAAACAATAAAATGCATATTTTATATTTAAAAGCTTTACATATAATTTTTGTTATTACTTGGTTTGCAGGCCTTTTCTATAGTGTTAGGCTCTTTATATATTATGCGGAAGCTGAAGATAAAGAGGAACCTTCAAAGTCAATTTTGCAAACTCAATATAAAATTATGAGCAAGCGCTTGTGGTATATTATTACCTGGCCATCGGCAATTCTAGCGAGTTTGTTTGCATTTTGGATGTTGTATTTAAATCCTTATTATTTATCAGAGCCCTGGATGTTGGTTAAATTATCTTTTGTTTTTGCACTTTATCTATACCATGCTTCATGTCAAAATATTTACCAACAACAACAAAAGGGGATTGTTAAATACAATTCGTTTAAGCTAAGGATATGGAACGAAGTAGCTACCATATTACTTTTTGCAATTGTATTTTTGGTGGTTTTAAAAAGTGCAATTTCCTGGATTTGGGGCGTTTTTGGAATTGTATTATTTGGTATATTATTGATGTTAAGTATACGGCTTTATAAAAAAATTAGAGCAAAAAAACATTAATAATTAGTTTGTATAATTTCTAAAAGCCTATGGCTGTATCGTCACCTCGTTGGTCGGCACCGCCCTCTAGTTTTCCGTTGGGGAGTATTCTTATGGCATCGACTTTACCTATAACGGTGCCAGTTTTCGATTGTATTTTGTATCCCTTGTTTTTTAGAGAATCGAGTAGTTGTTTAGAAAATGAATCGGATTCAAAAATTACTACATCTGGTAACCACTGATGGTGAAACCTAGGAGCATCGACTGCTTGTTGCATCGTCATATCGTATTCGTATACATTTAACAGCGTTTGTAAAACTGATGTAATAATAGTTGAGCCTCCGGGAGTACCAAGGCTCATCCAAAATGCATTGTTTTTTTCGATCAAAGTGGGTGTCATTGAACTAAGCATTCTTTTTTGTGGTGCTATCGCATTGGCTTCTCCTCCTATTAACCCAAACATATTTGGTTCTCCAGGTTTTGCACTAAAGTCATCCATTTCATTGTTTAAAAAAAAACCAAGTTGATCTACATATAATTTAGAACCATACGCACCATTTAAAGTCGTTGTTACTGCTATTGAATTCCCATAAGAATCAACGATAGAGTAATGCGTGGTTTCTGAACTTTCAAAACCAGGAATACTTCCATAACTTAAACTTTTTGAATCAGTCGCTTTTTCAAAGGAAAATTGTTCCATCCTTCCCTTTAAATAATCGGTGCTTATCAATTTTTTAGAAGGAATTGAGACAAAATCTGGATCACCTAGGTAAAAACTTCTGTCGGCATAGGCTCTCCGTTCTGCCTCCGTAATTACTTGTATCGTTTTAAGGCTGTTATGGCCATAATCTTTAATGGGGTAGGGTTCGATAAGTTTTAAAATTTGAGCTAAACAAATACCTCCACTTGAAGGAGGAGACATCGATATAATTTTTAAATCTTTATAATTAAAAACAACAGGATCTCTCCAAATCGCTTCATAAGCTTTTAAATCGTCCAAAGTGATAATTCCATTTTTCGAATCTAAAAAATCGACCATAATGTTAGCGGTTTCTCCTTCGTAAAATTCTTTTCTGCCATTTTTAGAAATTCGAAATAGTGTATTTGCTAGTTCTTTATTTTTTAAGGTATCGCCTTCTTTGTAGTTTTGAGTATACAGAGACTCTCCTGAATTAACTTCTTTTATAATTTTTTGGAATTGATTCAATCTTGACGCTTGTTTTTTAGTAATGATGTATCCGTTTTTTGCTAAATCGATTACAGGTTTGAATAGTTGTTCTAAAGGTAAAGAGCCAAATTTTTTATATACTTCAAATATTCCTGCCACAGTTCCTGGAACTCCAACTGCAAGTACACCAAGCTTACTTTTTTTGGAAATAAAACTTCCGTTTTTATCCAGGTACATGTCCCGTGTAGCTTTTAAAGGTGCTTTTTCTCTATAATCTAAAGCACCAACTGCTCCATTTTGGGTTCGATAAACCATAAATCCTCCACCAGCTATATTTCCTGCTACAGGATAGGTTACTGCCAAAGCTAATTCTGTAGCAATCATGGCGTCGAATGCATTGCCTCCTAATTTCATAATGTCAACACCAATTTTTGAAGCTTCAGCTCTTGCAGATACGACCATTGCACTATCAACAATTAAACCATACGTTGGGTTGTTAGTTAACGGATTTGTTTTTTCAGTTTTTAAAACTAAATGATTTTGTTTAGAATCTTCGTTACAACTTATAAATAAAAGGGCTACTATAATAATATTGAATCGCCTCATAATCTTTTTAATTCTATAATTTTGTTTTTTGAATATTTTTTTAAGTCTTTAAAAAATAAAGTAAACTCTTCTTCAAACTCCTTGTAATAAGTAGTTAATTCTAAGACCGCTAAATTCATTTTTGATTGGTTATTTGTTCGTCGATTCATTTGATCAAGAATCTTACCTATTCCCTCAATTGAAGTATAACTTAACAACCAATTTTGCTCAATCATATAAGGCATCATTTTCTGAATTCTAGGGGTTAAACGGTCAAAATTCGAATTGATGAAGTTATAAAAATTTTCTATGTATTTATGTAAAGGAATCGAATGGTATTTCATCCAGTTTTTTGCTAAAAAATGATCATACAAAATATCAACAATAACCCCGCTATAGTGACCGTATTTTTTATGCAATCGCTTCGTGCTTTTTCTTACGATGGGGTGGGCGTCTGTAAAACTATCAATTGCTCGGTGCAATAAAATTCCCTGTTGAATACCCAAAGGAAATTGAATATACTTTTTTCCTTTTATACCATCTGCAATAAAATTACCTAGGGTAATTTCTTCTTCCTCATTAGATAAATAAATATGAGCTAAATAGTTCATGTTAACCTTAAATTAAACATTAAATGGTTCATTAAATTTGAAAAAAATACTTTCACAAATTACAAAATGCTTATGAAGTTTTTATGATTTAAAAGTATCTTTGTTGAAAATTTATAAGATGACATTAATTAAGTCTATTTCTGGTATTAGAGGAACTATTGGAGGAAAACAAGGAGAGAATTTAACTCCTTTAGATGCTGTTAAATATGCAGCTGCCTATGGTTGTTGGTTAAAACAACAAGCAACTAAAGAACATTATAAAGTGGTCGTTGGAAGAGATGCGCGTATATCGGGACATATGATGCAACAATTAGTAATGAATACTTTAGTGGGTTTGGGTATTCATGTAGTAGATTTAGATTTATCGACCACACCAACTGTTGAAGTTGCTGTAGTGCTGGATCATGCCGATGGAGGGATTATACTAACCGCAAGCCACAATCCAAAACAATGGAATGCTCTTAAATTATTAAACCATAAAGGAGAGTTTTTAAATGCAAAGGAAGGTCAAATGATATTGGATATTGCAGAAAATGAATCAATTGATTTTTCTGAGGTGGATAATTTGGGAACAATAACGACCAACCATGCCTATATAGATTTACACATAGACGAAATTTTAGACTTACCTCTTGTGAATGTTGAGGCTATAAAAAAAGCAAAATTTAAAGTGGTTGTAGATGGGGTTAATTCAACAGGTGGTATTGCAGTTCCGGCTCTCCTAGAAGCCTTAGGCGTGGAGCCAGTAAAGTTGTATTGTACTCCTAACGGTGAGTTTCCTCACAACCCCGAACCTTTAAAGGAACATTTGGGTGATTTAATGAATATGGTCGTAGCTGAACATGCTAATTTTGGTATCGTAGTAGATCCAGATGTCGATCGTTTGGCTTTTGTAGATGAAAACGGCAATATGTTTGGAGAAGAATATACCTTGGTAGCAGTTGCTGACTATGTGCTGCAACACACTCCAGGGAATACAGTTTCTAATATGTCTTCGTCGAGAGCCTTAAGCGATATTACTAAAAAGAGAAACGGAACCTATACGGCCAGCGCAGTAGGAGAGGTGAATGTAGTTACAGCCATGAAAGAAACCAATGCGGTGATTGGCGGCGAAGGAAATGGAGGAATAATTTATCCAGAACTTCATTACGGAAGGGATAGTTTAGTGGGAATAGCTTTGTTTTTAAGTTATTTAGCAGATTTAAGAATTTCGGTTAGTGCGCTGAGAAAAACCTATACTTCTTATTTTATGAGTAAGGAAAAAATTCAATTAACACCTCAATTAGATGTTGACAGAATTTTAAGGTCGATGGAGCAAAAATATGCTTCTGAAGAAATTAATACCATAGACGGTGTAAAGATTGATTTTGAAGAAAACTGGGTGCACCTAAGAAAGTCAAATACCGAACCCATTATAAGAATTTATACCGAGGCAAAATCTCAGGATGAAGCCAATCTTTTAGCCGATAAAATGATTAATGAAATTAAATTAATTGCCGATATATAGGCTAATTAATAGATTTTACTTATGAAGCAGAGTGTCATTTATTGAAACTCTATCGGAATGTTATTACGGTGTTTCCAACGTTTATGAGTCCACAAGTAGTAGGCAGGCTCTTCATGAATCATATTCTCCAAGTAGTTGATAAATAAATCCGTTATTTGATAATTTTCAAATTCATTAGGGCTTAAGGTAACCGTTTTAAAAGTGGTCTCGTAATAGCCTCTTTTTACTTTTCTAGTTTTAAAAAATACGATTGCTAAATCTAACTCTTTTGCAAGTTTTTCAGCCCCAGTATGCACAGGCACTTTTATATTCATAAATTCCTTCCAGTGATACGCACTCTTTAATTTTGGAGATTGGTCTGATAAAAAACCATAAATCCCTTTTTTACCCAACTTTTTATGTTCTCTCATACTAGTAAAAGTTTCTTTATTAGTGATTAAGTTGGTGTTGTATTTCGCTCTAATTTTTCTAACGAGTTGATCAAAATATTTATTTTCTATTTTTTTATAAATTGCATATCCATCAGTACTAACATACCTCTGAATTATAAATATCCATTCCCAACTTCCGTAATGAGCACACATAAGCAGGATACTTTTGTTAGCTGCTTCAATTTTATTGACTTCCTCAATATTGGTAAATTTGTAGCGTTTTCTGATCTCTGCTTCCGAGATGCTAATCGACTTTATCGATTCTACAAACATATCACACAAGTGCTGAAAGAATTTTTTTTCAATAGATTTTATTTCATGCAACGATTTTTTGGGAAAGCATAAGCGTAAATTTTCACGAACTACTTTTTTTCTGTAATTAAATAGATAATAAATTACAAAAAATAAAAAATTAGAAAATCCATATAATACTCTGGTTGGCAGAATTGATAAAACCCATAAAAAAGGATAAACTAAAATATAAATTAGTAATTGCATAGTGTAATTTACAGCAAAACTAACTAATTTTATTGTCTTATTATAAAATAAAGTTTATGGGAAATATGCATCTAGTAACAGTTACCATTATTGCAGCAAATGTATTGGTTTCAATGAAGGGATTTAAAGATTATTCGTTTTTCGAAAAATATAAATTTAATATTGGCGGTATAAGAAGGGGGAGAACAATTTAGAATGGTTAGTTCCGGTTTTTTACATTTGGATTTTTCTCATTTATTGTTCAATATGTTAACCCTATATTTTTTCGCAAATGTTGTGCTATCATCAGTTGGTGCTACCAATTTTGTGTTAATCTACTTCGCCAGTTTGTTGGTTGGTAATTTACTTTCTTTTTACTTTCATAAAAACGAACTTTATTACAGTGCCATCGGTGCTAGTGGGGCTGTATCTGGAATTTTATATTCAGCAATATTATTTTATCCCAATATGAGTTTGTACTTATTTTTTATCCCCATTCCCATACCTGCTTGGTTGTTCGGTATCTTATATTTGTTGTATTCTATCTATGGCATCAAAAAAAGTGTCGGAAACATAGGACATGACGCACATTTTGGAGGAGCATTAGCGGGTTATTTTTTAACTATTCTGATGGCTCCATCATTAATCGAAACTCAACTATGGATCGTAGCTTTATTATCGATCCCTTTATTATTATTATTTATTTTAATAAAACTAAAAAAAATATAATAAAACAATATTTGATAAGTAAATTAATTATTGCCTAACAAGGAAGCTATTTTTTGGCCTAGCGCTGGTCCTCGTAAATTTTTTGCAATAATTGTACCCTTTTCATCCAACAAAAAAGTAGCAGGTATTGAGCGCACATTATACATTTTTGCTATAGGCTCATTCCATCCTTTTAAATTAGAAACGTGTTCCCAATTCATTTGATCTGTTTCAATGGCTTTTATCCACCGTTCTTTTTGCCCTGCCTTATCAAGAGAAACGCTAATTATATTTAAACCTTTATTATGATATTGATTGTATACATTTACTACATTTGGATTTTCTCTTCTGCATGGTTTGCACCAAGAGGCCCAAAAATCAATAATTGTATATTTTCCTAATACGTCACTTAATGCCAAATTTCCTCCAGAGGGAGTAGGGGCTGAAAAGTCAGGAGCAAGCCCACCAACCTCAGCCTTCTTCATAGCAGCAATCGTATTTTTAAGAGCTCTAGAACTCGATGTTGCAGCAATTTTTGGACTGTAAGAATTCATTATTTTAGTAGCATCTGCACTCGAAATTTCTTTCTTACTCACTAATTCTGTTAATAATAAAACAGAAAATAATGAATTTAGATTTTTAGAAACAAAATCAATTTTATAAGTATTTTCCTGAACTGCTAGGTCACTAATTTCTTGCTGTAAGTCTTGGGCAAGAATTCCATCTTGCTCTTTTCTAGCTTGCTTAAACAACTGTGCTTTTTCACTTTTAATTTTATTGAATCTCTTTAATTGGCTTGTAAATTCTATGTAAGAATCATTTTGAGTTCCTCCTTTAACGAATGATGATTTGATACTATCTTTATAGATAGTTGCTTTCAGATTTATATTTTCCGGAAAATATAAAATAGTCGATTTTATATTTTCTACCTGAAGTAAGTTTAGTGTTAAAACCTCACTATTTGGATATTCACCAATAAATGACTCCGATTGGACCACCAGAGTGTCTATTGCTTCAGGCTGATTATTTATTACTTCGCTGATAATTATTTTGGTGCCATCTTCAAAACCCATTGCTTTTCCGCTTAGAGTGTAGGTGTCACTATTTGAATTACATGCAAACAACAGAAGGGTCGAAAATAATATAGATAGGTATTTCATGGTACTAAATTTATTTATTTACAAAAATAACTTAAATACTAGGTTAATAAAATTCTTTTGGATTTATTTAAGAGAAGATTTATTGAGTTAAATAAAACGAATCCTTAAACTTTATTTATTCATTTACTTAGAAAAGTCACTTAATTAATGATTCGTTTTTTGTAAATTTGATCATTAAATTCTTTGATATGAAAGAACTTTTAAGTACGGCTATTATTGCCTCTGTGGAGGCTGGAGAAGCGATTATGAAAGTTTATTCAAACAAGATTGATGTTGTCTATAAAGAAGATGAATCTCCTCTTACCTTGGCAGACAAAAACGCAAACAAAATAATTAATAAGCACTTAGTTAAATCTAAAATTCCCATTATTAGCGAAGAAAATAAAATTTTAACTTATGAGGAACGAAAAAATTGGAAACAATGCTGGATTGTTGATCCTTTAGATGGCACAAAAGAATTTATTAAGCGTAACGGAGAGTTTACAGTAAATATCGCATTAATTAAAAATAATAGGCCAATTTTGGGTGTTATTTATGTACCCGTTTCGAAAACCTTATATTTTACCTCAGATAATTCTTCAAAATCTTACAAAGCACTTTTAAAAACAAATACTAATATTATTATTGATGAAATTTTTAATAATGCAGTTGAAATTTTTCCTAAACCAAAAAATAACAATATTCTAAGGATTGTTGGGAGTAGATCACATTTAAATAATACTACAAAAAATTATATTTTAAAAATTGAAAAGAAAAATAAAACTAAAATTGTTTCAAAAGGTAGTTCTCTAAAATTTTGTCTAGTGGCAGAAGGAGGAGCAGAAATATACCCAAGATTTGCTCCAACTATGGAATGGGATACGGCTGCAGGTCAAGCTATTTGTGAGGCTGTAGGAGTGAAAGTAATTGATATAACCACAAATGAACCACTAAAATATAACAAACAGAATTTGTTGAATCCACATTTTTTAGTGTCTAATTAGATAGTATGATTAATGAATCTCATGAAAGAAGTATAGTAAAAGGTATTTCTTGGCGCATTATAGCAACTACAGATACTTTTTTAGTGGTTTTTATTATTACTTGTTTGTTGGACCAATGCAGTGTTGAAAATGCTTTAAAAATTGGTGGTATCGAGTTTTTTCTTAAATTATTAATTTATTATGGTCACGAGAGAGTTTGGATACAATTTATTAAATCTTTTACATTTTCAAAACAACAATCTTTATTAAAAACCATTTCTTGGCGATTGTTAGCAACAACGACTACATTTTTAATATCAGGAGCTGTCTTGAATGAATTTAATCAAATAGCACTTTTTATTGCCTTATTGGAGTTAATTAGTAAATTTATACTTTATTATATTCATGAAAGAATATGGATAAAAATTCCTTTGGGACTAAAAAAAAATAATTAATGCAAGAAAATATAATTTCAAATCAGTTTTCAGTTTCTAAACACCAAAGAAATCAAATCAACAATCATGGTTCTTTTTTAATATGGTTTACTGGTCTTTCTGGTTCGGGAAAATCTACCATTGCTAATGCACTTGAAAAAGAACTGCATAAAATGAATATAAGTACTTATTTATTGGATGGTGATAATGTAAGAAAGGGTTTGAATTGTGATTTATCCTTTTCTCCAACTGATAGGAGAGAAAATATTAGACGAATAGCTGAAGTATCAAACCTAATGATTGACGGAGGTTTAGTAGTTTTATCAGCATTTATTTCACCCTATAAAAATGACAGAGAATTTGTAAAAAATAAAGTAAAGGATAAAAATTTTATTCAAATTTTTGTTGATACTCCTTTAGCGGTTTGTAAAACTAGAGATCCTAAAGGGTTTTACATTAAAGCGGAAAAAGGGTTAATTAAAAACTTTACTGGAATAAGTGCTCCTTATGAAATCCCTGAAAACCCAGATTTAAAAATAGACACCACAACAACAGGTATAGCAGAAGCCGTAAAATTGATTATTCAAAAAATCAAACCTAAATTAGAATTAATTTAAAATGAAAAAGTACTATTTAAACTATTTAGACGAACTAGAATCTGAGGCAATTTTTATTCTTCGCGAAGTTTGGGCTCAATTCCAGAACCCTGTATTATTATTTTCTGGAGGTAAAGATTCTATATTGGTTGCTCACCTTGCACAAAAAGCTTTTTACCCCTCTAAAATTCCTTTTTCATTTTTGCATGTTGATACTGGACATAATTTTCCGGAAACAATCAGTTTTAGAAATCATTTAGTAGATCAACTGGATGTGGAATTAATTGTTGGTTCTGTTCAAAAATCTATTGACCAAGGAAGAGTATCTGAAGAAAGAGGAAAAAACGCTACCCGAAATGCATTACAGATCACGACTTTATTAGATACAATTGAAGATTATAAAATCGATTGTGCAATTGGAGGAGGACGAAGAGACGAAGAGAAATCGAGAGCAAAAGAACGGTTTTTTTCTCATAGAGATGATTTTGGTCAATGGGATCCCAAAAATCAACGTCCAGAATTATGGAATATATTAAATGGAAAACACTTTGAGGGAGAGCACTTTCGAGCTTTTCCAATTAGTAATTGGACGGAAATGGATGTATGGAACTATCTCAAAAGAGAAAATATAGTAATACCTTCTTTATACAAAGCACATCAAAGAGATGTGGTTTGGAGAAATGAGTCATGGATACCAGTTTCCAAACATTTAGTATTAACGAAGAACGAACTCATCCAAACTAAAAAAATTCGTTTTAGAACCTTGGGCGATATTACCATTACCGGTGGGATTGAATCAGATGCAGATACCCTAGAAAAAATTATTGCAGAAGTTGCTGCACTAAAACAGACAGAACGAGGAAATAGGAGTGATGACAAGCGAAGTGATTCTGCTATGGAGGATAGAAAACGTCAAGGTTACTTTTAATTTTTATTATAATAATTATGCAAATAGATAATAATCAATTATTACGATTTACAACCGCAGGTAGTGTTGATGATGGTAAAAGTACTTTAATTGGAAGACTTCTATATGATAGCAAAGCTATTTTTGAAGATCAGCTGGAAGATATTGCTTTAACAAGTAAACGTAAAGGTTATGATGGTGTTGATTTGGCTTTATTCACAGATGGGCTAAGAGATGAACGAGAGCAAGGTATAACTATAGATGTTGCGTATCGATATTTTACAACTCCAAAACGAAAATTTATTATTGCAGATACTCCTGGTCACATTCAATACACCAGAAATATGGTCACCGGAGCATCTACTGCTAATGTTGCAATCATATTAATAGATGCGAGAAAAGGCGTGATTGAACAAACCAAAAGACATGCTTTTATTGCTTCATTACTCCAAATACCTCATATAATTGTTTGCATTAATAAAATGGACTTAATCGATTATTCGGAAGAAATTTACAATCAAATCATAGTTCAATTTGAAGAATTTTCATCTAAGCTTTATGCCAAGGACATACGATTTATTCCCATAAGTGCTTTGGATGGCGATAACGTGGTAAAAAGATCAAAAAATATTGATTGGTATCATAGTGCCCCATTATTAAATACGTTAGAAAATTTACATATCAGTAGCGATATTAATAAAATCGACGCACGTTTTCCTGTGCAAACTGTTCTAAGACCACAACGTGAAGGATTTATTGATTACAGAGGCTATGCAGGTCGTTTAGCGAGTGGCATACTGAGGCCCGGTGACCATGTCACTGTGATGCCTTCTGGTTTTACTTCAACCATAAAATCCATAGACACCATGGATGAAAGCTTAACAGAAGCTTTTGCTCCAATGTCTATGACGATTACTTTAAATGATGATATTGATGTAGGCAGGGGCGATATGATTGTAAAAACTGCCAATCAACCAAGAGCTACCCAAGAATTTGACACCATGTTGTGTTGGTTAAATAACGAAAACGCAAAACCAAGAACAAAATATACAATATTGCATACCTCGAACGAACAAAAAGCAATGATAAAAAGTATTATGTATAAGATAGATATTAATACCTACAGTCGTGAAGAAGAAAATAAAGAGTTGTCAATGAATGACATTGCTCGCGTTAAAATTAGAACAACAAGACCTTTAATGATTGATGAATACAGGGATAATCGGACTACTGGAAGTTTTATTTTAATTGATGACCTTACTCATGAAACAGTAGCTGCAGGGATGATATTATAAATTTATTATTATCGATAACCTACTAACTATTTGATTAGCGGAGTGCTTATAAATAGAGGATGTATATTATTTGAGTTACTTCCCAATACAGAAATTAGCAAAAATATTACCCAATAAGTCATCATTACTTACTTTCCCGGTAATTTCACCCAAGTAGTACAAAGCTTGTCTTAAATCAATCGCTAGTAAATCGCCTGATAAGTTTTGATCAATACCGTTTTGAACTTTTATGATTTCTTCAAGAGATTTTAAAAGAATATCATAATGCCTTGAATTGGTAACTATCAACTGATTTTTATCTAATGCTTCTTTACCAGCCAAAACTAACAGTGATTTTTTTAATTGATCGATACTTTCTTTCTTTTTTGCGGAAATACTTAATACTGGTAATGCGCTGTTTTTAATTGTATTTAAAACACTCTTAGATGCTTTGTCAATCTTGTTAGCTACGATTAATTGACTCGAGGTTGTAGAAAAACTTTCTAGTTCAATTTTTACGTCATTCATATCCATTTCGGTACTATCAAACAAATAGATATAAATAGCAGAGTTTTTTAATTTTTCAAGGGCTTTTTCCACTCCAATTTTTTCAATTTCATCCTTTGTATTTCTAATTCCAGCGGTATCTATAAAACGAAAGCGAATACCATCAATTGTAATTTCGTCTTCAATGGTGTCTCGGGTAGTTCCTGCTATATTACTTACGATAGCTCTATCCTCATTAAGTAAAACGTTCAAAAGGGTTGATTTTCCAGAATTTGGACGACCAATTATTGCCACGGGTATTCCATTTTTTAAAACATTCCCAGTTGCAAAAGAATCGATAAGGTTTTTTAGAAGCGAAGTTGTTTTCTTTATAAGTTTTTGAAAATCATTTCTACTGGCAAATTCAACGTCTTCCTCTGAGAAATCTAATTCTAATTCAATAAGTGATGCAAAATCTAAGAGCTGTACGCGAAGTTCTTCTATTTCTGTAGTAAACCCTCCACGCATTTGTTGAATTGCTAACTGATGTGATGCTTTAGAATCACTAGCTATCAAATCGGCAACTGCTTCTGCTTGGCTTAGATCCATTTTTCCGTTTAAAAAAGCTTGCAAAGTAAATTCACCAGCAGTCGCCATTCTGCAACCTTTTCGGAGTAATAACTGAATAATCTCCTGTTGAATGTAAGAACTTCCATGACATGAAAACTCCACTACATTCTCTCCCGTGTAGGATTGAGGGTTTTTAAATAGGGTTGCTAACACTTCATCAATAATACGTTCTCCGTCTAATATATTACCTAAATGTACCGTATGAGTTTTTTGATCAGCTAATTTTTTTCCCAGTACAGAATTAAAAACTAAAGACGCAATTTTAATAGCATCTTTACCCGATAAACGGATAATTGCTATAGCGCCTGGACCTGAGGGAGTAGCTAAAGCTACAATTGTGTCATTGTGGATCATGATACAAAAATAACAATATTAGAGGTGGTCTTAAAAAAAAGATTGAACAACAATATTTTTTTCTATTAAAATCCAACAAAGACCCATAGTTAATAATAAATATAATTATTTAATAAAACTTTTATGATGGAAGTTCTTAACTATTTAACATCACCGGCATCACTAGCATTGTTACTAATTCACCATCATCGAGACCATCTGTTGGGGTTAAGATTCCTGCTCTGTTAGGCATTGACATTTCTAGCGAAACTTCATCGCAGGTTAAGTTATTTAACATTTCGGTTAAAAAACGAGAATTGAAACCAATTTGCATATCGTCACCTTGGTAATCACAAGTTAAACGTTCTTCTGCCTTATTGCTATAATCTATATCTTCTGCAGAAATATTCAATTCTGCTCCAGCAATCTTTAAACGAATTTGGTGAGTCGTTTTATTTGAAAAAATAGAAACTCTACGCACAGAATTTAAAAATTGACTTCGTTCTATATTCAACTTGTTAGGATTTTCTTTTGGAATGACGGCTTCATAATTTGGATATTTTCCATCTATTAATCTACAAACCATTTCGGTATTGTCAAATGAAAATTTAGCGTTAGAATTATTATACTCTATAGTTACTTGCTCTTCACTCCCTGCCAGTATGGATTTTAGTAGATTTAGAGGTTTTTTTGGCATAATAAATTCAGCAGCTTGAGAAGCTGAAATATCTTCACGCGAATATTTTACTAACTTGTGAGCGTCTGTAGCGACAAATGTTAAACCTTCCGTAGAGAATTGAAAAAACACACCACTCATTACGGGACGTAAGTCATCATTTCCAGCTGCAAATATTGTTTTTGCTATGGCATTTGCTAAAACGTCGCCTAACATAACTGTGGCACTTGGATCTTGTAATTGAATTGCTTGTGGAAATTCTTCTCCGCTTGCGTAAGCCAGTGCATATTTTCCATGATTTGAACTTATTTCGATTGTATTGTTATCTTCAATGGAAAAGGTTAAGGGTTGTTCTGGAAAAGTTTTTAAGGTATCCAATAATAATCTTGCTGGAATGCATACACTCCCTTTTTCATTGCTTTCGACTTCTAATCTAGAGGAAATAGTTGTTTCTAAATCTGACGCAGAAACCGTTAAAGAATTCTGATCTAATTGAAACAAAAAATTATCTAATATGGGTAATGTGTTGTTATTATTAATAATCCCACCTAAAACCTGCAGTTGTTTTAGTAAATATGAACTGGATACTATAAATTTCATTTGAATATTTTATGGTTGTATTAAAAGTTATGGTTTAACAAGAATAAAATTCACGTTACTCACAAATATATTTCAATTTGTACTCTATTTCGTTTTAAAGTAAAAGAAACTTATTAACAAATTTAGGTATATTTTTTCTTTCTGGTATAGTTAAAAATTAGAACTAGAATAGTTAATAATAGCAGTGGAAATAGGAGGTTGATCCATTTCCAATAAGTTCTATTTTCTGATACTTTGATGGGATCTAGAAAGGGAATAGAAATATCTTTAGTTCTAATGTTTATAAGTCCATTATCGTCCAATAAATAGTTAACAGTATTCAGTAAAAACTCTTTGTTTCCATAATAATTATTGGTCCATTTATCAAATCCTAATTCTAAAGGTCTGTTTCCTTGAAGCTGATTTTTGATTATACTCCCATCACCTATAACTACCATTTTTGCTTCTTGGCCAGTTTCTTGATAGTTATTTATTTTTAGTGGCTTTACTCTATTTAAATAAGCTGATTTGAAAGTACCCTCTAATAGAACGGCGAGTGGGAGTTCTCCTTTATTAAATTCTAAATCAGTTGGTCCTTCGTTTACTATTTTTAAATTAGTTGTTATTTCTTTAGAAATATTGATTTCTTTCGGTAGACCGACAATCTTAGAAAGAGGTGAAGAATTTAAAAGAATAGTTTTTTTAATACTATTAGGTAAAGTATCGATACTGCTAGCGTATTCGAACTTAACTCCTTCAATATTGGTTGTAATAGGATGCTTGGAATTACTCGCTGAAAGAGGATTATAAAACCACGGGTACCGATTGTATTGAGATTCTCTTTCTTCTCCACTAGCGAGTATTATAGGAGCAGAATACAAGTCTTTTACTAAGTTGGGGTTAACCCGAATACCATATCTAAAAAAGAAGTCAGTAAGGTTTAAATCTCTGGCAAAAGCAAAATCATTACCACCAACACTGTCGTTTACAAAATTAACCTTATCAATAAGCCACAGGGTTGAACCACCAGACATAATGTATTGGTCTAATAAATATTTTTCTTTTTCAGTGAATTTTTTTGTTGGTCTAGCAATTACCAATAAATCAAATTCTTTAATCTGTTCAAGTGTTTTAGCTGGCGAATTTGATAAAGAATCTAGTGTAAAAGGAGCGATGTAATAGGAATCACGAAGGGTGGAAAAAAAATCAGCAATAAATTTATCATCTAATTCTCCATTTCCTTTTAAGGCTGCTACTTTACGGCTTTTTGGATGTGTTAATTGATTGAAGCTATTTGCTAAAGCATATTCTAAATTTTGTATAGAATTTATTATTCTTTCTTCAGAGGTTATGCCCAACTGATTTTTAAGTAACGGAATTTTTAAATAATCACCTTTGAAGGAAGCTACTGCCCAAGGAAAAATTTGTTGTATGCTAATCTTACCATTTTGTTTAACTTCTATCTGAGATGGTTTTGCGCCAATTTTCAGCAATGATTCTGTATCTCCATTTTCATTTAAGGGATCAACAAATTTAAATTTTATGTTGGAGTTAAATGCTTCAAATTCTTGAAGTAATTGCTTTGTCTCAACTTTTAATTTCTTGAATTCAGGTGGGAGGTCACCTTCTAAAAAAACATCTATAAAAATTGGAGTATCAATATTAGCTATTGTTTCTTTTGCTGAATTTGATAATGTATATCTTTTATCCTGAGTTAAATCAAATCGTTTGTAAAAAAAATTCCCTACTAAATTAACTAGGATAATTATTATTAAAACATAAATTATTTGTCTTTTAATATGCATTAATCTTTTCTTAAATTAATACTTGTTAAAATCAAAAAGAATACTGAAACACTAATGAAATAAATTAAATCACGAGTATCGACAATCCCTCTTGAGATACTTGTCAAAATGTGATTTCATTCCAAGAGTATTGATTTCAAAAAATGGAATTTGAATGAAATAGGAGATGGTATCAAATCCATAAAAAATAAATAAACAAAGAAACACGGAACATATAAAAGCTACAATTTGATTTTTTGAAATTGTTGATGCAAAGATACCTATAGCGGTGTAAGCTAAAATTAAAAAAAACAAACCGATATATGAACCTATAGTACTTCCGATATCCCAGTCACTTGAATTATTTGTAAGTTCTGAGATGGTTATAACATATATCGTTGTTGGTATTAATGCTAAGTAAATTAAAATTATAGCACCAAAATACTTTCCTAAAACAATATTTTTTAAAGAAATGGGTTTGGTAGCCAACAGTTCAAAAGTTCCCATTTTTTTTTCTTCACTAAATGCCTTCATCGTTACAGCAGGAATTAAAAATAAAAAGATCCAAGGAACAATTATAAAAAAGGATGACAGATCAGCAAAACCATTATCCAATATATTAAATTCTCCGGGTATAAACCAAAGCAACAAGCTGTTTAAAGTTAAAAATAATGCGATTACCAAAAACCCAACCGAAGTTGAGAAAAAGGAATTAATTTCTCTTTTTAATATTGCAAGCATAAATTTTATTTTAGACTGTATAACGTGTCAATACTCCAGGCTTTTGCTTTAGAACGAAACATTGGTTTGGTTGTTGCCCACACACTCCTAAAAATATCGCTAGTTCTATAGTTTTCAAGATCAGATTCTTTTTCCCATTTACTGTAAGTAAAGAATATATTTTTATTATTTTTATCTTGATATAATTCTAAAAAAGCACAGCCATCAAAAGCGCGTATTTTTTCTTTTACCATATCAAATTTACTTAAAAAGTTAACAACCTCTTCACTCTTAAATTCCATTTTAACAATTCTTGTAAGCATATTTTATTCAAAATTTATACTAACAGTATCTCTATAATTTAAGCCAAATAGGGAAGAAGCACTACCTACTGTTTTTGGATTGCTCTTGTAAATTGAAAGCTCAAGATAGTTTGATGAATTCCATAGGGCTAATTTTTTACCATCTTCAACACGCTTATTTTTTGGGTTGTCAAAATTAATAAAATCACTATATCGATTGTAAACTTTTGAAAACTTGATGGATCTTGCTTGTATGGTGAAACTTCTTCCTTTTCCTATTTTTTCGAAAAGAACTTTGTTGATATTGCTAATAACATTTCCATAATTGTCAATGTAAATAACATTTCCAATTATTTGACTATTTTCAGGATTTACTACAGGTTTAATGCCAGTAAGTTGTTTTATTTTAGAAATGGGTTTGCCTATTACTTCTAAAGTACCTCCTCTAGCAATGTGACAGGCAACTTTAACAAAAACGTCTAAAACAGGAAAATTAGATTCAATATTGTCATGAACGTTAATTTCAACAATTTTTTCAGGTTTAATCTCTGAAGTTAGCATAGAAATAATTCCATTATTAGCACAGATAAAATAGTGATTATCAAGATAAACAGCGATGTGTTTATTTTCCGGGTTTAATTCCGAGTCTATTCCAATAATATGAATACTTCCCGGAGGAAAACTTTTGTAAGCATTTTGTATGATGTAAGCAGCCTCAGATATATGAAAGGGTGATATGCAATGGGAGATATCAACAATTCGAATGGTCTCTAATTCACTATAGAGAGCCCCTTTAACTGCACCAGCAAAGTGATCTTTCTCACCAAAGTCGGTAGTTAAAGTGATAATAGCTTGTGGCATTTTGTTAATATTTATTTAAACTAATAACAACAAAAATACTGTACTTTTGTGTTAGAGAAAAACAATTTTTTATATAGTATTAATAATTTTAAATGTACTGCTTTTGAATGAACTAATTATTGAATTATCTGAAATAAGCCCGAGAGATTTTTTCGGACATCAAAACATAAATATTGAGAAGTTAAAGGAGCTTTTTCCTAAATTAAAAATTGTAGCAAGAGGAAATAAAATAAAAGCTTATGGCGACCAAGAAGTTTTAGAAGAATTTGATAAACGTCTCGCGATGTTATTAGATCATTTTTCTAAGTATAATAAATTAGATGAAAACGTTATAGAACGGGTTTTATTGAGTAGAAGTAAAGATGATTATGAAACTCCCGTAAGCTCAAATGCAATATTGGTACACGGAGTAGGAGGAAAGAAGATCAAAGCTCAGACTGCCAACCAACGAAAATTAGTTCAATTAATGAAGACCAATGATATGGTATTTGCTGTTGGTCCTGCAGGTACAGGAAAGACCTATACAGGTGTTGCGTTAGCAGTAAAGGCGCTAAAAGAAAAACAAGTTAAACGTATTATTTTAACACGTCCTGCCGTTGAAGCTGGCGAAAATTTAGGTTTTCTTCCTGGTGATTTAAAAGAAAAGTTAGATCCTTACATGATGCCACTCTATGATGCTCTAAGAGATATGATTCCATCAGAAAAACTGGAGTCTCTTATTGAAAAAGGGACTATTCAGATCGCTCCATTAGCTTTTATGAGAGGACGAACTCTCGACAATGCTTTTGTGATTTTAGACGAAGCTCAAAATACTACTCATTCACAAATGAAAATGTTTTTGACTCGTATGGGTAAGAATGCTAAATTTATGCTAACTGGTGACCCTGGTCAAATAGATCTTCCTCGGCGAGTTATTTCAGGATTAAAAGAAGCTTTATTGGTTTTAAATTCAGTAAAAGGAGTAGGTATTATTCATCTAGACGATAAAGATGTTATACGTCACCGATTAGTAAAAAAAGTAATTGCAGCCTATAAGGCGATTGAAAATAATGACTAAAAAATGAGCAACACTATTACCAATTCTCAATTTAATTTTCCAGGTCAAAAAAATATATATCATGGGAAGGTTAGGGAAGTTTATACTATAGAAAACGATTTATTAGTAATGATTGCGACCGATAGGTTAAGTGCTTTTGATGTAGTTATGCCTAAAGGGATTCCCTACAAAGGTCAAATACTAAATCAGATAGCTACTCAAATGATGCGAGATACCGAAGATTTAGTCCCCAATTGGCTATTAGCCAGTCCAGATCCAAATGTAGCCATAGGTATTGCTTGTGAACCATTTAAAGTTGAAATGGTTATTCGTGGTTATTTGAGTGGACACGCGGCTCGAGAATATAAATTAGGAAAAAGAACCCTTTGTAATATTGATATGCCAGAAGGAATGATTGAAAATGATCGATTTCCAGCACCTATAATTACCCCTGCTACTAAAGCAGAAGCAGGAGATCATGATGAAGATATTTCTAGAGAAGATATTTTAAAAAGAGGAATTGTTTCAGAGGAGGATTATAAAATACTAGAAGATTATACAAGAAAATTATTTCAACGAGGAACCGAATTAGCTTCTAAAAGAGGCTTAATTTTAGTAGACACCAAATATGAATTTGGTAAAACAAAAGAAGGAAAGATTGTTTTAATAGATGAAATTCATACTCCTGATTCCTCTCGATATTTTTATGCAGATGGTTATGAAGACCTTCAGGCTAAAGGAAAACCACAGAAGCAACTTTCTAAAGAATTTGTTAGGCAATGGTTAATACAAAATGGTTTTCAAGGATTGGAAGGACAATCGGTTCCAAAAATGAGTGATGAATACATAGATGTCGTTTCTAAAAGATACATCGAATTATACGAAAATATTACAGGAGAAAAATTTAATAGAGCTGATTTAAGTAATATGGAGGAAAGAATTCAAAATAACGTATTAGAGTATCTGAAAACATAAAAAAAGCTTATTTTGATTTTAAACCAAATCGATATACATAGCCAAAATTGAACTCTGTAAAATCAGCTTGACCGAGATTGGCATTTAGTGTTGCGCCTAAAAACAAATTGTGTTTCGGATGTTCATTATTGTTAAATAGATAATATTTTAAGCCAAGCCTCGTTAATATTGATTTTTTTAATTGATATTTTGAGTTCAATTCCCCATAAACATACCTAGTTTCATAAGTGCCATCTGAATTATAAAAATCCCAATAAAATCCTTGTTGCAATTTCCATTCTACTTCATAAAATGGTTTGTAAATATTATACCCCAAATCAACTTCAATGCCAACATGACCTAAATATAATTCAGAGGTAACAAACACTCCATAGCTAGTTGAGTATTTAAATGCATTTTCAGTAAAATGATTGTATTGCTCAATTATTAACTCCTGATCATTTTTAATAAAGGTATTAAAAGAATCGTAATACCTGTAGTAAAATCCAACACCTATTTTGAATGTTTTGTTTAAAATTTTTCCATAAGATGCTGCTAATGTATAAACAGGCTTTTTATCATTATACATTTCCGATAAAACATTTATTCCAAATCCAGACCTAAAGCTGAAGTAATTTTCAATTGATTTTTCAAATTTTTTATTTTTAATCGAATTATCTTCTATACTTTCTTTTTTCTTAGTCTTTATACCCCGAATGCCTTGATAAACTTAATAAAAAAGTATTTAATCCTTGATTAGGCAAGCTTGTATGGCCATTTGACTGATGATGAAAACCAGCTCCTAATCTCCAGGAAGCTTTTCTTTCATTCAGTACATCATAGTATAAAAAAGCTTTAAAAGCCCAAGTAAACCTTGTAGAAATAGCTCTGTTGTTGTTATCAATAATATTATTATAAGAGTAAGTTGTACCATTATATTCTTGAGTAAAATAAGAAGATCCCAAGCCTATATTCATTTTTAATTGTTCATTAAAAATTTTTTTAAATAAACCATACTCGAGAAAAGGCACTAATGAGAATGAGTAGCCAACATATTTATTATTTCCATAATCGGTAAAAGTAAAAGCAATTCCAGTTTTAGGATAACGTAATCTGTAGGCCCATTCTTGAGCGTTATTATCTTGGTAAGTTCCCAAATGAATCGAAACCCCTTTATTCAGTTCCAACTCTGGAAAACCGTTATTTGCAGGATGGGTTTTTCCGACAAAAACTTCAGGGATTATAAAATAATTTTTATTTGAAATAGTTTCATTTTTTTGAGCGACACCAAATAGTGAAACTAGTAATAAAAAATGACAAATATTTCTATTCATTGTTGATTGCTAACTGCTTTTAAAAGAATAAATTTTTAATAAGATATTGTTAATCAAAATAACTGTAGGAATCATTATTTTTCATTTTTAATAAAGATTCATAAATTAAATTGATGACCGCTTCTACATCGGTTTTGTGCACCATTTCTACTGTAGTGTGCATGTATCTTAAAGGAAGAGAAATTAAAGCACTAGCCACTCCTGAATTGCTATAAGCAAAAGCATCCGTATCAGTACCTGTTGCTCTTGAAAGCGCAGATCGCTGAAAGGGTATCTTTTTCTTTTCAGCTGTTTCAATAATTAAATCTCTTAATTTCTGTTGTACAGCAGGAGCATAAGCGATTACAGGTCCTTTACCCAATTCTAGATGTCCCTCTTTTTTCTTATCGATCATAGGTGTAGTAGTGTCATGGGTAACATCTGTTACAATGGCAACGTTTGGTTGAATTCGCTCTGCTATCATTTGAGCTCCACGCAATCCTATTTCTTCTTGAACTGAATTGGTAATATACAATCCAAACGGCAGACTTTTTTTATTGTCGTGAAGTAATCGAGCGACCTCTGCTATCATAAAACCACCCATTCGGTTATCCATTGCTCTACAAACAAATTTATTATTATTTAAAATATGAAAGGTGTCCGGATAGGTGATTACACAGCCTACATGAACTCCCATTTTTTTAACCTCATCTTTTGAGCTGGCTCCTATATCAATAAATATATTTTCTGGCTTTGGAGCTTCCTCTTTTGCTCTATTTCTAGTATGAATTGCAGGCCAACCAAATACTCCTTTGATAATACCTTTTTTAGTATGAATATTGACAATTTTAGAAGGGGCAATTTGATGGTCGCTGCCTCCATTTCTAATTACATAAAGCAAACCGTTGTCACTGATATAATTTACATACCATGATATTTCATCCGCATGACCCTCAATGACTACTTTATATTTTGCTGAGGGATTAATAACTGCAACTGCTGTGCCGTAAGTATCTGTTATAAATTCATCAACATAAGGTTTTAAGTAGTTCATCCATATTTTTTGACCTTCCCATTCATAGCCTGTAGGTGAAGCGTTATTTAAATAAGTTTCTAAAAAGGATATTGATTTTTTTGTAAGTATTGACGTTGCCATTTTTTTTAATTTACATTTCTTAAAGTCTTCAAAATTAATAATTATATAATAAGTCAAAGACATATTTTGTTTAATTTTGAATCAGTTTTCGAAACTATCAAAAAAATATCTCAAACTAAATGAAAGTTTTAAAATTTTCAATCCAGACTTTTTTTATTCTAGTGCCTATATTTGTTTTTTCCCAAATTGACAAAAATAATAAACAACAAAAAATAGACACAACCAATTATTTTTATATAATTAAAGGAGATTCAATTCCAAGAGAATTCATTGATTTAGAGGAAGTCATTTTATTAACTAAATTACAATTTACTTCAGAAGAAGATAGAAAGCGATATCTTGTTCTGAGACGAAAAACAAGAAAAGTATATCCTTACGCAAAGCTAGCTTCAGAACGTTTACTTACTATGTCGGACAGGTTAAAAACCATTAAAAGGAAAAGAGATAAAAAAAAATACACCAAAAGAGTTCAACAATATATCGAAGAAGAATTTTCTGATAAACTAAAAAAATTCACCAGAACTGAAGGACAAATTTTGGCAAAACTTATACATCGGCAGACTGGAAGTACTAGTTTTGAATTAGTGAAAGAACTTAGAACTACCTGGAGGGCTTTTTGGTACAATACTACAGCAAATTTATTTGACATATCTTTAAAAAAAAACTACGATCCTTTTAAAAATAAAGAAGATTATTTGATTGAGGATATCTTAGAAAGATCTTTTCAGGAAAATATACTTGAACGACAAGAACCAGCTTTTTCTATTGATTTTTTTGAGTTGCAATCATTTTGGAATAAAAAAAAGATCAATTAATAAATAATATATTTTCTTCAAGAGTAGGTTTATTGATTTTTTCACACTGTAAGTTTTAGT
>CALTCK010000004.1 GCA_943842625.1 uncultured Flavobacteriaceae bacterium
GCTTTTTCTATAGCAATTTTAGCAGCTTTTGCCCCCATGGAAGCCGAGGTCTCCGGACTCCCCTTTTCAATCCATCGACGCTCTTTTATTCCTGTTCTTTCCTGAATCCATTCGTCATTGGTATCCATTAACTTAGAAAGATCATCGTTGGTCACGATGTTATCTGGAACAAAATGTCCCAATCCTGATATTCTTGAAGTATACATTTTAATATTATTATACCACTCTCATTAGTTTGAAAACGGGATTTAAATATACCTATTAACTAAATAACGAAACAACAATTAACGATTATATGTTATGCGTGCATAGTAAAATCATCAATTCTTGTCAACTTGTCAGTAATTAAAGATTGGTATTTTTTTTGACTAACATAATTTATAATTTTAAAAAATAAAAAAATGAGTAAAGGAACTATTAACGTATCGGTTGAAAATATTTTTCCGCTAATTAAGAAGTTTTTATATAGTGATCACGAAATATTTTTACGTGAACTAATTTCAAATGCAACAGACGCAACGGTTAAGCTAAAGTATTTAACCAACATTGGAGAAGCCAAAGTAGAATACGGCAATCCTATGATTGAAATAAAAATTGACAAAGAAAACAAGAAGCTTCATATCATCGATCAAGGTATTGGTATGACCAAAGATGAAATTGAAAAATACATCAATGAAATTGCTTTTTCTGGTGCTGAAGAGTTTTTAGAAAAATACAAAGACGAGTCTGGAGATGACAAAGGAATTATTGGACATTTTGGTTTAGGATTTTATTCTGCCTTTATGGTCGCTGATAAAGTAGAAATTATATCCAAGAGTTTTAAAGAAGAGCCAGCAGTTCATTGGGAGTGCGACGGATCGCCAGAATACTCTACGAAAAAGTCTAAAAAAACAAGTCGAGGAACAGAGATTGTATTACATATCGCTGAAGATTCTTTAGAATTTTTGGAGGATGCTCGAATCAATGAGCTATTAGTAAAGTATAATAAATTTATGCCGATTCCAATTAAATTTGGAACCAAGGAAGTAAGCGACCCTGACCATACACCAAAGACTACCAAAGATAAAGACGGAAAAGAAACTACCGAGCCACAAAAAATGATCACGGTAGATAATCTAATTAATAACCCTACCCCTGCTTGGACCAAACAACCCGCTGAACTAAAAGCGGAAGACTATAAAAGTTTTTATAGAGAATTGTATCCAATGCAGTTTGAAGAGCCACTCTTCAATATCCATTTAAATGTAGACTATCCTTTTAATCTTACCGGAATTTTATACTTCCCTAAGATGACCAACGATCTAAACATGCAGAAGGATAAAATACAATTGTATCAAAACCAAGTTTTTGTAACCGATAATGTAGAAGGGATTGTTCCCGAATTTTTAACCATGTTACGTGGAGTAATTGATTCGCCAGACATTCCGTTAAATGTTTCCAGAAGTTATCTGCAAGCCGATGGAGCTGTTAAAAAAATATCGAGTTACATCACGCGTAAAGTAGCCGACAAATTAAAAAGTTTGTTTAACAGTGACCGAGCAGATTTTGAGAAAAAATGGAACGATATTAAGATTGTGATTGAATACGGAATGCTGTCCGAAGAAAAATTCTTTGAAAAAGCACAAGCATTTGCGCTATACCCAACCGTTGATGATACGTATTTTACGATTGAAGAATTAAAAGAAAAAATTAAACCACTTCAAACCGACAAGGATGATAAGCTAGTCGTGTTATACGCCTCTAACAAAGATGAGCAACACGCCTACATCGATGCTGCTAAAGAAAAGGGATATGAAGTGTTATTCTTGGATTCTCCAATTGTATCGCACTTAATTCAAAAATTAGAAACCACCGAAGAAAAGGTAACTTTTGTAAGAGTGGATGGAGATCATATCGATAACCTCATCAAAAAAGATGAAGAGCAAATTTCTAAGCTAAATGACGAAGAAAAAGAAACGCTTAAAACAGTATTGACCGAAATTATCCCTCAAGATAAATTTACGGTTCAGTTGGAAGCGATGGATAGCAATGCCAATCCTTTTATCATTACCCAACCCGAGTTTATGCGTCGTATGAAAGAGATGCAACAAACCGGCGGCGGTGGCGGTATGTTTGGAATGGGTAATATGCCAGATATGTATAATTTAGTGGTGAATACCAATAATGAGTTAATTGGTGAAATCCTAACTACCAAAACTACCAAAAAGAAAGAGCGTTTGGTGAACCAAGCATTGGATTTAGCGCGCTTGTCTCAAAATCTTCTAAAAGGAGAAGAATTGACGACCTTTATCAAACGTAGTTTTGAGATGATTAAATAAACAAGATTTGCTTAAAAACAAAAAAACCCTTTACGGAGGGTTTTTTTATGCTATAAATCTAAAATTTCTCTATTTATGTATCAATTATGTATCGATAGTTTAATTTATATATGTATTTTTATATCATAAATTTTATGACCAAACTATGAAAAATTTACTCTTACTCCCCACTTTATTTACGTTTGTTATCGGTTTTAGCCAGACCACAGCAATACCTGACCCTAATTTTGAACAAGCCTTGATTGATTTAGGCTACGATACTGCTCCAATTAATGGTTCTGTGCCAACTGCTAACATTAGTGGTAGTAATCAAGTTTAGAGTCTGCCTATTCTAACAACATTGCAGATTTAACAGGTATCGAAGATTTTACTGCCTTGACTTACTTGAATTGTTTGTCATTAATCAATTATCAACTTTGGATGTGAGTAATAATACTGCCTTGACTGATTTGGAGCAGTTGTGGGCTCATTCAAATCAGTTAACAAGTTTGGATGTTAATGCACAATACTGCACTTGACTTTTCTCTTAGTTGTCATAACAATCAAATTAACTAGTTTTAGATGTGACTGACGAACACATTGCCTTGACTGTTTTAGCTTGTGCTAGCATAATCTATTAGCAAGCGTTGGATGTAAGCACTAATAACATCTTTTTCTGGTTTGCAGTTGTGGCTCATTCATAATCAACTCACAAGCCTTGGATGTAACTAACAATGTTGCCTGAACTATTATCTCTTAGATTGTGTTGGCAATCAATTTACTGCTTTAGATGTGACTAACAACACATTGCCTTGACTTTTTTGAGCTTGTGCAGCATAATCAATTAACAAGTTTGGATGTGACTAATAACATTGCCTTGGAGCAGCTTTGGCTTGCTCATTCATAATCAATTAACAAGTTTGGATGTGAGTAACAATACTGTACTATTGGAATATCTGTAGTTGTGCTAACAATCAAATTAACTGCTTTAGATGTGAGCTAACAACACAGCTGTTAACTTATTTTCGCTTGTGCTAGCATAATCAATTAACAACTTTGGATGTGAGCTAACAACACTGCTTTGGATGCAGTTTGTGGTGCTTCAATCAAATCAATTAACAAGTTTGGATCTTAGAAACGGGAATAATGAAAATATATTTCGAATTCCGATGCTGGAAGACAATCCTAATTTATCTTGTATTTTTGTAGATGATGCCGCTTATAGTACTGCAAACTGGCCAGAGATAGACCCAAATTCTACCTTCGTAGAAACCGAAGCAGAATGCGCCCCTAGTTGCTTTATCAACGATGATAATATCCAAGCAGCCGTGGACCTATGGATCTCCGATCCTACAACTGCAGAAGCCACTTACGGTAATATTTCTAACTGGGACACCTCTTGTGTAACCGATATGTCGGGATTATTCCTAAGATTACACTACTTTTAACGATGATATAAGTCAGTGGGATGTGTCTAACGTGACTAATATGATAAGCATGTTTAGTAATGCTACTTCGATATATGTTTAGCGAAGCATATTTAATCAAGATATTGGTAGTTGGGATGTAAGTAATGTCACTAATATGAATTAATGTTTCTGAACATCTGTTTAATCAAGATATTGGTGATTGGGATGTAGCTAATGTAACTAATATGGAACTATGTTTTATGATACTTCTTTTAACCAAGATATTGGGATTGGGATGTAGTCAATGTTAACTGATATGTTTGAATGTTTAATGAGTGCAAGTACTTTCAATCAAGATATTAGGAGATTGGGATGTGTAGTAGTGTTACTAATATGAACGCATGTTAAGTGGTTCAGGGATCTCCACAGCCAATTACGATGCAATACTGCAGGGTTGGTCAGTACAAACAGTTCAAAACAATATTAATTTGGGTGCTGGCGGCCTTTTTTATTGCAATGCAGAAGCCGAACGGCAAAGTTTAATAGATAATTTTGGCTGGACTATTGAGGGCGATGCTGTAGATCCTAATTGCAGCCCTAGTTGCTTTATCAACGATGGTAATATCCAAGCAGCCGTGGACCTATGGATCTCCGATCCCACAACTGCAGAAGCCACCTACGGTAATATTTCTAACTGGGATACCTCTTGTGTAACCGATATGTCAGATCTATTTAGAGATTACACTACTTTTAATGACGATATAAGTCAATGGGATACGAGTAATGTAACTAATATGAGCAGATGTTTTTCAATGCTGCTCTCATTCAATCAAAATATTGGTGATTGGGATGTGAGTAATGTGACTACCATGATGATATGTTGTTCGCAAAATGGTGTACTCGGCTCATTTAATCAACATATTGGAGATTGGGATGTGAGTAATGTGACTACTATGAGGGTATGTTTGGTTTTACTCCTTTTAATCAAGATATTGGTGATTGGGATGTAAGTAATGTAACAGATATGGTTGTATGTTTCATGATGCTACGCTTTTAATCAAGATATTGGAGCTTGGGATGTGAGTAGTGTAACAGATATGTACAGAATGTTTGATGGTGCTACCTTCTTTCAACCAAGATATTGGAGTTGGAATGTAGCTAATGTGACTACTATGTGGGTATGTTTCAAGGAGCATCATCTTTAATCAACATATTGGAGATTGGGATGTGAGTAGTGTAACTAATATGGGATCAATGTTTTATCATGCTATCCTTTTAATCAAGATATTGGAGCTTGGGATGTGAGTAATGTAACTATATGATGTCTATGTTTTCAGGTAGCTAATTATTTAATCAAGATATTAGGAACTTGGGATGTAGTAGTGTGACTAGATATGTATGGATGTTTCAGGTAGCAGTTCTTTAATCAAGATATTAGTCATGGAATGTTAGTAACGTAACAAATATGGATCAATGTTAGATAATTCAGGGATCTCAACAGCCAATTACGATGCAATACTGCAAGGTTGGGCAGCACAAACAGTCCAAAACAATATTAATTTGGGTGCTGGGGGTCTTTTTTATTGCAATGCAGAAGCTGAACGTCAAAGTTTAATAGATAATTTTGGATGGACAATTGAGGGCGATGCTGTAGATCCTAATTGCAGCCCAATCTGTGAGGTAGAAATTATCGCTTCGGCTACCGAAATTTGTGCTGGAGAGAGCGTAGATTTATCTATTAATAATATTGATTTTGAGCAGATTGAAATAAATACAGGAATAATAGAATATAATTTTGACGCTGTTAATGGTCTGCCAATTGAAGGGTTTCAGTTATTAGGAGAATATAATAACCATTATTACTATAAACACAATACACCTACTTCATGGTTAGACGCTGACACACTAACCAGGGCAAATGGTGGATATCTTGCATGTTTAGATAACCAAAACGAAAATGATTTTGTTTGGAACAGTTTTGGAGGTAATAAATGGATAGGTTATTACGATTCAAATGGCCAGGAAAATAATTTATGGGTTAATGGCCAGCCAAGTACCTACGAAAATTGGAGAAATAGTACTAATGAGCCAAATACACAGCCTGGTGAGCCATACACTATGATGTCAATTTGCTTCTTTGGTTCTAGTGGTAATTGGGTAGACCTGGCTAATATATCCAATAATAATGGAAGTTGTTATTCAGATGTATTTCCAGTGATGGAAGTGGATCCCAGCATTTTTTCCTCCTCCACATTTTTACTTTGGTCTACGGGAGAAACTACAGAAAATATAACCATTACTCCAACCGAAACTACCGAATATTGGGTAGACGTAACTAACAATGGAGTTACCTGTAGAGAGTATATTACCATTAATGTTGTAAATCCGGAAATAACTGCCTCAGCTACCGAAATTTGTGCGGGTGAAAGTGTTGATTTATCTGTCACAGCCGAATCATCTTCAGATGGTTTCTCTAATTGGTATGATGAAGATCATGAGCCAAACAATACTGGCGGATCTGAAAACTGGGGAGAGATATATCATTATGACCAACCCGGAATAAGTACTGCAAGTTATTGGAACGATAGCAGAGATATTAATAATGTTCATTGTGCAATTGAGTATGACGGATTAATTAATAGTTTAGAAGGATGCAATTACATCGGTCAGATTGGAGGTCATTCATATTTTTATAAAGAAATTAATGGCTCTTGGTTTGAAGCGAGAGATTTAGCATATTCGTTAGGAGGATATTTGGCAATAATTACTTCGCAGTCTGAAAATGATTTAATTTTTCAAAATATCCCTGTTGCATACAATGAAGCTGGACACGCTGGTATTTGGATTGGAATGTATCAAGATTTTGATGATCCAAATTACTCAGAGCCTTCAGGAGGGTGGTTATGGTTAGACGGTAGTTATGTTCAAATGACTAATGATCAACCAGCTCCCCTAAATATTTTATGGTCTACGGGAGAAACTACAGAAAATATAACCGTTACGCCAACTGAAACTACCGAATATTGGGTAGACGTAACTACCAATGGAGTTACCTGTAGAGAGTATATTACCATTAACGTTTTAAATCCGGAAATAACTGCCTCTGCTACCGAAATTTGTGCTGGAGAAAGTGTGGATTTGTCAGTGAATTCTGGGCTTTCTGTTTGTGATTATTCTGAAATCCCATCTAATCTACAAAATGGTTTAGTTGGTTATTGGCCGTTCTGTAATAATGCCAACGATGAGAGTTTAAATAACAATAACGGATCCGTAAATGGTGCCACGCTTACAACAGACCGGTTTGGCAGCCCTAATAGTGCATACGAGTTCACTATTGTTGATTCTTACATTAATGCAGGTAATAACAGTCTTTTGCAATTTAATTCAGACTTTTCTTATTCAGTCCATTTTAATGTTAATGAAATTACTACAGGTGACTATCCAGATCCAGGGAGCAATATAATTTTAAATAATGAAGGTTTATTCGAATTGGGGATTGATATCAATGGTAATTTAGCATTTGCAATCTCAACTCAAGATCCAACTTGGAGTTGGATTAATATTTCTACAATTTTAGTAAATGAGTGGAACCATTTGGTTTTTACTTATCAACAAGGAATAATTAAAATTTTCTTTAACGGTAGTGAAGTTTATTCGTATTCAGGTTCTAGTGTACTCTATGATTTTCATCCGGAATTAAATGATTTAAGGTTTGGAGATAGACAACTTCATGAAACACTTGATTATGACACGAGCTCCTTTAATGGAAAGATCGATGATGTCGCTTTGTGGGACAGGGCCCTTACAACTTCTGAAATACAACAACTTACCAATAACACTACTTATTTATGGTCCACTGGAGATACGACTCCGAATATAAACGTTACTCCAACTGAAACTACCGAATATTGGGTAGACGTAACTACCAACGGAGTTACCTGTAGAGACTATATTACCATTAACGTTGATGCCGAAGATCCAACCTGGGTAATACCACCAAGCGATTTAACAGTTGCCTGTGACGGTTCTGGAAATACAACTGAATTTAATAACTGGTTAAACAATACTTTTCTCTGGAATAGACAACTGTGGTTCGGTAACCATAACAACTAACAGTACCGGTTTAAGTGACGATTGCGGAGGCTACTGGATCTGAGACGGTAACTTTTACCCTTACCGATTCTAATAACAATGCCATAACCCTTGATGCTACCTTTACCATTGTAGATACAACAGATCCAACCATGGATGTTGCTGCGTCCGATAGCACCGTAGAATGTGATGGTACGTCAGACCCTTCGCAGCCTTTGCAGCTTGGTTAGCAGACAACGGAGGAGCAGAAGCCTCGGATGGATGTTCTGGAGTTACTTGGACAACGATAGCACCGGCCCAATGATGTACTGCCTAAGTGATGCTTGTGGAGCTAATGGATCTGAAACCGTAACTTTTACGGCGACCGATGCCTGTGGAAACTTTAGCTCAACTACCGCTACTTTTACGACAGAAGATACTACAGCACCTGTAATTGGTTGTCCTGGTGATGTCACTGCAGTGACTGAAGATGGTGATTGTGGCGCTATTGTAAATTTCCAACCTGCAGTAGCTATTGATAATTGTGGATCGGCCTTTACTTACCAAACAGGTGGTTTAGGAAGTGGATCGGTATTCCCAGTGGGTGATACCCTTATTGAATTTACTGCACAAGATGATTGTGGAAATTTAGCTACCTGTACCTTTACCGTAACGGTAATCGATGACGATGCGCCAGTGGCAATTTGTCAAGACCTAACCGTACTATTAGATGATACTGGTAATGCAACGATCACTGCCAACCAACTTAATTTTGGATCGAATGATAATTGTGGAATAGGAAACCTCGATATTGATATTGATACCTTCGACTGTTCGAATGTAGGTGCTAATCAAGTAACCTTAACAGTTACTGATATCCATGGCAATACAGCTACTTGTGTTGCTAGCGTAACCGTGTTAGATAATACGGCTCCAATTGCAGTTTGTCAAGACATTACCCTAGAGTTAGGCGATGATGGTACGGTGACTATTGATCCATTAGCAGTTGATGGTGGATCTAGTGATGCTTGTGGTATAGCTTCTTACGAGCTTAATATCGATACCCTTGATTGTAGTAATCTAGGAAATACCGCAGTGATTCTTACCGTAACGGATGTTAATGGAAACCAGAGTTCTTGTTCAGCTATAGTTACTCTAGAAGATAATACTCCTCCGGTATTAGTTTGTAGTGATGATGTCGTTACGGTTGAGTTAAATCAAGATGGAGTGGCCTTTATTACCCCTTCATTGGTTGCTGATATTTCAGATAATTGTGGAACGGGCGCAGTAACCATTGATGTGCAAGAAGTTTCTTGTGCAGATATTGGAACGCCAGTAACAGTTAATGTATTTGCGAATGATGGCAATGGAAACTCAGCAGTTTGCTCGGCTGTTGTAACAGTAGTTGATTCATTAGCACCAGAAATAGTATGTCCTGATGACCAGGTAGTAAATCTGGGTCCTGATGGCACCTATACCCTTGGAGATTACATTGCTGATGGCAGTGCAACGGCTACCGATAACTGTACCGATCCTGTTACTATTTTTAGTCAAGATCCTGCTGCTGGTTCTGTACTAGGTTTTGGAATGCAAGTGATTACTTTCACTGCCGAGGATCAGTATGGAAATATTTCTACCTGTAGTTTTGAATTAGATATTCAGGAGATATTAGGTGCCGGTGAGTCGAAGATTTTGCTTCTTTAGTATTGTATCCAAACCCTGCAGACAGCAAAGTAAACTTAAGCAATCCAAGACAGATTGATCTGAGCGAAGTAACGATCTACGATCTTACGGGTCGAATCGTTCACAAGGTAGACTTAAGCACTATGGGATCGGAAATTACGATTGATATTGCTACCCTTGCCAACGCTACCTATATGTTAGTGATCAGAGGAGATCAAGGAATTTCTACCAAACAATTAATAGTCAATAACTACTAACTAAATTGATTTTTAAACATAAAAAACCTCCACTTATGGAGGTTTTTTTATGTTGTTTATTACTAACTATAAATTTCATTGAGTAAACTTGCTAATCGAATTCCTCCTTTTTGAAGTTGCTCCAGAACCTTATTCATATAATCGTAAGAATAGCGATAACGTAGTTTTTTTTCCGGTTCTATAGTTTCATAAAGGTTTTTACATAGTTCTCTACTATCATACATCCAATCGATAATAGTTCCTTTTTGTATCGTTTTTAACTCTTCATTTGTTAATTCCTTTTCATTAGCGGCAATTTCTGTGTAGGTCATACCAAAGGTGTCAATCATTTTTGAGTCCCAAACAGTGTGCAGGTTGGTTCCTTTGTTGAACCACTTTACTTCTATGTCGTTTCCGCCCCTGTCTTCTGCCATACCAATATGAAGGGGTTGGTGTAAATCACCCATAAAATGGATTAACATTTTTAAATGAAAAACTTTATCTTCTTTGGAAGCACTTTGATTTTTTAATACTTCTACACAGGTGTTAATTCCAACAATTAAATCTCCCTTTTTACTTTTTGGATGTTTTTCGTAGGTCGACTCGAAAGGAAAATTCACATAATGCCATGGATTGTATTCTCGGTATTTTTTATCACTTTTAATTTCGTCGGCAAAGTTAGACACGTAAGCAATGGAGTGTCCGTCTAATAACTTATTTATTTCCTTTTTTGCTTTCCTAGAAAGGTATTTTTGAGCAATTTCACCCGTAGCTCTATGTCCTGTTTTACCCCAATCATCTGAAGAATAAGATACATAGGAGTTTAAGAAAATAAACAAAAAGAACATGGATAATTTTTTCATAAGAATTGAATTTTAAACAAAGATAGCAATCCTTATTAGTATTAACATATTATAAAAAACATTTGAATATTAAAATTGAAAAAAGTTATATATTGAAAATCTAAATCATTTATTAAAATATAAACATGCAAGACAAGGCAGAAATAATACTAGATACCACACCACTATTTACAAATGATACCATTGTTTTTGGAATCTTAATGATAGCCTTAGGTTTTATTTTTTATACCGAATCAAAATCTTCTGGTTTTTGGTATAAATTTTACAAAATTGTACCTGGGTTATTTGTTGCTTACATGTTACCAGCTTTATTTACAACAATTGGACTTATTGCTCCAGAATGGACTACTGTTAAAGAAAATGGAGAGCTAATGGAAGGTAGCACCAATTTATATTTTGTAGCAAGTAGGTATTTACTCCCAGCGGCATTGGTATTAATGACGCTAAGTATTGACCTAAAAGCTGTATTTAATTTAGGATGGAAAGCTTTAGTCATGTTTTTTACAGGAACTATCGGTATCATTATAGGAGGACCAATTGCCATATTATTAATCTCCACTTTTTCACCAGAAACTGTTGGAGGAGTAGGACCTGATGCTGTATGGAGAGGGCTTTCTACGCTAGCTGGAAGTTGGATTGGTGGCGGAGCAAATCAAACTGCAATGCTCGAAGTTTATGGTTACAATCAAAAATTATATGGCGGAATGGTTTTCGTTGATATAGTTGTTGCTAATATCTGGATGGCTATTTTACTTATAGGGATTGGTAAAAGAAAAAAAATAAACAAATGGCTTAAGGCAGATACAGCAGCCATTGAGAGTTTAAAAGAAAAGGTTTCAACATTTTCAGAAAAAATTAAAAGAAATCCGTCATTAACAGACTTAATGATTTTAGGAGCCATTGCTTTTGGAACGGTAAGTATTTCACATTTGTGTGCTAGTTATTTAGCGCCCTTTTTTAACAACTTTGTTGCCGATATAGAAAATTTAACCTACAGAAATATATTTACTTTTTTAGGTTCAAAATTTTTCTGGATGATTAGCATTTCTACGCTTATTGCTATTCTTTTATCATTTACAAAGGCTAAAACATACGAGGGAGCAGGGGCCAGCAAATTTGGAAGCGTTTTTATTTATATTTTGGTAGCCACCATTGGTATGAAAATGGATTTAAGTTTAATCTTGGATAATACTGGCTTAATTTTAATTGGTATCGTTTGGATGAGTGTTCATGCGGGACTCTTAATTTTAATTGCAAAAATTATTAAGGCGCCTTACTTCTTTTTAGCGGTGGGTAGTCAAGCAAATGTTGGAGGAGCTGCTTCCGCTCCTATAGTAGCATCTGCTTTTCATCCTTCACTAGCTACGGTGGGTGTTTTGTTAGCTGTTTTTGGTTATGCAGTAGGAACACTTGGAGCCATCATATGTACCATACTCATGCAACTCGCAGCAGTCTCCTAATGTATTATTAAAACAACCCATAAATATCATATCAAAATGTTTAAAACGCTTCGCTATTTAATGTTATTATTTTTAATAATAAGTTGTTCAAATAATGACGGAAAAATGATTCTTACTGGGCATGTAAAGGGACTCAAAAAGGGGACGTTATTCCTTCAAAAAATTAAAGATTCTAGTTTGGTTTCGATTGATTCAATTGCTATTAACGGTAGTTCAGATTTTAGTTTTATTGAACCTGTTTTAGAGCCAGAAATCTACTATTTATATGTTCGTTTAGAAAATGGAATTTTAAATGATGATCGCATTGCTTTCTTTGCAGAACCAAAACCAATAACTATCTATACCACTTTAGATAATTTTGCGACCGATGCAAAGGTGTCTGGATCCATAAATCAAAACAAGCTGGAGGAATACAATAAAATAATCAATCGGTATTCTGATAGGAATCTAGAATTAATAAAAGAAAGTTTTAACTCCAGAAAGAAAGGAAACGATTCTTTGGCAGATCGTTTAGATAAATCACAAAAATCAATCTTAGCAAAAAAATATTTGGCAACAGTTAGTTTTGCATTGCTAAATAAAAACTATGAAGTTGCCCCTTATTTAATGGTAAGCCACATAAACGATGTAAAAACTAGTTATTTAGATTCTGTTTACAACCAGTTAACTCCAAATATAAAAGACTCTAAATACGGAAATGATTTAGAGTCTTTAATTCAATTTAGAAATAAAAATAAAATTAACTAAGCGCGTTAATTTTATCGATAAGTTTTCTTCCTTTTTCTTCTAATTCTTGGTTAATAGCTTTAAAATGCTGCTTGTAATTTTCAATATTTTTAAGATTAATTTTTGTTATTAGCTCGTCGAAAACATCAATTGCCTCATCAATAATCGCCTCAGACTTTTTTGTTTCTTTACCAGGATTAGTTAGCTCCCATAAATAAACAGCTTCAATAATATCACCCAATACGTAATTGATGTCTTTTTTTAAATTTCTAATATTTGCCATAGTTCTTTTAAATTTTTGCAAAAATACTACATTTCTATTCTTTTAAAGGGTATAAATCTTTAAAATTACGTCCATACTAAAAAAACAATATTTTTTAATCAAGTAATGATAATCTTAATATGAGCTAATTAGCAATTAAGCTTAAAATTTATTTTTAATTTGAAGTCGTGTAACTACTCACCATTGTAGACAGCGTAATTCCTTGGTGTTTCGTAAAGTGTTACAGAAATTTTAAAATCATCTTCTAGTTTGTCTCTTAGTTTATTCCAAATAAGAATGGCGATATTTTCCATAGTAGGGTTTATAACCTTAAATTCAGGGACATCCAGGTTTAAATTTTTATGATCTAAATAATCCTCAACTTCTTCTTTCATAATGGTTTTTAATTTTTTTATATCAATTAAATAACCTGTTTCTGGATCTACCTCTCCGGTGATACCAACTTCAAGTGCATAATTGTGCCCATGAAAATTTGGATTGTTACATTTTCCAAATACATCATTATTTTTTTGATCATCCCAATCTGGCCTATACAATCTGTGGGCCGCATTAAAATGTGATTTTCTATATACTGTTATACTCATGAGGATATATGTTTGTAATATTTATTAAATATAATTTTAAACCAAGCAGTATAGTTGCTAGGGTTTTTTGCAATATCGTTTTTTACGTCATCAAGCAGCATCCATTTCCATGAGGCTACTTCGTCGGTATTAATTTGAGGTTCACCATTGTAATTACCAACCAGCACATGATCAAACTCATGTTCGGTTAATCCATTATCAAAAGATGCTTTATAAATAAATGAAGTAGTCTCAGACAACTTACACACAAAACCCATTTCTTCATTTAATCTTCTTGTTCCAGCTTCGAGGCTACTTTCACCATCTCTTTGATGACTACAACAAGTATTCGTCCACAATCCTGGCGAGTGATATTTTGAAGTTGCTCTTTGTTGCAACATTAGTTCATGGGCATCATTAAAAATAAAAACCGAAAAAGCTCTATGCAAAACAGCTTTTTGATGCGCCTCCATCTTTGACATTAAGCCAATTTGCTCGTCATTTTCATTGACTAGAATCACTTGTTCTTCAATCTTCACTCCTATGATTTTTCTCAAAAATACAAAACCATAGTAAATAAAAAAAAGCGTTTAACAAGACATTAAGTACATTGATTATTATTTTGATCATTTAAGTAGATAATACCCAAAAAATTAATTCTTTTAATTTTTTAACTTAAAAAAACAGAAATTACAATTAGTCTTTTTTAAGTCCTAAAAATCAAATAAACATCTTGTATATTTGCCAACATTAATAAAAACATATGTCTTTAGTATCTGAAATAAACAGAAGAAGAACCTTCGGAATTATCTCTCATCCAGATGCGGGTAAAACTACATTAACAGAAAAATTATTGCTATTTGGAGGAGCTATACAAGAAGCTGGAGCTGTAAAATCTAATAAGGTTAAAAAGGGAGCTACCAGCGACTTTATGGAAATTGAAAGACAACGAGGAATTTCTGTTGCTACTTCAGTTTTAGCTTTTGAATATAAAGGGACTAAAATAAATATTTTAGATACCCCTGGTCATAAAGATTTTGCTGAGGATACTTTTAGAACTTTAACAGCTGTCGATAGTGTAATCGTTGTCATCGATGTCGCAAAAGGTGTTGAGGAACAAACTGAAAAACTAGTCAAAGTTTGCAGAATGCGAAATATTCCCATAATTGTTTTTATAAATAAGTTAGATCGAGAAGGAAAAGATGCTTTTGAATTGCTAGATGAAATTGAACAAAAACTTGAATTAAGAGTTACTCCTTTAAGTTGTCCTATTGGAATGGGCTACGATTTTAAGGGAATCTATAATTTATGGGAAAAAAATGTGAACCTTTTTAGTGGTGATAATAGAAAAAACATTGAGGAAACAATTGAAATCAAAAATATTAATGATAAAACATTAGATAATTTAATTTCTAAAGATGCGGCCGAAACCTTAAGAGAAGAAATTGAATTAATGGAAGGTATCTATCCTGAATTTAATAAAAGTGAGTATTTAGAAGGAAAATTACAACCTGTATTCTTTGGTTCGGCTTTGAATAATTTCGGAGTAAGAGAATTATTAGATTGTTTTATTGAAATTGCACCAACACCAAGACCAAAAGAAAGTGATTCACGATTGGTTAAACCCGATGAAAATGATTTTAGTGGTTTTGTATTTAAAATACATGCAAATATGGATCCTAAACACAGAGATCGCCTAGCCTTTGTAAAGATAGTTTCGGGTACATTTAACAGAAATACACCCTACCTACACGTTAGAAATAATAAAAAAATGAAATTTTCTAGCCCCAATGCATTTTTTGCAGAACGTAAAGAAATTGTTGATGTTTCCTTTCCTGGTGATATTGTCGGTTTACACGATACCGGAAATTTTAAAATTGGTGATACGCTTACTCAAGGAGAAAAAATGTTTTATAAAGGGATTCCAAGTTTTTCGCCTGAACATTTTAAATATATAAATAATGTAGATCCTTTAAAAAGCAAACAACTCTCAAAAGGTATTGATCAACTTATGGATGAAGGTGTTGCGCAGCTTTTTGTTTTAGAATTAAACGGAAGAAAAGTTATAGGTACTGTGGGTGCTTTACAATTTGAGGTAATACAATATCGGCTTGAACACGAATACACGGCTAAATGTTCCTATGAAAATTTAAATGTATACAAAGCATGTTGGATAGATATTAATCAATCTGATCCTGAAGAGTTAAAGGAGTTTAAAAGAGTAAAATCTAGATTTTTAGCAAAAGACAAAAGCGGACAATTGGTATTCTTCGCAGACTCAGCATTTACACTACAAATGACACAATCAAAATATACTAAAGTAAAGTTACACTTTGTTAGTGAATTTTAAAAACTCGTAAAATAACAACTCATTTATGCTTCGCCAGTAGGTCCAAAATTTAGTGGAATAGTTGGCTGCTCGAAATCTTTTATTTCGCCATGAGCATTCTCAAAACGTTTAACATTATCGTTTAACGCCTTTAAGAATCTTTTTGCATGTTGAGGAGTTAAAACGATTCTAGACTTTACTTTACTTTTTGGTATTCCGGGCATTATGGTAATAAAATCGACCACAAACTCAGATTGAGAATGGTTAATAATTGCTAGGTTACTATAAATTCCCTGAGCTACTTTTTCATCCAATTCAATATTTATTTGACCTTTTTTATTTTTATTTGAATCTGCCATCTTTATTTATTTGTTCTCTACAAAGGTAGAAATCTGTTATTAGTTAAAAAATAAAAATCCCAATAGATATTGAGATTTTTATAAAATATAATATTTAATATCGGTTCAATAAACTGATATATATATTAATTATAATTGACTTCTTGTTTTTCGCGAGTCATTTCTTCCAACTCAGATTTAGAACCTACGATGATTGTTTCGTAATTTCGCATACCTGTACCTGCTGGAATTCTGTGACCTACGATAACATTTTCTTTCAATCCTTCTAAGGTATCCACCTTACCATTAACTGCAGCCTCATTTAAAACTTTTGTTGTTTCTTGGAAAGAAGCAGCAGAGATAAATGATTTTGTTTGTAATGATGCACGTGTAATACCTTGCAAAATTGGAGTTGCAGTAGCCGGTAACGCATCTCTTGTTTCTACAAGTTTTTTATCGTTCCTTTTTAGTATGGAGTTTTCGTCACGTAATTCACGTGAAGAAATAATTTGTCCCTCTTTTAATGTTTCAGAATCTCCAGCATTTTCAATTACTTTCATTCCAAAAATCTTATCATTTTCTTCAATAAAATCAAATTTATGAACTAGTTGATTTTCTAAAAACAACGTATCACCTGGATCAACCAATCTAACTTTACGCATCATTTGTCGGACAACAACCTCGAAGTGCTTATCATTAATCTTTACACCTTGTAATCGATAAACTTCTTGTACCTCGTTAACTAAATATTGTTGTACCGCTGAAGGTCCCTTTATATTTAATATATCTAGTGGTGTAATGGAACCGTCAGACAAGGGCATTCCAGCTCTTACAAAATCGTTTTCTTGTACTAATATCTGGTTTGAAAGTTTTACTAAGTACTTTTTAACATCACCAAACTTAGTTTCTACAATAATCTCGCGATTACCACGCTTAATTTTTCCAAAAGAAACTACCCCATCCACTTCACTAACAACAGCCGGATTTGATGGGTTACGAGCTTCAAATAATTCCGTTACTCTAGGTAGTCCTCCAGTAATATCACCTGCTTTAGATGATTTACGTGGTATCTTAACTAAGATATTTCCAATACTTACTTTTTCATTATCATTCACCATCAAATGAGCACCAACAGGAAGGTTATAGGAACGAATCACTTCGTCACCTTTACCCATAATTAATAACGTTGGTATCTTCTTTTTATCTCTAGATTCCGAAATAACTTTTTCTTGGAAGCCGGTTTGCTCATCAATTTCAACCTGATAAGTAACCCCTTGTTCTAGATTTTCGTATTTAATTTTTCCTGAAAACTCAGATATAATTACACCATTAAATGGATCCCACTGACATACAACAGCTCCTTTTTTAAGCTTAGCTCCATTTTTCACAAAAATATGAGAACCGTAAGGAATAATATTTGTACTTAAAGTAATACCTGTTTTTTTATCTTTCAACTTAAGTTCTGAAGTTCTAGAGATCACAACATCCACCTCATTTCCTTCTTTATCTTTAGTTTTTACAGTTTTAAGATCTTCTATTTCGGTAACTCCATCAAATTTTACAGTCAATTTATTCTCTTCAGAAATATTTCCTGCTACACCTCCAACGTGAAATGTTCGAAGTGTTAATTGAGTACCAGGCTCACCGATTGACTGTGCAGCAACTACTCCAACAGCTTCTCCCATTTGAACCATTTTATTGGTTGCTAAGTTTCTACCATAACAAGTTGCACAAATACCCTTTCTTGCTTCACAAGTCAGAGCAGAACGCACTTCTACAGAATCTATAGGTGAGGCATCAATCTTTTTAGCAACCTCATTAGAAATATGATCTCCTGAAGCAACTAAAAGCTCTTCAGTTAAAGGATCATAAACATCATGTAAGGATGTACGTCCAACTATTCTCTCAGCTAATGTTTCAACAATCTCTTCATTTTTCTTTAATGGAGCTACATCAATTCCTCTTAAGGTTCCACAATCATGTGTGTTAACGATTACATCTTGCGATACATCAACTAATCTTCGTGTTAGATAACCTGCATCTGCTGTTTTTAAAGCAGTATCTGCAAGTCCTTTACGCGCACCGTGAGTTGATATAAAGTATTCAAGAATTGAAAGACCTTCTTTAAAGTTCGAAAGAATTGGGTTTTCAATAATTTCACCACCTCCAGAAGTAGATTTTTTTGGCTTTGCCATCAATCCACGCATTCCTGTTAACTGACGAATTTGCTCTTTAGAGCCCCTCGCTCCAGAATCAAGCATCATGTAAACTGAGTTGAATCCTTGCTTGTCCTCACGAATACGCTTCATTGACAATTCAGTTAATTCTGCATTGGTAGCTGTCCAAATATCAATAACTTGATTGTATCTTTCATTATTGGTAATCAGTCCCATATTATAGTTTCCGATGATACCATCTACTTGCGCATTAGCCTTTTCAATCATACTAACTTTTTCAGCAGGAATAATAATATCTCCCAAACTAAAAGATAATCCTCCTTCAAAAGCAAACTTGTAACCAAGCGTTTTAATAGAATCTAGGAAGTCTGCAGTAACCGGTACTGAAGTAACCCTTAAAACATCACCTATGATATCGCGGAGTGTTTTTTTAGTTAGAACTTCATTAATATAACCCGCTTCCTCAGGAACTTGTTCATTAAATATTACCCTACCAACAGTAGTAGTAATAATTTGATAAACTAACTCGCCCGCATCATTGAAATCTTTGGTTTTTATTTTAATTTCTGCATTCAACTCAACTCTTTTTTCATTGTATGCTATGATAACTTCTTCAGCAGAGTAAAACGTTATTCCTTCACCTTTAACTTTATAATCTTTGCTAGATTTTTTTAGTTTAGTCATGTAGTAAAGACCTAAAACCATATCCTGTGAAGGTACCACAACTGGTGATCCATTGGCTGGGTTCAATATGTTATGAGAACCTAACATCAATAGCTGAGCTTCCAAAATAGCTTCAGGACCTAAAGGAAGATGAACCGCCATTTGATCTCCATCAAAATCGGCATTAAAAGCTGTACAAGCTAAAGGGTGTAACTGAATAGCTTTACCTTCAATTAGCTTAGGTTGAAATGCTTGAATCCCTAGTCGGTGAAGTGTTGGAGCACGATTCAATAATACAGGATGTCCTTTTAATACATTCTCTAAAATATCCCAAACTACCGGCTCTTTTTTGTCAATAATTTTTTTAGCAGACTTTACAGTCTTTACAATTCCTCTTTCAATAAGCTTTCTAATGATAAAAGGTTTGTAAAGTTCTGAGGCCATTCCCTTGGGAATACCACATTCAGATAATTTTAATTCTGGTCCAACAACAATTACAGAACGTGCTGAATAATCAACTCGTTTTCCAAGTAAATTTTGACGAAAACGACCTTGCTTCCCTTTTAATGAATCAGAAAGAGATTTTAATGGACGATTAGAATCTGTTTTTACAGCAGATGATTTACGGGTGTTATCAAACAAAGAATCGACTGATTCCTGAAGCATACGTTTTTCATTACGTAAGATTACCTCTGGTGCTTTTATTTCCATTAATCGCTTCAAACGATTGTTTCTAATAATCACTCTTCGGTAAAGATCATTTAAATCTGAGGTTGCAAAACGTCCACCATCTAAAGGTACTAAAGGACGTAATTCTGGTGGAATAATTGGAACCACTTTCATGATCATCCACTCCGGTTTGTTTTCTCTGTTTTTATTAGATTCACGAAGTGCCTCAACAACTTGAAGACGCTTTAAAGCTTCTGTTTTTCTTTGTTTTGAAGTTTCATTATTTGCTTTGTGACGTAATTCAAAAGACAAATTATCTAAATCAATTCTTCTTAGTAGATCGATTAAACACTCTGCTCCCATTTTTGCAATGAATTTTTCTGGGTCTTCATCGTCTAAATATTGATTTTCTTGAGGAAGTGATTCTAATATATTTAAATATTCTTCTTCTGTCAAGAAATCCATTTTTTGTACTGGCTCTCCTTCTTCATTTAGAGCGTTTCCTGGTTGAATAACTACATAACGCTCGTAATAAATAATCATATTCAATTTCTTGGAGGGTAATCCAAGAAGGTATCCTATTTTATTTGGTAAAGAACGAAAGTACCAAATATGAGCAACAGGAACTACAAGGTTTATATGCCCTACTCGATCACGACGAACTTTCTTTTCAGTTACTTCAACTCCACAACGATCACAAACGATTCCTTTATATCTAATCCTTTTGTATTTTCCACAAGCACATTCGTAATCCTTGATAGGACCAAAAATACGCTCACAAAATAAACCGTCACGTTCTGGTTTATGGGTTCGGTAGTTAATTGTTTCTGGCTTTAAAACTTCTCCACGCGATTCAGCTAAAATCACTTCTGGTGAGGAAAAACCAATTGAAATTTTGTTAAATTTCTTTGCTACTATTTCTTTATTTCTTGCCATAATGCTATGTACTATGCGTTGTAATAATTAAAATTGAAGCTTTTAAACTTCAGCAGTCTTTAATGACTTTATGACCCCCACTTTCACAGGGATTAAATTTATTCTTCTAATCTGATATCTAATCCAAGTCCTTTTAATTCGTGCATTAACACGTTAAAGGATTCTGGTAATCCTGGTTCTGGCATCGCTTCTCCTTTTACAATTGCCTCATAAGTTTTAGCTCTACCTAAAACATCATCGGATTTTACAGTTAAAATTTCTCGTAAGGTACTTGAAGCACCATATGCTTCAAGAGCCCATACTTCCATTTCTCCAAAACGCTGACCACCAAATTGGGCCTTACCTCCTAATGGTTGTTGCGTAATTAGCGAGTATGGCCCAATAGAACGAGCATGCATTTTATCATCAATCATGTGACCTAATTTGATCATATAAATGACTCCAACGGTTGCTTTTTGATCAAATCTTTGACCCGTACCACCATCATACAAGTAGGTATGTCCAAATTCTGGAACCCCAGCTTTTTCTGTAAGGGAAGTAATCTCATCAATCGTAGCGCCATCAAAAATTGGTGTAGCGTATTTTTGACCTAATTTTTGACCAGCCCAACCAAGAACTGTTTCATAAATCTGACCTATATTCATACGAGAAGGAACTCCTAATGGATTTAAAACAATATCAACAGGTGTTCCATCTTCTAAGAATGGCATATCTTCTTGACGAACAATACGCGCAACAATACCCTTATTTCCATGACGTCCTGCCATTTTATCACCTACTTTAAGTTTACGTTTTTTAGCAACGTATACTTTTGCAAGTTTTAAAATTCCCGACGGTAATTCATCACCTACAGAAATAGCAAATTTTTCACGACGTAAATTACCTTGTAAATCGTTCTCTTTGATTTTGTAATTGTGCATTAAGTCATCAACCAATGCATTTGTCTCAGAATTTGTTGTCCAAGTTCCGTCAGTTAAATGGGTATAGTCATCTATTTCATTCAACATTTTTAAGGTATACTTTTTACCTTTTGGAAAAACAACTTCACCTAAATCATTAATTACTCCTTGAGCAGTTTTACCAGAAATAAGAGTAGATAATTTTTTAACTAAAATATCTCTTAATTCATCGAATTTTTTATCAAATTCATCTTCCAATAACGAAATTTCCTCTTTATTCTGGGCTCTTTTTCGTTTATCTTTTATAGAACGTGCAAACAATTTCTTGTCTATAACAACACCATTTAGTGAAGGAGAAGCTTTCAAAGATGCATCCTTAACATCACCTGCCTTATCACCAAAAATTGCTCTAAGAAGTTTTTCTTCTGGAGTTGGATCACTCTCTCCTTTTGGAGTAATTTTTCCAATTAAAATATCTCCAGGTTTCACCTCTGCTCCAATTCGGATCATACCATGTTCATCAAGATCTTTAGTAGCCTCTTCAGAAACATTTGGTATGTCATTGGTAAGTTCCTCGTTACCTAATTTAGTATCTCTAACTTGTAATGAGTACTCATCAATGTGAATTGATGTAAATATATCGTCACGTACTACTTTTTCAGAAATTACAATTGCATCCTCAAAGTTATAACCTTTCCAAGGCATAAAAGCAACTTTCATATTTCTTCCCAAAGCTAATTCACCTGCCTCAGTCGCATACCCTTGGCATAATACCTGTCCTTTTTCAACTCTATCACCTTTTTTAACAATCGGTTTCAAGTTTATGGAAGTACTCTGATTGGTTTTTCTAAACTTAATTAGCTTGTATGTTTTTGAATCGCTATCAAAACTTACCAATTGTTGTTCATCGGTACGATCATACTTTACTTTAATTTCTCTTGAGTCAACATATTCAACAACTCCAGCGCCTTCAGCGTTTATAAGAACACGAGAATCTGAAGCCACTTGACGTTCTAATCCTGTTCCTACAATTGGAGATTCTGCTCTCATTAGAGGAACCGCCTGACGCATCATGTTAGATCCCATCAAAGCACGATTGGCATCATCATGCTCCAAAAATGGAATTAATGATGCAGATATTGACGATATTTGGTTAGGAGCAACATCGGTATAATGAATATCTTTTGATTCTACAACAGGAAAATCACCCTCCATTCGAGCAATTACCTTTTCCGAGTTGATCGTACCATCTTCAGCTATGTCAATATGTGCTTGAGCAATTAGCTTTTCCTCTTCTTCTTCAGCTGACAAATAAATCGGGTCACTTTTTAGATCGATTACCCCATTTTCTACTTTTCGATAAGGTGTTTCTAAAAATCCTAAATAATTTACTTTAGCATATACAGAGAGAGAAGAAATAAGACCAATATTTGGTCCTTCTGGTGTTTCAATAGGACACAGTCTACCATAATGTGTAAAATGAACATCACGAACTTCAAATCCTGCTCTCTCCCTTGAAAGACCACCAGGACCTAATGCTGAAAGTCTACGTTTGTGGGTAATTTCAGCAATTGGATTGGTTTGATCCATAAACTGGGACAACTGATTGGTTCCAAAGAAAGAATTAATAACAGAAGATAAGGTCTTAGCATTAATTAAATCAATTGGAGTAAATACCTCGTTATCACGAACGTTCATTCGTTCACGTATGGTTCTAGCCATACGAGCTAAACCAACACCAAATTGAGAGGACAATTGTTCTCCTACGGTACGCACACGTCTATTAGATAGGTGATCTATATCATCTATCTCGGCTTTAGAATTAATTAATTCTATTAAAAACTTAATGATTGTTATGATATCTTCTTTGGTAAGAACTAACTTATCCATTGGGATATCGAGACCTAATTTTTTATTCATTCTAAATCGACCTACGTTTCCTAGATTGTACCGTTGGTCACTGAAGAATAACTTATTTATGATACCACGAGCAGTTTCCTCATCAGGCGGTTCTGCATTTCTTAATTGTCTGTAAATGTGTTCTACCGCTTCCTTTTCAGAGTTTGTTGGATCTTTTTGAAGTGTATTATGAATGATTGCGTAATCAGCCATGTGATTATCCTCCTTATGAAGAAGAATAGTTTTCGATCCAGACTCAAGAATTTCATCGATATGATCTTTTTCTAAAACAGTATCACGATCAAATATAATTTCATTTCTTTCGATAGAGACTACCTCACCAGTATCCTCATCTACAAAATCTTCATGCCATGTTTTTAATACACGTGCAGCTAATTTTCTTCCTAAATATTTTTTTAGACCTGTTTTAGAGGCTTTAACTTCTTCAGCTAAATCAAATATTTCTAATATATCTTTATCTCTCTCAAAACCGATAGCACGAAAAAGTGTGGTAACAGGTAATTTTTTCTTTCTATCGATATAAGCATACATTACTTGGTTTATATCGGTAGCAAATTCAATCCAAGATCCTTTGAAAGGAATTACTCTTGCTGAGTAAAGCTTTGTTCCGTTTGCATGAAAAGATTGTCCAAAGAAAACTCCAGGCGAACGATGTAGTTGAGATACAACAACACGTTCTGCACCATTTACAACAAAGGTTCCGTTTGGAGTCATGTAGGGTATTGTCCCTAAATAAACATCTTGAACGATCGTTTCAAAATCTTCATGTTCAGGATCAGTACAGTATAATTTTAAACGAGCTTTTAGTGGTACACTATAGGTTAAACCTCGCTCTATACATTCCTGTATGGAATATCTTGAGGGATCTACAAAATAATCTAAAAACTCTAATACAAATTGATTACGAGTATCTGTAATCGGGAAGTTTTCCAAAAAGGTTTTATATAAACCTTCTGTTTCTCTTCTATCGGATTTAGTTTCCAATTGAAAGAAATCCTGAAAAGACTTAATCTGTATATCAAGAAAATCTGGATATGCAGGTTTATTCTTTACCTCGGAAAAATTCAATCTTTCAGTTTGCGTTGCTGACATCTATGGACGAATTTTAATTATAATAAAAAAATGTGTGCGTTTAATAATAGTATTAACCATTATATACGCAAAATGGTTTAGGTCTATCCCACTAATGGAAAGACCTAAACCTTAAGGTTCTGTGACTTGGGAGCTTACTTAAGCTCAACCTCTGCCCCAGCTTCTTCTAACTGTGCTTTTAAAGCTTCAGCTTCATCTTTTGCTACACCCTCTTTAATAGGAGATGGAACATTATCAACTAATCCTTTAGCATCTTTTAAACCTAATCCAGTTAACTCTTTTACAAGTTTAACAACTGCTAATTTAGATCCTCCTGGAGCTGTAAGAACTACGTCGAATTCTGATTTTTCTTCTGCGGCACCACCACCAGCAGCACCACCACCAGCAGCAACAGCTACTGCAGCTGCAGCAGGCTCTATGCCGTATTCTTCTTTTAATATTCCAGCTAATTCATTAACTTCTTTTACAGTTAAGTTAACTAATTGTTCTGCGAAATCTTTTAAATCTGCCATTTTCTATCGTTTTAAGTAATTTAATTTTTATTATTTAATTTATTAATGCTATTATTCTATCCTTCTCTTTCGGATAAGGTTTTTACAATACCTGCGATGGTACCTCCACTTGATTTAAGTGCTGATATAACGTTCTTAGCTGGAGATTGTAACAATCCAATAATTTCTCCAATAAGTTCATCTTTCGACTTAATTTCAACTAAAGTATCTAGCTGGTCATCTCCAACATAAACTGCTTCTTCAATAAATGCCCCTTTAAGTAATGGCTTATCAGATTTTTTTCTGAAAGCTTTAATTACTTTGGCAGGTGCATTACTCGCTTCTGCAATCATAATTGATGTGTTTCCTTTAAGTACCTCTGGTAATTCACCAAAGTCTTTATCAGAACTTTCCATTGCTTTTTTTAACAATGTGTTTTTAACGACTTCTAACTTAACACCAGCTTTGTAACAAGCTCTTCTTAAGTTACTCGTATCTCCTGCATTAAGACCCGATATATCTGCTAAATAAATTGTCGCATTATCGGCCAACTGTGCAGTTAAATTCTCTATTACTTGTGATTTTTCTTCTCTTGTCATAAGTTCTAAATTTTACTACTCAGTAAATCTTTTTGAATCTACCTCAATACTTGGACTCATAGTACTAGACATAAAAATGCTTTTAATATAAACTCCTTTTGATGATTGAGGCTTCAATTTTACGAGGGTTGTTAATAATTCTTTTGCGTTTCCTTCAATTTTTTCAGCATCAAAAGATGCTTTTCCAATTGCAGCGTGAACGATACCGGTTTTTTCAACTTTAAAATCGATTTTTCCGGCTTTCACATCTGAAACAGCTTTAGCGACGTCCATTGTCACTGTACCAGTCTTTGGATTAGGCATTAATCCACGGGGACCTAAAACACGTCCTAATGGTCCTAATTTTCCCATAACACTTGGCATAGTCACTATAACATCGACATCTGTCCATCCTCCTTTAATTTTATTGAGGTACTCGTCTAATCCAACGTAATCTGCTCCAGCCTCTTTAGCTTCTGCCTCTTTATCAGGTGTAACTAAAGCCAATACTTTAACGTCTTTACCTGTACCATGTGGTAGGGTAACAACGCCACGAACCATTTGGTTGGCTTTTCTTGGATCTACATTTAAACGAACAGCTAAATCTACTGATGCGTCAAAGTTTACATTGGTGATTTCTTTTACTAAAGCAGAGGCTTCAGCAATGTTGTAAACCTTACCTGGTTCAACTTTTGCCTGAGCTTCCTTTTGCTTTTTTGTTAATCTTGCCATTTTATAGATTCTTTTTTTAGGGTTAAAAAGGAGATTGCCCCCCTTTAACGTTCACTCCCATTGATCTTGCAGTACCAGCTACCATCTTCATAGCAGATTCAATGCTAAAAGCATTTAAATCTGGCATTTTGTCTTCAGCAATTGCTCTTACTTGATCCCAGGTTATTTTTGCTACTTTTCTTACGTGTGGCTCACCAGATCCTTTTTTTATCTTAGCGGCTTCAAGTATTTGTACTGCAGCTGGAGGTGTTTTAATAACAAAATCGAATGATTTGTCTTTATATACGGTAATCGCAACTGGTAATACTTTACCTTGTTTATCTTGAGTTCTTGCATTAAATTGCTTACAGAACTCCATGATATTCACACCGGCAGCACCTAAAGCGGGTCCAACTGGTGGTGATGGGTTAGCAGCTCCACCTCGAACTTGTAACTTAACTACTTTATCTACTTCTTTTGCCATGTTTTAATTTTAATTAATTTATTTTTTCTTCAGTGGAAGCCCAAGAAAAAACTATTTATAGCGTGTAACAATTAAACTTTTTCAACTTGCATAAAACTTAACTCTAACGGCGTTTTTCTTCCGAAAATTTTCACCATCACCTCAAGTTTACGCTTTTCTTCAAATATTTTTTCAACAGATCCATTAAAACCGTTAAAAGGTCCATCAATAACTTTTATGGTTTCTCCAATAACGAAAGGTATATTGACGTTTTCATCTTTAACAGATAATTCATCTACTTTACCTAACAACCTATTTACTTCAGCTTTTCTGAGTGGAAGAGGATCTGCTCCTTTTGTTTCACCTAAAAAACCGATAACTCCATTTACAGATTTTATAATATGTGGTATTTCACCTACCAAATCTGCTTGCACCATAATATAACCAGGAATAAAAACTCGTTCCTTATTTATTTTTTTTCCATTACGTATCTGAACCACTTTCTCGGTTGGAACCAAAATTTGCTCAATATGATTCTGAAGATTTAATCTAATAATTTCAGATTCAATATATTCTTTAATTTTGTTTTCCTTTCCACTTACAGAGCGGATCACATACCATTTTTTTGTACTTTTAACTTCAGTCATCTTTTATATTTTAAGACTTAATCCATCCAAAGTATTCACTAATAACACCACTAAAAACGGTATCTATTCCAAAAACAAGTAAAGCTAACACTACTGAAAACGCTGCAACAATTACTGTTAAACGTTGCGCTTCAGACCAGGTAGTCCAAGTAACATGGTTTTTAAGCTCGCTATAAGACTCTTTTATGTAGTTTATCATTTTTAAATATTTATTAGTTCTAACTAAATTAGTATTACGCAATTTCAATTTTTGCACGGGTTGAGAGACTCGAACTCACGACACCTGGTTTTGGAGACCAGTGCTCTACCAACTGAGCTAAACCCGTTTATATGGTCAACTGTTTTACTCTACCCGCTTATAAAAGTCAAGGCGTCCCGATATAATCAGGACACCTTAATACACTTTTACTTATGCTGTTTAGTCTAAAATTTCAGTTACCTGACCAGCACCTACTGTTCTACCTCCTTCACGGACAGCAAAACGAAGACCAACATTCATTGCAATTGCCTGAAGCAATTCTACAGTTATTGTTAAATTATCACCTGGCATTACCATTTCAACTCCATCAGGAAGATTAATCGTTCCCGTTACATCCGTTGTACGTACGTAAAACTGTGGACGGTAGTTGTTGTGGAATGGAGTGTGACGTCCACCTTCTTCTTTCTTAAGGATATAAACCTCAGCTTTAAATTTAGCATGAGGAGTTACAGAACCTGTTTTACAGATTACCATACCTCTTCTAATATCTTCCTTAGCGATACCTCTTAATAATATACCTGCATTATCTCCAGCCTCTCCTCTGTCAAGGATTTGACGGAACATTTCAATACCAGTAATGGTTGAAGTTAATTTTTCAGCTCCCATACCGATAATATCTACAGCATCACCAGTGTTTGCAACCCCTGTCTCAATACGTCCAGTTGCAACTGTACCACGACCTGTAATTGAAAATACATCTTCAATAGGCATTAAAAAATCTTTATCAACTTCACGCAATGGCTCTTCAATCCAAGTATCTACAGCTTCCATAAGCTCTAAAACAGTATCTACCCATTTTTGCTCACCATTTAATGCACCAAGTGCAGAACCAGCAATTACAGGTCCATTGTCACCATCGTATTCATAGAAACTTAAAAGTTCACGAACTTCCATCTCTACCAATTCTATTAATTCTTCATCGTCCACCATATCCACTTTATTCATGAATACAACAATACGAGGAATTCCTACCTGACGTCCTAGAAGGATATGTTCACGTGTTTGTGGCATTGGTCCATCTGTAGCAGCAACTACAAGAATAGCTCCATCCATTTGTGCAGCACCTGTAACCATGTTTTTTACGTAATCCGCGTGACCTGGACAGTCAACGTGTGCGTAATGACGATTTGCTGTTGCGTACTCAACGTGTGAAGAATTAATTGTTATTCCTCTTTCCTTTTCCTCGGGGGCATTATCGATTTGATCAAAAGCTGACGCTTCTGAAAAACCTGCATCTGCTAATACTTTAGTAATAGCTGCAGTTAATGTTGTTTTGCCGTGGTCTACGTGTCCAATTGTACCTACATTTAAATGTGGTTTCGACCGATCATAAGTTCCTTTTGCCATTTTGTCTTTATTTAATCTTAGTTATCTATTAGTACTATTTATAATATACTCTTGTTTAGAGCCAATGTTGGGATTTGAACCCAAGACCTCTTCCTTACCAAGGAAACGCTCTACCCCTGAGCTACACCGGCGTAAAGTGCTTTTTCCATACTATTAAAGCAAAAAATTGCCTTAGTCAGGATTTTAAGAGCGGGAGACCAGGTTCGAACTGGCGACATTCAGCTTGGAAGGCTGACGCTCTACCAACTGAGCTACTCCCGCTTTTGTTTTGAAATTTCTTTCAAAAAACATTTCAATACAAAGATATTATTTTAAGATTCAACCCAACATAAAAAAATATGTGGGGAGAGCAGGATTCGAACCTGCGAAGACATAGTCAGCAGATTTACAGTCTGCCCTCGTTGGCCGCTTGAGTATCTCCCCTTAATATAATATCTATTTTAAAGAACGTTTTTGAACGTAAATACAAAAAAATAATTTTGTAAATTTCTCAAAATTCAATTTTTTTAGAGCCGATGGAGGGACTCGAACCCACGACCTGCTGATTACAAATCAGCTGCTCTAGCCAGCTGAGCTACATCGGCTTTCGGCTTGATTTTCAATAAAGAAAAACACGTTATTTCTAACGGACTGCAAATGTAAATAAATTATTTTCTTTAAAAAACTTTTTTCAAAAAATATTCTTATTAATTTTTACTTTGTTTTTTAGAGTGTTTTTAGAGTTTGGAAAATAAATAAATTTTATTACCACAGGTACTTAATAAAATTCAAGAAAACACCCAGTTCTAATTTGAATTTCTAGGGTGTGATTCTTTATACACTTGTTTTAATTTTGATATACTATTGTTGGCATAAATTTGAGTAGATGCAAGGCTTGAATGTCCAAGTAACTCTTTAACAGACTTTATATCTGCACCTTCACTTAACAAATGAGTAGCAAAAGAGTGTCTGAGAATGTGAGGACTTTTTTTTACTTTTTCTGAAGCTTGGCTAAAGTAATTATTGATTAACCTATAAAGCAAGGTCTCATATATTTTTTTTCCTTTTTCAGTGAGCAAAAAATAATCTGTATCTTTAATTTTCTTTAAGCCTTTTCTGAATGTTAAATAAGTATTTGCTGTTTTTAATACTGAAGGTAATAGAGGAACTATTCTTTCTTTATTTCTTTTTCCTAAAACCTTTACTGTTTTTTGAGAAAAAGAGACATCTATCAATTTCAAATTTACCATTTCTCCTCTTCTCATTCCTGTTGAATAAAAAAGTTCGACAATAAGCTTATTTCTAGCACCTAAAAAACTATCCTGATCTTTTAAAAGATTTAAAACTTCTTCTATTTCTTTTTCTGAAAAAGGAACTTGTATTTTTTTTGCTGTTTTTAGTGCTTTATGCTTTAAGAGAGGACTTACCTTTAAATCACCGATTTTAATTAAAAATTTATAATAAGTTCGCAAAGAAGAAATTTTTCTGTTGATGGTAGTATTGGATACTCCGTCATCAACTAATTTTACAATCCAATTCCTTATAATTGAATAATGTATATTTTTGATTTCAGAATAGCCAAATTCTTTAGATGCAAAATCGAAAAAACTTTCTATATCCTTACTGTAGGCAATTATGGTATTTGGAGAATAATTTTTCTCAAACTGAAGGTATTCTATAAAAGAATTAAAGTGCATAAAAAAATCCCTTAAAAAGTAAAATTACTATTTTCAAGGGACTTTATATATCAAATCAAACAGAAATACTAAACCTCTTCTTGATCTCTTAGATTTTGGATGTACTGAGCTTTTTGAATCTGAGCTCTTCTTTTTACTGAAGGTTTTGTGAATTGTTTTCTTTCACGTAGTTGATTTTTTGTCCCCGTACGATCAAACTTACGTTTGAAACGTTTCAGCGCTCTATCAATGTTCTCTCCTTCTTTTATTGGTATTATTAACATAACTCTTAACCTCCTCTCTTTTAGGTCGGCAAATATAATAAGTTTTTTGGTTTATGTAATAAGATTTCTTTTTTTTTCAAAAAGTAAAATTCTACTCTATAATTAAGGTTGCTCTTTTAATTAAATCTTCGAGTAGTGTTTTTGATTGGCAATTATATCGTTCTCCTTAACAAACAATTTTCTGAGATTTTTTTTTCAAGTAACCGGTTTGTAGTCTTTACCATCAATTATCATTTTAGCAATAATTTCTCTCAAAATTTCAGAGGTACCACCTCCTATTGGGCCGAGTCGACTGTCTCTAAAAAGTCTAGCTAAAGGATATTCTTCCATATAGCCATACCCTCCTAATAACTGAAGACATTGGTATATAATGTCGTCTGCCATTTTAGTGGATGTTAATTTAGCCATTGTAGCTTCTTTAACAACATACTCCCCATCATTTAATCTCTTAGCAGTTGTATAATTAAAAGCTTTACAGACTTCAAGTTCACTCGACATCTGAGCTACACTATGTCTTAATGCTTGAAATTTAGAAATACTTTGACCAAATGCAGTTCTATCTTTCATATATTGAATCGTATATTCCAATGCAAATTCTGCTCTAGCGTGGGCATTAATAGCCATAACAAGACGTTCTAAGGCGAAATGCTCCATAATGTATGAGAAGCCTTTGTTTTCTTCACCCATTAAGTTTTCTGTAGGAATAATGACGTTATCGAATGCAATTTCTGCGGTATCACTTGCTTTCCAACCAAGTTTATCAAGCTTAGTCGATGAAATTCCTGGTGTATTTCTATCTACTAAAAAAATACTAATTCCTTTAGCTCCTTTTTCAATATTAGTTTTAGCAGCAACTATCAAATAGTCACTATAGACTCCGTTTGTTATAAATGTCTTTGAACCGTTTAAAACATAAGTGTCATCATTTTTTATTGCAGTTGTTCTTAAGCCTGATACATCAGAACCTCCAAAAGGTTCTGTTATACAAAGGCATCCTATTTTGTCTCCGGAAATACTAGCTACTAAATAATTTTCTTTAATTTCTTGACTACCTTCTTTGTCTAGATGAGTCATAGCTAGATAAGCATGAGCCCATAAATTAGCAGCAAAACCTCCTGAATTTATTTTCTGTAATTCCTCAAGAAAAATTACTGTGTAAAAAAGATCTAGATTTAAACCTCCAAATTCTTCTGGATAGTTGATACCGAAAAAACCCATCTCTCCAATTTTTCTCCAAATAAAGCGCTCAACTTTTCCTTCTTTCTCCCATTTATCTATATGAGGAACCACTTCTTTATGTAAAAATTCTTTTAAACTTTTTCTAAACAGTTCATGCTCTTCAGTAAAATACAATTTGTTCATTAAATTAAGTTAATTATTGATAAAACAACGATTAATAAGGGTTTTATTCCAACTTCAAATATAGCTGAATTCCTTGTAACTTTCTTTCTGTAAGCCCCTCAATATTTTTCAATTCCGAAAAGTTAACTATTCTTTCGTTTAGTATGCGAAACTCCCATATTCTCTTAGCAAGCTCAAAAGATATGCCCGGAACAGTTGCAATATCTGAAGTTGATATTTTATTAAGATTCATTTTTATAATTTCTTTTGGCGTTTTTACCGTAAAATCATGCCGTAATTTATCTGTGACTAGATAGTCCAAACCATAAACTTCATATAGCTGTATGTCGTTCGTAAATCCTCCTAATTTATTTCTATAATCAATAATTCTCTTGCTTAAAGCCTCACCAATTCCATTAACTTTTTTTAGTTCTAATTGAGTTGCGCTATTAAGATCTTTCTTTTGGTTAAATGTTTTTTCTTTAAATCCTTTTTTCCAATCACTATATTTTGGTTTTGGATTGGTAACCCATTCAGGAAATTTAAAATAGCTACTTATTTGATCTAAAAAAGAATCGGAAACTTTGGTAACCTTTTTAAACTCTTCTTTTGAATTAATCCATTTATTTTGTTTCCTGTAATCTAATAATCTATCTATTTCTTCAGATGACATACCTAGTTTATAACCTTTAAAATCTGTTATAAAGTTTGGGTTGAAGGGATAAATTTTAGGTTGATTTGATTCCGTTAATAAAGTTCTTATAGAATCTAATTCTTTTTGTACGGCTAAAACTTCTTTTGAATTGGTATCTAATAAGTCTTCAGTTGTAAAGTCAATATAATTATTAATTACAATAAAACCTGATACCAATAACAACAAAAATAAAATCCCATTGCGCTGAGAACTATTAAAAACAAAAAAAGATTTAATATTATCCAACAGAATATTGTATTTATTCTGGGGAGAATTTCGAAACAATTATTTAAATATATGTTTAACTAGGCGTTACTAGATTTAATCGCACTCAAATATCTTTTAAGTTGTTTTTTCACCACTGGGAATAAGAAATACAACCCGATCATATTTGGAAATACCATAGCAAAAATCATCGCATCGGAAAAAGCCCAAATAGAATTCATACTTGCTGCTGCACCAATAACAACAAACAATAGAAATAAAAGCTTGTAAGTTAAGTCAGCTGCTTTACCTCTACCAAATAAAAATTTCCAAGATTGAAGACCGTAATAGGACCAAGAAATCATCGTAGAAACAGCGAATAGAACAACAGCAATGGTTAAGAACACGCCAGAATAAGGAATGTATTGTGCAAACGCTTTTGATGTAATACCTGCACCTTCATAATATTGACCGTCAATTAAAACTTGACCTGGATTAATTTCATTCAAACCGTACTCAAAAGCACCACTGAAATTAAAAATAATAATTACTAAAGCGGTCATCGTACAAATAACAACCGTATCTATAAATGGCTCTAACAATGCTACTAAACCTTCAGAAGCTGAATATTTGGTTTTTACAGCTGAATGCGCAATAGATGCAGATCCAGCTCCAGCTTCATTGGAGAATGCTGCTCTTTTAAACCCAACTAATAATACTCCTATCAAACCACCAACACCAATAGCCTTGGGGTTAAATGCTTCACTTAAAATTAATCCAAATGCATCATCTATAAAAGAAAAATTACTTAAAATAATATATAAACAAGCAAATAAGTAGAGGATCGCCATAAATGGCACTACTTTTTCAGTAACTGAAGCAATTCTTTTAATACCTCCAATTATTATCACACCTACAAGAATTGCTAAAACAATACCAATAATTGCTCCTGCACTTGTACTTTCTAAACCTAATAAATCTTTAATTACGATTGTAGCCTGATTGGATTGTGCGGCATTACCCCCACCAAAAGAACCTCCAATACAAAAAATAGCAAATAACACAGCTGCTATCTTTCCTAACATTGCAAATCCTTTTTCTTTTAGGCCTCTACTGATATAGTACATAGGGCCACCGTAAACCGTTCCTTCGTCATCAACATCTCTGTATTGAACTCCTAGGGTACATTCTACAAACTTGGTCGACATTCCTAATAAACCACATACGATCATCCAAAAAGTTGCTCCAGGACCACCCAAAGCAATTGCTAATGCGACACCTGCAATGTTTCCATTTCCAACAGTCCCTGAAACGGCTGTAGCTAAAGCCTGAAAGTGAGTTACTTCACCTTCTTTACTTTCATCCTCAATGGTTCCTTTTATATCTCCATCTATCGCAAGTTCGGGAGAACCTGACTCATGATGGTCTATGTTATCGTATTTACCTCTAACGATGTTTATTGAGGTTAAAAAATACCTGAAATTTGGAAAACCAAAATACAATGAAAAAAATAGAGCACTTCCAACTAATAAAATAATAACAAATGGGGCACCCTCAAAAATTTCAAAAAAGACAATGCTAGAAATTAAATCTGAAATAGGTTTGAATGCTTCATCAATTTGCTGATCTAGACCTTTTTCAGAAGTCTCCTGTGCAAAATTTAAAATTGGAATTAAAAAAGTGACTAAGGAAAGAAGGTATTTATTCATGATTTTTTTATTGTTTAATTAAGACAACAATAAACTAAAAAAAAATGGGACTTCAAATTTTTGTAAGTTAATTTGTTCACGAGCTTTAAACAGCACAAACTGCTTTGATGTTATTATCACTATAATTAATTTTTAATGATTTTTGAATTTACTACATCCCCATTTTGCATATAAACTTTCAAGTAGTAATGGCCAAATGCATATTCATTAATATTTAAAGCATAAGAGTCAGTATTTAAATAATTTTTAAAAAGTAGTTTACCTGTTATATCGTAAAGTTCTACTTTTTGAAGTTGGTCTTTCTCTAGGCTAATATAAACGATATCATTTGAAGGGTTTGGATAAACATCAATAGATAAATATTTTAATTTATCAATCGATAAAATCGAATTTAAATTAAATTTATAAATCTCTGTTACATATTCTGAAAAACTGGTTCCATTTATGATATAAACCTCTCCATCAATAATAAAAGAAGCAGGTGCCCATCGAGAACCTTCAGGATGAGGAGGTAATTCTTCCCAAATGTCCATTAAAGGGTCATAATACCAGAATTCTCCAGTCTCCATTGAGCTGTGATCATCTCCGTCACCACTAAGTACATATCCAAAGCCATTATATGAAAATTGTGTTCCCGCCACTCGACCCTCTGCTGGTAATGATGCTACCTGAGTCCAGGTCTCCTCAGTGATATCGTAACGAAACCAATCATTAAAAATATCATTCCCATGTCCGAAGCCAGTATAAACATAGTCATCAATACCAAATTGATAGGGATGATGTCTCGGTAGTGAAGGTAAATCAACTTTTTGTGACCAAGTGTTTGATGCGATATCATACTCCCACCAATCCTTCAAATTTCCCGTTGAACTTCCTCCTAATCCAACAAATACTTTATCATTATGCGCTATCATTGCGGGATGAGTTCTTTCTGAACATGGACAAGAGGCTAATTCTGTCCAACTCATATCCGAAGGGTCAAATACCCACAAATCATTTAATCGTGATGTGCCATCATTCCCAAATCCAAAATATGCTTTTCCATCCCAAGTATCACCTATCGCAAAACCACGAGCAGCTCCTGGAAAAGGAGCGAGTTCTGACCAAGAATCGGTTATAGGATTGTATTGATAAAAATCATCTCGTTCTCCTGAATCTGAATTACCTGTGACAATATATCCCATGTTATCAAAACTAAAAGCAAAAGAGTGATGCGTTTGATTAAACGAACTTGGTAAAGAAGATACTTGGATCCAGTCCTGTGCTTTGGCTATAGGTGAAAAGATACATAGGTTTATGAGTACTAGTAAAGTAAGGTAAAGTCGCATGTTTTTGTTTTAATTAAATTATCACTAAAATATGAATAAATACAATAGAAAATAAAGTTATTTTCATAGTTAAGTTTGTTAATGTTTTAAGGGTCTTTTTTTTATCATACCTCCTCTTATATCTTTTATGCTATTCATAATAATAAAAGCATTTGGCTCAATTTTTTCTATTTCCGTATTTAATTTATTGAGCTCTAAACGTGTAATGACAGTATATATAATATCCATTTCTTTTGAGATACCATTTTTTGCATAACCGCCTTGACCTTTATAAATAGTAACACCACGTCCTAATTTATCAATTATCATTTCTTTTACACGAGTACTCTGTGAAGAAATGATTGTTACGCCAATATATTCTTCGATACCCTCAATTATGAAATCTAATGTTTTAGAAGCAGCGATATAAGTAATCATTGAATAAAGGGCAATTTCAATTGAAAGTAAATATGCTGCGAAGGAAAAAATAATAATATTTATTAGGATGATAATATCGCCAATTGTTGCAGAAAGTTTTCGACTCAAGAAAATTGCAAGAATTTCAGTTCCATCAATTACTGCTCCACCTCTAATCGAAAGTCCTATTCCAGCTCCAAGAAAAAATCCACCAAAAACTGCAACAAGTAAATCATCATCTGTAACGTTTGGAAACGGGACTATTGCAACACAAAGTGCAAGTCCAATAATTGCCATAGCTGTCTTTAATGCAAAGCGTTCTCCCATAATTTTATACCCAAGAAATATAAATGGAAGATTTACACCAATAATAAGAATGTACAGAGGTATTTCTGTAATTGCAGCTAAAAGTAATGAAATGCCTGTGGCTCCCCCATCAATAAAATCATTTGTTAACAGAAACCCCTTAAAACCAAAGGAAGCAGAGAAAATCCCAAGTAGGATAAGCATTAAATTCTTAAAATTACGCTTTAAGGAAATAATAGATTGTCTATATTCTTTTGCAACCTTATATTCAGAGGGGTTTTTATTTAGATGTTTTCTTTTGTTCCTGAACTTTAGAGTTGTTCGAATTATAATATTTGATAAGAATTCTTTCATCTTAATTTTTTAGTTTCTTTTCTCTTAAACTCATATAAAGTCTACTATAAAATATTTTTTTCATAAATCAAAAACTGAAGATCTTTTTGTATAAATTAAATCTTTCAATTTTAAATAAAATGCAATTGTAAGATACATAGCGAATCCAAATCCAAGTGTCGCAAATGACGAGTATATAAAAAATAAACGTACATTTTTTGCTTTTATGCCTAATCGATCAGCAAAACGAGAACTTACATAAAACCCGTGTTTTTCGAAGTAATGTCTTAAATTATAAAAGGAATTTAACATAATGCAAAATAAACAATTTAAATTAAAAGCAGTTAAAATAGCATATCAGAAAATAAAGCTATTTATTCCAAATATCCCTTTTCTCGCATCCAATCATCATTAAACATTTTACCTACATAGCGGCTTCCATGGTCGTGAAATAAAACAACAATTACGTCATCTTTTGTAAAATGTTTTTTTAATTGGAGTACTCCTTTTATAGCAGATCCTGCAGAATTTCCTAAAAACATTCCTTCCTCTTTAGCTAGTCTTTGGGTATATAAAGCTCCATCTTTATCAGTTACTTTTGTAAAACCATCAATAATATCAAAATCTACATTTTTAGGCAATATATCCTCCCCAATACCTTCAGTCACATAGGGATAAATCTCATTTTGATCAAAAATCCCTGTTTCATGGTATTTTTTAAAAACACTTCCATAGGTATCTATACCCCAAATTTTAATATTTGGATTCTTTTCTTTTAAATATTTACCAACTCCAGATATAGTCCCACCAGTGCCTACACCTACAACAAAATGTGTAATTTTTCCTTCTGTTTGTTTCCAAATTTCTGGTCCAGTACTTTCGTAGTGTGCTTTTGAATTACTAGGGTTATCATATTGGTTTACGTACCAACTATTGGGAGTTTCTTGAGATAATCGTTTGGAAACTGAATAGTAAGATCTTGGATCCTCTGGCTCAACTGCAGTAGGGCAAATAATTACCTCAGCGCCAACTGCTCTAAGGATATCGCATTTTTCCTTTGATTGTTTATCAGCTAAAACAAAAATACATTTATAACCTTTTACTATTGCGGCTAATGCCAATCCCATTCCTGTATTTCCTGAAGTACCCTCTATAATAGTTCCTCCAGGCATTAATCTTCCATCAGCTTCAGCATCTTCAATCATAGTTAAAGCCATTCGATCTTTGACTGAATTTCCAGGATTAAAAGTCTCGTATTTTGCCAATACCAAGCCAGGAACTTCCGCTGCTAATTTATTGATTTTAACAAGTGGGGTATTTCCAATGGTCTCAAGAATGTTTTTTGCGTATTCCATAATCTTATTAAATGCAGTACAAAAATATAAAACCTAGCTTGACTTTTTACTATATAAACAGACATCTTTTATCGAGCTTATTCAAAACGAATCGCCCTAACAGGAGTGATTTTTGAAATAATATAAGAAGGTATTAATAACATCGAAAAACAAACTACGAGTGTTCCAATATTTAAGAGTAAAATATAATCTAGCGCTAGATAAACTGGTGCTTCTGAAACATAATAAATGGCGGGATCCAGTTTTATTAATTTAAAATATTTTTGAATTAATAACAATCCAATCCCTATTAAATTTCCCCAGAAAAGTCCAATACCTACTAAATACATTGCGTTATAAATGAATATTTTTCTAACACTTTTATTGGAGCTCCCCAAAGCTTTTATAATTCCAATCATTTGAGTTCGTTCCAAAATTAAAACTAACAATGCTGTTATCATATTGATACCTGCTACGACAATCATGATAATAATAATAAGTATAATGTTAAAATCAAATAGTTCTAACCATTTAAAAATGGAGAAGTATTTTTCTTTTATAGTTTGAGAATCTAAAAAACTTCCAACTTCATTATAAACCTCGTTACCTATTTGATCTATTTGTGAAAACTCTTCAATAAAAACCTCATAAGATCCAATTTCATTTTCAGACCATTTATTTAATCGTTGAATATGTCGAATATCTGCTATTACATATTTTTCATCAAATTCATTAAAGCCACTATTATAAATTCCTGAAACTCGGAAACTCCTACTTCTTGGCAGTTTAGAATTATCACTATTAAAAAAAAACGTATTTAATTTATCTCCTACTTTTAGATTTAAGCGATTGGATGTATATTCTGAAATTAATATTTTATTGGTTAGAAGGTGACTATAATCTGGCAAGCTTCCATCGATTAAAAGTTCATTAAAATAATTCCAATCATAGTCTTTTCCAACTCCCTTTACCACAACTCCTTCAAATTTATTAGGTGTCCTTATTACTCCCCCTTTTGAAGCAGTAGCTTGGATGTGTTGTATTCCTTTAATTGAATTAAATGTAGGGTAAAATCCCTGAATTGTAGAAATAGGGTTTTGCGAATCATCAGAAAAATTTGTGTCGAAATTAGAAATAATGATGTCACCGTTAAAAGCTGATACTTTTTGATATATTTTATTTTGAAGTCCAACACCAGAAGCAATTGAAATTAACATGGTAACAAAACCTATTACAATCGATAATATCGCAATTTTTATTATTGGTGATGAAATACTATTTTTATATTCCTTTGCAGAGACAATTCGCTTAGCGATAAAATATTCAAAATTCACGGACAAGTTATGACATTAACGGATTTCAAAAATACACATTTCTTATTGTTATTATTAACTATAACAACTTGTTTTTGTTGTAAAAGTCAATCCAAAAATAAATTAATCTCTAATAATATTGTCCTTGGAGCAGATCAAGTAAATGAATATCTTCCATTATTAAAAAATAAAAAAGTGGCTGTTGTAGCGAATCAAACTTCAATAATCAATTTTAAAATAGATTCAAGCGCTCACATAATTGATTATTTACACCAAAAAAACATACCTATTAAATATGTTTTCGCTCCTGAGCATGGGTTCAGAGGTAAAGCAGATGCAGGAGAACTAATTAAAGATGGTATTGATAATAAAACTGGAATCCCTATTGCTTCTTTATATGGTGAAAATAAAAAACCTTCAATCCAACAATTAGATGGTGTTGAAATTATCATTTTTGACATTCAAGATGTGGGAGCTCGATTTTATACTTATATTTCAACCTTGCACTATATCATGGAGGCTTGTGCTGAAGCTAATATTCCGTTGATTGTTTTGGATCGTCCAAATCCAAATGGTAGTTTTATTGATGGACCCGTTCTGGAAAAAGCGCATAGAAGTTTTGTAGGTATGCATCCCGTTCCAGTAGTACATGGTATGACTATCGGAGAATATGCACAAATGATTAACGGAGAAGGATGGTTGTCAAAAGAAGTTAAATGTGAACTCTTAATTGTTAAAATGAAAAATTATTCACACCAAACAACTTATTCTTTACCCATTAAACCTTCCCCAAATCTTCCTAATGACACCTCTATCAACTTGTATCCAAGCCTTTGTTTTTTTGAAGGAACTTATTTGAGTGCAGGTCGAGGAACAGAAATACAATTCCAACTATTTGGCGCTCCAAATCTATCGCCAGAATTATATCCCTTTACTTTTACACCAAGAGCTAATGAAGGAGCTAAAACTCCGAAATTTAAAAATAAATTGTGCTACGGAAAGGATTTAAGAAATACTGAAAAACTAACTAAATTAAACCTTGAATGGTTAATAAATGCTTATCGTCAAACAGAAAAAAATAACACTTTTTTTTCACCATTTTTTACAAAATTAGCTGGAACAAAAAAGCTTCAAGAACAAATTGAAAAAGGATATACTTATGCAGAAATAAGAAAAACTTGGCTTAAAGATTTAAATAATTACGATTTATTACGTGAAAAATATTTATTGTATGATAGATAATTTTAGCCGCCTCCTTTTCTAAACTTTTCTCGAGGTTTCCCTCCATTATCAGAGTACTGAACTGGCAACGCCTTTTTTAATGCTTCCATTATATTATAGGTAGCTGGACAAATTGCTGTATTGGCAATAGTCACAGTCTCAATTTGTTGAAACCGCCTTCTATTTGTATGAGGATATTCCCGACAGGCCTTTGGGCGAACATTGTAAATACTACATTCATTGTCAGGCATCAAAAAAACACAGGGAATAAGTTTAAATGAAAATTCATGATCCTCTCCCACCTCTAAATATTGTTCAATAAACTTTTGTTCTTTCATTTTCAAATGTTTAGAAATCCTTGCAATATCTTGATCATTTAACCAAGGTGCTGTTGTTTTACAACAGTTAGCACATTGCAAACAATTAGTCTTTTTAAACTCTTTATCATGCAACTCTACCATCAATTTATCTAAATGTTTCGGCGGTTTTTTCCGAAGCTTTTTAAATAATTTTTTATTTTCGTTCTCCTTATCTTTGGCCTTCTTTGGTAGCTGTTTCAATATGTTATCCATAGACTCCAAAAGTACTAAAAGCTACAGACTTATGAATGATTTAATTGGGCAAGCATTGTTAGATTATCAAAACAATCATTATACAGATGATTTGTATACTGAAACAAATATCAGTGAACTAGATGTTTTACCCCTTCCCTATCTCTTCAGAAATTTTGATGCCATGTCTCCACTAGAGCAATTAGCATTAAGAACTGCGGATGGGAAAATTCTCGACGTAGGGTGTGGAGCCGGAAGTCATTCGCTTTATCTTCAAGAATCAGGCAATGAAGTAACAGGAATTGACATCTCTGTTGGTGCCATAAAAGTTTGTAGATTAAGAGGTCTAACAAAAGTAAAAGCAATCGATATACTTCAATTAAATGAAGAAAAATTTGATGCTATTTTATTGTTAATGAATGGCACCGGAATTTTCCAAAAGTTAGATTATGTATCCAACTACCTTCAACATTTAAAAAAACTATTAGCGAAAAATGGTCAAATCCTTATCGATTCAACCGACTTAAGATATATGTATGATCAGGGTGAGCAAGAAGGAAGTATTTTAGTCCCAGCTGGAAATTATTATGGTGAGCTAGAATTTACGATTCATTATAAAGATTTTAGAAGCGAACCATTTGACTGGTTATATCTTGATCCTAGAACATTCAAAAAATTAGCTAATAAAAATGGATTAAACTTTGAAATTATAGGTGCTGGAAAAAATTATGATTATTTAGCCAAGTTAACCGTTATTTAGTATAGCCTGCCTTAGCTAGTGCCCCCATTCCTTTAGCAAACAACTCTTTTTTCCATTCTCGAGCAATTTTTTCAGTATCCTTCTCAAAATCTTCACTTATAGAATCTATTTTGTTAGCTAACTTACTCTCATTAAAATTATCTATGAATGCTTTTTCCTCTAAAGTGACCTCTTTATTTTTTATCAATTTAGTTGCTGCAGACGAGCTGTAAAAATTAAGCAACACCTTAATTTCGTCATGAGAAAAATATTTTCTGTAGGCGAAAGCTTGTATTGCGATAAGTTCATTTAAACTTTCTTTTTTAGTTTCTCTAAAACTATTCCAAAATGATAGTGGCGTGTTTTCTGCTGCTATACGAACTCTTAATGATGTTAACGTTTTTTCGTACTCAAAATCGTACTTTTCAATAGTACCGTTACAATTTAATAGTTTTACAATATCTGATTGATATTGATCTATTTGTGCTGAAGAATTTATACTGAAAATAAAAAAAAATGTAAATAAGAAAATATTAAGTTTATTCATAGTCGATGAGATATATTAAATACTGTTTTATTTCTATCAAATTTTTCCAAATATTTTATTGATTTTATATCGACGAAACCATGAAATTACTCTTTTTTCTGGAACACCGTTATTTTCAATGAATGTTTCCACTGCATTAACCATACGAATTGCTGATTTCCCATCAGTATATGGATGGTAATCTTTTAAAATAACTGCACGTTTTTCTTTAAAAGAATCATCTATTAAATTTTCAGCGACTTTTTGAACTAAATTACTTGGAGTTAATAAATTTTCACAATGACTAATTTTATTGAAATTTTTAAATGTGATTACTGGCTTATCAAGAAGTAAAAATTCGTAAACCACTGACGATGTATCGCTAATCATGAGATCAGCTATCAATAAATATTTAATAATATTTTGTTCTTTGATATACAATACGTTCGCAAATTTATTAGCTATTTCCTGATATTGATCAATTAAATCTTTGGCCATTAAATCGTGAAATTTAATAATGATAAGATAATTTTTATTAGCTGCAAGCGCTTCAATTTGAGATGACAAAAACCGAGCACTTGTTAATGATGGTGAAAATGTAGGTGCATAAAGAATAATTTTTTTTGAATTAGAATTATGAAGTAAAATTTCTTTTTCATGGTCATATTTATGAACTTCATTACCGTAAATATCTAATTTTGGCCACCCTGTTTCGATTACACTAAAATCGTTATGTTTTGCTGCTGCTTTTGAAAACCATTTTGTAAAATATGGCCCTTGGGTTAAGTATAAATCAAAATAACTTCTAATTCTGAAGTGCCCTTTTTTTTCGCCAGCTAATCCATGAAAAACTTGAGTTTTAACTCCTCTTAAATAGTATGGCACTTCATTTCCTGGGACAAAAATAGCATCACTTTGAAAAGTAATGATATCTTTAATATGCGTAGTTAAATTTTCATCTCGGTAAGGAAATTTTTCAACAATAGCAGCTCTTACAAACCAAATATATTCATAATTTCTCGCCTTTAAAACCTGCATAATGGGATAGAGAATTCCAAAAGAATACGGGTTCATACAAAACAGGACAGTCTTCATGAGCAATTAAACTATTTCGTTGGCATTTAATAAATCTTCTTTAAAATCTACTTCAATACAATTATAGGCTGAAATATCTACAACCTTTATTTTTAGATTATTTTTAGCTATGGCCATTTCAAGACCCTTTTCAAAGTAATCATGATCATTGCATTTTTCGAGTTGATCGATAAAAATATCCAAATCATTAGAAGAAATAAAGTTAATTCCAACAGCCTCGCCCAAGCCATTTTTAACATTTTTAGAAAGATCTAATACGTACCCATCTTTAAGTGTGTACTTTACTTCCTCCTCGGAAACACTCTGAGTATTTACCGATACAAACGATTGATTATTATTTATTTCGTCCAATAAAAGTGATAATAATTGTGGGTCAAAAACAACATCTCCATTAAACCATAAAATAGAATTTCCGCGATGTTTTTTTAAAGCACGTAATAAACTTTTGGAGGTGTTTGTCGTATCAAAAAATGGGTTGTAGACATAATTAACCTCAGGAAATTGTTCCATAATTAAGTTTTTTTTAAAACCTACAACTGTAGTGATATCGTTTACATCAAAATAAGTGGTGATATTGTCAATCTGTCGTTGCATAATACTTTTCCCGTTTTTTAGAGGTGTTAAAGGCTTTGGAAATGGATTTCCTAAACGAGAACCAATACCTGCAGCTAATATTATGATCTTCATACGTTACTATTTTTATTTTAAATTGTTCGCCAATCTACCTAGAATTCAATATGCTTTATTTTGGCAAAAAAACTGATTGTAAATATATTGTTTTACTAAATATACTGCAACAATTATACTTTAATTAGATACTAAAAGTAGTTCATTAAAAGTTTTTTACTGTTTTTTACCTAAGTCATAAACCATTTCTCCATTGATAAAATTTGCTACTACTTTTATGGTAGGTATTTCTTTTTCAGAAACAGTCATGATATTTTGATCTAAAACTACAAAATCTGCAAACTTACCTTTTTCTATAGAACCCTTTTCATTTTCCTCGAAATTAGAGTAGGCAGCCCATATAGTCATTCCTTTGAGTGTTTCTTCTCTTGACAATCCTTCCTCTTTTCGAAAACCGTTTTCAGGATAATTTTCTATATCTTTTCTTGCTACAGCAGCATAAAAAGTATGCATTGGATTTACTTTCTCAATTGGAAAATCGGTCCCTAAAGCGACTAAACCCGATTTTTTTAATAAAGTTTTGTAAGAATAGGCACCCATAAGTCGATGACTTCCAACCCTATCCTCTACCCAATACATATCGCTAGTAGCATGACTTGGTTGTATAGATGGTATAATTTTTTTTGAAAAATAAGAGAAGTCTGAAGGGCTCACTATTTGTGCATGCTCTACTCTCCACCTTGGATCTTTTTGGTTTTTTACAGATTTGCTATATACTCTTAGAACAGTAATGTTCGCAGAATCACCGATGGCATGAGTATTCATTTGATAACCCGCTTTGACAATCATTTTCGCCAATGAATCTAGTTCTTTTTCAGTGGTAATCATAGTGCCATGTTGTCCTTCTTGATCGCTATAATGCTTCCGCATAGCAGCTCCTCTGGAACCTAACGCACCATCGGCCCAGATCTTAACTGAACGAACATTCATTCGATCAGTTTTAATAATTCCTTTATTCAAAAAATAAGTTAAATCTTCTTTATCTTTCGTGATCATTGCATAAATGCGTAATGCCATATCACCAGATCGTTGTAGTGAATCCATTAATGTAATAGTAGCTCGATCAGTACCCGCTTCGTCAATAGTAGTTAATCCAAAAGATAAACATTTTTTTTCTGCGTCCTTAAGAGCTTTGATATAGAAATCTTTATCTTTTTTAGGATAAGTATCCCAAACTAACTGCATTGGTGTATCAATTAGAAGACCGCTCGGCTCTCCCTCAACAAGTATTACTTTACCACCAGGGATATTAGTTTCAGAATTAATTTTGGCCAAATTAAGTGCTTTACTATTAACAATCATAGCATGTCCGTCGATTCTTTCCAAAGAAACGGGTAGGTCAGGAAACAATGAGTCTAATTCTTTTTTAGTTGGATATTCTTTAATTGTCCAATCGTTTTGATCCCAGCCTCTTCCAATAAGGTATGCTGTTTTATTTTTTTTTTGAAAATCTAGAACCCTTTTTAATACTTCTTCATAACTTTTTGTACCAGTTAAATCAACTTGTTGCAATGAAATTCCTAGATACATTAAATGCGCGTGAGCGTCTATGATTCCAGGAATTATAGTTTGATTTTTAGCATCATAAACATCCGAAAAATCATATTTATCAACTAACTCTTGAAGCTTTCCTACTTCTTCAATTTTTCCAGCTTTAACTACAAAAGCTTCTGCCTTTTCAAAATTTTCATTGACCGTGTAAATAGTGGCATTTTTTACTAACAAATCTGTCTGAAGCTTGTTAGAAGAACAAGAAACAATAAGAATAAGGACGAATAAATAAAGTATATTTTTCATTTTTTCAGTTTCAACTAATTGTAAAAATAATCGATTCAACATAACTATTTACCAGTCAAATTTATAAGAAGCACCCAACATACCTTGAGCTCCTTGCACCTTATAATTAGCCCATTCCTGATAATTATTACCCAACAAGTTATTACCTCTGGCATATATGGATAGTTGGTTACTAAATTGATAAACTAGCTGCACATTAGCGTCAAAATAGCTATCTAAAATTAGAAGTTCATTGCCTGAAGGAATCGTCAAAGAATTATTAATTAAATCTGTTCGCTCTCCAACAAAAAACAGAGATAATCCTCCATAAAATTTTTCAGTGATATTGAAATCAGCGGTTAACGTAGTTTCAAATTTTGGAAGATTCCATGCTTTAATTTCACTTCTAAATTCATAATTATATAATGTTGCGTTTATTTCGACATTAAAATTTTTAGAGACGTCAAAATTTAATTCTCCAAAAAAGGATAGTGTCTTAAGTTCTTCATAGGTTACCTTAAAAGAATTACCATATTCATAACCCTTCTAATTCTAGGGATTGACCTTTGTATGGATTCAAAACAAATAAGGATCTGTCATCTTCGTTTAAATAAGACACTCTCACATCAAAGCTGATATTATTGATTAATTCTCCTTTTAAACCACCAAATCCATCATATAATTCTCTGGTAGGTGTAATCCTTAAAGTTGGAGATAAATAAGGGTTTTGCTCTTTAAAATTATCGTAAGAATTTTGTTTCAAACCTCCTTCCAATCCTGCATAAGCAACTAGTTGCTCATTCAGTAACCCGTACGATGCATTTATTTTTGGATAGACATAAAAAGCTGTTTTACTTTTTTCCAAATCTGATGATAAGTATCCTGCAAATCCTACTGATAAAATTAATTGTTCATAGTTAAAATCATAGCTAGGTAATATACCTACATTAAAAAAACCAAAATCAATCCCATTAGTATTATTATAATTTCTACTAAAATTTCCATTTAAAAAATCAATATCCATTTTAATTTTAAAAGGAATATCTATCGTTTTTAAACTAAATTCTGGATGGGCTTTAAAGTTGAACTCAGAAGAAGAATAACGATCAGTTGTAACCCCCAAGCTAACTACTACCTTTTCAAAATAAGAATCATCTTTAGCTACAGTACCTTCCACTTCACCATTGTAGTAGATTTGTTTTGAATCTATTGAGTTTAAAAGTTCTGGACTAGCAAAATCAAATAAATTATTTAAGCCATACCAATTATAAATTTGGTGTTTTAATTTTGCTTTTAGCGCATAACTCATTTCTTTTTGATTGCTGGTATAATTTAGTTCGAATTGACTATTGTAAAATTGATCATCTAAATAAATATTTTTGATTCCGCCTTGTGAAGAGTTATGTTTAAAAAATAGACCGATATTATCGGTAGCACTTATTTCAAAGTTATTGGAAAACTGCGCAATCATATTAGTATAATTTCCAATTCCTATAAATGCAAAATTATCATAAAGTTGAAGAGGTGCTGTTTTTTCAAGACGAATCACTTTACCTTTAGCTGGATTAAAAGTAGAGGCTACGGGAATCGAAAAGGTAGAATACGTAACTTTTCTTTTTTTGAAATTTGAAGTATCAATTTTTAATGGGTTTTCTCTTATTTTAAAGGCATCTGAAATTGACGGCGAATAAGGTTTTACTATATTCACTATCGCTGTTTCTAAAGTATCCTTCTTTTGAGCCTTTAAGGTCTCTAAAGAAGACGAAAAAAATAAAACAACAAGAAAAGTAATAGCTAAGCTGTTGTTTGGTATAAAATAGATTTGTGTTTTCAATTTTAATTTAATTTTTAGTCAGACCTACGTTAATTTTTATTATCTATTTTTATTGACTCATTGGTTTTAGATTCTTCCATTTTTATAGATGCTAAATCCGATCTCGCTTCTTCTATAATCTCTGGATACTCCGTAAAGTTATTAATGATACTTTCTAGTATATACGTAGCTTGAAAAGCATCGTTAAGTTGATAAAAGTTTTTTGCCATTAGTAGTAATCCTTTTGCTCCAAAATACTTGAATCCCGGATACTCCTTCGCTAATTTTTGTATACTACTATTTGAAGATTTATATTGTTGAGCTTGGTGCTTGAAATACGCATCGTAATACCATGCTTCTGCAGCTAATTTACCACTAGCTGATGTTAAAACCTCTAAATAGGCCTCTCTTGCTTTATTTTGATCTCCAGTTTTCATTGCAGATCGAGCAATTATAATATGGGCGTCACTTTTAATAGTACTTTCAATTTTTTCATTTAAAAGTACTTTTTCTGCAAAAATAACTGCTTTATTGTAGGTTTTAAGTTCAAAATAGGCCTTCATCATATTGGATTGAGCAAAGATTATATTTTGTAGAAAATCAGCTTCTTTCTCAAGACGAATTAAATAAGGTAAAGAAGATTGATAATCTTTTTTCTCTAAATACAATTGAGAAATTTTGGCCAGTGCTTGTTCTGTAAATTCATTTCGGTCACTATCAAGCACAAATTGATATTGTAGGATTGCATTTTCATTATTTTGCTCCAAAAAATATAATTGGGCTAAATAAAAGTGCGTCTTTAGAGCATGTTTACCTTTTGGAAATTTAAATAGATATTTTTCAAAGCGAGAAATTGCTTGATCTGTTTTATTTTCTAAATAAGTTATTTCGGCTGCTTTAAAAGTGGCATCATCAATTTCTGAATTTTCAATATTTACAAAATCAAGTCTGTCAACCCAAGTTGCATAATCGTCCACTCTTCCCAGTTCAATATAAATAATTTTAGCAGAGGAAACAGCTTGTAATGCTTCTTGTGAAGAAGGAAAATCATTTGCTACTCTTTTGAATATGGAAATTGCTTCCTTACTTTTTCCTGTATTTTCTAGTATTAAAGCTTTTTTTAGTAATGATTTCGAAACATAACTACTATTGGGTAAGTCTTTAATTATAGTGTTATAGGAGACCATTGCATCTTGGTAATTTTCTTGAGACACGTGCGTATTTCCGAGTTCATACAATGCATCATCTTTATAAATCGATTTGGAAAATTTATTTATAACTACTTTAAGACCCTCAATTTTTTTTAAAATTCTATCCACAAAACCATAGCTAATTGCTTTTTGAAAATATATATAATCTTGATCCAATGCTCCGTCTTCTATTGCTTTATTGTAATTTTCTAGTGCTGACCAATAATCGCTTAACATAAAATAACTGTCCCCTATTCGAACAAAGGCATCTCTTTTTTGATTTGGGTTTAGCGGAACGGATGAAACAAAACGATTGAACTGATTGATGGCCTCTTGGTACTTCTTGAGTTTGAAATTCGTATAACCTACATTGTAATATATAGTGTTAATTTCTGATGTTTTGGATGAATTTGGTAATTGTAGAAATTGTTTATAACTTATTAGAGATGCATTAAAGTTCAATAATTGATAGTCACATTCTGCCTTCCAATAAATTGCTCTCGCTTTGAAAATGGCATCACTTGGTTCTTTTAATGATTTTTCGAATACTTGAATAGCCGCTGAATATCTTCCTTCATTAAATAGTTCTAAACCTCTATAAAAACAAACTTTTTGATAGGCTGACTTGTTTTGGAAAGATATATTGTTTTCTAGAAAATCAATAGCTAATTGGTAATTTTTAGAGGAAATATAGGAATCTATCAATAATTCTTTTACTTCAATATTATTCTTATTATTGGGATAGTTTTCAATAAATGAGAGTAATACTTCAAAAATGTTTTGATAACTATTTCCAATTTGATAACTCAATTTAGCATAATTAAGAAAAGCATTTTCTTTAATTTCATCATTGAAATTCATTTCAGAGGCACTTTTAAAAGCGTTAAGTGCTTGTTGTTTTTGTTTGATTTTTAGATACGAATTTGCTAAATGGTAAAATGCATTCTGAGCAGTCGCATCTATTACCATCAATGATCTTACTAAATTCACTAATAGCACTTTGATAATCTTGTTGTTTAAAAAACACGTAGCCTAATTGATAATAATCTGTATTGTTCCATTTACCCTTTTTACCTTGATAATTTTTTAAATAGCCTAACGCTTTCTTGTAGTTTTCTAAATTAAAATAACTTTCTCCTATTATTTTTGATAATTCACTTTTTTCTCTTGGATTTGAACTTTCATATTGCTGTAATGCTACATCAATAGCTTTTTGAAAATTACCTAGCTTAAAGTTAATATCTGCCTGATAGTAGGAAATCTCCTTTAAATACCGTTGCTCATTTTTAACTTCTTCAAACATAGAAGAAGCCTTCGTATAATCATCTTCTTCATAAGCTATATAGCCTAAATAATATCTGGCTTCTAAGTCGTTACTAGAATCTAATAATTTATTAAAATATATTTTTGCTTCATCGTATTGTTTATTTTGAAAAAATGAATAGCCTTTGTTAAAATTAAAAGAATTTTTTTCTGCAGTACTCAAACTTTGTTCGTCAATCATCACATACCAATTAAGCGCATCAGTATAATTTTCATTTAAAAAATAGTAATTGGCTAAATTTAAATAGGCACTTTTTTGATTGACACTGGTTGGATATTCCTTTAAAAATAGTTTTATTAGTTGATCTGCATTTTTTTGATTTAATTGAACTGCACTAATCGCGCTATAGTAAGCACTTTTGCTCTTTATATTTTCATCAACAGAAGTATTTATAATATCAGTAAACAATGACTGCGCTGCCAGATATTGATGATTATTATATAAATGGAAAGCCGTATTATAATCAACTAATTTACTAGTATAATTTGCTGTTTGTTGTGCATAAAAGTTAGTGGTCACAATAATTAAGGAAAGAAAACAAAAAAGTTTTTTTAACATAAAATAATTAATTTTCAAAACATAAAGATATTGTATAAACATCAAATTATGTTGTGATTTATAAAAGAAGAAAAGATGAGTTATTAACTATTAATTAAAGTAAAACGATTCTTTAATTTTTTTAAAATCTTTTCATAAAACATTGCGATCTATAATGATTATAACGGCACAAAATAGTATTAAGTATTTTACAAACGTCTAAAAAATTAAACCCCTATAAGCTTATAAAAATTTTACTTATTTTTAATGCAGAAACGTTTTATTAAATCATAATTATGAAATATGTATTCCTTTTTTGTCTATTCATCTTCACTACCAATACTTTTAGTCAAAATAAAAAATTAAAAAATATTTATAGTGATAATAATAGAATTGGTATTGGAACAAAATATCCTGACGAATTGTTAACGGTTAAGGGCAACATCCACACACAAGAAGTTATTGTTGATTTAAACGGTGCCCTTGCTCCAGATTATGTTTTTGAAACCTATTACACTCCTTTTTCTAAATTAAATCCAACTTATAATTTTTTAAGCTTGGAGGAGATCGAAACTTTTATTAAAAAAAATCACCATCTACCAAAGATTCCATCGGCAGAAGAAATTGAGCAAAATGGGTTATCATTGAAAGAAATGAACTTACTTTTGTTGGAGAAAATTGAAGAACTAACTCTTTTTACAATCCAACAACAAAAGGAAATAGATTTATTAAAACTTGGACAACAAAAAAATAATAACGACAATAACCTTCTAATTAAAAAATAAAATGTCTCAATCTGTTTTATCATTAAATAAAGCCTCTATTTTTCAACGGGAAAATCTAATACTCTCCGACATAAATATCGCCATTGATAAAGGAGAATTTGTATACCTGATCGGAAAAACAGGAACCGGCAAGAGTAGTTTTATGAAAACTCTTTACGGAGATTTACCCTTATTAAAAGGAACTGGAGCTATCGTAGGATATGACTTACCCTCTCTTAAGGAAAAAGATATTCCATTTTTAAGAAGAAAATTAGGTGTTGTTTTTCAAGATTTCAAATTATTAAATGATAGAAGTATTCATCATAATTTAATATTTGTTTTAAATGCCACTGGTTGGAAAGATAAAAAGAAAATGGAAATCAGAATTACAGAGGTTCTCGAAAAAGTAGGAATGTCAGAAAAGGCGACAAAATTTCCTTTTCAATTATCAGGAGGAGAACAACAACGTGTTGCAATAGCGAGAGCATTACTAAATAGCCCAGAATTAATTTTAGCTGATGAACCTACAGGAAATCTGGACCCACAAACTAGTGTAGAGGTGATGGAAGTACTCCGAGAAATAAACAAGCAAGGAAATACGATACTCATGGCAACACACGACTATGCCTTATTACTAAAGTATCCTTCAAAAACACTCAAATGTGATAATAAACAAATCTTTGAAGTAGTTCAAAAAACAGTTTAGTTAATTTTTTTAGGATGGTAATATTTATTATTTGGAAAACCTTCCCTTAAAACTAAATCACATTTTCTTTCTAGATTTGGATTAACCCTTAAATGTATAGATCCATTTTTATTTGGCTTTAAAACTGTATTTTCTCCTATTACAATCCTATTTTTAGCCTCTAAATTAAAAATTACACTCTCTGAAAAAACTTGATTCTCAATAAGAACGTTTTTTGATAAAGCTGTTAACTTTAGATTCCATCTATTAAAATTTTGATTTGAAATACGAGTGATCTCCGTCTCTGTATACAAATCATAAACCATTTTTACAGCTCTCCCAATATGCAAAGATCCAGACCCATAATTATTTTTGTAGGGTTTATTTGCTTCTATATAATCAATATTAGTTGAGGTTAATTTTAGAATCGTCTCTATTTCTTGAAGCGGTAAACAAGGATTTAATGAAAGCATTAAACCAATAGTTCCAGTAACAAAAGGTGCAGTAGATGAGGTTGCTTCTAATGTATATAACTCTTCTTGATTTAAAGCAAATGAAGAATATCTAAATAGATCTACTGAAGGAGCTAAAATATCAACCTTTTTATTCAATGTGGTAATAGAAACAGGCCATATATGATGTTTTTTTAAAGTGTCGTTATCCTTAAAACCTACAGTTCTACCTACGTAATTTTTAATATTTGCAGCATAAGGATTTCTTTTTTCACTCATCAAGATATTCTCTTCAACTGAATCGTACCGATGCATCACAGAAGAGACCGAAATTACATTATCGTAAGAGGAAGGGAAATAGAATACTTCTCCCTTACTTTTTGACCAGTCTTGATTACCTGCAGCAGCTACTAAAATGGTTCCATTCTCAAACATTTCATTAATTACATCCTGCGCTGTCTGATAGTATGAGGTTAAGGCCCAGCTACAATTAATTACTTTCACTCCCATCGCTGATAATTCTAGGAGTTGTTTTAAAGTTTTAGCATCGTAATAATGGGTTGTATAAATACTACAATCATAACAAATACCAGTAGTGCCATAAGCATTATTCCCTTGACCAGCAGCAATGGAAGCAACCCCTGAACCATGCCCTTTAGCTTTGGATGATTTTTTTATAACAGTAGTCTTAGCTAAAAAATCTTTATCGGTTATTTCCACCTGTCCATCAGACAAACCAATAATCATATCTTTAGATCCAGTTGTATAGTACCAAGCTTGAGGGGCTCCCACAAAGTCAAAATAATCCAAATTAACCGCTAAACCTTTATTGGCACCAATCGTACTTGTTAGACCGTAATCATTAGGTTCGAATATTTTTTTATCAGTTTCCATGATAATTTCTCCAAAATCAAATTTTTCTGAAGCATTGATTAATAAATCTTCCAATAACTGCTCATCGTTTACTACTACAAAAAAAGTTCTTTTGAGACTTGATTTTTTGGCATTTTTATAGGATTTTTTGAATTCTGATATTGTATACGCTGCAAATATTTTTTTTAAATTTTCGTTATCGCCCCGATAGGTTAACAAATTATTGAACCTATCAAATTTGGGCACGAAAGAATCCGAAGTTGCTCTTATATAAAACCAGCTTTCATTTTGTGAATAAACATTATTGATTAGTCCAAAAAACAAAAAAATAAGAATATTCAAATAGTTGGTACGCATCTTAAAAGATTATTTAAATAATGTTAGTTATTTTTCATTCCAAGATATAAAGACTTTATTATATATTGTAAATTAGCCTCTATAAATATGCTTTCAATTTTAATACCAACATATAATTATTCAATTGTAGCGCTTGTTAAAAGTGTTCATCAACAAGCTACAAAAGCGAAAATTCCTTTTGAAATAAACGTGTTGGATGATTGTTCTACAGACTTAGACATATCGATTGATAACGAGCGTATCAAAAAATTAAATTTTTGTAGTTTTCAAAAAAATGAAAAAAATATAGGGAGAACAGCTAGCAGAAATCTTTTAGCTGCTATGTCAAGCTACGAGTTACTATTATTTTTAGACGCAGATGTGTTGCCAAAGTATGATGATTTTATCAGCAGATTTGAATTGCATAAATTTCAAGATTCTAAAATTATTTTTGGTGGGGTTTGTTATAAACTTGATAAACCAAATAAAGATCTTATTTTGAGATGGAAATATGGTCATAAAAAAGAGACTAAAAGTGTAGCAGAGCGACAAAAAAAACCGTATTCTGTTGTTTCTTCGAGTTTATTAATTGATAAAGAGGTTTTCTTCAAAAACAATACCTCAAAATCAAATACTTATGGTTTGGATATTTTATTTTCAGGAAACTTATTAAAACACAAAATAAAAGTTAAACACATTGACAACCCTGTTTTTCATCTTGGTCTTGAAAGAAGTAGTGTTTTTTTAAACAAATCTCTTCAAGCTGTTAAATCTACTTATATACTTGAACAAAATAATCAAATAGAAAAAGATACACGCCCCCTACAACAGAGCTATCAAAAATTGAAAAAATGGAAATTAATTAGTTTGGTTAATGTAATATTAAATCAATTTTATAAAATTATCGAATCGAATCTTCTATCAAATCATCCCTCCATATTTTTATTTGATTTATATCGGCTCAACTATTTTATTGAATTGAAAAAAAACAAAAATTAAATGCCTAGGTTTTCAGTAATAATACCAATTTATAACAAAGAAAAGGATGTTGAAACTACTATTAAAAGTGTTTTAAATCAAACCTATATAGATTATGAGATCATTCTAGTCGACGATGGCTCCACTGATAATAGTTTGAATATAGTTAATGCTATTGAAGACGATCGTATCCAAATTTTCACAAAACAAAACGAAGGGGTTTCAAAGACAAGAAACTACGGAATTACAAAGGCTAAAGCAGAGTATATAGCTTTCTTGGATGCCGATGATTATTGGTATCCGAATCATTTGGAGATACTTCATAATTTAATTAAAAAATTCCCTGAAAAAGCCTGGTATGCAACTGCCTACGAAAAAAGATTTCATACTAATTTTAAAAGTCCAATGAATTCTCCAATTTTAACTAAAGGAAAGGATTGGTCTGGAAAAATAGATAATTATTTTAAATATTGCCTTGTAGATTCCCTAGCTTGGACTTCTGCTGTTTGTATGAAAAAAGATTTTTTATTAGCCCTTAATGGTTTTGATTTTATGATAACTCATGGGGCTGGTGAAGATACTGACCTTTGGATAAGAGCGGCTTTAAAGTCACCGCTAATATTTTCAAATAACATTACAGCAACTCATAATTTAGATGGCAGCAACAGAATTTCAAATACACCGACACTAAAAAGAACCTATATGGATTTAGATAACTATGAAGGTGATTCAAAAAACAATAGGTATCTCAAAAAATATTTAGATTTGAATCGTTATTCATTTGCCATACAACACAAAATCTCTAATGACTATGATTCTTTTAATAACTATGTTGAGAAATTAAATGTCAGAAATTTAAACTCAAAACAACGATTACTTTTGAAGTTACCCACAATTTGTTTACGCCTATTATTAAATTTAAAAAATAAAATGGAGCTAATTGGATGCAGATTAAGCTCCTTTTAGATTTCTAAAATCCTGATAATCCCTTATATAATCGCCTTCATCAAATTCTCCAGAGGATAAAACCAAACAGACAGCTCCAGAAGAAAAATCCTCTAGTTCTCTCCATATTCCTGTTGGTAACAACAAACCTTTATTTGGTTTGTTTAATAAAAAAGATTTTTTTTGAGAACCATTGTCTAGGGTTACATTAAAACTGCCACTCAATGCAATTAAAAACTCTAATTGTTCTTTATGAGCATGTCCTCCTCGGTACGAATCGCTCGGTACATCAAACAAATAATAAACTCTCTTTATTGGGTAAGGTAGACACTCCTTTTCAACGACTGCCAAATTTCCACGAGCATCAGTTATGGTTGGTATATCGGTGAGTGTTATTTCTTCTAAATTACGGTAATTCATTTTTTAAATAATTAGTCCATTGCGCAGCAATATTTTCAATTTTTAAGTGTTCGATACTTTTTTCAGCATTTTGTTTACAGTGAAGATACAACTCTTCTTCTAAAACAAAACGATTATATGCCTTCGATAGTTTACTACCATCAAAATTTTCTATTAGTAAGCCATTATCTTCATGTTTAATTATTTCATTTGGACCACTTTCACAGTCAACTGAAATTACTGGGGTACCAGCAGATAAAGATTCGATTAGCACTCTAGGAAAACCTTCGTATCTACTCGTTAAGGTTAAGAACTTAGCATTTTTTAAGTAAGGATAAACATTAGGGGTAAATGGAAGTATTTCAACTAGGTCCACTAATTCTAAGTCCTTAATTTTTTGCATCAACCAATTTTTATCAGGGCCATCTCCTAAAATTTTTAATTTGATAGTGTATTCTGGCAATACCGAATTTTTATAAGCTGTTAATAATAAGGTTAAATTTTTTACTGCCTCTTCAATTCTACCTAAATATAAAATATAGTTGTCTTTTATGAGTAGCGCATTACTTTTATCAAATTCTGCAATGGGGTTGTAAATAGCTATCGCTTTATTGGTATGGTAGCTATTATTTATAGTTGTCGAAATTGCCTTAGAGACCCCTATTATTCCTTTACAGGTATTTATCATTTTTTTTCTAACATAACTAGTATCTGGAAAGTATTGAGAGAGCTTAAAACTCCTTACCACATATAGTATGTTATTCCCTTTATAAAGATAGTTTAGATAAAATAATTCTTTGAGCGCAAATTGACGATTCCTGTTATCTATAATGTAATCGAAATTTTCATTTTTTATTATACTCTTAAATTTTTTAAATCTCAAAAATCGACTAAAAATAGAATCTTTTTTTAGTTTATTTAATCCAAGATTAATTAAATTTCCAGCAAATGGATAATCGATAGCATCGTTTAAAGTTACCAAATGAACCTCAAAACCACTGGAGTGAAGCATTTTTGATAATAGCGCAGTAGACCGCTCTGCTCCTCCTTTGGATAGTGAAATAGTAACAATACAAATTTTAATTTTTTTATCGTTTCTATTTTGGGTCATTAATTATTGTATTTTTAAACGCAATTTGATTCGTCAAATATACCATAAAAATGAAGATACTTTTAGTTGGAGAATACAGTAGGTTGCACAATTCGTTAAAAGAAGGGTTAATTGAATTGGGGCATCAGGTAACAATTATAGCTACAGGAGATCATTTCAAGAGCTATCCTGTAGACATAAAACTCAATAGAAATTTCAATAAAGGTTTTGCTAAAAAATTAAAAGTTTTTATTTATAAATTATCAAGAATTGATATCACTTCAGTATCTATAAAAAATCAATTTTTCAAAAATAAAGACCAATTAAAAGATTTTGACATCGTTCATTTAATTAATGAAAGTCCAATTGGTGTAGCTCCAAAGTATGAAATTGAATTCATATCCTTTTTAAAAAAACACAACAAAAAACTTTATTTACTTTCATGTGGAGCTGATTATATAAGTGTAAAGCATTCTTTTGACAAAAAACCAGCATATTCTATTTTGGAGCCTTATTTTAAAAATAAAACATCCAGTAAAAGTTTTGATCCCATTCTTAAATATTTAAAACCAGCATATCAATCACTTCATCAATTTGTATTTAATACCGTTGAAGGTGTTGTTTCTTCAGATTTAGATTATCACATCCCTTTAAAAGGGCACCCTAAATATTTGGGATTAATAGCTAACCCAATAAATATTGAGTTATTAAAATTCACGCCCTTAAAAATTAAAGAAAAAGTAATCATTTTTCACGGTATCAATAGAGCAAATTATTTTAAAAAGGGAAGTGATTATTTTGAGGAAGCTTTAGAAATTATTCAAAATAAATTTCCGAATAAAGTTGAAATAAAAATTGTAGAAAATTTACCCTATACTAAATACATTAAAACCTATAACGAAGCACATATTGTTTTAGATCAAGTATTAGCTTATGACCAAGGTTATAATGCCTTAGAGGCTATGTCTAAAGGCAAGGTAGTTTTTACTGGTGCTGAAAAGGAATTCTATGAATTTTATAATCTCAACAAAAAAGTTGCAGTTAATGCATTACCGGATGCTCAAAAAATTGCAGATGCGCTAGAAGAATTAATATTAAATCCAAATCAAATAATAGCTATAGGTAAAAATGCCAGAGAATTTATAGAGAAAGAACATCACTATATAAATTCTGCTCAAAAATATTTGGATACGTGGAGGTCTACTTAAATAGTATTAAATTTTTCTCTAATCGTTCCTTTTCCCCTTCCCAATCTCTAGAAACATTTTCTTTTAAAAGTTTTGCTGGTATTCCTCCTATTAAAATATTTTCTCCAAGAGTTGTATAATCTTTATTACATAATGTATTGGACGCGATTGTGCAATTGTTTGGAGTAATGGTTCCTTGCATGATCGTAACACGATTACTGACAAAGTTATATTTACCAAGTTTAATTGGGGCATTCATTAGGAATCGTTCTCCTGTTTCAGTATTAAACATGGTATGAAAATTAGTATCAATTAGTTGCGCTTCCGATCCAATGCGTGCACACTCCTCTAAAATAATTTTTTCTTTACATATTATTTTTCCGTTGGAAGCCATCGAGGATAAATGTCCAAACTCACAAATAGCATCAGAAGCTACATACACAAAATAATCAATACCAAATTGAACGTGTCCCTTAAATGTAAGGGTTCCGTCAAGAACTAATTGAGCTGTTTTTTTTGATTGTGAAACCAATTCATAGCGTTGCCCGAAACCTATCATTGCTTTTTTAATGGGAGCCTCTATTGTTATAATTCCTTTTAAACTAGAAAGTTTTACTTTTCCGTAAAAATAGACAGGTAATTTTCTTGCGATTGCAAAAGGAAACATTTTAAAGTTAAAATAATACGTTTTTAACCAATTAACGGACCAAAAAAAGTTGTTTTTCTTTTTAAAATACCTGTAACTATTTTTTAAAAATTGTATCATTTTTTTCTTTTCAAAATACCTTTCAAATATTCTTTAATTGCTATCTTTTTATCTAATTCCCTATAGGAATAGGTGCAGGATAATAAAATCACAAATACCATTAAGCTGTATTTTATTATTGGATTTGATATCATTGTAATAGAAAATGCTGCAAGACATAATATTACCGTAAAGGTAAATATTTTATAGAAACCTTTTTCAAAATAAAAATCATAACGGTAGTAAGTAATAATTCTTATAATAATATAATGGATAATATAATATATAAAAAAGCTAAAACCAATACCTTCAAGGCCTTCGTAATGATAACCTAAAACATTAAAAAGTAATAGAATTGCATTAAAACCAATAGCTGTTTTAATAAAAACTTTCGAGTCTCCTTTTGCAATGATCATATACCCCATAGACCAGGAAACAGCCTTAAAAATCATTCCCAAGATTCCCCAAGTAACCATAGTAACAATAGGGGAAAACTCATTAGAATATAAAATTACAATAATTAATGGAGCAAATGCCAAAAATACAACTATGATAGGCGTAATAAGTAATATAGCAACAATTGCTTGTTCTAATACTGTTTTTCTTAGTTTAATTATATCATTAGCAATTTCAGAAAGCCTAGGAAAATAATCTGTTCCCATGGCATTAAAAATAATACCCACATAAGAATTTAGAATTACAAAACCAGCACTATATAAACCTACATCTATTAAACCTAATTCTTCAGTTTCGTTAGCTGAACCAATATAAATCCGTATGATATAGGCAACCAATAAAGTGATCATACTACTCAAACTCAGCATAATACCTAGGTTAATCATTCCTTTACCTTCTGAAACAGCTTCTTTTCTTGAAATAGTTACATGTTCAATTACTAACTTTTGAGAATAATAATAAGTAAAAACAAAACTCATAAAAGTTGCAATTATAATTGCAGGAACGATGGCATCGATTCTAAAAAAATAATACAACGGAAGTGTAATTAATAAACCAATAATATTCCCTAAAAGATTTGCTTTTGCAAGGTATTGAAGCTTTCTTAAACCTTGCAAAATTGCTAATTGACTGCTTGATAATTGCTTAAATAAAAGTGCAATAGATATCCATATAAATGAAATGGTATAATCTTTATTACCAAATGCTATTTCACTTAACCATGGAGATAATGCGATCATTAAAATAACTCCTAAGGTTATTGTCAACCAGACCAATTTCTTTAGAATACTGATAGTTTTAGCAACACTTTTCGAATTTGAATTAGTATTCGCTAATGAGATATCTTTAACAGCACTTCGCTCTAAACCTAAATTAGTAAGTCCATTTATCAACTCCATAGTGGTTAGCAATAAATTTGAAATCCCCATACCAATAGGGCCAATTAATAACGCTATTGCTTTAGAACGTATTAACCTTAATATAATATTAATAACTTGAACACCTCCAAAAAGCGAAGTTGCATTTAACACCTTACGATATGATTGTTGGTTATCGTTCACTATTCTCGGAAATTTTTTGCATATTAAAATATCTAAATACTAAATAAAACACGACTATTAACATGACAACTGATCTGATCAAATGAGCCATCACAACACCTTCAATCCCATAAAAGTTAACTAAATAACGTGCTGAAAAATAAAATAATGCCAAGGATAAAATCTCCGTAAATATGAAGTTTCTAACCATTTTTTTTGCAATAAATTGATGACTCAAAACTAAGGTTGCTAATTTTAAAAAATCTGCGGTTAATTGCCATTTAAATAAGGGGGACATCGCAGTAAAATCTGGGTAAATAAATAAAATTACATAGTCTCTAAAAACATAAACCAATAGCATCCCCATTCCAAATAAAGGAAGTAACGTTTTGTAAATCGTTTTCAATTCTAAAACAAATCCTTTTCTTGTATGGATACTGGCAAATTTAGGAATCACGTATAAGGAGAAAATTGAAGCTGAAAAAACCATGTAATTTTTGGAAATAAAGGTCATTGCTGTCCATATTCCAGAGTCTGCTTCTGTAATTCTATTACGAATCATAGTCCGAATGTCAATTTCTACAAAGCTCAATAAACCAGTAGACACAAAAGACATTAAGGTAAATGCTAGCAATTCTTTAGCGAAAGGAATTTTAAAACTCAACTCCGAAAAGTGAACATATTCCTTTAAAGTTTTAAAAAAAATATAACATAAAACCAGAAACTGAACGGTGGGAGTTATTGCAATAGCTATTAAAGCTCCATCAATATTATAATTAACTAAAAATAAAATGAGGAGTATCGCCCCCAACAAGTAGCTGATTAAATCAATTTTTGCAAAATTTTTATACTTGGATAAGCCATGAACGACTCCATTAAAAACACGGTAAGTTGCAATAAATGGAACGATCACTGCTAACAATTTAATTAAGTATTCAAAATCTACAGTACCAAATAAATAAGAACTTAAAAAAGTCGCATTGAAGAAAAGTAGTAAGGAAGTTACTACGATTCCAAGTGTGGTAAAAACGAAGGCAGTGGAAAACATTTTTTGTAGCTGTTCTTCATCATCTTTGTATTCAGAAACATATTTAGTTACTCCATTAAAAATACCTCCTGTGGAGGTAGAAGTTAATAATACCGTAAAGTTTCGAAGTTGTCCAATCTTAGAAATTCCTTCTTCCCCTACTAATTCTGCAAGAAAACGCTGTATAAAAAGAGAAATTACCAATCGAATACTAATAACAACTGCATTTAAAGAGGTCATCTTCAACAATAAATTTTCTCTTAAAACTTTAGGAATTTTCAAATTAAAATGAGTTTAGAACTTCAATTATTTTTTGAACCTCGTTGTTGTTCAGTACTGGACTTATTGGAATACTTAGTACTTGTTGGTGAATTTTTTCAGTAATAGGAAAATTTAAATTAGAAAAATCTATAAAGGCTTCCTGTTGGTGCGGCGGAATGGGATAATGTATTAAATATCCAACTTCGTGTTTTGTAAGATGAGCAATCATCGCTTCTCTGTTAGATATTTGAATTACAAACAAATGAAAAACATGCCCCTTTTTATTAATTATGGTAGGTAATTTAATCTTTGGATTGCAAATTTCAGCAATATATCGATGAGCTATCTCTTGCCTTCTTATATTATCTTGCTTCAAATAGGGCAACTTTACTCTTAAAAGAGCAGCCTGAATATCGTCAAGTCTTGAGTTAAAACCTATGTAGTCGTTCACATATTTAGAGGAGGATCCGTAATTTCTTAATTTTCTGATTACCTCAGCTAATTCTGGATCATTGGTAGTGATAGCTCCAGCATCTCCCAATGCTCCTAGATTTTTAGTTGGATAAAAACTAAATCCTGCGGCATCTCCTAGATTACCTGCTAAATGCCCTGTATTTGCTGTTGCGCCGTGGGCCTGTGCGGCATCTTCAATTACTAATAAATTATGATCGGCAGCAATTTGATTGATCGCATCCATTGGAGCTAATTGTCCATACAGATGTACCGGAAGAATTGCCTTGGTTTTATTACTAATTGAACGCGATATAGCTTCTAAATTAAAATTAAACATAGTTGCTTCAGATTCTACCAAGATTGGCTTTAAACCAGCTTGTTTAATGGCTAGTATGGTAGCTATATAAGTATTTGATGCAACCAAAACCTCATCCTTATTTTTTAATTTTCCAAGGGTTTTGTAGCCCTCGAGAATCAATCGAAGCGCATCTAGGCCATTCCCAACACCTATGCAGTATTTTGTTCCACAAAAAGTAGCAAATTCTTTTTCGAATGATGTGACATTGGATCCTAAAATATAATATCCAGCATCTAAAAAATCAGTGAACTTATTTTTAAATTCCTTTTCAAATCGATGATTCATTTTATGTAAATCTAAAAAAGGGATCATATTGTTTTAAATTCAAGTGTTTTGTAGGATCCGGTTTCTATTTCGTAATTATTAAAAACATGAGGACGTGCCCCACAACTTTCTTTCCAGAAAAGCAAACCCTCATTAAGTAATTCTCCATTTTCTACACTGGAAGTATTGAAACTAAAATAGTTTCTATTTTCTTTAAATTCTTGGATGATAAAGTCATACAATAAATCCAAGCTTCCCAACTCGTTTTTGTTGGCTTTTGCAGAAACATACTGTGGATGCACTACTTGATCCGTTAAAAAAACAGTAGTTCCAGCTACAATTGTGTCGTCTTGATAAATATTTACTTGACGAATGTGATTTGGAAATTTACTAGCTAAGTATTTAATCTCCTCAAGGGAATGAACGGGAGCTGTATTGTATTTTGATGAAAGATTGGGAATTAGTACTTCATTCCAAAATAAGTCATAATTGTCATCGGTCTTAACCACTAAATTTTTTCGTTTTGCTTTGTTAATCCCCTCTCTCCTGTTTTTTTGAAAAGGTAGTTGGTGGTGGTAGTCAATTAAAAGAACCACGTCACGTTTTATTAATCTAGCAGCTGCCTTAAAAAATAAATATTCAAGTTCATCTGAAGGAAGTTTATTATAAAAGGGGGGGATTAATCGCACCTCTAATTTTTGAATTCCGTTTTCGAATAGATATTTATTTATTTCTTTAAAAGCATCAAAAGTTTGTTTTAGTTTTGCTGAGTTATTGAGGAGGAGCCCACCATAGGTAAGTCCTTCATGTGAGTATACCACCTCGTTTTTTTTATTTGCCGGAAGCAGTGCAAATAATTTTTCATTTTTATAGATCATCAATGAAAAATCCTCAAAACGATCTTGATGATAGTCCATAAAATCTCTCTGAAATAAAAAAGTAGCATTTTTAGCAGTGGCTATAAAACGATCCCATTCTATTTTATCTTCAGCAGTATATCTAGATACTTTATACACAAAAAAAGTGTTTGTTTATAATCATTATTGAACTGTAAATCTACTTATAATTTTTATTTTAGTAAACTTTCGCCTAGCACATAAGTAAGTACAACAAAAAAACAGCTAGAATATTATAAAAAAAAGGGATTTAATTGATAAATCCCTTTTTTTAAATGTTATAGTTTATTTCTTTTTCGATCAACTTCTTTGAGATAGATTTTTCTCAATCTTAAATGACTTGGCGTGACCTCTACATATTCATCCTTTTGAATATATTCTAGTGCCTCCTCAAGTGAAAATTTTATCGCAGGGACAATCCTTGCTTTATCATCGGCACCAGACGAACGTACATTACTTAACTTTTTGGTTTTGGTAATATTTACCACCATATCATCTTGACGGGTATTCTCACCAATAACTTGCCCTTCATAAATATCTTCTCCTGGATCTACAAAGAATTTTCCTCGATCTTGTAATTTATCTATTGAATACGGAATTGCTTTTCCGTTTTCCATAGAAACCAAACTTCCATTTAATCGTTCAGGAATTCCCCCTTTTAAAGGCTGATATTCGAAGAAACGGTGGGTCATAATCGCTTCACCGGCTGTAGCTGTTAATAATTGATTACGTAAACCTATAATTCCACGCGAAGGGATTATAAATTTACAAATCATTCGCTCTCCTTTAGCTTCCATGCTTTGCATTTCCCCTTTACGAATCGTAACCATATCAATAGCTCTTCCACTTACATTCTCCGGTAAATCGATAGTTAACTCCTCTACTGGCTCACATTTTTTTCCGTCAATTTCCTTGATAATAACTTGTGGCTGGCCAATTTGTAATTCATAGCCTTCTCTACGCATGGTTTCAATTAATACGGATAAGTGCAATACACCACGGCCAAATACCATAAACTTATCGGCACTTCCTGTTTGCTCGACTCTTAAGGCTAAATTCTTTTCTAATTCTTTTTCTAAACGTTCTTTTATGTGTCTAGAGGTTACAAATTTTCCATCTTTTCCAAAGAAAGGAGAGTCATTAATCGTGAACAACATACTCATGGTAGGTTCATCAATTGCTATGGTAGCTAGGCTCTCTGGGTTTTCAATATCACAAACAGAATCACCAATTTCAAAACCTTCTAAGCCTACCAAAGCACAAATATCTCCAGCTTTTACTTCGGCAACTTTTTTTCTTCCTAAACCTTCAAAAGTATGTAGTTCTTTAATTTTAGTTTTTACAATACTCCCATCGCGTTTCACTAGAGAGATTTGCATATTTTCTTTTAAAATACCTCGGTGTAACCTTCCAATTGCAACTCTTCCGGTAAAAGAAGAGTAGTCTAAAGAGGTAATTAACATCTGTACATTTCCTTCCTCAGCTTCAAAAGAAGAAATATGTTCCAATACCATTTCCAATAAAGGTTCAATGTTATCGGTTTGGTTTTGCCAATCGTCACTCATCCAATTGTGTTTTGCGGAACCATATACAGTTGGAAAATCCAACTGCCACTCTTCCGCTCCTAATTCAAACATTAAATCGAAGACCGCCTCATGCACCTCATCTGGAGTGCAATTTTCTTTATCTACTTTATTAACCACTACACAAGGTTTTAAACCTAAATCGATTGCTTTTTGTAATACAAATCGTGTTTGTGGCATCGGACCCTCAAAAGCATCTACTAATAACAGTACCCCATCTGCCATATTTAGTACACGTTCTACTTCTCCACCAAAATCGGCGTGACCAGGGGTATCAATAATATTTATTTTAGTGTCCTTGTAAACTACAGAAACATTTTTCGAAGTAATGGTAATTCCTCGTTCCCGCTCTAAATCATTATTGTCTAAAATAAGTTCTCCCTTATTTTCATTTTCACGAAACAGGCTACAGTGGTGCATAATTTTATCTACCAAAGTAGTTTTACCGTGATCTACGTGCGCAATAATGGCGATGTTTTTGATTTTCATACGACTATCTTTTTTAAGAGGGTGCAAAAATAGTGTTTCTTATTCGATTATAACACAATATGCGGAATGATTATTTTAAACCATTATTATCCTATCTTTGTACCTCTAATAACAAAATATGAATCTCGATTTAATCCCAAAATTAAAACACACCCATAGTAACAATTTTTTCTTATTAGCCGGACCTTGTGCTATCGAAGGGGAAGACATGGCGATGCAAATCGCCGAAAAAATAATGACCGTTACGAACAGTCTTGAAATCCCTTTCATATTTAAGGGCAGTTTTAAAAAAGCAAACCGAAGTCGAATTGATAGTTTTACAGGAATTGGCGATCAAAAAGCATTAGATATATTAAAAAAAGTTTCAGAAACATTTAATATTCCTACCGTTACTGATATTCACGAAGTTAGTGATGCTCAATTGGCAGCACCCTATGTAGATGTATTACAAATCCCTGCTTTTTTAGTAAGACAAACAGACTTGGTCCTAGCTGCCGCTAAAACTGGTAAGGTGGTCAATCTAAAAAAAGGACAGTTTATGAGTCCTGAAAGTATGCAACATGCGGTACAAAAAGTACTGGATTGTGGAAACCAACAAGTAACTATTACCGATCGCGGTACCATGTTTGGTTATCAAGATATGTTGGTTGATTTTCGCGGAATTCCTACGATGCAACAATTTGCGCCTACGATCCTAGACATCACCCACAGCTTACAACAACCCAACCAAACCAGTGGCGTTACCGGCGGAAGACCTGATATGATAGGTACCTTAGCTAGAGCAGGAGTTGCAGTTGGAGTCGACGGTTTATTTTTAGAAACTCATTTTGACCCTGCCAATGCAAAAAGTGATGGGGCTAATATGCTAGATATAAAATATTTAGAGAAGTTACTTAAGGATCTTGTTGCCATCCGAAAAACGATTACAAAGCTTTAATTAGTAGTCACCAAAACAACTATTTATTTAAAAAGAGTGGGAAGCAAAAAAGGTTGTTTTTACACAACCCTTTTTTTAAATAATCGCTTTCATTAACTCCCCAATTAATTAAGCATTCTAAAAATAATACTTTTTATTAAGAATACTGTAAAAATCAATATTTTTTTTTAGGAATCCTGGTCAGCAACGTAATCTGTTAAATAAGAAAATCTTTTGGTAAGTGTCCCCTCGGCAGTGGTTATTTGTGCTCTTTGGAGAATCCCATCTTTATCACCATTAAAAAAAGCGGGTATTACTTGATTGATAAACATCGTTCCAAAACCTTCGCTAGCATCTTTTGGTAATTCACAAGGGAGATTATCTACCGCCATAACAGTAATACTATTTTTAGTTTTAAAAGGCACTTCTTTTTCACGCTGAGGATCGTAGGCATAAAAAGGATCTGCAATCGTAGAAGCTCTAAGTGTACTGGCAACGGGACCGTCAATGTCACAAGAAATATCACCTACTAAATTTATTTTAAAATCTGGATGTTTGGCATCTTCTCTTGTAAATAAGTAAGGTGCGTTATCGCCATAAAAGTGACCCGCAATAAACATATCGGAGACTTTTGCAAAACGCATAAAATTACTCTCATAACCTACTGGATTTTTAAAAAATTCATTTTTATTGAAAGCGCTTCCCGTCGCTACGTCTGATTGTAATCTTCCACATCTATTTGACAAAAAACTACTCTCATCATATTTTTTACTTAAATAATCGGAGACAGATACCTCCTTTATTTTTAAATAGTCTAAAATTTCTTTAGCACCTTTGGCTACTTTTCCAGTACCGGTCAGTACTATTTTAATTGCTGGTAATTTAATTTTATCGAGTTCAAGTTTCATAGTAGCTAAGTCTGCTAAATTTTCAACTTTTGGTAGGTTAAATAAATCATCCCGAAAACCCAGCGCTCTGAAAGTGTTATAAGCTCCCACTAAACCTGCATACCTTCCAAAACCAATGAGACGAGCACCATTTTCTTTGACGATGGTTTCGTGATCATAAAGCTCTATTTTATTTTTTAATATTGCTTGTAAAAGTGCTCTATTGTAGGGTTGTTGCTTGATGGTGTGGCTAAAAAAAAAATATTTTTTGTGAGGAATCAATGCCGGTATTGGAACCTCTTTAACTCCAAACATAACATCACAATTACGGAGGTCGTCAGCGAGCTCAATACCTTCTTTTTTATATAAATTATCGTCAAATACCCGTACCTCACTTTTCTCCACTACCATAGTTGCATCTGGAAAGGTTTCTAAAAGGTCACGGCATTTTTTTGGAGAAAAAACAACCCTTCTATCCGGAGGGGATTTTCGTTCTTTTATTAGGGCAAATTTTATGGGCATTAAATCTAGATTTTGAATTTTTATTTAAGGTCCTCAAAGATACAAGTATTATTATATCTTTGTCTTCCTTTTACAAAATGGATTTTTGTAAGTGTTCATTGAAATTCAACCTTTGTTATTAAACAAATTATGGGGCCGACTGGTTTTGACAGCGGGTCTAATGGTAAGGTAAGCATGTCGAGCGCTGGGATATAGCTCGTAAATATCATATTTCACACTTTTAAACGGCGAGAATAACTACGCCCTAGCTGCATAATCCGAATTATAGTAGGATAATGCCTCGGCCCGCAAGGCGGGCAAGCAGGAAGTCTCTCGAGCGCCTTGGTTTACGGCAATCGATATAGAGGCTTCGTAAAAGTAAACCTAGCAAGTATAGTGCTTTGATGTATTTGCGAAACTCTAATTAAAGATAAGCCACGCGTTGGTCGTTTTCAACCGGCAATTGGTCGAAAATTTAATTGAAAACTAAACATGAAGAAAGCCCTATTATTGCTTGTTTGGACGGGAGTTCGAATCTCCCCGGCTCCACTTTTTATTCCTAAGAATAATGTTTTGTTCTTGGGAATATTTTTTTCATAAAAGAGTAAAGTTTTTAAATAAAAGAAATGACTGTCTTCAACTATTGCTCTAAGTTTTTTCTTCATTACTTTACTTTATTAATTAACTCTACATATTCAGGATTAAATTTTTTATTTACTTCAAAATAAAATCTTTTGATTTCATCCATTTTTTTCCATTCGCTAACTTGTGCATTCATTTCCTTTGCTAAATGAATTAAATTAGGGTGATCTTTTTTTCGAATATACTTTTCATCATTTTTTAATAGCTTTAAAATTTCTTTTTCAAAAACTTTAAAATTTCTTTTAAAATCATCATTTAAGGCAACCTCAAAAAAACTTCTTGGTATTGAATCACTTTTATATCGATTTAGACTTAGTCCTATTGGCACTAAATTTTCAATAATATTTCCAGGTCCCCCTGCACTTTTAGGAACGAAATGATCAATATCAATAAGATGCCCGATTGAATAATTTTGATTAAAAAAAGAGTATATTTTTAATCTTAAATCACCTGGTATTTTAGGATCCAATTTTTTGACTTGTTTTAAACTGTAATCTGGATTTTCATTTAAGTATTTAACATCTTCATCTTTTAACTCAAAAAATATTCTTGCTAAACCACTTTTAACTGAAGCATCATATTTTCTTAATGTACCATTATATGGGATAGTCCTTTTGAGCAACCTCTGTTTTATAAAATATTGATGACATTTCAACACATAATTAGAATCAGAAGAGAGCTTATCTTTGAAAAATCTTATTTTCCCTAACCAATAAGAATCATCTTTAAATTGTTTAGAGTAATCCAATACTTCTTCTATTGTTTTAAATTCTTTTACCTTAGAACTTTTTATAACTTCCCCTTTTGCATAGATACCACCACTTGTTTCCGCCACATAAATGATATCTTTATTTACTAATTTTGAAGAAGGAGGGTCCATTTTATCTTTTCTAATTGTAATTTCAAAATACCCTTTTTTATTAGAATTATTTTTTTTTAAATCCCTGAAAGAATTACTTCTTTTAATAAGGTATGATTTTGGCTTTTCTAATTGCATTTTGAATAAAATTAATTTATTTCGAATTTTATATATAATATTTACTAATCAGAGCCATGCATTATAATCACTTGATTCCATTCCCGGTTTTAACTTATTTTCCCTCGCAAACTCGACATCCTCTTTCATTTGTTTTTTGAATTCGTCAAATTCAATAGGGGATTCCAATTCCCATAATTCCGAAGCACAATACAACGCATAAACGTTCTCCCATTCTATTTCATTCCATTCCGATACCTTTTTATTATGGTAAGCCCAATCTTTATCATTCCATTGTGATGGGTCTGCTGATTTTTTCATGTTATTAAATTTATTTTTTTTCATGATAATTTTTTATATTTCGTTATAAGTTTATTGTACAACATCTGATTTTTATGAATAGGGTGAAGGTTGATGAAATTTATCTAACAACTCTAAACAAGTAAGGTTTTCCATTTCAGGAGAATCTGCAAGTTGATTAAATGCTTTTTCAGATATTAATTTTAAAAACCCTTTCTTATCTGTTAATGGACTTATTTTCTTAATTTTTCTATCCTTATTTGCTATTCCCTTTGAATGAGATTTAATAATTTTTTTATTATTTATTATTTGAATAAAACATGGCTCCCAATCTATTAAAACAATCTTATCACCTTTAATCATTAAATTTCTATAGTGTATATCGCCATGAAACATATTTTTAGAGTGTATGTAATCTAGATACTTACCCAACAAATTTAGGTCTGAAATGCAGGTTGGTCTGGTAGATTTTATATACTCAAATTTTAGTGTAAGATTTTCTGAATCAATATTAAATCCAAATCCAATATCGATATACTTTTTAATTTGACTAAGTCTAAATTCAATTTTTTGAATTGAACAATCTAATGTAGTTAAAGGATAAATTTTAACAAATGTATTGCCGTCTTTAAACTTTTTAATAGCGGTATTCAAATTGATATTTATAAATTAATCTACCAATAGTCTTCCTCAGCAGATTCATAATAATCTGAATTTAAAACAACTCCCTCACGATTGAGTTCAACGGAAAGTGAATAATAGCCCTCATCTCCATTAATATCAACTTGTCCACATAAAAAACCAACACAACCCTCTTCTTTGGATTCAGAATTAATTAAGTCTATTTTTTCATTCAGTTCTGCAGGAAAAGAATCTTCAAAGCTTAAATTATATGTTGTAAGTTCATCATATATAGCTAAAATATTATACAAGTCCGTATAAAAATCTTCAGGAAACGGTTCTTGTCCGGTACCCCATCCAACTTCCTCATTTTCAGAGTTAAATGCAGCTAAAAATCTACAAATAGCTCTGTCATAATTTGGTTTTCCATCATCTAAAGTAGGAAAATTTGAAGTGTAAATTTCCACACCATCAGAATCAGCAATTAGATGATTATTTACTAAAAATTTATCTTGAAATAATGATATTATACTTTCCCACTTATTTTCAAATTCATTATACAACTTGTCAAAATGTTTATTAGACCCCAAGACCAATTCGTTGCAGTCATGAGAAAGAGAAATAGTCAAATTTGCCATATTATTAAATTTTAGATTAAATATATATAAAAAAATTAGACTTTCAAAATAGCTAAATCCTCCCCAAAAAAGTTCGACTTCACTCCTCTTGGCTCCACGGCATTATTCCCTAAAATAAAATTTATTTAGGGAATAATTTTTAAACATTATTTTAAGAAAATTATACTACGGTTTTAGTAAATTTACCGTGCTATGAAATTAAACCTGTCCACTGTTGGGATTACATTTACACAATACGTACCCAAACACCAAACACCGTTTGAACGTCTCTTTGAGGTGTTTAAAGAGTTGATTACCCACACGTCTGGCGATTTTGACGAAGCGATTGATTGGTTGCGCGAATTAGATATTGAATATGGCTTAACCACCGCAGCATATACGATAGATGATTTTATCGAAGACCTGTTAAAACGAGCTTATATACAACCAAAAGGCGATGGTACTGGCGATGGAAAAGGGATGTCCCTCACTGCCAAAACAGAAAAGCTCTTGCGTGAACACGCGCTAAAGCAAATTTTTGGTAAACTTAAAAAAGCAGGCAACGGCAACCACAAAACCAAAAGTATCGGGCAAGGTGCAGACGAGACTGGCGAATTTAAAGCCTATCAATTTGGCGATCCACTTGAGAAAATATCCATGACCGAAAGCCTGCGCAATGCACAAATACGCTCTGCAGGAGATGATTTTACATTGCATCAGGACGACCTCGTAGTGGAGGACAGTTATTACCATACGCAAATGAGTACGGTTTTGATGATTGACATCAGCCATAGTATGATTTTGTATGGCGAAGATCGCATTACCCCGGCTAAAAAAGTAGCTATGGCACTAGCAGAATTTATCACTACGCGGTACCCAAAAGACACCCTCGACATTTTGGTGTTTGGAAACGATGCCTGGCCAATTGCACTTAAAGATATTCCATACTTACAAGTAGGGCCTTATCATACCAATACTGTTGCGGGACTTACCTTGGCAATGGATTTGTTACGACGAAGAAAAAACAGTAACAAACAAATATTTATGATTACGGATGGGAAGCCAAGTTGTTTAAAAAACTCCGATGGCACCTATTACAAAAATAGCAATGGACTAGACGATCATATTGTAGATAAGTGTTATAATATGGCACGACAGGCAAGAAAACTTCATATCCCCATCACCACATTTATGATTGCACAGGATCCCTATTTAAAAGAGTTTATTCGGAATTTTACGGAAGCCAATAAAGGAAAGGCATTCTTTACAGGATTAAAAGGCTTAGGCGAAATGATTTTTGAAGACTATGAACAGAACAGAAAAAAACGATTGAAATAAATGAAAAAAAGTACCACACTAGGCGCACTAAAAAAAACGGATTACAAACCGCTTTCTATTCAACAAGAACTGGCACAAAACCTTAGAGCTCGTATGCAAAAAGGCCAGCCAACATTTGAAGGTCTTTTGGGCTATGAAAATACGGTTATTCCAGATGTAGAACGGGCATTACTTTCGGGACACAGCATCAACTTACTCGGCTTGAGAGGTCAGGCCAAAACAAGATTGGCACGACAGCTTACGCAATTATTAGACGAGTGGGTGCCTGTGGTCGAAGGCTCTGAAATAAACGATGACCCCCTAGCTCCCATCAGTAATTTTGCCAAGGCACTTATTGCAGAAAAAGGAGAGGATACCCCCATCACTTGGCTGCATCGAAACGATCGCTTCTTTGAAAAATTAGCCACACCAGATGTTAGTGTAGCCGATTTGATTGGCGACGTTGATCCCATTAAAGCAGCTAACCTTAAGTTGTCCTATGCCAATGAGAAGGTAATTCATTTTGGCATGATTCCAAGAGCACACAGGTGTATATTTGTCTTGAATGAATTGCCTGATTTACAAGCACGAATACAGGTAGCGCTTTTTTCCATTTTACAAGAAAAGGAAATTCAAATCCGTGGATTCAAACTCCGATTACCCATTGAAACCCAGTTTGTCTTTACGGCCAACCCTGAAGATTACACCAACCGTGGAAGTATTGTGACCCCATTAAAGGACCGTATTGGTTCTCAAATTTTGACGCACTATCCACACAACTTGGAAACGGCTAAGGCCATAACTCGTCAAGAGACTCACACCGACGCGGCAGTACAACAGGCTATTCACGTTCCTGAATTGGCACGTGATATTTTGGAACAGATAGGTTTTGAAGCTAGAAAAAGTGAATACGTTGATTCCAAAAGTGGCGTAAGTGCACGGATGAGCATTACTGCTTTTGAAAACCTTATGAGTGCTGCTGAACGCCGTATGCTAATGTCTGGCGAGCAAAATACCTGCATTAGAATGTCTGACTTTCTGGGAACTATCCCTGCCATCAATGGAAAAGTAGAATTGGTCTATGAAGGCGAACAAGAAGGGGCAGAACAGGTTTCTTTTCACTTAATCAATCAAGCTGTAAAAACCTTGTTTCCAGCTTATTTTCCAGAAATAAAAAAACTTGAAAAACAAGATGAAGAAGGTCCTTATGACCACTTATTGGGATGGTTTTACGGCGATAACGAATTGTTTTTGGAAGACAACCTGCCTGACAATGTATATCACGATACCTTAATGAATGTTCCTAACTTGAAAATACTAATAGCAACTCATCAAGCAGATTGTCCCAGGGAAGATCTATTTTTTATGATGGAATTTTTATTGTGGGGACTAGAGGCAAACAAAAAATTAAATAAATATAGAACTATGGAAGGCTTTCAGTTTAAAGACGGCCTTGGAAATTTATTGGCAGGAATTTAAACACCAGTTAAATCTTCTGTAAATAATTCGAATTTACTCTTCTCTTCTCTACTTTTTACTCACAAGAATATATTTTTATTTTTGGGAATATTTGTTGGATTAAAATAGTATTTTTATAAATAATTAAAATATGAATAATTTAATAATTATAGGGCATCCCGACCAAAACTCTTTTTGTTACAATGGCATCTTTAAAACCATTAAAACAAGTATTGAGTCCAAAGGACAGGAACTAAAAATTATTGACCTTTACAGTGATAGTTTTACAAGACCTCGTACCAAATTGATCGAAGCTTATAAAGACCTCATAAGTTGGTCAGAAAATATTTTTATCATATCCCCCGTATGGTGGTTCAGATTAACACCACGTGCTGAAATATTTTTCGACGAGGTATTTACTCCTGGATTTGCTTATAAATTTGTAAACATAACCAAGCTTTATGCTTACCCCAAACCATTTTTAAAAAATAAAAAAGTACGGACCTATATCACACACGGTGCGCCTGCACTTCCAGTTCGCACCCTTTATTTAAACTCTGTAAAATTACGTCTAGTAATGGGTGTTTACACCTTTGTATTTGGCTGGAGACTGTCTTTGTTTCTAAAAACAAACCAGTTTTGGTCCGTTCCCTTTGTTAGTGATAAAACCAGAGCCAAATACTTAAAGCGCGTGGAACGTAACACCTACAAAGACATTCGAGCCTAAAATAGTTCGAATTCACTCCTATGGGCTCCAAAATTATTCTTGGAAATAATATTTTATTCTTAAAGATAATTTCAAATGTTTTATAAATATTTCTCAAATAAACAATGTAATGAGATATAAAAAATATTTACTACATTTATGTGATGTATTAAATTTGATGTGAAGACTTACATTAATAATTGTTTATGATGTTTCTAGAAAAATTAAGAGCTGTAATAGAAGATACCTCAACATTAAAGGGAAAAATATTTGACTATTTTATTCAGGCATTAATTTTGTTGTCACTCTTAGCGTTTACAATTGAGACTTTCCCAGACAACTCTAAAGTTACTATTGAGCTACTCAATACTTTTGAATTCTTGTGTGTTATAATATTTTCGATAGAATATTTATTAAGAGTTATTGTTTCAAAAAAACCCTTAAAATACATATTTAGCTTTTATGGGGTAATTGATTTTCTTGCTATTTTTCCGTTTTATCTAAAAAGCATATATGATTTAAGAGCACTCAGAGCATTTAGAATCTTTAGAATATTTAGAGCTTTAAAATTAATTCGATATAATAGAGCTTTAAATAGATTTAATATTGCTTCAAAAATAGTTAAGGAGGAGCTTATTCTATTTTTAATCCTAACTAGTATATTTGTGTTTATAGCATCTGCTGGAATTTACTTTTTTGAAAATGAGGCTCAACCTGAAAATTTTAGTTCTGTGATTCATAGTGGCTGGTGGGCAATTGTTACTTTAACTACAGTTGGTTACGGAGATGTTTATCCAATTACTGTAGGAGGTAAAGTATTTACCACCTTTATTGTTCTAATTGGCGTTGGTATTGTCACTATTCCTGCGGGTCTAGTTGCAAGTGCTTTGTCAAAAGCAAGAGAAATTGAAGCTAAAGAAATTAAAAATAAATAATAATTTAAAAACCAAATATTATGAATTTAAAAAATGAAAAAACAGAAATACCCTGTCCAGGAGGAGGGAGAGCTATTAAAACTACTTACGGGGATTTAGCGAGAAAAAGTTCTTTAAAATCAAGTAAAGGTCATGAATATAAGTTTAAATCAAGTGATCAAAGCAAACTTAAAAGAGCTATGGATAAATTAGAAAGATTACAAAAAGATTTTGAAAGGGATATGGAAAGAGCACAAAAAGAATTTGGCGAAAGTTTAAATGATGTAATTGGTAATGCTGATTTAGTGCTTAAAAAATAATTATGGCATCAATCACCGACAAACCCATAGCAAGACTTGAACAAGACTCGTTAAATATTCAAAAATATGCTAATTCTCTTTCTAAATTTATAAGAAATAGTGATACTCCAATAACTATAGGGCTTCAAGGTGAGTGGGGAACGGGAAAAACTTCCTTAATGTCTTTACTTCTTGAGGACTTTAATGCGGATGGAAAGGAAAGAGAAATTGCTACTTCCTGGGTTAATACCTGGGAGTATAGTTTATTTAAAGGAGCAAGCGAGACAACTCCAGCAGTACTAAGTGGAATGCTGGAAAAATTAAGAGATGAAAATAGCGATATCTGGACCATTAAAGATGTAGCGGCAGACAAGGTTAAAAAAGCTACAAAATTTTTAAGTGGCCTTGCCAACCAAGTTATAGCAAACCAGACGGGGATTAATGTCAAAGAAGCTGCAAGAGATTCCTCCACAGAAAAAAATGTAGCTCATATTGTAGAAATAAAAAACCTCATTGCCTCCATCATCAATGAATTGATTGAACATAGTAAAAACAAAATTCAGAAAGTAGTTTTTTTTGTTGATGATTTAGACAGAATTCCTCCTACAGATGCAGTTGAAGTTTTAGAGTCACTTAAAAATATTTTTGATATTCCTAAATGTGTTTTTATACTTGCCATAGATTACGATGTAGTTGTCAAAGGACTCGAAAGTAAATTTGGTAAAAAAACAAAAGAAAATGAAAGAGAATTTAGATCATTTTTTGATAAAATCATACAAGTTCCCTTTACTATGCCAGTTGGCGCTTATGACATTACTACTTTTTTAAAAACAAAATTAAATGATTTAGGTGTTGAGCCAGTATTTATTGAAGCTAGTATTGGTCAAATAACGAAAATAGTAAGATATACAGTGGGCAATAACCCAAGAAGTCTTAAAAGGTACTTAAATACTTTTAGTCTCATCAATCAAATTATGGATGATGATGATGAGAATGAAAAAGATGACAATAATATTATTTTACTTTTTGCTGTATTAGGAATCCAAGTTTCTTATCCCCAAATTTTTAGACTATTAACTCAAAATCCAGATTATTTGAGCTGGAATGAAAAATTTGGAAACAAAATAGGATTAGACTTAAGTAAAATAAAAGAGAATATTGAAAATGTAGGGGAATCCGAATTAACCGATGAAACCTGGGAACAAATTATTTGGGGATTTTGCCAAGAAGATCCGTATTTGAAAGTAAAGTGTTTTAATATTTTAGAGTTGTTTAATTTTTTAAGAGAGCTGTCTTGTAAAAATGATTTAAATGAAGAATGGAATGAGAAATTAAAAGAGGATGTTACTAAATACAATAGCTTAAAAGAAAAATTATATGAAAGGCTAAGCTCGGTTTTAGAATTTGCAGCCATTACAAATGTTGACGATGATATTGAAGTAAAATCCATAACAACTAAAGGTAATGTAGTCTATTTTGATGGGTTTGATGGGTGGATTCAAGAAATGAGAAATGGGCAAGAAGAAAATAAACAGCTTAGCCTTAAAAAACGCCCAGCAATTGAAATAAGTAATGATTTAGAAGAGTTTTTAAAGTATTGGGTTGATTACTTCGAGGCTGAGGGTTTTGATTTAATATTTACGCCAACTGCTGGTTGCTCAATCAAATATAAAAAAAAGACAATAATAAGGATAGATCCACCAAAATCTAAAATTATTTATATCAGTATCCTCAGGTCTTTTAAAAGAGAATACAAAAGAGCTTTAATAGATGGCCTTGGATCTCAAAACATTCGTAGGTATGATCCTAATATAAAATCCTATATATTACCTTGGGGTAAAGAATTTTTTCAAGTATATGGTGAAATTAATGAAATTACATCAAAAGAAAATGACATAAAATATTTATTCAAAGAAGCTATTGAAACTATTAATGATGACAAATCACTAAAAGTTAATAAAGATAATCATCATATATTAGAAGATATATTCAATGGAACTTATACTATTAATTAAATGAAAAATACTGCACGTAAACAACCTTTTATCTTTGAAGATAACTTCTTGTTATAACATCTAAATCTTCCCCGAAATAGTGCGACTTCACTCCTATGGGCTCCAAGCATTATTCTCGATAATAAAATTTATTTTAGGGAATATTTTTTACTTTAAAAAATGAAACTATGTTACTTTAATTGATTAATTTCAATAAATTAATTATTATTTAAATGAAAAAAAATCTGTTTTTCTTGTTGTTAATACTTTTTTCGTGCTCAAATGATGAAACTCAGACTAGCGAGCCAGTAGTTGATAACTTATATTTTCCAAGCATAGATTCCGACCAATGGGAAACTATAAATCCTGAGGAACTAAACTGGGATTCCGTTAGTATCGATAATCTTTATAATTTTCTTCAACTTAACAACACCCGTGCTTTTATAGTTTTAAAAGATGGAAAAATTATTTTAGAAAATTATTGGGGTAATAACTTTTCAAATACAGCTCCTTTTGATAGCAACTCTAATTGGTATTGGGCTTCTGCAGGTAAAACACTCACTGCCTTTTTAGTAGGCATCGCAAAAGACAATGGAATTTTATCCATAGAGGATAGCAGCTCAATATTTCTTGGTAATGGATGGACAAGTTTAGAAGAAAGTCAAGAGAGTTTGATAAAAATCAAACACCATTTGACCATGACAACCGGCTTGGATTATCTAGTGGATAACCTAAATTGTACAGATCCAAATTGCCTGACCTATAAAAACACCCCTGGGACAACCTGGTTTTATCACAACGCCACATACTCACTCCTAAAAGATGTCATCGAAAACGCATCCGAGACAACATACAATGATTTTACCAATCAAAAAGTAAAAATGCAAATTGGAATGGGTGGAAGTTGGATTCAATCTAATTACAGTAATATTTACTGGAGCACGGCTAGGGACATGGCTAGGTTTGGTCTTTTGATATTAAATGAAGGCGTATGGGATAATCAAGTGGTTTTAAGTGACACAAATTATTTTTCAAACATGGTAAATACTTCTCAACAAATGAATGAGTCCTATGGATACTTGTGGTGGCTCAATGGCAAAGATAGTCTGATACCACCTGGCATAACCTTCCCAATACAGACTTCTTTGGCTTCCAACGCACCAGAAGATTTAATTGCTGGGATGGGTACAAATGGTCAATATCTTGATGTGATTCCAAGTCAAAATCTAGTAATCATTCGCATGGGTGAAGCTCCCGATAGTGATGATTTACTCCCTATCAATTTCCATAACGAAATGTGGAGTTATTTAAACGATATTTTATTTTAATAATTCCAAATCCTCCCAAAAATAGTTCGACTTCACTCCCCTTACTTATTTTTTTAAATTAATTCTCTTTTTTAAAGGAGTTTCTGGAGTGTCATCCTTTAAAATAAGACCTATTTTATGGTTTAAATTCATCACGATTGCGTTTTTTTAAAATTTTATTATTGAATTTGTTCTAGTAATACATCCACTGCTTTTTGTAATTGAGCGTCTTCACCTCTTGCTACCCAACCTGGTGTATTCTTTATCAAATAGTCAGGTACTGCGGGCGCATCGTTTTCCATATTCAAGCCAGATTTTTTGACATACCAAGCACGAAATGGCATGCGGACATAGCCCTTTAATAATCGATAACCTCCTGTAGAGATAACTGCACCAAAAGTAGGCTGACCTACTAATTTACCTAATCCTAAATTTTTATAGGCATGTGAAAATATTTCTGCATTAGAGTAACTGTTCTCGTTACACAAAGCCACAGTAGGTTTGGTATTGACTGATAAAATTGCTCGTTCGTTAAAAGGGTAATTTCCTTGAAACTTTTTATTCTCTTTCTTTAAGTCATTCGCTGCTCCTCTTGGGATGGTATACGCATGTTGATCTACATTCAAAACAGCCATTAAACGGTCCGTTGTCCAACCTCCACCATTGTAACGAACATCAATTACAATTCCTTTTTTACCATATCCACTGGCTTTCAACTCGCGTTCAAAACGTTCAAAACTTGGAGCATTCATTCCTTGAATATGAATATATCCTAGCTGTCCTTTTGAATATTTTTTTACCAATTCGCTTCTAGATGCTACCCATGCTTCATATTGTAAAGTTCTTAAGGAACTCGAAGTTCTAATAACAACATCTTTTCCATCACTTTTGGTTAATAACACCTCTTCACCCTTAGAATTTTTTAACAAACTATAAAAATTAGTGTTTTTACCTATCGGTTTATTATTAACCGCAGTGATAATATCGCCAACTTTTAAGTTTACTTTTGATGTATTTGCTACTGAATTTTTAAGTACATACTCCACTTGAACTCCTTTTGAAATATTCTTCACCTCAACTCCTAACAAACCAATATTATCACTGTTTTTACGTTCAGAAGTTTCTGCTCTATACCCCATATGACTCGCATTTAATTGACCTAATAACAAATTATATATAAAACTATAATCTTGTTCTGTGCTCGCTTTTAATACTAATGGTTGGTATTTTTTTATCAAAGATTCCCAATTGTAGCCATGAAAATTAGGGTCATAGAACCCCATTGTTAAAACACGAGTACCTTCTTGGTAAATCTGTTGATTCATGGCAGTAAAATCTTCTTTATATTTTGCTACATGAGCTAAAGAGGTAATTTTATCGCCCTCCGGGTTCAATTCTTTTAATTTACCGCCTGAAGTAAAATAAAATTTATCATCAATAGCTGCAACTCTTCCTACTTTTGAAGTTCCTTTTATGGCTTTGGGGCTAGTACCGTCTAATTTAACTTTAAAAAAACTTCGGTTATTTGTTGATGGATCTGTTGCAGAATAATACACATAGTTGCTGTCGGGACCAAACATACCTCCATACTCATCGTCTGGTAATCTAGTTATTCTAGTAAGTCTATCAAAAATTCTTTCTTTATTGATCGTAACCTTGATCTCCTTCTCTTTCTTATCCTTATCCTTACCCTTGTCAGCTTCTATTTCTGCATAATAGTCTCCATTTTCTCTATCTGTTTTCGATCGCTCCCAATCCTCTTTTTTTAGCCATACCATCCAAACATCATAATCTATTCCACCTCTGTTTCCACTCCTATTAGAAGAAAATGCTAATTTTTTACCATCTGGACTCCAAACGGGAGATCTGTCGCTTCTCGGATGCATCGATACGTTAAACTTATCGTTTGGATTAACTACGGATTGAATAAAAATTTCACTATCAAAGTCCAAGTCCTCCTGAGAATAAGCAATATACTTGCTGTCTGGACTCCAACTTACATCTTCTGCTTCTGCCCAGCCTGACGAATAAGCTTTGCTATTGGATATAGCTCCATCCTTTACATCGGCTAACATTAAGCTTCCTCTACCGACTCTATAAGCCAGTTTTTTGTGGTCTGGCGAGACTAAAACATTGTAAACATCTTCACTACTCTTGGTGAGTTTCGAGATTGAAATCTTTAAACTCCTGTCCAATCCAACCAGGGTATCTTTAGAAACAGCTTTGTATATTTCATTATGTCCGTCTCTATCGGAGACAAATAACAACTCTGTATCACTAATCCACTGTGGATTCCTATCTCTATAAGTATGGTTACTTACATTATTGGAGTTTTTTCTATCCTTATTATTTTGCTTGACAAAAATTTCTCCATTAATTTCAAGAGCCATTAATTTTCCGTTAGGTGAAACATCAAAATCTGAGATATCTGAGGTGGTAGAAACTTCTTTTTCAGTTTCAAATTTGTAATCTGATTCTATTTTTAAGTTGATCTTCTTAGCTTGTCCATTTTTTAGTTGATATAAATCAAAAAGCGTTGAGTAGACAATAATTCCTTGATTACTTACAGAAAAAGAAACAACACCATTTTTATTTTGGTTCGTTAATTTTTTGGAAGCTCCCTTTACGGAACCATCCGTATTTATAGATTGCTGATAAATATTGTAACGACCACTTTTAGCTCCTATGTAATATAAATTACTCGCTGTATCCCACAAAGGTGAATGATCGTTCTTTTCTGAGTTAGTTACTTGAAAATAAGCCCCTGTTTTAATATTATAAATCCATACATCTCGTTGGGCTGAACCTGAATAATCTTCTCTAGAAATTCTACATGCTCCTTTTACAAAGGCCACCAAATTTCCGTCAGGAGAAACAGTTGCCATACTACCTAAAGCGGTTATAAATCTTTGCGGAGTACCACCATTGGCATTGACTTGATAAATTTGCCCATCCCATTCAGGACCTTTTAAAACTCGAGTTGTTGAAAATGTAATATGGTTTGAAGATGTCCAATCGTAGGGAGTATCTCCTGTTGGATAATAGGTTAATTGTTTAGGTATTCCTCCATTTTTTTTAATCGTAAAAATATTATTGTTTCCTTTTCTGTTTGAAGAAAAGGCGAGTTGATCTCCGGAAGTATTCCACACAGGATTACTCTCATACCCCTCGTGGATGGTTATACGTTTTGTTTGTTGAGTGTTGAAGTTGTAAATCCAAATATCTCCTTGATAAGAAAAAGCCATTTCTTGGGCATTTGGACTAATTCTAGGCATACGAATCAGAGAATTTTGTGCTGAAAGCAAGCCAGTTATCATCACAAAAATTACGATATACAATCTTTTAATCATGAGTTTTAATTATTTAGTGTTAATTAGGTAAGCTAATTTAAAAAAATAGCTGATCAGTATAAAAAATTTAGTAAAAATATTAGCTATCTGGTGATATTATTTCTTCAAATTTTACTAAAGTCATCTCCATCTTTTTCTAACTCGATAAGCTTTCCATCTTTTATTAAATAATATTTTGTGTATTCTTTAGGACAATCATATTGTAGCCCACTGCTGATGAAATATCTAACTGTTCTCCATTATAGTTTATTTTATCTTCAATAAGGCATTATTTTAAAAAAACAACAAAAAAGTATCAAAAAAGACTAAAAATCGACTAAAAATCGACTAAAACACTTAAAAAAGACTAAAAAGTATCGAAAATTATGAAAAATCAAATATTTACAAATACACTTTTACAATGTTATGTGAGATGAAAAAGAAAATAGTTTTAAATGCTAAACCAGTAAAAGGGGTTAAAGCTTAATCTATATTCATTCTAAAGAGTTTTAATAATATATTTATAATCTAAACAATAATTATTATGTCAGATAAACCTAAATGCGGATGTGGAAACACTCAAAACCTTGATGGATTTTGTGATGGTTCTCACAATAAATAAGAAAAATTCTTATACTATAAACAAAAAAATAAAGCCACTCTTTTAATTTAGGGTGGTTTTTTATGTAGAAAATACTTCAGAGGAGAAGCTATAATACTTTAATTGATTAATTTTAGTAAATTATTATTCAACAAATGGAACTAAATATTTTCGGAAATCCTTTGATTCCTTGCTGTACAAATCCTGCTACTGGTTATTTTAGAGATGGTTTTTGTAGAACAATTTCTGAAGATACTGGAACACATACTGTTTGCGCCATTGTTACACAAGAATTCTTAAACTATTCTGCCTCAAGAGGAAATGATTTAATGACTCCTATTCCACGGTGGAATTTTCCAGGACTACAAGCTGGTTCTTCTTGGTGTTTGTGTATTTCTCGCTGGTTAGAAGCAGAAAAAGCGGGCAAAGCGCCTCCTATTGTTTTGAAAGCGACTCATCAAAAAACCTTGCAATACACTTCATTGGAATTGTTAGAAAAATATGCAGTCATAACTGAATAGAGTTATTGTAAAGTGAAATTTAATTTTCATACTATCCATGTATTGTACTAATTTTATTTTTTTTACTAAAAAATTAAATTAATTTCGTAGAACAACTATTTTAAAAATAAAAAAAATGAAAAAATTACTTAGTATTTTATTGGTATCTATTTTTATGTCATGTTCTCAAGGAGGACATCCGGACTTTGCAAAAAATACAGCCACTGCAAAAAAAATGTTAGAACTTCAGGGATCTGAAGCAGATTTTCAAGCACAACTTGACCTAATTCATCAAGATGTTAAATGGCAACCTGTATTTTTTGGAGCTACCGAAATTGGAAAAGAAGAATTTGGTCAGTATTTAAAAGCATGGCAAGATGAAATGGAAGATGTGGTTTACACTGCAGACAACTGGTTACCTGGAGTATTGGCAGAGACTGGAATGGCTGACGGGAGTGTTAGATCTTACGGAACTTGGTCTGGAACTCATACAAAGACAGGTAAAAAATGGGAAGTAAAAGCATACCATACCTGGGATTTTAAAGATGGACAAATTATAACTGGAGGTGATTATTTTGATGCTACAGGTCTTGTTAACTTTCTTGAAGAGGAAGAAACCCAAGAAGAGGTAGAGATGACTAAATAAGCTACCAGAGTTTTTAGCTCTTATACATACCCTACCAATTTTGGTAGGGTTTTTTAAATTAAAATATTTCAGAAAAATTATAATTTGATAGGACAGTTAAACATATACTTACGAGCCAAGTTTTTAAATTTACGACAATGTTTTTATTCTAGACAAAAGGAAGTCCTAGTCCTACGGTGTGCTTTTAAAATAACATAAATGGAACGATTAAGAAAAATCATAGCGATGATTATCAAATTCAGAATAGCAATTATGGCTGTTTTGGCAGTTGCTATGGGCTTATCCGGATATCATACGGTAACTAAATTAAGCGTTGACAATTCGCTAGGCATTTGGTTTTTGGAAGATGATCCAAGCTATCGTGCATATATCGATTATCAGCAAAATTTCGGTTCCGATGAAATTTTTATTGCGATGTTACCGGTAGAAAATGCCATTGGTGAAACAGAAGTTTTATCATTAAAAGAGTTACACCAACGAATTGAAGCATTACCTTATGTACAAACATCGTATAGTTTAGCTAAAGCTAAGTATCCCACCTATGCAAATAAGACCCTTAATTTTGATGACTTGTATAATTCAAAACGAAGTGAAAAAGGGCTAAAAAGTCTGTTCTCAAAATTACCAAATATCACTTCTCAATTAGTTACCAAAGATTATAAAAATCAGTTTTTTTATATTCAACTTAACCCAACATCAACAGTAGAAGAAGAGCGACAAGTTATTGCTGAAGAAATAAGAACAGTGATTCAAACCCTTTATGAGCATCACTATCTAACTGGACCTCCAGTTTTAAATGAGGCATATAGCAAAGGAATTTATAAGGAGAGTTTAATCTTTGGAGTGTTAACGATAGTGGTGATCACCATAATGCTACTGTTTTTATTGCCCAGTAAGCGCTATTTAATCATTTCCTTATTATCTGTTGCGATCCCCATAAGTTTACTTTTTGGGCTAATTACCTCACTAGGCTTTGCACTGAATATGATATCAATGCTTATTCCAACAATCCTAATGGTGTATAGCGTTAGCGATGCTGTACACATTATAAATATTTACCATAAAGAGGGATTGGCAAACGTTACATTGGCTAAAGTTGACTTATTAGCAGTCGCTATCCGTAAAAGTATAACACCGTGCTTTTATACAACTCTTACCACATTTGTTGGTTACTTTGCTTTGTATTTATCACCATTACCTGCTTTCAAAAACATGGGAGTTTTTACTTGTATAGGTTTAGTCATAAGCTTTATTCTTGTTTATATTATTACCATCATTGGATTCAGTTATATGAATTTAAATTTTGAGAAAGCAAAGCCCTTACTGAGCTTAAAACGTTGGAATCAACGAGCATTTATTCACTGGTTAAATCGAATTACTTGGGATTATAAGCGTACCATAATTGTTGGCTTTACCGCTATTTTAATAATTGGTTTTTATGCTATTTTTCAAATTAAAATAGATACAAATTCTCGTAATCTTTTAGCTGAAGGAAAGGCAAAGCAAGATTTACGGGCTGTAGAGTTAGAACTCGGAGGAAGTAACCGTTTACAAATAAACATTTCTACGTCTAACGGTGATGTTATTTTGAATAAAGAAGCGCTAAAATGCCTAGAGAAATTTCAAAAAAAATTAGAACTCAATACATTTATTTCTAATCCTGTTTCAGTGGTTAATATCAAACAGTTTCTTGAAAAACGTACTCCCGTTTTATTTCCATCGAATGTATCTGAAGAGGAGTTGAAAAGTACACTTTCTGGAGTTGATGTAAAGGACAATAGTTTTTTTAAATTGTTCTCCGAAGATTTGACGACCGCAGGGTTTACCTTAACACTCATGGAAGGTCGTACATCACAACTCAATCAAGTATTGGATGATGTAAAAATAGCTTTTGAATCTTCTTTTGATACGAATGATTACAAACTCAAGATTAATGGATTTGCTGTCGTTTTTGCTCAGTTAAATAGTTTTATTCTAGAAACTCAATTCAAATCCTTTTTTGCAGCCTTTTTTGTGGCTTTTATGTGCTTACTAATTTTTATAAAAAACCTACGTACTACCATTTTGGTCTTGATTCCTAACTTATTACCGCTAACAATTTTAGCGATATTGATGACCCTTTTAGACATCCCGCTTGATGTTACAACAGCAATGATTACCCCGATTATGTTAGGGATTGCGATGGATGATACCATTCATTTGGTTTATAAATACAGAAAAAGCAACCAAGTTCAGGGATCAGCTGAAGAGCGTATGAATAGCGCGATGCACTATACAGGAGGTGCTTTATTTTCAACTACAATTGCACTGGTTGCTGGCTTTTTAATTATAGCCTCGAGCGCTGTACCTTCAGTCAGAGATTTTGGATTGCTTTGTGCGGTGACAGTAGCGATTGCTTTGATTACAGATATCTTTTATTTACCTGCTTTATTAAAGAAGTTTGACAACTAATTTATTTAATTACCTTAAAAAAAACTAAATGATTCAAAAAATTAAATTACTGGTAGTAGTATTATTACTATTAACTTTCAATGCTTGCAATCAAGACGATGATTCTAGTTCTAATTCACAAAGCCCCTCTATAAATAAAATACTAGCTCTAGGAGCATCAAGAGTAGAAGGGTCTAGACCTGAATTTGAAAGCTATAGATATGAACTCTGGAAAGACTTAAAAGAAAATAATTGGATGTTTGATTTTATTGGAACTCAAACTGACGAATCTTCTTATCCAACATTTAATAATATGAATTTTGATGGAGACCACGAAGGTAGAGGTGGTTGGACCTCTGGTGAAATACTAAATGGCCTTAGTGGTTGGTTAAATCAAACGGGGTCTGCTGATATTGTTTTACTAAGTTCGCCAGGGGGTAATGACGCACTTGAAGGATTACCCTATTCACAAGCAGTATCAAACATCAATTACATAATTGATGTTCTTCAAGCCGACAATCCTAGTATCACAATTATTCTTGAGCAGATGGCTCCTGGTAGAAGTGATATAATGACTTCAGAATTAACTGAGTTTTTTACACAAATGCAGCAAGAAGTTTTAAATATTGCAGCTAATAAAACAACGACTACTTCTTCTGTAATGGCAGTGGATATGTTTACAGGATTTAATGACGATTTGTTAGCTGATGACGTACATTACAATGAAGCAGGTGCTGTATTTATTGCCAATAGATATTATACCATTCTTATAAATGTGTTGGAATAAAAAAAAGAGGTTATATCTTATCTAATAATTTACAGAGTGAGATCAAATCTTCCCCAAAATAGTGTGACTTCACTCTCCTCTGCTCCACTTTTTATTTCTAAGAATAAAAAATTATTCTTAGAAATATGTTTTTTGAGTATTTTAGATTCATAAAAACAAATATATTATGGCACAAATTAAAGGAATAAAAGAAATAATGATTTGCACTTATGATTTGGAAAAAGAAGATCTAGCCAAATTGACATCAATAAAATTAAAAGAATTAATTAATAATAAATTACAAGAAAGTTCTCAATTACTTTATGTTTATGATGAATATGGTTTCGATACTGATTCTGCCCTTAGTATTGAGGTTTGTTATGAAGAAATTGATTCTACCCCAGTCGTACAAGAAGGAATGGTGAGATTAGTTTTTTGGCAAGAATTAGAACAGTGCAATGTAAATGCTGATCTAAATGAATTAAGTGGAAATGTAACATTGAATCTCAAGGGAAATACATATGGTTGTATGTCCGATTGGGGCTATCAGTCATTTGAATTTATAACTTCTAATGATGGCACAGAATTATTTTTGGAATCCGAGTCTTATGGAGATGAAAATAAAACTATCTATTTCTTAAATTCAAAAAAGGAATGTGCATATTCAATAAACGATATTGATAATAACATAACATTTGATGAGGAATTTGAAGAAATGAAAAAGGATTATTGCAATTGATTCAATGTTTAAAATTGTTTAAGTAAAAATTAAATTTTAAAATAATAAAACAGTTTGCACAAAAGATGCAAAAATTATAATTGACGAGGAAAAGACATCAGAAAATTTCTTAAAATAATAACATTATGAAAAAATTTAGTAAAATAATTCCTGAAGTTGATACAAAAATAATTAGTATAGATTACATAAATCTTAATGGCACAGATTCTAGACACGAGGTCTGGAGTTGGGATGGAATTATGGGTGAATCTTTAATTTTTTGTAAAAAAGACTTTAAAAATCCAGAAAGTGAAGTTTTGAGTGTGGTAGAAAATTATATTAAGGAAAAATTTAGTGAAAAAAAACATACCATTAAGATTAAAGGTGATTTTGTTTTTTTTAATTACAATTTTAAAATATTATAAATAAACGTGAAAGTTAAACAACTTAGAGTGTTCGATTCGTGCTATATCCGAAATGTAGCTGTATAAAGTTTGTTACTGCTACTGGTTCGAAATCCTCCGGCTCCCACTTTGTAATTTTTTAGGTAAATGAGTTTATTCTTCAACTTTGATCATCTTACCATCTTCTACTCTGTAAAATTTGTAGTATTTTTCTGGTTCTTCAAAATCAGCATTTTCATAATCTTTTAATTCTTCATCTTCGCCAAATTCTAAACCATTGAAGCTATTTGCTAAACCACAATAAACTGAAGTTGGTTCGCCATCCTCCTCGGTGTCATAATTACAATCCAAATTTTGTTTGGCAAAAACTAAAGTTTCAGCAACAATAAATTTACCTTCATATTCAGAAAAATCTATATCCTCCTCTTCAGGATGACCCAAAGGAATATTAATTGTAAGTAAGGTTTCATTATCCGTTTCTAAAAAATATTCATTAGTTCCGCATGCATTTAAATATGATTCAGAAATAAATTCATGAGAGTCATAATTGTGGAAATTATCTTTACTGTCACAAGAATATAAAAAGATTGATGTTGGAGAATAATTGAAGGTACAAATCATTTTTTATGTTTTTTAATTTACTTTTTTTTTAACTGAATAATTATTGACTCAAGGTTTTTTTACTCAACATAAAAATATAAAATTTCTATAAATCAAAGTTTGTTTGGGGCAGATATTTTAGGAATCTCCCTTATTTCCATTTCTTTTTCAAGCTTATCAACTTGTTCTTTTAAATCTTTAGTAAGTATTTTTTTGTTTCGTTTTTCCATCGGGGGGTTTAGCTTCTCAGCACTCTCAAATTTAATAACATTTTTAAGGATGTCAGTAGGTAACTGAGAACCCGCTTTGGTGAGCGTATCTAGAAACTCTCGTGCAAAAAATTCATCAACCTGAATGCGTCTTTTTGTGGTGTGGGCAAACTTTCCAATAATCCTACAAACGTTATCGCGATCTTCTGGACTTAATTTGTCTGCAAACTCATATTCTTCAATTTTTTTCAAACTAAGAACTATCGGCTCCAGCGCATCTTTGGTGATAATATACACATTGTAATCTCCGATGTTATAATGAAATTGATTAATCACGTCCAGCGTATTTGAAGGGATTACTAGAAACAAATCATTTTTAACATTAGCATGCTTTGCATATTTTTTTAGATTCTCTGTTTGATTCTTAATGTATTTAGGAAAATTAGATAAATCGTCATTTGCTGGACTTTTGGCATCAAATACAACGAGTTGATCCATAATCTCGATGGCACTATCAGGCTTATTTCTGGGGTGTGGAAACTCTTCTTGGCTAATGTACGTAATGACATTATTTTTACAGATTAATTGCAGGTGAGTTTGAACGTCTCGTTCATGATTAGACCACTTCTGTTTCATTTTTTCAAACGAATCTGCTTTTTCTTGTACACGCTCGTCGTTAAGACGTGCTTTTTCATTCTCTAATGATTTTTGTAAGGTGAGTGCACTTTCAATACTTTTACTGACTTCTTTTTGACGTCCTTCTTCAGCTTTTTGGTAGGCTATGTTTTCGCTTTTAAGTGAATTTCTCTCAAGCTCAACGAGTTTAAGACGTTCGTCATTTTGAGTTTTTTCATGCTTTATTTGCTCGAAATTTTGAGTTTTTGCAGCTGCAATTTGTAAGTCTTTTTGGAGGTTTGAGATCGTTGTATTTTTCTCAGTTACTTCTTTTTCTAACACCAAAATTCTACTATCTTTTTCTTCAAATTGAGACGCTGCGTTAGTCTTTGGTTTTTTTAAGTATAAAGCTAATGCAACAAATCCGATTAATATTAATGCTAAATTGATAAACTCCATAAGGGCTGAAATAAAAATGATTAAAAATTAATTTTAAAATTAGGCAATAATTATGAAAGTTAATACTAGAAAATTGTTTTTTTAGTAAAATAGTGTCAATTGTAAAAAGGTATCTAAATTTTAAATATTTAGGTTTTAAAAAATGACAATACAAAAATTATATGTATCAATTTTGTATCAATTAATAAAGAAAAAAATAATATATTGTACCCTACAAAAAAAGCTCATTTATACCTATATTTATTTAAATAATTATTATGGCAAGACAAGCAGAATTTTCTTTTAGTGGCACTAGCATCAAAGCAGAATTTAAAAAAGTAGATCGAAAAAAGATTTATGGTTGGACATCGATTGAAGTTTTTGACGAAGATGGGAGTCAATGTAAACTAGCTGGACTGGCAGAAGGAAGCTATATCATGCCGTCTGGATCAACCTCACTCGTATCCTTAAACACCAAAGGTGAAGCGGTATCTAGAAGTGCGCTGATTGGGGTAAATGGAGAAGGAAAAAAAGTAGAAAAAGTTCCCTCTATCTACGACGAAAAAGTTATGCTCAGAGAAGCAAGCCTCGACGAGTATCTATCGATGGCTGTAAAATCAGTTTATCAACTCCAAATTGGAGAAAATAAAGAAAGTTTACTCCAGGAACTAAATTCAGGTAAAATCTACTATTTCGTTTTTAATTATCGAGCAGACTACGAAGGAGATGATGCTTTTTTATTGAGCAATGAAAATGAAGTTTTTGCAGTTACTGGGATGAGCTCAGATTTAGAGTTTATTGGTTTAGATGAATATGAACAAGAGTTAGTAATTGATGAAACCGAAGAAGAAGATAGCGATTTAGATTTTGCAATGTTTTAATACCTCACACTATGATTCGATATATAAAATTAGCCAACGAAAAAAAGAGAGATGCTGAAGTAACTTTCAAATCTTTAAATCCGAAACCTAAAATAAAAATGGTGTTGGAAACTGGTGAAGCGGTTACCAATAAACGTGTGGTCAAAGGTACCTCTAAACATACCGTACCTTCACTATTTGCTCAATACGATGAAAAACCACAAGAAGGTGTTGATTTTGCGAATCAACTCGCGGCCAAGCTTTCTGAAAATCTGGTAGTTTCTGATCCAGAACTAGATCTTGAACTTACCGGAAAATTTATTGATGACGTATCTAGGGTGTATATTAATGAAGAACAAAAGCCTGTTTTTAGAGTAAAAAAGATTGAAAAGATTTTTTCGCCTAAAGCCGAATTAAAAGAAGAACGAGAACCTAAGTATAACGAAAGTAATATCGCAGACGAGAGTATTGTTAATTGGACAGGGAAAATGATGCCAAGAGCAAAGGTTTATAACAAACTAGTTTTTGACAAAAAGTATCAACTCAAGCATGTTAACGGTCTCACCTATGATTTTTTGTTTGAAATGGCTAAAGAACTTTCAGATAAAGATTCTTTAATGATGTTGGGAGGTGGCAAATCTGGTAAAGAACCCCTGGTTATGAACGATGGAGGAAAACCTTACAGAGCTTTTTTAGAGGGAAGGGTAAAAGGAGAAAAATATTGTTTAATTCTTCATTTAACTGATCAAGAGTTAAAACCCTTACCAACAGAATAAGCATGAAATTTTCTAAACCATTAAAAAATCAACTAATAAATAATGATTTAGATCTAAGTTTATTTGATAATAAAGAACTGGTTGAATGGTTAATTTCAAATTTTATAAATATTTTATGTGATCAAAAAATATTTGTAAGTCATGTAACTCATACTCCAATAAAAGATACTAGTTATAAGACCTTATTTATTTTAAAAGCAAAAAATGATGACAGCTCTTATAAGATGGAATTTGGAATTATAAGTAATATTAAAGTTGTTGATAAATTACAGCAACATAAAAATCGCTTGTCCATTTTAATGTTAAATGATGAATTTTATGATTCAGATAATTTAAATATGTTGAAAAATAAAAATTATAATTTATCAAAAATCCAAAGCAGGAACACTCTAATTATATGGGATTAAATTAAAAAAACATACCGATGAATATTAAAGAAATCGCCCAGAAATACAAACGACAAACCGCATCAAGGTATTTACCTATTGAAGGTGATCAAATAACCACAAAAATAATGGAAGCAGAAATGTATGCTGTTTCAACCAAATTTGACGGTCATTTATATCTATTGAGTTTTGACGGAAAAAACACGGAACTCATTAATCACGGGGGAACTACCCTTACAGACTTGCCACTTTTAAAAGATGCTACCAAACATCTCAAAGGAAAATGCAACGATATTTTGTTGGCAGGAGAGGTTTATTTGTCTAAAGATGGAGAACGCACTCGTTCTTTTGATATGACCGCTGTCCTTGATGAAAAGTCTGAAAATATCCATTTCGCAGTTTTTGATTTACTAATGCTAGACGGACAAGAGGTCTCTTTAGGTATAAAAGAATTGGATGAGAAACTATCTTCTGTCTTGTCTGGAGGAAAAATGGTTTATCCCGTTAACAATAGTTTTGTTGAGAGTAGAAAAGACATAGCCGCGCAGTATAAAGAAATTGTCGAAGAAGGTGGTCATGAAGGTATTGTAGTCCGGTCGCTTAATGGACCCACTTACAAAGTTAAACCGCTCATTACCTTAGACGCCGTTATTCTGGGTTACGCTGAGGGCGACGGAAATAGAGCCGGCATGCTCAAAGAGTTTCTTGTAGGGCTTTGTATAGCTAAAGATCAGTATCTTTTATTAACAAAAGTAGGGAATGGCTATTCAGATGACGAACGAAAAAAACTACTAAAAGAATTTGAAAAGAAAAAAGTAGATTCTGGTTATATTGAGGTGTCTGGATCGAATGTAGCTTTCACTATGGTAGCGCCCAATCAGGTACTTGAGTTTAGTTGTTTGGATGTGTTTGGAGAAAACTCAAAAGGGACCATTTCAAAAATGGCACTTTCCTTTAAAGACGGTTCCTATTCTGCTATGGGAAAACAGCCTATGGCTAGCGTTATTGCACCAGTTTATCTTAAAATGAGAACAGATAAAAAAGCCACTACAGCAGATGCGGGTCTTTCTCAAATTACCAAGGTGATTGCTCTAGGAGGAAATGATGCCGAAAAAGTGAAATTAAAGAATAGTGAAATTATTTCAAGAGCGGTTTACGTAAAAGAAAGCAGAGGTATGAAGATGGTTCGGAAATTTATGGTTTGGAAAACTAATAAAGAAGCTACAGGTGAATATCCGGCCTACGTTTACCATTATACAGACTTTAGTGCGACTCGTAAGGAAATGCTTAAAAAGGAGATAAAAGTATCTGATTCTAAAAAACAGATTGAAGATATATATGCTGCAGAGCTTGCCGAAAATGTAAAAAAAGGCTGGGAGAAGGTTTAATTTGTTAAGTTATTAATTCAAGATGATCGAAATCGAACTTAAAAAAATAGTATGACACTAGAAGAATTAAGAGCAACAACAATTTATAAAAAAAACACAGCCTTATATGATACCGTAATTGATACCTATAAGGGAATATCTAAAGATAAAGAAGGGTTCAAAATATATTTTTATAAACAGGAGCAACTTGACTATTCCTCACACGAAGAATTTAAATTTTACAACCATAAATTAGAACGAATTAATAAATCCGTTGAAGAATTTAAATCTTTAAATATGGACAATCAACTTTCTGAAGGAATAAAAGATTTAAGAGTTCTAACTGAAGCGCTATGTAGCAATGAGGAATTAAAAGCTTACGACTTAAAGACCTACAGACGGAAAGTTTCACAAATACAAAATTCAATGTGTAATAAAAAACTCTTGAATATTATGTATAATCTAAAAATAGAGGTCAGTGATTTAAACAGAAATTTACCCAAAACACCTACACCTGTTGTAACTCATAAGTATTATATTTCAAAAAAAACCAATAAATCTGTGGATCAAATTTTAACAGAGAACGTACCCGCTGAATTAAAACGACCTCCAATCATGAATGGTTATGTTTTTCCTCTAGAGGTATACAAAAAAAAATGTGTAGTTTGGACAGGTCACAAACCAGCTCCACTAATGGGAAGTGGAACTCGTCAATTATGGGAACTAAAAGACAACAAATGGCAGTGTATGGATTCAAGTAGAACATGGGTATCCTAATTTTGTTATTTTTTATTATTGGTAAAAAAAATTATTAACTTAAAAATTAATATAATGAGTAAAGCAGTTTTAACAGAAGATGTAAGAGAAGTGTACTGGGCACAAACAAATGAGTATAACATCAAAATTGACGAGAAAAATTACAAAGTAAGAGTTTTTGAAGATTCTAATGGATGTGAGGAACTTTTATGGGACGGGGAAAGTTGGATTAAAAATAATTTTCCGGAAGCTGTTCAAAATTTCTTCAGCCTTGTTAGTTACGGAGAAGTCGATAGTAGTGCTACCAAAGGTGAAGTATTTGATCTTGAAGCTGATATTTAAAATTAATAAATAATGAGTTATACTGAAACATTAATAAACTATGTATTTGAGCAATACAGCGAAACAGAAATGGAGTACGAATATCCTGAAGCAAAACCAATAGACACTTCTACTTTTTACTGAATTTGATGATGCTCCAGGTAGAATATTGTAGTGATAACTGGGGTGATGAATTGGCTTGAGAATTACAAACTCTGATATATGGGGTCTTTCGGTACGATTTCCTCATATCACTGAAGCCTACCAATAAAATTGCTTTTCAAACATCACAAATGAAAATAGCATACCTACATGGCTTGGAGTCAAAAATTGATCCCAAAAGCGAAAAAATAATTTGGTTAAATACTAATTTTCAACAAGTATATACTCCGTCTATTAACTATCGCGATGATCATACATTTAATTCTCTTATAGCTGAAATTAGAGTGCAAAAACCCAATTACATCGTAGGATCTTCTATGGGTGGATATGTTGCCTATCTTATAGGAAATACTTTAGAGATTGACACTATTTTATTCAATCCGGCGATGATAAATAGACCCTTTGAGCCTAAAGTAAAACCAACGGTATTGCTGGGTGCTACTCATCACATATTTCTTGGTAAAGACGATTCGGTTGTGAATGGACTAGAAGTAAAATCTTATTTAAATCGCTCGGGTAGTAGGAGAATTTAACTTTGAAGAATATCAAGGAGGTCACAGAGTTCCCGCCCATATATTTATTAATTCCATCAAAAATAAAGTAACTAATATCTAAATATAACATGAAATATACTGTAGTATTAACTGGATATGAATTAAATATCCAAGCTAAAAGTTTAACCAACGATGAAGCAGAGGTTGCCGAATGGGACATTGCAGATATGTGGGAATTGGAAGAAATGCATCTTGCTGGTGAGGGAGATTATGAAACGTGTGCATTGAGATATGATAACCCTTTAACTATCACTGTTCAAGATGAAGCTGGTAACGAAGTTTTAAAATTAAATTATTCGGACTTGAGGCATTACTCCGAAGTCGATCAATTTAGCGACCACAACTGGGATAAGACAATTTGTATTAATCCGCAATATGCTGATAGTTATGAAAATTGTATACTTTTAGAAAAAGGATATAAGGGATCCGCGTTTTACTATTCTTTAGAATCTGAGAATGCACCCAAAAAAGAAGATTTTTTACTGGCTAGTTTGTGTATTGAAACAGCAGATGGTGATTACGATTTAGTAGGAGAAATCCTATTTAATGGGGAAATCCTGGAAGAAGACGAATTACAAAGTGGAACACAACAAATGTCCTCAATGTTTATCTATAAGGCTGATGGTGATCAAACCGAAATTTCATAAGTAAAGTCAATTATATTTTAGGCCTTATGTATGCATAATTTATTTGACAACTAGGAATCAAATCGGTTCCTTTAACTTTATCCTTATCTTTCCATAATGGTACTCCTTCCAACCAATTGCAAGTTGCGTACCTACTGTTGCTTAAATACAATAAAGTCCCCTTTTTGAATTCTTCAGGACAGTGAGGATGGTTGGATTTGTTGATGGGAGCCGTCACTAAAAAAATAGTTGGGAAATTTTTAGCTATTTTTATCGATAACTCATCGATTTCAATCCACAGATTGTAGTAATAACGAAGCATAAAAACGATCTTTTCCTTGTCTTTTTTCTGCACTACAAATTCAAAATCTTGATGCAGGTTAAAGTCTTTAAAATACATTTCATGAAAATAGTTAAATTCCTCAGGAGTAACACTTATTACATGTTTTCTAGAACGAATAGGTCTTTTTATTCCTTTAGTTAAGTCGGTATGTAATTGATTAAAACTCATATATTTATTAGAAAATTAAGTTTAAGTAGGTTAAAACGGCATTGCCAATCAGGAAATTTCTTACTACCAAATTCGATCCACTCTCCTTTAAATTTTTGTTGCCCTCTAAATTTTGAATCATCAATTAAATAATCTCCTATATTAAGATCTTTTCTTGCAGTTAAAATCAATTTATGTCTTGCGCTATTTCCAAAATACTTTTCAATCCAAAGTCTTTTATGTTTCCATCCATCTGGATTATCCCAAGGTGGTGTTGACAAAAAGAAGGTTTCAAAATTATCATTTGCCATAATTTTATTTACAGCTTCGATAGCTCCGACTATAGGCTCTAAATCTTTATAGATATTTGGTATTCTATCAGGTCTCCCCTTATATGGGGAGGTATTGCAAAGAGGGCTATTTCTTCGGGCTTTATCAAAATCCGAAATAACACCATCCATATCAATGTATATTATCTTTTTCATGAGTTTTTAAAGAGGATCTTTTTAAAATTAAGCTGTAATTATCTATATTTATAAAGATATTAAAATGTTCATTATGTTTGAATTTTCTAAGTATATTTTTTTTATTTCACTTTGGTTTATTACCAGTCTTGGAGTGGCACAAACAGCAACACATGACTCTTTGGGCTACTCAAAAAAAGATCCAAGTGAATCACTTCAAAATAAATATAAGAGACACATTACTACGCTAGATTATATTAGTAGAAAAACAGACAATAACAAGTATTTTTTAAACTTAGCGCTAAATTATTGTGACTCTTTATCAAAATTTAAAGAAGAAGTATTTTGGACAACAAACTATAAAAATAAGATTCAACTTACCTTGGCTTCCTCCAAAAACAGTATGAGTCATAAAGTACAATTTTTTAATTTTTTTAAAGAATTACCCACCTACATGGGTTTTGCAGATACTCCTGACACCTATGCATATCAAAATGCTCTAAAAGAGCTGTACACAATAAATTCTTTAGCTGATGAGAATCATACCTCCATTATTACAAGGGGAGATTGCAGTGATGTAATGTTTGAAAAAGTATATCAATCTGTAGTGAGTAATACAAACCACAATATCATTACTTCCAATCAATTATTAAAAACCCTTGGTGAAACCACAACACATAAAATTTTAAATGGTGAACTAACTGCCGAATCGCTTGATTTAGTATGTAAAAAATTTAACCTTGAAAATCTGGGGATCTTCAGGGTAACTAATCTAGATATAATTGAAGAACAAATTTGGCTTGTCAAAAGTGAGTTTAGTACCTATTCTTCAGAGGATGGATTTTCTGAATTACAATTTAGTAAAGGCTTTAGCCAAGATAAAAGAGGAACCTGGCGCTACTATATTTTAGTTTTATTACTTGAGTCTATATTATTTATCACTCTTATTGCAGTACTAGAAGAAAAATTCATAAAGTTTATAAGAACTAAAAAGTGGTATTCAGTGAAAGAAATGTTTTCTCAATTTCTTAAAAAATTAAACTATGTGATTCTCTGTTTTACATTACCCACCTTGCTTTCTTTTTTAATGATTTATACCCTTTCATTTTTGACTCCTTCATTTTCAGATCATTATATGGAATTTAACTCTTTGTTTTGGGTAATTGCAATTACGTTAGGAATGAGTATTATTCCAACCTTTATAAATTTATTTATAATTAATCGACTTCAAATAGACGGCTTTCACAGCATAAGAGGCTATCGTACTTTCGCAAATGCTTCATTATATGCCACCTACATACCTCTTTTTGTGTTTTATATTGTTCAGTTTGAAAATTATCCCAGAACACCCCACTTTTTACTTCTGATACTTTCTTTTGTTTTGGGTGATTTAATGGCCAGATCTTATTTTAAATACACGAGTAAAAATAACCATAGTAATCAAAAAGCTCAGGCAATTTCTGGTCTTGTAATTGGTATTCTTGCTCTTATTTTTTTTAACACTTATGCCTTAACGGAAATTTCTACTACTGTTTTTTTAAGTAGTTTAATTTTTGTTGCACCCCTTTCCATAATTCACTATCAATTTGGAAAATACATGGATAAGCGTAATGAAAAAAAATTAAAATTTTCTTCAGAAAAAAAACTATTTAAAGATGGTGAAATAAAATTCATACAGGAGGTTATTGACCCTAAAAAAGATATCTATGATATTATAGATTCTAACTTGTCTTCAAAACAACTAAATATTATGCTTATTGCTGCACCTATGGGCATAGGTAAAACAAGAAGCTTAGAAGAGGCGCAAGCGATTTTTAAAGAAAATAACTGGAATTGGTATTATGGCGATTGTGACGAAATTCAGGGGAAAGATGCTATTTCGTTTGAACCATTTATTGAAGCTTTTAAAACTATATTAAGAGTCAATGAATTTACAGATCGATCTAAACAGATGGAAAGTTTAAGTGGGGATGCCGTTAAAGTAATGGCAGGTTTAACAGGGGTTGGGACTGAGTTAATAAGTGATTATCAAAGAGATGAAAATCGTTCAATGACTGAAATTTGTGTTGAAATTGCAGAAAAACTAGAATTGAGTTCCAATAAAACTGTTTTTGTTTTAGAGGATATTCACTGGATAGATCCTGAGAGCTATATTTTTTTAAAACATTTTATAAAAACCGTTAATCGCAATGAATTTATTAAAGGAAATCTTTGTGTGGTCTTAACTCTCAGAAATGACGATCATCATAGTTATAGAGGTAAAAATTATAAAGAACTACGCAATGATTTAAACGAATTAAACAACCAATTAGAGACCCCTACTAAAATTGATGATTTATTAAAAGAAAATCAATTTAACGTAAACGACTTTATTAATTATTTAAGCAATCAAAACAATCAATTTAAAATTCAAGATGACTCATTAGCTGATATTAATTTTCTTCTAAACAGTGCTATTTCAGATAGTAAAGATGGTCTAGTAATTACGCCTTTGTATATTTTAAAGTTAATAGAACAATGGATTCAAAATCAATTGCTTTTTTACACTCCAGATGGTTATGTACTAAATAGGTCTATAGATTCTATAGAGTTACCAAATACAAATGAAATAAACGCCTACTATCACACTATTTTGAACGAATTTGATCCAAAATGGACTCGTATTTTAGAGAGTGCGACTACTATAGGAAATAAATTTAATGCTAACATTCTTGCTCAAGTATGGAATTATGAACTTCTTGACGTTCTTGGATTTTTAGAGGATGCAGAAAAAAAGGGGTTTATTATCGATATCCCTAATGAAGACAATATGTTCGAATTTACTAATAAGCGAGTGGTGTCTGCCATAAAAAATTATTATTCAGATACCAATGACACGGGGGTCAAACAAATTATTATTGAATATAACAAAAGATATCTTGAGCTTCAAAAAAATATTATTGAAGATCCCTCTGAATACTCTATTGAAGAAGTATTGGCAGTTGTCAGAAGACTTGCTATGATGGCAGCTAATCCAGCACTACAATAAAACTGCTAAACGCCTAATTTTTGAAATAATCGTTCGACTATTAGTAGACGAAGAATACGATAAAGTTGCTGCTTTTTCAAATTTTCTTGAAAATAGCAAGTTTACATCCTTAGGAAAATTAATTATTTTAGTTACTAAAGTTTTAAATCCAAGCACTTCTGTTAAGGAATTTAAAAAAGTAAGTACTGAGTTGTATAACAACATATATCCAGAAACTTCAGTAGAGCAAGAATTCAGGGTTTACGGGTTAATGTTTATGCGGATGAAGTCTATTCCAAAAATTGATTTAGAAAAAAAATATCCCATAAAAATTAATGAATTGGAATTAATTAAGGAACAAATAGATAAAACCTACAGAGGTAAAACCCTAATCTCTTTGAGTTTTCTTTATTTAAATGCAACCACTATTCAATTTGAAGAAAAGCTATTGTTTTTAGAAAATTTAAATAGCCAATTAAAAACCTCCTCCGAGTATAAACGTTTTAATTTATATGTTGAGCACTTAAAAATTTCTTTAAAATTTGCTAATGATTTTGATAAAAAGGAAATTGACCAATCCTCAAAGCTTTTACTTCAGGAGGTGATTTCTACAAAGGACTTTCGTTTGATAAAAATCTGTTTAAAATTAAGAATTAAAATAGTATCAAAATTTACAGGAAATATCGAGGATGGTATAGAAATATTTAAAATATATGATTCGTATTTAAGACCTAAGCAAATTATTAATATTCATTGGGTTTCTTTTTTTACAAGTTTTATGAATACAAATTCTGGAATCTTATATGGAAATAAAAACTTTGAAGATGCAAAGTTAAATTTAAGGCTTTGTAAGGATTTTATTAATAAGAGACATAACTCCAATGACTGGAGTAACCTTATTGAAGATTGGTTTAATGCTAAAAAACAGCTTTTTAAAGAAGCAAAAATGTTGGACGAATTAAAAAAAATTAATAAACAACACATGGCAATACTAATGGAGAACAAATTAGAACATACTGCGTATTTTACTAAGGCAAAAAAATGGGAGCTGGAAGATTAGTTTTATTTTAAATTGCAATTATAAAGAATATATATGTTGAATGTTTAAAAAAAGGGTGCATATATGCTATGAAATTTATAAATAATGTAAAAATATTTAATACTTTTGGGTAATTATGATTTTTAATGTGAATGAATAAAATTAATTACACTCACAAAGATACCAAGGCAGTTTGTGCCTGTAAAGTATCTCTTGATCTTTTAGGAGATAGCTGGTCCCTCATCATTGTTCGTGATTTATTTAGGGGAAAAAATACCTTTTCACAATTTTTAAATAATGACGAGCAAATTTCCTCCAATATCCTTGTAGACAGGCTTAAGAAACTTAGAGCTTTAGAAGTGATTAACTACATCAAAAATGAGAAGGATAAAAAAATCAAAGAATATTACCTAACTGATAGAGGTATCGATTTATATCCCATCATATTTGAGTTGCAATTTTGGACCATCAACCATGTTTCTTTTAACGAGTCAGAAAACACAAAAGCCTGGGGAAAATCAACAAAAGACCAATCAAAGGAGAACATCATAAAGGCATATCAAGAAAACTATAAAAAAATAAGAGCCCATAAATTTGGGTTTTAATTAGCTCCAATCCTACTGTTAAATTTATTTGATTGGTAAATAAAAAAGAGGCACAACATGTTCAAACAAAGTTTATTCAAGGAATTAGGAACTAATACTGGTAAATGGGTTAGTAATAAAGTTTTTGGAGACAATTGGTCCACCCCATACAGGTTTTCTAATTCAGGTACCGGGATGGCCAGAAAAGCTTTAAAAATTGAAAAAGAAATTGAAGAAAAAAAAATAGACAATGAACTTGAAATTGAAAAGTTAAAACATGTATTTGCACAAAACAGAAACTATCAAAAAATAAAAAATGAAATTATAGCAATGCCTTTACCCGATAGTAGAGATGATTTGTTCACATTTGCCAATTTCATAGTGTCTAATATTTACGGTTCAGGTTGGGATCACGAAGAGGAAAAAGATTATTTAAACGATTTTAGTGATGTCTGCTTAAATAAATTAAAACAATGCAACATAAAATTTAAAGTGTTAGGAGCTCAGTTCGAAAGCAAATATCTTGAAAAAGAAATACGAACATTAAAAAGAAAACGCTTTTTTGAAAAATATGGAATGACTGTTTTTGGTATTCTCTTTTTTGCTGTAATAATTTATTTAAATTTCTTACTTGGTCATTTTGATGATTTTTGATTCGTCAATTAATCTGATCATTCTTATGATTTAAATTTTTTAAATCAACGATTTTAAATGTTCATAAATCATGACCATAGCCAGAGTATCTAGTTCGCAATAGCGCTTAAGTCCTTCTGCTATAAGGTCTCGTTCCCAAGCTTCCATATTAGAGTACTGTATTTTACCATAAGCAGTTAAAGCGGCTCCTCCGTCATCAATATTTTTTATTCCTGACAACCTAGTTTCTATTTCTTCTTGGCTTAGGTCATCAAAAACCGGTTTTAAGGTTTTGTAAGGATCTTCAATCTCACCATTCTTTACAGTTAACCAAGTATGGTCATGGTCTGAGGGAATATTTTTACTGGTAACTTGAATTTCACTAATTGGACGACTGTATTTATTTTGAACAAAAGAACCGGTTTTTAAAATAGCGGGTAGTACTTTTTTAATCGAATTAGAACCATAGGTATGCGGATTGTAATAAAACTTTTTAATAACCTTACACAGATCTACCATATTACGTTCTGGGGTGGCCCAAGGATTGGGATGCTTATTTTTTGGCTTACTAATAGTTTCTATAAAAGCAATTAATTTTTCTTTAAGCAGATGATCACTAGCCTTGAGTTGGTCTCTAATAGCGTTAAGTATGGTGTTTTCATGAGTGGAATAACAAAAAATAGTTCCTTCATCATGTCGTAAAGCTTCCATAAGCTCCTCCATAAAAATAAAATTAGGAAATTGTCCTGGAACGGTATTTATATATTCGGAAGCATGCTCAATACGACCATCTTCATGATAGATGTGGTGAGAAAACTGAAAAGCAATCTGCTCGTAAGGTCTCCGCCCTATATGAAAGGGTAAGGGAACTGTAGAGGTCTCAAAATCGATAAAATGCAAGGGAAATTTCCAACTATTCATGGCTTCTCTTAAACCTTCTACATCAATAAAATCAGTGAAATCATCCTCACGTTCTTTTTCTATTTGTAGCCATTGTCGCTCCGTACGGTGTAATTGTCCGGCCTTTTCCTTATACTTAATGTCACTAGGGCTTAATTGTGATTTAAATAGCAGACCTTGCTCCATTAACTTTGGATCTTTTAAATCCCAAACGTTAAAAATAGTAGGTTTTTTAAAATCCTCGTCAGTCCAGTGGTATTGGGTTTTAAAACAATGCTGGAACCCTGATTTTTTTTGTTTCCCCTCTGGCGTGCTATCCTTTTTAAACTCACATTGCTTGCAAGCTGAGAATTTTGCCGGCCAGTTAGGGTAATAGTTATTGATTCGAATATCGCTTAACAAATCGATGGCTTCATGAAAATTTAAATTTTCATAATAGGTGTGTTCCCCACTATGGATTTTTGACACTACATCAAATAGATTTTCAGTGTATAATAAATTAATCCCTAGCTTCTTAATGTCCTTTTCTTTTACCTCAACACCCGTTCTTTTTCCATTTTTTTTGATACGGAATAATTGGTTTAACCCTTCGTAATCGGTCGCCTTAGTTTTATCAACCAAACATAAATAAGGAGTTATCTTACAATTTGGTAAACATTTTTGAGCCACATAGGTTTGAAATGCTAAATCAAAAAGATAGGGTTTCCATCCACTAACTATTTTTCTTTTCTTTTTGGTTAAAAAATTATCTTCTTTTCTGGGATCTATCGATTTTGCTTTTACCTCAATAAGTTTAATTTGATTTCCCTTCTTTACCAAAAGATCGGTTCTTATAAATAAATCATCGATATAAAAGGCAGCTTCAAAAATAACTACATTCTCTCGTTGTAATAAGGCAGTAGTTTGATCTGCTAAGTCCTGGTAATCGTAATCTTTTCTATCTTCTGGATCTTCTATTAAGATGCCCTCAGGATATTGTAACCGAGCATACTCTTCTATCTGAAATCCTCCACTAGCTAGGGCTTGTAAAAAAGTGTCGTATTTTTTTACATTATGA
>CALTCK010000005.1 GCA_943842625.1 uncultured Flavobacteriaceae bacterium
CTAAGGTACTCATACATTGCATTGCAAAGGCATAAAACAATAATAGAGATATGCCACTTGCTAAGTTAAACAAGGGTGCTCCAGTGGAAGGATGTACCTCTGCAGCCATTCTATTTTTTATGGTTTCTACATCATCGTTCCCAACACTATAAATAGTGGCTAAAGTTCCTACAAAAACTTCCCTCGCAGCAAAAGAACTAATTAGAGCGATTCCAATTTTCCAATCATAACCCAATGGTTGAACAGCGGGTTCGATCGCTTTACCTACAATACCAATATAAGAATTTTCTAATTTAAATGCAGCAATTTTTATATCAAGTTCGCCTTCGGATAATGGTTGTGTACTGTTTTGAGTGGTAACAATTTTTTCAGCATTATTAAAATCACCGGGACCATAGGAAGCCAATACCCATAAAATTATTGAAATGGCAAGTATTATTTTTCCCGCTCCAAACACGAAAGCTTTTGTTTTTTCAACAACGGTAATCCCTACATTTTTAAACATTGGAAGTTTATAGTTGGGCATTTCAATGACAAAAAAAGATTTACTTTTTAAATCTAAAAATTTATCGAGTACATAGGCTGCAACAATTGCAGCTCCAAATCCCAATCCATATAAAACAAGTAAGGTAAAGCCTTGTAAGCTTATAAGCCCAAGTATTCTCCCTTCAGGGATGACTAATGATATAATAATCATATAAACAGGGAGCCTCGCCGAACAGGTGGTAAAGGGTGTTACTAATATAGTAATGAGTCGTTCTTTCCAATTTTCGATATTTCTAGTGGCCATAATTGCAGGAATAGCGCAAGCAGTTCCAGAAACTAGAGGCACTACACTTTTTCCACTTAAACCAAATCGGCGCATGATTCTATCCATTAAAAAGACCACTCGACTCATGTATCCAGTTTCTTCTAAAATGGAAATAAATAAAAATAAAAATGCGATTTGTGGAATAAAGATGACAATCCCACCTAATCCAGGAATGATTCCTTCAGAAATTAAATTAGAAAAATCTCCTGGAGGTAAATTTATTTTTAGCCACTCACTTAAGAACGTAAAGGCATTGTCAATCATATCCATCGGATACGTACTCCAATCAAATATAGCTTGAAAAATTAATAATAAAACTGAAAAAAAGATGGCATATCCCCAAATTTTATGAGTTAATATTCGATCAAACCGACTACGTAGATCTTTTGCATTTTTTACATCTACGTGTAAGGACTTTTTTAGGGTTTCGTTAATAAATTGATATCGAACAATGGTTTCTTTTTGTTGTAATCTTTTTAAGGTACTAACCGATTCTGTTTGTAAGGTTTTAATTCCTTTAAAATCATTACGCTCTAGTTTTCCAAAATTTACATCATGGGTAATTACGAGCCACAACTTATAAACGTCTTGGTTTGGAAAAGTTTTTTGAATTCTATCAAAATAGTCGGGCGCAATTTTAGAGGAATTTAAACACGGTTTTAAAGATAGCTTTTGATAGTTAGCAATTCCTGTTTTTAACGCTTCAAACCCTGTGTTTTTACGAGAACTAATTAATACAATTTTGGTTTCTAGTATTGTTTCTAATTGTTTCACATCTATAGAAATTCCTTTTCGATTCATTCTATCGGCCATATTGATGGCTAGAATCGCAGGAATTCCCAAATCTTTAATCTGCGTGAATAAGAGAAGATTTCTTTTTAAATTTTCGATATCAGCGACAACAACCGCAACATCTGGAAAGTCTTTATCTTTTTTATTGAGCAATAATTCAATCACCACATTTTCATCCAAAGAGGAAGCATTTAAACTATAAGTTCCTGGTAGGTCAAGAATGTGAGCTTTTATATTCCTTTCTAAATTACAAGTCCCTTGTTTTTTTTCTACAGTAATACCGGGATAGTTTCCAACTTTTTGGTTGAGACCAGTTAGCGTATTAAATACCGATGTTTTACCGGTATTTGGATTACCAATAAGCGCTACATTTATTTGTTTAGCCATTGATAAGTTCAATTTCAATCTTACTAGCCATTTCTTTTCGTATTGCTAAATGACTTCCGTTAACAGTTAGATACAAAGGGTCTTTGAATGGAGCTTCTTGTATTAAAGAAACTTCATTTCCAGGAAGGCACCCCATTTCTAATAATTTTAGAGGGATAACGTCCACAGAAAAATCTTTAATGATCGCCTTTTGACCTATTTTTAAAGATGCAATTGAAAGCATTTTTATTTAGATTGATTTTAAACAACAAATGTAAGCTAAGATATTGATATGAAAAAATGTTGTTTCGTAAAAGATTTAAAATACAGGGTTTAGCAAAAAGTTATTGTTCTTTTTTAAGAATATCAATATCATTTAAAAGGGATTCAATATCTTTTTCAAGGGTACCATCATAATAGCCTCTAATTCTTTTTTTTTGGTCAACAAGTATAAAGTTTTCGGTATGAATCATATCATACTCTCCTCCATCACCGTTTGATTTTACCGCTAAATATGATTTTCGAGCTAATTGATAGATTTCTTTTTTGTCGCCTGTCACTAAGTTCCATTTGCTGTCCAATACGCCTTTGTTTAAGGCATAATTTTTAAGTTGTGCCACCGAATCTATTTCTGGAGTCACTGTATGTGAGAGTAGCATGACATCTGGATCTTGTTTTAATTTATTTTGTAGAATTACCATGTTGTCGGTCATAATAGGACAAATTGTTTGGCAGGTAGTAAAGAAAAAATCGGCTATATAAATTTTATTATTGTAGGTGTCTTGAGTGACTGTTTTTCCATTTTGATTGATCAAAGAAAAATCTGCAATGGTATGGTATTTTTTTACATGCTGTATGGTGCTGTCGACCAACTCTACATTGACTTGCGCTGGCTGAAATATAGGCAATACCTCTCTTGGCTTTAAGATTTGATAAAAAATAGAAACGATAACAATGGACAGCACCAAAAGGACTATTGCAAAAGGTTTGTAGTTGGAAAAAAAACGCAGCATCTTATTTTTTTTAAAAGCACAAATTTAGCGGACTTTAACCACATTCCAAATGAAACAGATCATCTATTTAAAAAGAAACCTTCAGAAAGGGAGTCGGAGTTGCATTATAGATATTAAATTTTATTTTTAAATAGTTAATAAAAAGGTAATAAACGCTTGGTTAGTGAGGTTTGTAATATTAATTTTCTATTTTTGCACGTTAATTTTATAGACTATGAGTCCATTTGCTGTTAAGGCCATACAACTGTTATTAAGCCTTTCGTTATTAATTGTATTGCATGAATTAGGACATTTTATTCCTGCAAAACTATTTAAAACCCGTGTTGAAAAATTTTACTTATTTTTTGATGTAAAGTATTCCTTATTCAAAAAGAAGATTGGAGAAACCGTTTATGGAATAGGATGGTTACCATTAGGAGGGTATGTTAAGATTTCAGGGATGATCGATGAGAGTATGGACAAAGAACAAATGGCTTTACCTCCGCAACCTTGGGAGTTTAGATCTAAACCAGCTTGGCAACGACTCATCATTATGTTAGGTGGGGTTACGGTTAATATTATTGTTGGGATGATCATCTACATCTGTATATTTTATTTTGTAGGACAGAAAATAGTTACCAACGAACAGTTACCAAACGGATTTGAAGTTTCTCAAACTTTTAAAGAATTAGGATTTAAAAACGGGGATCAAGTTTTAAAATTAAACGAAGAAGAATTTGAAAATTTAAATGACCTAAATCGTTTTTTATTTTTAAGAGAAGTCAACTCCTTAACGGTTAAGCATCCTGATGGTAATACAGAAACTCTATCTGTCCCTGAAGATATTGGAATGACGATGTTTAAGGCAGGAGAACTTCAGCCTTTCCAACCTGTTAGAAGCACCGTGCTGGATACTATTATTGAAAATTTACCTGCTCAAAAAGCAGGATTATTAAAAGGTGATCGGATACTTTCGATCAATGGAATTGAAATAACTAATTGGGCCGATATGTCCGATTTGGTTAAGAAAAACCCTGGTAACGAAATTGTTATAAAAGTTGCAAGAGCTGGTGCTGTTGAGACCTTTAACTTGACTCCCACCGAAAACGGAACGATTGGAATTAATAACTTTGGAACCGAATACCTAAACGCCTACAAAGAAGTAAAATATAGCTTTTTTGAAAGTTTAGGAGGAGGAATTAATTACGGATACAACATTCTTACCGATTACGTAAAACAATTTAAATATGTGTTTACTTCCAAAGGAGCTTCTCAAGTTGGAGGCTTTGGAGCCATTGCAAATTTATTTCCTGGTACTTGGAGTTGGATTGATTTTTGGCACACCACAGCATTGATATCCATTATATTAGCTTTTATGAATGTATTGCCTATTCCTGCCTTGGACGGAGGTCATGTAATTTTCTTACTTTATGAGATGACTACTGGACGTAAGCCTAATGAAAAAGTTATGGAATACGCACAAATGGCAGGATTTATTATTTTAATAACCCTGGTATTGTTCGCCAATGGGAACGATGTTTACAGGTGGTTATTTAACTAATAAAAATTAAAATTTATTTGTTGCAGATAAAAAATATTTTATATTTGCACCCGCCTTCAAATCAAACAGGTTTTAAAAGGCACCAATTACGATCTTATAAAAACGATTACAAAAATAAATTCCTCTTTAGCTCAGCTGGTTAGAGCACCTGACTGTTAATCAGGGTGTCCTTGGTTCGAGTCCAAGAAGAGGAGCCACTAAAATGATAAACCGGTTATACTTTAAAAGTGTAACCGTTTTTCTTTTTTGGTAAGATACTATAGGGGTTACAAGGGAAGATTTAGAGCTCGTTTTTAGATTGTTGTTAATTGCAATTTAATTTGTAAATTTATTAAAACTAATAAGCTCATGAATGTCTTTTTTCGGGTCGTATCCGAAAAACTACTGAGCCTGAAATTACAATCTAAAAATTAAAAATTATGAGTATTAAAAGAGGATCACTTGGTTTTCATGTATCATTTGTAGTGCCTAATAGTGCTACCGAAAGAATGGAAAATTTTATTACAACACATGAACAATTTATGCGGGAAACACACCACCTTTCTGGAGATAAGGAGCCAGTTATTTTAGCATATTCGGTCTTTAAATCCCCGGAATTTAATAATCCTTTTGATCCTAATAGTGGTGAGACAGGAAATACGCTTTATGGTTTGACTGAAATTTATAATGGCCCTGAAGGTGTTCAAGCCCATATGAGTTTAGGTCAACAGCGTGAAGTGATGTTTGCTGAGTTGGTAAGCCTAACAAACACATATTGTGTTGCAGGAATTCTCGGAGCACCTGTGGTTGCGGCAATGGAATAATTAAAATCTAACTTAATTCACTAAAATGTTGAGTTGTATACACAAATTTTATGATATACAAGATTATAAAGATTTAATACCTAATTGGGATTTTGATAAACTTATAATTGGAACTTTTAACCCTTCTAATGACTTCCATGAATCGAATACAGCTAATTTCTTTTATCAGAGGAAGAGGAATTATTTTTGGGATGTCTTTCCTTTATTTTATAATTCAAAACCTATTTCCAAAGATGATACTAATCTTCAAAAATCTTTTTTAAAGGCTAACAAAATTGGCATTACCGATATTTTAATCAGCATTAATGATGCCAAAAAAAATGTGAGCAATCATATCAAACTCATTTCTACCGTTAAAGATGATGATTTAGAAAAGTTTAGATCTTTTAATTGGAACACAAAAAACATAATTAATATTATTCACCGAAACAAAGTAAAAGAAGTTTATTTCACCAAACTTGGTCTGATTGATCAAATAAATGTTAATGAAAACACATTTGAATATCAAATAAGAATTATCGAAAATTATTGTAAAATAAATAATATTTACAACAAACGATTACACTCACCAACAGGGATGGGTTTAGGTGAAGGAAAAAGAGTTGAATCACTTAAAAAAAGATGGGAAAGTAATGGGATACGGCATCAGTTTTCTTCAGATTCTAAATGAAGACTAGTAAACAATATATGGATGACGAAGGGCATAAAATATATTTAAGAGTGCCAAAAGGATAAAGTAAAGAACTCATTATATTAAATAATTGGAAAAAAATATCTTTTCTAATTAAATTCAACTTGAAAAAAAATTAACATTTATCAATTTAAATTTATTTATATGAAATACTCAGAAGAATTAAAAAGCAAAGGATATTTGATTGAATTTGAAAAGGGTCACACGGATGGTCAAGGTTATGACCTTTACTTGAGAGTAAAACATGGTAAATCCTACTCTGAATCATTTATTTCATTGAGTCACTCAAAAGGATACTATTTTACATCTGACTTCGGGACGGATTGTATGGGAGAGGGGTGTGAATGGGAGATTGATGATGAGAGATTGATTTGTGAATATTTAGGAGTTGAACAACTCAGAGAAATAAGTTAATGAAAATAATTTACATTGATCTTGACGGGGTATTAGCTGATTTTGAAAAAGGGAAAAAAGAACATCCACTCGGAAATATAACTCCTTACATAGGAAGACCTGAAAAATTACCTGGTATTTATGAAAATTTAGACCCAATTGAAAGTTCTATTCAATCTGTAAATAAACTTTTAATACATCCAGATTTTGATGTTTATTTTCTTTCAACTGCTCCATGGGATAATCCAGATGCTTGGACGCATAAAAGACTTTGGATAGCAAAACACTTTGATGAAAAATTAATCAGAAGAAGATTAATTCTATGCCATCATAAACAACTTTTAACTGGCGATTATTTAATTGATGATAGGCCTTTCAATGGGGCTTCAGAGTTTAAAGGTAAGTGGATTTATTTCGGGAGTAATGAATTTCCTGATTGGAAAAGTGTTTTAACCTTTTTTAATATTAAAACCTAATTCACTAATGCTGCAACTTTGAATAATAGGGGGAGCAGAACAACCCTTTATATCATTGATGTAGAGGGTTTTTGCTTTTATGGGGTTTAATGGACTCTCCCAACTCTAATTTGTTTAGAAAACCTCCTAAAAGGTTTCTATTTGTTGACAATAAACATCTCAAAGAACACTTTAAAATTACAAAAATTGACAGACAATTGACAGACATTCGTGTTCTTTTCAACTTTTAGTAGTTTTTCAAACAAACGTTGTACCAACACCTCTGAACTAAAGAGGAATTTATTCAGCACAAAAAAAAGGCACTATAATTAAATAGTACCTTTCAAAACCCCTACTAAAAGCAAGGGTGGTATCTTAAATGTGTTAAAGTAACTTTTAAAAACAAACATCATAATCTGTGTTTATGTAAATTACTTCATCATCAAAGTCCGAGTAAGTTTGAGTAAGTGTATATGAGCTACCATCACTTGTTACTGTAAATACTGTTGTATAACTACCAACATCTTCACCATCATCAAATTCAATAAATATTGACAAGCTATTTTCAGTTTCTTCTTGAATTGAAGTTGTGGTTATTCCATCAACGGGGTCATTAGTTGTTCCTTGTAAAGGGAAGCTTGTACAATTTTCTTCTTCTCCTTCCAAATATGAGTATTGTGTTACACTATTTGAGCTATTAATAAATGCTATTCTATATGAATAATCATTCCCTAATGGCAGTCGTTCCCATACAACACTATCGTATTTTTCTATAAAAAGTTGATTACCATCACTACTATCATCACTACTACAAGCAACGATAAGTACAGTTAAAAAAAGGTAGATTAGTTTTTTCATAATGTAAATTGTTTAATGTTTTGAACAAATATAAACAAAAAGATAAAGCTGTGTGGTACAACTTTGGTACATAAAAACCCTCACATTTCTGCAAGGGTTATATAATATGTATTGTGTTTAGTTAACACGAACTGCATTAAATTCAATCCTTATGGGAGCGGGTATATCATAATAACCTGTGTCAAGACTTAAAAAGTAAAGAACCCCTTCATATGTTGCCTTCAAAGTTTCTCCATAATCTAACCCAGTATTTGTTGATGTTGGTTGTGTTCCTAAATCTGTAACAAGAATATTTGTAATTACTCCTGTATCTCCCGTTCCATTTTCTTTAAAATTTGTACCAGTACTTGGATAAGAACCAATACTTATTAAATAATCATCAATATAATTTCCGAAAAACTTGCCTAATACACCCGTATTACTTCCTAGTTGCGCATCATCAAGAATAAGAAATAAATTCATAGTTTGCCCAGAAATATAAGAAACATCGGTTATATCTGAAATAGATAGGGATGTAGCCCATTGGGGTGCTATACCTGTATAACATCTATTTTTTACGCTCCAACTATTTGTGTTTGATGTATTACCTTGTACCCTATTTATCACTCCACCAAATTCAACTTCGAAGAAATAGTCAACATTATTACTATTATTTGAATTGTTGTTAGAATTATTACCGCCATCCTCACCACTACACCCAACGATGAGTACAGTTAAAAAAATATAGAGTAGTTTTTTCATTTTGTTTTTCTAATTACAAGGAAATTCATCTGGAGCAATAGTATAAGTTTCAGATTGTTGTACATCTTGATTTGAAATAAAAAATTCATTTAACAAAGTATTTCCACTACTACTTACAGTACAAGATACAGTTACGGTATATGAATCAACTCCAAGATCTTCGTTATAAACAACTTGACCCGAGAAAACTATATTATTCTGTTCTTCATTTTGAATTGTGTAAGTAACCTCTCCAAGTTCAACTCCTGCTTCATTTGTAATGGACGATGGCACTCCAAAGATAATAGTATCACAAAACTCATCATCAAATACAGTTAAACTTGGAGGATCGCTGTAAAAAGTCAATTTATCAGTTCCGATATCACCAGGGGATTCCGAGTTTAATTTCCAAACTAAACCATCATAAATATTCAAAAACAGTTGATTTACTGCGTCTTCATTTGAGCTGTCATCAGATGAACAAGCAACGATTAATAAAGCTAAAAATAAATAAGTTAGTTTTTTCATTGTGTTTTGATTGAAAATTTATAATGATAAAATTAGTAATTATAAATTAAATAACTGATACATAGTTGATACTTCTAAAATAGATGTAAAAAATACCATAAAAAGTGCTTCTAATTATATAATATTTTGCGTTTTCAAAAAGTAGACATAGTTTATAGGTTTTAAAACTTTAACTATATTTGAAAGAACCAAAACTTAACAAAAATGAAGAAATTATTATTTGCGTTACCGCTCCTTTTAGTGATAGCTTGTGCACAACAAGAAAAAGCGAGCGAACCCACTAATGGATTTGGGCCTTATGAAGGTCAAAGTGTTTATCTAGGAGATCAAGCTACTGTCGAGGCTTTTAAAAATCTTGATGTAGCCTGGGGAGCTCGCGACTACGAAACAATGAAAGGAATGATTCAAGATGGAGGAATGTTTGTTTTTGAAGATGGATTTACTGCAACTACAGGGCAGGAGTTTGTCGATAAAATTGAATTAGAATATCAAGAATCGCTTGAAAAAGAACAAGAATGGGGTTGGAAAACAGATTACGCTTTTTCGGTATATCCGAAAGGCTCCGAAGATCCAAAGGCCTTAAATCAAGAGGGACAATGGGTTAACGCTCAATTTACGGGTACCGACGGCACCTATATTGAATGGTATCAAATGGTAGATGGGAAACTTAAAATGTGGTACCAAACTAAAGGTAACTACGTGATCCCTGAATAAAATAATATACCGCTACACTATAACATTCTAAACCTCCGATATCGGAGGTTTTTCTTTGGACTTTTCTGTAATTTATGATAATATTATTAAAGATTTGGTTTTTTTATAGCGTTATTTCAAATTGATATATCAAGAAAAATATACATGTATCAAAAATGTATCAATTTATTTGTATTTTTTTCTTATGTTAGCTCAAAATTATAATAAACACAAAAATGAAAAAATTACTATTCCTATTATTAATGGCTCCAATGCTATTATTCGCCCAAGACAAAAACGATTACACTAGAAGTTCCCTTCATCTCCATCTTGTTGATGATTTTGACTTTGAGAGTGGTGATTACGTTTTAAAATCCTATCAAAAATTTCACAAAGATCATTTTCCAGAAAATTATAATAATCATTCAATTGATTTAAATAAAATCCGTTTGGAAAACTGGCAACTGTCAGAGGAGGAAATGGCTGCCGCAGGCAAGAGCAACAACGCGCTTGGCAATGCAATGAGTCAATCTGCTTCTGGTGCTACTGGTGGTGCTCTAAAAATCCAAGATAATTCTATGGTTAAATTGCAGTTAGACAAATATATAGCTGAGAAAAAGATAGCCCACGAATTAATAAAAAAATGGTGGTCAGTTAAGGATGACGGATCTTACAGTAATGCATATATAACCTCTAGGACTCTTGAGAATGAGTCCGTTGAATCAGCAGCATTAACAGCTGTTCAGGATATGCAAACAGATGTAATAAATAAACTTATCTCCAATACTTTTGTAGTATTTAGTAGATTATATTATGTAAGTAATGCGATACCTGCTGAAGTTGTAAGGCAAGCTGCATACGCATTAGCTAAGGAATCACCAGAGATGTTAAGAGACGCTGCAATGAAAAAAGCTGATCAAGCATATGAAAAAGCGTCAGAGGGCTATTCAGTTTGGTCAACTTCTTGGCTTTACAAATTAAATTGGGATCAATCTGTTTTTGATCAATTCATAACAACCATTGAACTTGATGGGGATACTCCGAAAATTAATTTTGAAAAATTAAATGCTCTCAGTTTTAATCTAGAATTTCTAAATCAACAGAAAGCAACTTCATTAGTAACTTTTTCACTTAAAGAAGAAGATAAAAATAGGACTCAAGACGATATTTTTGATCGTTCAACCATCCGAAATATGGATAAAGTACTTGTAAAACTTCAAAAGAAAAATGATGTTTTTAAACCAGTATTCCCACTTAGAGATGGATTTGCTTTAGCAGCAGGGACAAAAGAGGGCTTAGAAGGAGATGAAGTATTTGATGTTTTAGAATTCAAAAAAGGAGAGTACAAAAGCATTGGTACAATGAAGGTAGATAAGAAAAGAATATGGGATAATTCCTTCGAAATTGGAAGGGATGTAGAGCCAGGTCTTACTTATTTTAAAAAAGGGAGTAAAAAATTTATTCCTGGAATTCATTACGTAAAATTTAAAAAATAATTTATGAAAACTTTAAAAATATTTTTAATTATTTCAATTTTAATCCCTGTAAATTTAATTGCTCAGTCAAAAAGAGAAGACAGGATTTCACAGGAGAGAACAAGAAATTGGCAATATGAGTCAATTTGCTTTCAATCCGGAGGTGCTGGCAGTAGTTATTTAGTTCAAATCACTTCTTATGTAGCTGACATAAAACAAGCACAAGCTGCTGCTAAAAGAGATGCTATTCATGCTGTCCTTTTTAAGGGAATTTCGGGGAATAATTTAGGCTGTACAACTAAAGAACCCGTAATACCTAATGCTGTTTATGAAGATAACTTCCAATATTTTGAGGATTTTTTCTTCAACTCGCAAGCGTTCAATCAATTTGCAACTATTCCGTCTGGTTCTGCAGAACCAGGTTTTGAAAAATTAAAAAAATCTAAAACGTATAGAATTACCCACATAGTTTCGGTAAACGTTGAAACTCTTAGAGAAAGACTTGAAGCAGATAAAATTATAGAAGGACTTGGAGATGGACTTGAATCAGCGGGAGGTCCCCTGCCCATTATTATGGTTTTTCCCTCTGATATATGGATGAATGCAAATGGTTACATGAATAAATTAGATAATCAAGGCGTTACTGTTTACGCTCCAGATTATAAAGCTGCACTATTAAATCCTGAATTAGGGACTGCTATGAGAACTCTTGAGGACCTTTTAGGGGAAAGAGGATACAGCCCAGTTAAATTATCTGAAGAAATTAAAAAATTAGCAGAGGATGATGCAATTGCAAATTCTGTTGAAGGACGAGATGGTGGTGGTTCTGAAACTTCTATTTTAGAAGATATATTAGCCGTAGCAAGACCTGATATCCGTTGGGACGTAACTTATACAAAGCAAACTAATGGTATCCAAAATTGGCTTGATTATGGTATAGAGGCCATTGATGCTTATACGGGTAAAAGATTTGCTGGAGCTGACGACTCAGGGCCAAAATCAATGAGTGCATCTACTTCAGAACTTTTAAGGCAAGCAGTAGCTGATAAAATGGATGATTTCCTTTCAGAGCATCAAGATCATTTTAATGAAATTATTGAAAAAGGAAGAGAAATATCTTTAGATATTAGAAGGTTCGACAGTTTTGAATATTATTTTAATGATGACATTGAGTTTAAAGGAAAAGAAATGGAACTACAATCCTTAATTAGAAGCTATTTAGGTTCTATTGCACGAGATAAAGCTTTTAATTTTAATGCAACCGAGAATAAAATCACTGTAAAACAACTTAGAATTGACGTGTCAGAGGAAGTGGAAGATCTATTTGGTGATGGAATGACAACAGAGCCTCTTGATGCATCAAAATTTGCTGGTAAATTATCTCGTTTTATTAAAAAACAATTTGGCTATCCTTCTAAAGTAGTTCCGAAGGGAGTTGGAGGAGCAATTATATACGTAGGAGAAAAATAATACATTATGAAAAATATAATTAAATTAGTACTAATCTTAATGGTATCATCTTTGACTGCCCAAAATAATTTAGGGAAAAGTGATGATGTAGCGAGAATCGCTTTAACCTCATTTATCCCTGACAATATTTTAGAGTCGACACCACATGCTAGAAAGTTATTTATTACCAAGTTAGGACAGATAACAACCCGAAACGGATTGGGTGGCGCTAAAGGATCAAATAATCGTTTTATAATATCAGGAGATCTTAACGTTGTGACCAAGGATATCTTACCAGGACCTCCAACAAAACATGTAGTTACTATTGAGGTTACCTTAGCTGTTGGTGATGGAATTGACGGGAAGTTATTTGCCTCAGAATACATCGAATTTAAGGGATCAGGAAATTCTGAAGATAAAGCTTTTATCAGTGCTATAAAAAAAATAAATCCTAGACATAGAGACGTTCAAGCAGTTCTTACTGCTGGTAAAGAAAAGATAATTGAATACTATAATGCTAATTGTGACTTTATTTCAAAGGAAGCTCAAACTTTAGCAGATTCACGTGAGTTTGAAAAAGCAATTTTTACACTAAACCAAGTGCCTCAGGTTACTAAGGAATGTTATGATAAATCAATGGATATGGCGGTCGTAATCATGAATCAAAAACTTGAATTTGAGTGTCAAGAAAGAATTGCTGAAGCAAAAGCACTTATATCTGCAAATGATTTTGAAAGCGCATCTCAAGTTTTAAATATGTTCTCCAAAGGTATGGACTGTTACAGTGAAGTAGAAGCGCTTCTAACACAGATTAACACAGGGATATGTTCCAAATACTTAGGAGAGGCAAAAGGATATTGGGCCAATCGCAATTCCTCAGGTGCTGCCGCTGCACTAGCAAATATAAATGCATCTTCTCCATGCTACGCAGAGAGCAGTGCATTAGCTGCTGAAATAGCTGGTCTGCTAGATGAAAGAGAACAACGAGAATGGGATCTTAATTACGAGAAGTATAAAGACGACCTCAACATAAGAAATAGAGAATTGGATAATGTAGCAAGTAGAATCAAGGCCGTTAGAGATATTGGAGTAGCCTATGGCGAAAATCAACCTAAAAAAATCACTTATAAATCCCTATTTTAAATTGATTTTTTAAAGTTGTAATTTTAATTATTTGTGTTATTAAAACAACCCTTTATATTTTTAATATAAAGGGTTGTTTGTTTGTTAGCTTCCAGTGGAAACTCCATAACTCTAGTTTATTTATAGAAAAAGCTTACAAATAGTTAATTGTTAATTTGCTCTAAAAGCGCACTAATAGTTTTTGCTACTCCAACACCTGGTAATTTTACAGGAGATCCAACCTGTGCTAAAAAGGTACCACTAACCTCTCCTTTCTTGTAAGTAGTAAAACCTATTCGATATAGTCCTACAGTAAGAGCTCCCAGAGGATCATTTAAATTACTCTCATATCTTAGTAGAGAATTGTAGCTTCTTCCACCTGGATTTTTTGGCATTTCACCACTATCATCGTTACGCGCTAGGGTATTCCAATTAGCATTGGCAACTCCTTCTTCACTAATACCTTGTTTTGTGAATATATCCGATCTTTCTAGTGTTATGTAAGTATCAAAGTAATCGTTAGAATCACTATTTTCGGTATAATCAGCAGATGTAACGATATTTTTTGATTTAATTGTGCCAGCAGGGGACATCATCCTAACTCCTATTTCTGGAGCCACCACTGGAATCCAAACATAAATGTAATAAAACTTTTTACCGTCTTTAATTTCATCTTCTGTTCCTGGAGATGCGTAACCCATAAATGAAGTGACATCTGTATAAGGAACAGCAATTTTTTTTGGGCCCATTTTTTTTGTGATGGAGCTATTAAAAGTTTTCAATTTTTGAGCACTTAACTTTTCTGTCGCGAAAACTAAGATCAACAGAACTAATGATAATTTAAATAAATTTTGCATGATTATTTTTTATAGTTATTATAGATGCAATAATTATTAAAAAAAACACAGCAGCAACTGTTTGATCAGCTACTTCTATTTTTTTTACTTAGAGTAGATTTAGCCTTTTCATTAATTCAGGTCTGTTAGACCTGCTTACGGGAACAATATCTTTTTCGATTAATACACTATTGTCTTCAATATCAATAATTTTATTAATATTAATGATGTATGATCGGTGTATTTTTAAGAACATATGATCGGGTAGTTTTTCTTCGATCTTTTTTAAAGTAGAATGTACCGTATAGTTCTTATGGTCGGTTTTCAAATAAATATAATCGCCCTTTGCTTCCACCAAATAAATACTTTGAATGTCGATTTTAATTAAACGCTTATTAATGTTTACATAAAAATCATCGCCTGTCTGTTGCTTCTCTTTATCAGTAACAGTAGCAGTAACTTTTTCGTTAAGTTTTCCTTCTACTTTTTGTATAGACTTTTTAAAACGCTCTGGTTTAATAGGCTTTACAATGTAATCTACGATGCAATCGTACTCAAATGCTTGGATCGCAAATTCGGCATCAGCCGTTGTTAGGATGATATACGGGGGGTCCTTTAAAGTCCTGATAAAATCAAAGCCGTTAAAATCAGGCATATGGATATCAAGAAATATTAAATCTGTTTTATTTTGATTTAAATATTTAATCGCTTCAATAGCGTTAGAAAATACCTCTACTACATTAAGATTTTTGTAGCTCGAACATAATTCCCCAATTATAGTTCTAGAAGTAGCTTCATCATCAATAATTATACAATTCATTATAATTTATTTAGATAATTAGTTACATTATTCAGTATGTCAGAAAATTTATCTTGCAGTGCCGAATTTCCTTCGCGTAAATTATTTTCGTGCTGTTCTGCAATTTTATAACTCTTTTCGAGGCCCAAAATACTAATTTTATGTTTAATCTTATGCACGTTTTCTGAACATAATTTTAATTTTTCAGATTTTATATTATCATAATATATATTTTTTTCAATTTTAAATTCTTTTTTGATAATAGAAAATAGCTTTATCTCAAAGGATTTATCACCTCCGGATAGGCTGTTAATATAATTTAAGTTGGCTTGTTCTTTCACAGTATTTTTCGCTGTTATTTTTTTAATGTAAAATAGAAAGTGGTGCCTTTTTTTAATTCACTTTCTAACCAAATATCTCCTCCGTGTAAACCAACAATTTTCTTTACTATGGAGAGTCCAATTCCGGTAGAATCTTTACTTCTATTTAGGGTGTGAAAAATCTTGAAAATTTTATTATGATATTTTTTGTCAATTCCGATTCCGTTATCTTTGATAGAAAACTCATAATGATTTTCTTTGTTAGAAAAATCAATTTCTATAAGGCCTTTACTCTTATCTGAAAATTTAATTGCATTGGTAATTAGATTCAAAAAAACTTGCTGAAGCTTTGTTTTATCTCCTTTAATAGATGGAAGTACTTGATTAACATTAATACTCACATGACTTGGGATGTAAAGAACAGTGATGATGCCTTCAATAATAGCATTTAAATCAACATCCGTTTTTTTCGAAGCTTCAATATCCACTCTAGAATAATGCAGCACATCCGATATTAATTGTTCCATTCTTTCGAGTGTTGTTTCTATGAGTTCAAAATTTTTAAGGCTATTCTCGTCAAATAAGTCCTTGTTATCTTCTTTTAACCAGTTAACTAGCGCGTCAATAGAGCGCAGTGGCGATTTTAAATCGTGCGATACAATGTGAGCATATTCTTGAAGCGCTTCGTTACTTTTTTCCCATTCTTTAAGTAATTCTTTGTTTTTAAGTTCTACCGTTTCACGTTCTCTTATGTTAAGCGCTGTTTTAAGACTAATTGCCACTAAATTAGCTATATTTTCTAATATTTTTGCCTGTTCTTTTGAGTAGTGATTTTTATTTTTATGTTCAGAGTCAATAATTCCAATTACTTCTCCATTACTTATAATTGGAACCGTAATTTCTGATAAACGGATGGAATCGTCAACAATATATCGAGGATCTTTTGAGGTGTCTTTTATAATTTCAGAAATTCCAGATTGAACAACTGTTCCCACAATACCGTCAGACATTGGGATATCTAATTTATTTTTAATACCGTAATCTTTCCCTAATTTATCTCCATAAACCGCAATTTGTTCTAAAACGTTCTTTTCCTTATTTACAAGATAAATTATACAATCATTTGTGTCGAGATAGTCCGCTATGTAACCAACAATTGACCATGCAATCTCATAGATGTTAGTTTTTCCAAGTAAGGCCTTTGTAATTCTATCAATAGTTTTAATGATAGCTGTATTTTCTCTTTCGGAAGTAATGTCTTCTATCAATCCCAACTGATATTTAGTAACACCACTAAAATCTTTAATAGCATTCAAGGTAATTTTCACCCATAAAACAGTTCCATCTTTTCTGAGGTATCTTTTGTTAACGGCAAAGTGATCTAGTTTCCCGCTATTCATCTTCTTTAGAAGTTCTTTATCGCTCGAAGATGCTAGGGCAAATTTTTCCATTGAAGTTCCTAAAACCTCCTCTTTTTTTACCCCCATTAATTCATCAAACGTTGAATTTGTCCTGATAAATTTATCATTTTTTCCTAGAATAATACCCATAGGAACATTACTGAAAATAGTGTCTAACTCCATTTTTTGTTCCTCTAATAATTCCCTATTATTTTTAGCTTCAGTAATATCTAGATGGATACCTATAGATCCAATTACATTGCCTTTTTTATCGAAATTTGGAGCTCCACTAACTAACCAATGTCTCGTCTCCCCACTTTTTATTTTTACTTTTAATTCATAAGAATTGGACTCTCCTTCCAATCGCACATCAATCGTTTTGTGTATTTTATCTGAATTAATAGTATCTAACTGAAAAATTTCTGAACATTTTTTACCTACTAATTCACTTTGCTTGAATCCTGACATATCTAAAAAACTTTGATTTGCCATTAAAATTTCATCATGATTATTTACCTCAATTAACCCAAGATTCATATTGGCAATGATGTTCTCGTATTTTAGTTTTTCTCCTTCAATAGCTTTCTGATATTTATCTTCTATCGTAATATCTCTTAAAATTCCTTGGGCTCCAGAAGCAATTCCATTATCATATATACTACTAGCATTGATGTGGACCAACTTTGTTTTATTATTGTGAGTGACGATTTTAACCCTAAAATCGGTTATAGATCCGTTTTTTAAGAGCTCTTTAAAGTTGGGAGCAACCATTTCTATATCATTAGGGTGTACCATACTTAATACATTGACTTTATCAGAAAGATTTTTTAACTCTAATAAATCAACCGCAGAATTATTCATCTCTACTATATTCCCATTTAAATCTATTTCGACATAAGCATCAACAAGATTTTCAAAAACACCCTGTAGCTGAGAGTTAACTTTATTATTTAAGGAAGTTAATGTTATATTAGATTGTTCTAATTTTAAATTAAGTTGATACAATTCCTTAGACTTTTCCTCTAAAATTTTTTCAGCGAGTTTTCTGGAGGCTCGCTCTCTATCGAAAGCTCTTTTTAATATGTTTATTTCTTTTTGATTCATTGATGGGTAGAAATATTAAACTCAACTCTAGTACCCTGAGCATTTAATTTTTTTAGTTTTATTTCACTAGTAACATTAAAATATTCAAATGTTTTTTTCATTAATCCTAATCCAAAATGATGCATTGCTCTGCTTGATTTATAAATCATAATCAATGAATTTGCTGTTTTTTTTACTATTTCGAAGGTTGGCAACTCTGCATCTGGATATATTTTTTTAACCTCTACATGAATATGATTTTCAATAGAAGAAATCATTTCCATCGGGTCATTATAGGTACTAAGTAATTCAGGGTAGCTAACTTCCAATACACTAAAAAAATGTTCACCATAAGTTAGCAACAAATCATCTTTCGATATTCCTGTATGTTCACTTAAATGAGTTAGGAGCTGTAACATTTCAGAAAAACTATAAGTACCAACAGAGGTGTAAACTCCATTGGACTTTAAATCTGAATTTATAATTATGGTATCCACCATTTCTAAACCAAACTTATTTTCAACCAATTCTAAAAATTCTGTAAATACAATTCCTTTCATGATTATTTTATTAACTCGTTTGCACTCCAATAGGAGAGTAATATATTTATTTTAGCTATATAATCTTGATATTTTAATGGTTTCTGGACATAACCAGCAATCCCAATATTATAACACTCCAAAAGGTCTTTTTTATTACTAGAGGTAGTTAAAATTATGGTAGGTATAAATTTTAGTGACTCATTTGTTTTTAAGATGCTTAGAAATTCAATCCCATTAATTTTTGGCATATTAAGGTCTAATAGAATGATATCTGGATAATATTCTTTATTTAATAATAGCTCTAATGCATCTTCACCATTGTTTACCTCTGTAACTTTATGATTCATGTTTAACGATAACATTGCCCTATTTAGTTTCATAAGTTCAATGGTATCATCTTCAATTAATAAAATTTTTAGTTCTCGCTTCATTTTTTTATTACCTTATGCATTAAGATTTTAATTTTTTTTAAAGGTATTGTTTTTTATGGGAAAAATACGATGAATTGCGTTTTATTGTAGTTAAGTGGGGCTTTAAAATGATTTTGGTTTTGTTAAACTAGCCCTGTTAAACTTTTAAAGTTGATTAAAATCATAACATAAGGCTATAAAAAAACCCTCCAATTGGAGGGTTTTTTATTGTAGAAAACACTATTTCTAGGTTTACTTTTTAATTGACACGAGTCAGATTGCAAGTAGCTTTAAAAGCAACTCCTTTTGGACCCGAAACCGTATACTCGTAGTAGGCTTGATTTGGATCTTCCGGCATCGTATCTATTTTCCAAGAGGTCACAAACATATCTTTAGCAAGAGATAAGTTGCTAAGCTCAGCATCCGTAGTAAATTCAAACACACCATCTTTGCTACTTTCTAAACGAGATACAGGACGGTTTTTTAAACCACAGTAATGAGTCAGTAAAAGTTCATCATTTTGTAAGTTAAAAATAGTAAGCATTTCAATGCCCCCTGTAAAGCTCTCCTCCATTAAAGCGCTACCATTTGAAGTAATACTATATTCGACATTAAAACTATCTGAGGAACCATTAGTTCTCTCTAAAGTTCCAGCCCATTTTCCTTCAAGAGACTTTAGCATTGTAAAATCGTCTGCAGGAATTGGTTCTAAAACGGGATTTATCCCTGCTGTACAAATCGAAGTGCATAAAAATAACACACCGAAAAAAGTGAATAATTTTTTCATGATTAATCTATTTAGTTAAATTGTTTTAAAATACGTAATTCGTAGTCTTTTACATCTTCTCGAGGTCCTCTCTCTTGGATAAGTTTCATAAATTTATCATCTTTTTGAAGTTTATCATACAACATCATATGGTCTTCTTTGTCTTTTCCTGATAAAGCTACCCAGTGAGATGCACCATTGGGCCTTCCAAAATCGTAGGTGCCAAATCCAACAGCTCTACCTTCAAAATCATCTTTAAACTCTTCAACAATTTTATCATGACCTGCTTTAAACATCATTGGATCATCAATTTTAATATCCCAAATATGAACAACACGATTTTCCTCTGCATCTCCGTTTTGCCAACTCAATACTCTTCCAGAATAGGATGCTTGCCATTCATCTACATAATTAACCATATTTGCCCATAAAGCATCATTTTTATCATCGCTAACAGCATCTTCTGCCATCATCTCCTCTCCCATAGTCCAAAACCAAACCAAGCGATGGGTTGCTCCGTTTGACCTTCCATTTCCAAGTCGTTCTAAAGAAATTCCGCCTTGATTCATTTCAACATCATCAAATGTTTCATTAAAAACATTGAGAATATCTTTCTGAGTGTGTGGTTTGGCTTTAAATTCGACCACACTATAGGCCATTGTTTGTGCGCTAAGTGACACTGTAGCAAAAAATGCTAATACTAAAATAATTTGTTTCATTGTAAAGTTTTTTAATTGTTAGTAAAATAATAAGCTTTTTGCGGTCAGTTATTATAAAGGTCTTGAGTTGATATTAATAGGCGGTATAGTTACTATTTGAATGAGCTACAGTTAGACCGTTAGCTCCTCCTTTCATATAAGGAATCATTTTTTCAATAATTTTATATTCATCTGCAGTTTGTCTCCATTCAATATATTTTAAGAATAGATCGTTAGATGCCCAATCTTCGACAATCCAAACCGTATTTGTTTCACTATTGTAAACCATCTCTGTAGACATACAACCTTCGTATGCTCTGGTAGCGGCTAGGCCGCCTTCACTGTTTAAAAGTGCCATGATTTCATTGGCTTTACCATCTTTAATTTCGATGGTTGCAAAAACTTTTGTTTTAGGATAAACAGCATTATACATTCCGCCATAGTCAAAGAAATCTCCTTGAGTGATCACTTTTCCTTCTGCGTCAAAATTAAAATACCAGTAGCCCATCAGACTCAATTGTTTTCCCGTAGCAACATTAGTTCCCGTCCAAGTTCCATAGGTTCTTACACTTCCATCCAATACGCCTTCTTGGTCTGTTCCTGGAAGCCAAACATTTGCATTGTACTTGATATCATCAAAATCGTTATGATACCCTTCTAGCATAGCTTTATACTGGTCAAAGCCCGATGCTTTTGCACCATACATAGAGGTAATTGATTCCATTTTTTCGCTTACTAAAGCTAATTGAGCTTCTAGATTTTCTTCTTCATGAAGTTGAAATAATTTTTGAGCAGTTGCTAGGTTTTTAGCGTAATCAGGATTGTTGTTACAACTCGTTAGTATAGTTGCCATTAAAAATAGTAGAATAAGTCTTTTCATTGTTTTGTTTGATTTATTAATAAAAAAATTGAATTATCGACTCTTTTGTTATCAAAAACAAAGAGCAAAAAAAGTGGTAGTTATTATTCTATTAATTTAGAAAGAAGTTATAAAGTAAAATTACAAAAAACTTTCATTTAAATGTAATTTTCAAGCAGTTTCATCAAGTTTTTAATCACACTCTTCTGTGTTAGGTAAAATAATTAAAATCTTATTCCCCTTTGAGCATCTTTTTAAAATTTTCCAAATCGAATTCATTTCCATAAAATAGGGTGCTCATTTTCATAATATCTGCTGCAATTAATACAGCCGTTTTTATTTCTTCGTCAGTAGCACCGAGTCTTTTTAGCTCAGCCACGTGATAGGGAATACAATATTGACATTTGATGGCTGCAGAAGTTGCAATACCAACAAGATGAGCTTCCTTTTCAGGAATAACCCCTTCTTTATATAAGCCCATTTGAGCTTTAAAATAAGTATCTGAACTTTTTAAAATTGAAGTTGGATAAACCGAACTAAAAGGGTTTGTAGCTTTAATTGAAGTTTTCTCCGCGTCACTTATAGGAGCATCTTGAGCGTTTATGCCTAAAGTAAGAGCGAAAAAGAATAGTAGGGATAAATATTTTTTCATCATTTAAAATTGTTTTATTTGATAAAAATAAATTTTTATTTATTTTTTTATGTTATTTTAATGTCAATAAAAAGTTAATTTATTGATTATTTGCGCAAATAATAAACAATAATTTATAAATTTAACACTTAACATAAATTAAAACCATAAAACAATGAAAACTATTTTAGTATCCCTATCGATAGTAGCTTTCCTATTCTCTTGCGAAAGTGGAAATCATGTCGATTTTAGTAAAAATGTTGAAACCGTTAAAGAATTAGTGAATCTGCATGCTCTCGAAGATGCAGATGGTATCAGTGCTCTTTTTCATGATGATCTTGAATGGCAGGGTCCTGCTTATGGTTCTGGTCAGTTAAATAAAGCAGACCACATGGCTGCAATTGTGATGTATCACGATATGTTTGACAATTTAAAGTATACCGCTAATAACTGGTTACCTGGAGTAAATGCAGAAACCGGTCAATTAGACGGTAGCGTAAGAACGTACGGTGTTTGGACAGGAACACACACCGCAACAGAAACTCCTTTAGAGTTAACCTCCTACCATACATTTGATTTTAAGGACGGTAAAATAATTACAGGTGGCGATTATTTTGACCTTGGCGGAATGGTTGCTTCCTTTCAAGTTACTCCAGAAACCGATCAAGCTGACGCAGTAGAATAAGCAAAACCTAATTTAATATTTATTTGATACGGCGATATTTTAGAATAAATATCGCCGTACTATATTTGTGAAAATAAATTTTTTGTTAATGTATTTAAAACCATCTCTTTTCTTAGTATTTAACCTTTGTTTCATTCCTTCAGATGCGCAAACATTCTCTGCGAGGGTTCTGGATATGGAAACTAAACAATCAATTCCCTATGCAACAGTCGAAACAGGTTTAAATCAAGGTTTGATCACTAATGAAGACGGAGAATTTACTTTTTCATTAGAAAATGTAAAACAGCCACAAGATTCTATTTTTGTTTCTTACATGGGCTACGAAACAAAGGGAGTATTTTTTGAGGAGGCAGAAGCTTTAAAGATTTTATTGACTCCAAAAACATACCAACTCAAGGAGGTGTTTTTAACAACTAATATCCTTGAAGTAGACGAAATTATTGAAAAAGTTAAAGAGCACCTGCCTAAAAATTATGCGACAGATCTTACGAAAAAGAAAATATTTTTTCGTCAATCAGAAATTGGGACGATGAAAAAATTAGATTTTGGATTTGAAAAATCAACAATAGACGAACTTAACAAAAAATTAATCGATAGTATTCGTACTATTATTCCAAATAAAACATCTTATTATAAGGAAGTAGTTGCTGAGTTATATGGTAATTATGATCGCTATAAATTAAATATAAATAAAGCCGCTGAATTGTATGATAAAAATAGTGATATTTCAGCAGAGGGTATTGGAAAAAAGCTTGAAAAAATTTTTAATGATAACATCAAAAAAGACTCTTATATAAAAATTAAATCAGGAATATTTAGCACCAAAATGGAAGTGGACTCGATTCTGAAAGAGAATGAAGAGGTGAAAGCGGAAATTGAAAAAAGAAAAGCAGAGGGAGATATTAATTTTCATAAACAAATTGGAAATCAAATAGCGAATCTGTACGAACAATTATTTTTTACAGAAGACAGTAAGATAGATGTTATCGATAAATCAAACAGGTATAATTTTAGTCTGGAAAATTATACAGTAATTAACGGAATGTCAGTATATATTATTCCATTTAGTCCAAAAGGAGGAAAAGAGTTTAAGGGAGTGCTATATGTTAATACGCAAGATTTTGCTATTGTTAGATTAGATTTCGAGAATGTGAAGTCTTTAAGTAAATTTGAGCTTTTGGGGATTAGTTATAGAAATGATGTGTTTAGAGGTAAAATGTTATTTGATAAAGATTTAAATGGCAGTTATAGTCCAAGGTATTTGGAACTCAATGATGGGGGTTATATGGGCTTGGATAGACCTTTAAAAGTGATAGAAAAAAATAAAAATGTTAAGGGCAGAAGAAAACAAAATGAACTTTCCTTAAACTTAAAAATACAAGGCAATCAATTATCAAAATATGAGTTTGTTGTTTTTGAATCCGAAGCTATTAATCAAGATTATTTTGATAAAATTGAAGAACAGAAGTTGGTAAAAGCAACTTATTTATCGCAATATGATCCCACATTTTGGAAAGATTATACCATTATAGAACCTAATCAAGCCATAGAAACATTTAAAGTTGTTGAATAGAGTAATTATTGCCTTTTTACAATAAGATAAAAATCGTTTTCTAGTGCAAGATATCCTTGGTCGTATAAATAAAAATAAACCGATCCGGTTTTAGTGGTGTAAATATTGGTAAAAAATTCAAAGTTAAACCCCAATCGAAGTAATTTTTCCTTAGTTGTTTTTGTTTTACCGTCAGGATTCAAGGACTCCAAAATCCGATAATTTTTTCGCAATCGATTATTAATATTTCTAACAAGATTTTTACTGTCTTTGTTGAGTGCGTTATTATGAGTATTTCTGCAAGCGTCACTACAAAACTTTTTGTCAGCCCTGCCAATTATTTTATCACCACATTCTGGACAACGTTTCTTCATGATATAAAATTACCAATTATATTTTAGACGTAGCATTATTTTTTTTAAAATGTATTCTATAAATCGCCTCAAATTTAAGGAAAACACTGCCTAAAATATCAGAATTTAGTTGCGTTCTGTTATCTCCAAAACTAAAAGCTGAAATCCTATAATTTAACCGATCCCCTTGCGCATAAACTTCATTCGTATTATTAGAATACCCCAATTTTGCTCTTAATAAAATACTGTTTTCTACTAGACCAAATTGAATATAAGTACTTGCTTCAATTGGACGCTGGTCCACATAAACAGGTGTTGAGGTTTCCTGGCTAATATTATAACTTCTCCCAATGGCAAAATAATCAAATCCGATAGACATTCTCTCAAAATGGTAATTCACAGCCGCAGTAATTGGCAAAGAAGCATCTATTTCAAAACGTTTATGGGGACTCAAATAGTAGGCGCCAACAATAGGAGTAGCAAAAACTCCAAACAATTCAGTGGAGGCGTACAATCCAAAACGGAACTTAAAATATTCGCTTTTTTTAAGTTTTGCAATGGCATAGATTCCAAAATTAAAATCATCTCCAGAAATTGTTTTGTAATCAGAAGCAATTTTAGGCAACAAAACAAAGGTACTACTCCATTTTTCCGAGAAGGTTGTCGCAAGGCCAACTTTTAACAATGTATTGTATAAGGTTGTCGACTGGTTGTATTCAGGAGACAACCACAAGTTATGTGAGCTTAAATCGATACCGGTTAAAAAAACATGCTTTGAACTTAATTCAATGGGGAAGGTTACTGCAGCGTTAAAGGCGTTAATAGGGGTGTTCTCGTTAGTGTCTTCAAATTTTGCTTGATCAGTATAGCTATATCCAAACTTAAAAATATCCACATAGTCTTGTGCGATTGAAGTTATAGGAAGAAATACTAAACAGAAAATGAATTGTTTCAAAAGGAAAAAGATTAAAAATTTAGGTCTAAGCTACTGAAAAGAAATTAAATTTGAAATTTAATTAAAATGAGCTAAGATTCAGTTATAATAATATTTATACAGAAGATGATGTGAATGTTGTAGAGTCAGGAGAAATTAGAATGGTGCGATAAAAACCAATTCTTTTTAACTATATAAAGCTCTGTGGTTAATTCCACAGAGCTTTTTTAGTCGCTTAATTTTAAGGCAATAAGCCATTGCCTTATCTTAACTATTTATTAAATTCGCAGCGTTCTTTTTAGTGTAAAAAACAATTTGCAAAAGCAAAAAATAATGAGTACAAAATTTGAAACATACAAAGGCTTAAACCTCCCAAAAATAGGAGAAGACATTCTCAAATTTTGGGAAGAGGAAAATGTATTTGAAAAAAGTATTACTTCTCGGGAGGGGAAAACTCCCTATGTTTTTTTTGAAGGACCGCCATCGGCTAACGGCTTACCGGGGGTGCATCATGTTTTAGCACGTACCATTAAAGACATTTTTCCACGCTATAAAACTATGAAAGGATTCCAAGTAAAGCGAAAAGCTGGTTGGGATACTCATGGTTTACCGATTGAATTGGGGGTAGAAAAAGAATTGGGGATCACCAAAGAAGATATCGGAAAAACCATCTCGGTTGAAGATTATAATGCAGCTTGTCGCAAAGCAGTTATGCGGTATACTGATATTTGGAATAACCTTACCCAACAAATTGGCTATTGGGTAAATATGGAAGACCCCTACGTGACCTATGAGCCAAAATACATGGAAACAGTTTGGTGGCTATTAAAAGAAATATATAACAAGGGATTGTTGTACAAAGGATATACCATACAGCCGTATTCTCCAAAAGCAGGAACGGGCCTTAGTTCTCACGAATTAAATCAACCAGGCACCTATCGAGATGTTACCGATACAACCGTGGTGGCACAATTTAAAGCTATTAAAGATTCAATGCCCGCTTTTCTAAAAGATGTGGAAGGATCTATTTATTTTTTAGCTTGGACGACTACCCCATGGACGTTGCCTTCAAATACAGCTTTAACGGTAGGTAAAAAAATTGATTATGTTCTTGTAAAGACATTCAATCAATATACCTTTGAAGAATCACAAGTAATTTTAGCAAAAAATTTAGTTGAGAAACAGTTTTCAGGAAAGTATGAAAAAGTAGCTTCTGAAGATGAGCTACCCTCTTATGAAAAAGGCGCTAAAAAAATTCCTTACTTAATTCTAAAAGAATTTAAAGGGAATGAAATTTTAGAATCCAGATACGAACAGTTAATGCAATTTTCATTGCCAAATGATCAACCAGAAAATGCATTTAGAGTTATTGCAGGGGATTTTGTAACTACAGAAGAGGGTACAGGAATTGTTCATACAGCCCCTACATTTGGAGCAGATGATGCGATGGTAGCTAAGTTAGCTCAGCCGGAAGTTCCTCCGATGTTGGTGAAGGATGAAAATGGTAAGTTAGTTCCTTTGGTAAATTTACAGGGGAAATTTAGACCAGAGATGGGAGAGTACGCCGGCAAGTATGTAAAAAATGAATATTATCCGGAAGGAGAAGCGCCTGAAAAATCGATAGATATTGAGATTGCGATTCAATTAAAAACAGAAAACAAGGCTTTTAAAGTAGAAAAATATACCCACAGTTATCCAAATTGTTGGCGAACCGATAAGCCTATTTTATATTACCCATTAGATTCTTGGTTTATTAAAGTTACCGATTTTAAGGATCGTATGTTTGAGTTAAACTTAGGAATCAACTGGAAGCCTAAAGCCACTGGAGAAGGGCGATTTGGTAATTGGTTGGCCAACGCCAACGATTGGAATTTGTCCAGATCGCGATACTGGGGAATTCCTTTGCCTATCTGGCGTACTGAGGATGGAACAGAAGAGATGGCTGTTGGGTCTATTGAAGAATTAAAAAATGAAATGAAAAAAGCAGTAGTTGCAGGTTTCATGCAAAAAGATATTTTTGATGATTTTGTAGCAGGAGATTTTTCTGAAAAAAATTATGCAAAAGTAGATTTACATAAAAATATTGTAGACGACATTATATTGGTTTCAAAAAATGGGACCCCTATGAAACGGGAAGCTGATTTAATTGACGTTTGGTTTGATAGTGGAAGTATGCCCTATGCTCAATGGCATTATCCATTTGAAAATAAAGATAAAGTGGATACTATTTGGCGAAAAGCTGATTTTATTGCTGAGGGAGTTGATCAGACTCGAGGCTGGTTTTATACGTTGCATGCTATAGCAACCATGATATTTGACGATGTTGCTTATAAAAATGTGGTTTCAAATGGTTTGGTTTTGGATAAAAATGGGCAAAAAATGTCTAAGCGTCTAGGAAATGCCACCGACCCATTTGAAACTATCGATAAGTTTGGTCCCGATGCCACACGATGGTATATGATAAGTAATGCCAATCCATGGGATAATTTAAAATTTGATATTGCAGGTATTTCAGAAGTGCGAAATAAATTTTTTGGGACCTTATACAATACCTATAGTTTTTTCAGTTTATATGCTAATTTGGACAATTTCAGTTATACAGAAGACGACATTGCTTTAGAAAAAAGACCCGAAATTGACCGTTGGATTTTATCTGAATTACACACCTTAATTGATAAAGTAGATCAATATTATGGCGAGTATGAGCCTACGAAAGCTACAAGAGCCATCTCAGACTTTGTGCAAGAAAACTTAAGTAATTGGTTTGTGCGTTTAAGTAGAAGGCGTTTTTGGAAAGGAAGCTATGGTGAGGATAAAATATCTGCATATCAAACCTTACATACTTGTTTACTCACCATATCAAAACTAAGCGCACCTGTCGCTCCATTTTTTATGGATCGATTGTACAGAGATTTAATAGGAGGAACTATAAAAAAAGACAAACTATCGGTTCATTTAAGTAACTTTCCACAAGCTATTTCGACTTATATCGATAAGGTATTGGAGCATAAAATGCAAAGAGCGCAAACTATTTCATCGTTGGTATTGTCGTTGCGACAAAAAGAGAAAATTAAAGTACGTCAGCCATTACAGAAAATCATGATTCCCGTTTTAAATAACGATCAACGAGATGAGATTCTTGCTGTTTCGGATCTTATTAAATCGGAGGTAAATGTCAAGGAGATTGAATTAATAGATGAAGGTTCAGGTATTTTAGTAAAACAAATAAAACCAGATTTTAAAAAGCTGGGCCCTCGTTTTGGGAAAGACATGAAATCCATTGCACAAATAATTAATAATTTTGGGCAGGAAGAAATTGCTATTCTTGAAAAAGAAGGAGAAATTAGTGTTTTAATTAACGAAAAAAATACTACATTGTGCAAAGATGATGTCGTTATAAGTTCTCAAGATATCGAAGGCTGGTTGGTCGCAAATAGTGATGGGGTTACAGTGGCATTAGATGTAACTATTAGCCCAGCATTAAAAAGTGAAGGAATTGCAAGAGAATTGGTGAATAGAATCCAAAATATTCGTAAAGACTCTGGTTTTGAAGTGATGGATCGAGTTAAAATTACTATTCAAGACGATGAAAAATTAAAAATAGCGGTTAACCAAAATTTAGAATACATTAAACGCGAAACATTAACAAACGATTTAAATTTTGAACAAAAATTAGAGGAAGGAACTGAAATAATTTTTGATGATATAATTAGTAAGTTGGTTATTAAAAAAGTATAGAATGAAGCAAGAAGTAAACACAAGATACAATGATGCTGATTTGGAAGAATTCAAGCAGCTAATATTAGAAAAAATAGAGCATGCAACGACCCAATTGCATTTAATTGAAAGTGCTTTTAGAAACGATAGTGATAATGGTACTGATGATACGTCTCCAACATTTAAAGCTTTTGATGAGGGGAGTCATGTAATGAGTAAAGAGGCAAATTCTCAATTAGCAATACGTCAAGAGAAGTTTATTCGAGACCTAAAAAATGCTTTAATTAGAATTGAAAACAAAACCTATGGTGTATGCCGGGTAACCAAGAAATTAATCAATAAGGAACGACTTAAGTTAGTTCCGCACGCGACACTTAGCATAGAAGCTAAAAACATGCAATAAAAAACAATCAATATATTTCAATTCCAAATTCTTCAGTTTTAAAACAAAAAGAGTTTGGTTTTTTTTTAGAGTTTTTATTTGAAAAAAATTATTTTAATACTACTACTGTGCAGTAAATCTTTTTCTCAAAAAATAATTGAAAAAGAGATAGCGGCAAACCACTATAAGAGTATTAAAATCAGTTCAGACAAAATCCATCATGTTAATTTAATCTCGACAGACCTTAATACGATATCTATAATAACAAGAATCGAAGGTCAAGATCATGAAAGTGTTGTTTTAAGTCTGCTAGAAAAAAATAATATATTATTTATTGAACCAGATACCACCCCTTTTTTTAGGTCTATTAATGATAAATTAGCAGCTCACAAATTGCAATCCATAGAAATCGAACTGAAGCTCCCTAAACGATTAGGCATAACTATTACTTCTAAAACAGCTTCTTTGACATCTACAGGAAGCTTTAACTTTGTCGTCACCTCTTTGGAGCACGGAAATTGCACCCTAAAAAACTTTGAGGGGAATGCAAATTTAAGTTCAAAATCAGGATTTATTAATGTTTCTTCTAAAGCAAATATTAAAGGAGATGCTCGCTCAAAATCAGGTTTTATAATTAACGAACTTTCAGACAATTCAAGAAGTAATTATAAAATAATTGCTGAAACAAAAGATGGGGATATCTCTTTAATTCAAATTCATTAAATAATATTATTTTTACCTACAAGAAAAATACAATGTCTTTAAAAAAATCCATAGTCATAATTATCTTGATCTTGTTAATAGATCAGATTTCCAAAGTTTATATAAAAACTCATTTTAAATTAGGAGAGAGTATCACTGTTTTAGAATGGTTTAGAATTGCTTTTGTAGAAAACGAAGGAATGGCTTGGGGTGCAAAAATACCCGGGCAATATGGAAAACTAGCTCTTACCTTATTTAGATTAGTTGCAATTGTTGGTATTGGTTATTGGTTGTGGGATTCTATCATAAAGAAATCTTCTAAAATTTTAATTATATCGATCACCTTAATTTTTGCTGGAGCATTAGGCAATATCATCGATTCTGTTTTTTATGGCATTATCTTTAACAATAGTTATGGGCAATTAGCCTCTATGTTTCCTGAAGGGGGAGGGTATGCGCCTGTATTTTACGGTAAAGTTGTAGACATGCTTTATCTTCCAATTTGGGAAGGTTTTTTGCCAGAATGGATTCCTTTTTCTGGCGGGAAATATTTCACCTTTTTTGATCCTGTTTTCAATGTAGCAGATATGGCTATAAGTACTGGATTTGGATTGCTAATCGTATTTAATAGAAAAGCATTTCCAAAGCAAAAACCACTTGAGTCACAATAATACAAACGTCTATATTAAATTTCTTAATACCGTAAAAAGTAATAGAAAAAATAATATTAGCATCAGTCGCTTGGTTGTTATCAAAAGATCTGGCAAATCAATACGAAATGGTTTTAATGCTGTTTTTAAAAAAAGAAATAGCAATAATGGTGTAAAAAAATAAATTGTTAAATTAAGTTTTGCTGCTTTTATAAAATTACCATGTAATAATTCATGAAAAGCCCTCTGAGAACCGCAACCTGGGCAATCGATACCGCTAATATTTTTTGTGACACAAAGAATAAAAACAGTTTCACTTTGTACGGGATCATGTTGATAGAAATAATAAATTCCTCCTCCAAGTATAAAAAAACCAATTATGGATAATAGTTTATAAATCAAAAAACACGGCTGTTGTTAAATATTATAAATTTCTAAAATATCTTGATAAGTAGCTATACCTCCCAAAAAATATAAATAGACTATATTTAAAATTAGTAATCCAATCGCAATATAAGCAAGAGTTTTTGAATTTTTAGCTGAAGATAAAGCACCAGCAAAATCTCCCTTTTCGAATTTTGATTTTACTTGACTAGAAAAGACAATAGCTATGATACCAAGAACAAAGCCAATACAACAAGGAGAACATAGCCCTAAAACAGTTGCCACTATAGCGAGTGTCATTTGATTGTCTGGTACAGAATTTTCTGAATAGTTAGTTTCAAACATGATAAATTATTTTTTAAAAGTATAAATATTATGTGGTGTGACGCAAAAATTTAAGGGGATATCTGTTGCTTCAGGAGTGATAACTTCTTCAGGAGTAAAAAAAGATAACCCTATTAAAATTGTTTTAGCTTCACACTTTGTTAGAAAACGATCATAATATCCTTTTCCATAACCCACTCTATTTCCAATTCGATCATAAGCCAATAAGGGTATAAAAATCACGTCTAATTGTGAGGGTATAATTTTTATTCCAGATACTGGTTCTGGCACCCCGTATTTAGATGCCTTTAAAGAAGTATTGTCTTGTAATAATATATGAGACATTTCACCAGTTTCACGCAATACTTTTGGAACCACAATACTCTTGTCTTTTCCTTGCAACACATGAAGTAAAAACTCGGTATTTACCTCTAATTTGTTTACTATTGGTAAAAAAATATGATAGTTGGAAAATTCCCAAATAGGTAGGCTTAAACAATTATTTGCAATATTAATACTAAACTCATCCCTCTGTTTTTCTGTAATATGAGCTCTTTTAGATTTGTATTTTAATCTTAGTGCTTGTTTATTCATCTATGTTCTCCATTTCCTCTCCTTGCGCCTGATCATCCTTAGTCGACATATGAAAAATAGCGTCACCTTGATGAACAATCGGTGCCTGATTAACATTAATAACATATCCTTTGTTTGGAGCGATCACGTTAAATTTCATTTTTCCATACGGATCTGTGATGGTAGCTAAAGTAGCTCCTTTTTTGACCAATTCATTACACTTTATTTTTAAGTGAAACAAACCACTTTTTTGCGCTCTTATCCATCTCGACTTTTCTATTACCACCGTATCTCTACTAGGATTGGTCACGTTAAATTTAGAATCTAACATGTTAAGGTAATATAAAAACCGCTTAGTACCTCTAACACCATAATTTACAATCTGTGTGTTACTTTCTAAGGATTTACCTCCCTCAAATAATATGATTGGAATCCCTTTTTTACCACAAGTAGACCGATAGGTTTTTTTTAAATTTTTTGAATAAACTGAAAAAGGTACATTAAAAATCTTTGCTAGTTTTAATAAATTTTCATCGCCTGGATTTATTCTAACCTGAGGTGCGTTAAAACGACTGGCTCCTCCTGTATGAAAATCGACACAGTAATCGGCATGTGGTAAAATTTCATTTGTAAAGAAATAAGCGACTCTACTTGCTAGAGAACCTCTCCGATTACCTGGGAAAGATCTATTTAAATCTCTGCCATCTGGAAATGCTCGATCCGTATTTAAAAATCCAAAAACATTTAAAATTGGAATACTTATAATGGTACCTCTTTTTGGTTTATTGATTTTTCGTGAAATTAATTGCCTTACAATTTCTACTCCATTTATTTCATCTCCATGAATTGCGGCGGTAATTAATACGGTAGGTCCTGGATGGATGGATCTTTCTATAATGATTGGAATTTCTATACTGGTAGAGGTATACAACTTTGCAATATTAAAATCAATAGTTCTACTTTCGCCCAGTTCTATTTTTTCTCCTAGGATTTCAAGAGTTTTTACAAATTCCTTCATTACCGATTATTTCTTTCAATATAACTGATTATTTTTTCTGAAATATTTACTTCAGTTGTTTTTTCAATTCCTTCTAAACCTGGTGATGAATTTATTTCTAAAACCAAAGGACCTCTTGAGGATTGAAGTATATCGATTCCACAGACTCCTAATTTCATCGCTTTAGCAGCTTTAAGGGCAATATTTTCTTCTTCGTAAGAAAGATTTATTTTTGCAGAGGATCCGCCCCTATGTAGATTAGATCTAAAATCTCCCTCTTTACTTTGTCGTTTCATAGCAGAAACTACTTTACCATCTACAACAATTACTCTTAGATCTGTCCCCTTTGATTCTTCTATATATTCTTGTAACAAAAACTTAACTCCAGCAGTTTTTAGTGTTTCAATAGTTGATAACGCACTCAAATAGGTATCGGCAAGAATTACACCATTGCCGTGTGTTCCTTCTAATATTTTTATTATGACCGGTTTATTTTTAAAATTTGAAAGTAAATATTCCAAATTTGAAGAGGATCCCAAAATAGTTTTAGGAATAGGGACGTTAAATGTTGAAAGTAATTGTGAGCAGGTCCATTTGTCTCTTGTTTGCAAAATAGCCTCTGCAGACACTACAGAAAAAACATTCATTGCATTAAAATGACGAACCAATGTAGCTCCATAATAAGTTTTTGAAGCCCCAATCCTAGGAATTATTGCGTCCAAGTCATCAACAATTTCATCATGAAAACGGACTACAGATTTTCCGTTTTCTATGGATAATGAGCAATGCGATGGGTCTAATACCTCCATCACATGTTTTCTTTTTGTACCAGCCTTTAATAGACTTTGAGTGGAATATAGAGTTTCCCCTTTTGATAAAATTGCAATGTTCATTCGTGATATAGTTGCAGCTAATTTAGTAATTTATCTATAAGTACTTATTTTTTCGTTCAATAAACATCAATTATCTTTGAAGGATGACAGTTTTGCCAATAAAAATACAGTTAAAGACCTTACCCGCGAAGCCAGGGGTCTATCAGTACTTCGATAAAGATGGAAAATTATTGTATGTTGGGAAGGCAAAAAATTTAAAAAAAAGAGTTTCTTCTTATTTTACCAAACAACATGATATTGGAAAAACACGCGTCTTAGTAAAAAAGATTGTAAGTATAAAACATATTGTCGTAGAGACTGAAACCGATGCCTTACTGTTAGAGAATAATTTAATTAAAAAGTACCAGCCTCGTTACAATATTATGCTTAAAGACGACAAAACCTATCCATGGATTTGTATAAAAAAAGAACGATTCCCTAGGGTGTTTTCGACTAGAAAAATGATAAAAGACGGCTCTGAATATTTTGGTCCTTACACCAATGTAAAAACTGTATATACCTTATTAGAGTTAATAAATGGTTTATTTCCTTTAAGAAATTGCAATTATGATTTAGCAGATAAAAATATTAAATCGGGAAAATATAAAGTTTGCTTGGAATATCATCTTGACAATTGTTTGGGGACCTGTGAAGGAAAACAAACTGAAGAAAATTACAATAAAAATATTGCTGCGATTAGAAATATACTGAAGGGCAATTTTAAAGATTCATTAGTCGCATTTAAAAATCAAATGGAAGGTTTTGCTACCAACTTATATTTTGAAGATGCTCAAAAAATAAAAGAGAAAATTGCGACTTTGATGAATTATCAATCTAAATCGATGATTGTAAATTCAAAAATTAATAATGTTGACGTTTTTTCAATTGTAACCGATGAAGCCTATGGATACGTTAACTATCTTCAACTGTCTTATGGTTCAATTATTCGATCACATACACTGGAAATAAAAAAGAAACTTGAAGAAACTGATGAGCAAATTTTACAAATATCAGTAATTGAATTAAGGCAGCGTTTTCAATCACAATGTAAAGAGATCTATGTCCCTTTTAAGATTAATGTTGGAGAAAACTTAAAAATCTATGTGCCAAAACTCGGAGATAAAAAGCGAATATTAGATTTGTCACTTAGAAATGCAAAATATTATCGGATGGAGCGATTTAAGCAGACTAAAATTACAGATCCCAATCGTCATGAAAACAGGATTATGTCTCAAATGAAAAAAGATTTACGCTTATCCGAAGAGCCTCGTCACATAGAATGTTTTGATAATAGTAATATTCAAGGAACCAATCCTGTTGCTGCTTGTGTAGTATTTAAAAATGGGAAGCCAAGTAAAAAAGATTATAGAAAATTCAATATTAAAACTGTTGAAGGCCCCGATGATTTTGCATCTATGGAAGAAGTGGTGTATCGAAGATATAAACGCTTATTAGACGAAAAGCAACCATTACCTCAATTAATTATTATTGATGGAGGAAAGGGTCAATTGTCTTCTTCTTTAAAAAGTCTTGACAAACTTGAGCTAAGAGGAAAAATTGCAATCATAGGTATTGCGAAAAGATTAGAGGAATTATTTTATCCTGAAGATCCCATTCCTTTATACCTTGATAAAAAATCGGAAACTTTAAAAATCATACAACAATTAAGAAATGAAGCGCATAGATTTGGGATTACTTTTCATAGAAATAAAAGGAGTAAAGAAGCATTAAACACAACATTGTTACATATCGAAGGAATTGGAGAGAAAACAATAATTGAGTTATTAAAAATTTTTAAAAGTCTGAAAAGATTACAAACAGCAAGTTTTGACGACCTCTCTAAGGTAGTTGGCCCTAGTAAAGCTCAAAAAATAATCGAACATTTTAAACAAAATGTAACAATTTAGAGTTTATCTTTACTTATTAGGATATCATAACAAGTCTCAGTGAAATTTTTATTATCAGTAACAATCATATTGGCATCCGGAATTATGTTTTCTCAAGAAGATTTTCTCAAAGAAGATGTTAAAGTTGGATTGGTGTTAAGTGGCGGTGGAGCTAAAGGTATGGCTCATATAGGTGCTTTAAAAGTTATTGAAGAATCGGGTGTTCGTATAGACTATATTGGAGGCACAAGTACCGGAGCAATTATCGGAGGGTTATATGCCACAGGATATTCAGCAATTCAAATAGACTCAATATTTAGAGCAGTAAATTTCTCTCAATTGATTCAAGATGAAATTCCTAGAAGTGCAAAAACTTTTTTTGAAAAAAATGATTCTGAAAGGTATGCGATGAACCTCCCTTTTCAGAAGTTTAAAATTTCGCTGCCCACCTCGATATCTAAGGGTCAAAATATGTATAACTTATTTTCGAAACTTACTTCTCATGTAAATGATGTCGATAATTTTAATGACTTACAAATTCCTTTTTTCTGTATTGCAACGAATATTGAATCAGGGAAAGAAACCATTCTAAACAAGGGTTATTTGCCAGCAGCTGTTGCTGCGAGTAGTGCCTTGCCAACACTATTTAATCCTGTAAAAATTGGAGATTCAATTTATGTAGATGGAGGTGTTACTAATAATTATCCCATTGAAAAAGTAAGATCGATGGGAGCTGATATTGTTATTGGAATTGACGTACAGGATACTTTAAAAACAAGAAATAAACTAAAAAATGCTATAGAAATATTAGGGCAAGTTGGTAATTATAGTGCAATAGAGGCGATGATAGATAAGAGAAATGATACGGATATTTATATCCGTCCAAACATTACAGATTTTTCAGTAGTCTCTTTTAATGAAAAATTAGCAATTATGGATGCTGGAACAAAAGAGGCATTATCAGTTAAGAACCAATTAATTGAACTTGCTTCCAAACAAAAAAGGGTTTTAAGAAAAAAAGAGACCATTAATTTTAGCGATTCTTTATTAATTAGTGGTATCCAAATAGAGGGTAATTACCACTATACTCGTTCTTATATTTTAGGAAAATTAAAATTAAGAATTCCATCGATAACTTCCTATAGAGCTTTTAGCGAGGGCGTTAATAACCTATCAGCGACTAATAATTTTCAAAAAATTAATTATCGTTTTATTAATGATAAAAAAGGAGGTCTTATCATAAAATTTGATGTGGTAGAGAGCGAAAATAAATCTTCCTTTCGATTGAGCGCTCACTACGATGATTTATATAAGACAGCTGTACTGTTAAACTATACTCATAAAAGACTATTATCTAATAATGACATCACCTCTTTTGATTTTATTATAGGAGATAATCTAAGATATAACTTTGATTATTTTATTGATAAAGGTTATTATTGGAGTATAGGCTTAAATTCTAACTACAATACTTTTGAAGAAAACGTAAATTTAGATTTTATTAGAGCAATCGATATGACTGATTCTGATATTAATAGTTTAAATTTCCAATATGCCGAACTAACGAATCAAATATATTTACAATCCTTCTTAAAAAGAACCTTTTTAATTGGCGCCGGAATTGAACATAAATGGAAAAAATATTTATCAAAAACAATTGGTATCGACCAAAACAATGAACCTAGAACGATTTTTGACGACACTAATTATTTTGGAACTTTTGGGTATGTTATTTATGATTCGTTTGACCATAAAATTTTTCCAACAAAGGGGTTTTATTTTAAGGGTAATTTTAATTTTTATTTTTATGCAAATGGAATTAACGAAAATTTTAATGAATTTTCAATAGGGAGAGCCAAGATAGGCTATGCTAAGACCATCATAAAAAACCTTTCTCTGTTAGTTGAGTCAGAGGCTGGAGTAAATATTGGAGGTGACGCAACAAAATCCTTTGATTTCTTTGTCGGAGGTTATGGTTATAAGGAGAGTAGTAATTTAGTGTCTTTATATGGGTATAAAGATTTGAATCTTCGAGGAGATACATTTTTAAAGGCGACCATAACTTTTGATTATAATTTTTACAAAAAATTACACCTAATTACTTCCGCAAATATTGCAAATGTTGGAGATAATTTATTTGAGGACAATAAATGGGTTGATGCAATTGATTATTCTGGATATGCTTTAGGTTTTGGAGCGGATACTTTTTTAGGGCCAGTTGAAATTAAATATTCATATTCCTCCAGAAATAGAGAAAAGCGTTTGGTATGTGAGTGTAGGCTACCGGTTTTGATAGGATATTCTCATATATATAGGTTTTACTTTTCTTCATCTAAAAACAATAATTTTTTTACGATATTTGTATTATGACTAATCATCGTTGGAAATATACCCTTCTTGATATCAAGTTTCTAAATAAAAGAAACCCAGAATAGGCATTTAATAATTTTCAATTAATTAAGTTTAACCATTTAATAAAAAAATTATGCCACGTTACCATAAACTCGGTAAAATACCACCTAAAAGACATACTACCTTCGAAAAACCCGATGGATCCTTATACCAAGAAGAACTATTTGGCACAGCAGGGTTTGCAGGAATGTCTTCTCTAATTTATCATTTATATCCACCAACTGTTGTTTCTGAAGTTAAGAGAGGTGAAGATGTAAGCCCAAAAATTGCCATTGATAAAAACATGAAGGCACTTAGTTTTAAAGGATTTTCATTAAGCCCAGAAAAGGATTATTTGTCAAGTAGAAAAACATTATTTGCAAATAATGATTTACATATCGGCTTAGCGGCTCCAATGGGATTTTCTAAAAATTATTTTTATAGAAATTCAGATGCTGATGAAATGTTATTTATTCATATGGGTTCAGGAATCTTAAAAACAATGTATGGAAATATTGAATTTAAATATGGAGACTATCTAATCATACCAAGAGGAACTACGTATCGAATTGACTTTGAAACAGAAGATAACAAACTATTGTATATTGAGTCGTTTAGCCCGATAGTAAGTCCAAAAAGATACAGAAATAATTTCGGTCAATTTTTAGAACATTCCCCATTTTGTGAAAGAGACTTTAGATTGCCTAAAGATCTTAAAACACATGATGAAAAAGGTGAATTTAAAATACTATCAAAAAAACAAGGTGTAATGTGGGAATACACTCATTCAAACCACCCTTTCGATGTTATTGGTTGGGATGGTTTTCACTATCCGTATGCTTTTTCAATTCACGACTTTGAGCCCATTACAGGTAGAATTCATATGCCTCCTCCTATCCATCAGCAATGGGAAGCATCCGGTTTTGTAGTGTGTTCTTTTGTGCCTAGAATGTATGATTACCATCCAAAATCTATACCTTCACCTTATCATCATTCAAATATTGACTCAGAAGAGTTGTTGTATTATGTTGATGGAGATTTTATGAGTAGAAATAATATTGAAAAAGGACAGATTACATTACATCCGGGAGGAATTCCTCATGGGCCTCACCCTGGCGCGATTGAAAGGAGTGTAGGTAAAAAAGCAACGGAAGAATTAGCGGTGATGATTGATCCTTTTAAGCCGCTCATGATTACTGAAGAAGCCTTAAAATTAGAAGTAGACGATTATTATAAATCTTGGATTAAGTAAGGTATATTTAAGAAAAAAACAACATGTATGAGTGATAAAAAAATCAAATCGGTTGATTACGGTTTAGAAAAAATATTTGAAGGAGCGCAAGATTTCTTACCTTTATTAGGAACAGATTATGTTGAATTTTATGTTGGTAACGCTAAACAATCTGCGCATTTTTATAAAACAGCTTTTGGATTTCAATCCTATGCATACAAAGGGCTTGAAACTGGTTCTAAAGACAGTGTGAGTTATGCTTTAAAGCAAGATAAAATAGTTTTAATATTAACAACGCCTCTTAATAGTAAATCCCCTATTAACGATCATTTAGTTAAACATGGAGATGGAGTTAAAGTGATTGCTTTGTGGGTAGATGACGCTCGAAAAGCTTACGAAGAAACAACAAGTAGGGGAGCTAAATCTTATATGGAACCTTTTGTGGAAAAAGATGAGTTTGGCGAAGTTGTAAGAGCTGGTATTTATACCTATGGTGAAACGGTTCATATGTTTGTTGAGCGTAAAAATTATAAAGGTAATTTTTTACCAGGTTTTGTTCCCTTGAAGTCAGATTATAATCCGGAATCGGTAGGTTTAAAATACATTGATCATATGGTTGGAAATGTTGGTTGGGGAGAAATGAATAAATGGGTTAAATGGTATGAAGATGTTATGGGATTTGTTAACTTTTTGTCTTTTGATGATAAACAAATACATACAGAATACTCTGCTTTAATGAGTAAGGTAATGAGTAATGGAAATGGTAGAATAAAATTTCCAATTAATGAACCTGCAAAAGCTGCAAAAAAATCACAAATTGAAGAATATTTAGATTTTTATGAAGATTCGGGAGTTCAGCATATAGCTGTCACTACAGATGATATTGTTCAAACGGTTGCTCAACTTAAAGCTAGAGGAGTAGAATTTTTACCAGCGCCACCACAAGCTTACTACGATGAAATTCCGAGCAGACTAGGCGTACACATGGAAATGATGAAAGAGGATATTAGAGAGCTACAAAAATTTTCGATACTCGTAGATGCTGATGAAGAAGGTTATTTGTTACAAATATTCACAAAACCAGTAGAAGATAGGCCTACTTTATTTTTTGAGATTATTCAAAGGATGGGAGCTCAAGGGTTTGGTGCAGGTAATTTTAAAGCATTATTTGAATCTATTGAAAGAGAACAAGCAAACAGGGGAACTCTTTAATTATATAGGATTTATCTTTAAAAGTAATCTAATAGTAAAATGAAGTATTTAAATATTCTGATAATATTTTTTTTTAGTTCGTTTTGCTTTTGTCAAAACAACGCATATGAAGCTGGAGAATGGCTTAAGTTCAGGATACATTATGGTTTAATTACTGCGGGACAAGCAACTCTTGAGGTTAAAAGTGAGCTATTAAACGATCAAGAAGTTTTTCATATCATTGGGTTTGGAGAAACTACAGGGATGACCAGTTGGTTTTTTAAAGTGGAAGATCATTATCAGTCTTATGTTTTAAAAGACAAAGACCTTCCCGTAAGATTTGTAAGGAATATCAATGAAGGAGGTTATAAAAAAGAGATTCAGATCGATTTTAATCAGTCTTCTAAAATAGCTACTATTGTTGACTTTATTAATGATAATAAGAAAATAGTTCCTTTCCCGAGTCAGGCACAAGATATGGTTTCTTCTTTTTATTATTTACGTAATAATCTAGACACCCACTCTTTGAAGGAGAACGATGAGTTTGACTTAGATATGTTTTTTGATAGTGAAAATTATAAATTCAAACTCAAATATTTGCGTAAGGAAGTTTTAGATACCGAATTTGGAAAAGTCTCCTGCTTAGTTTTTAGACCCTATGTTGAGTCTGGTAGAGTTTTTAATGAAAAAGAAAGTCTTACGATTTGGGTTAGTGATGATGACAATAAAATACCACTGTTAATTAAAGCAGATTTAGCAGTAGGATCTTTAAAGGCCTCTTTAATAGAGTTTAAAAAATTAAATAATTCGTTTAAAATATTTGTAGAATAAATTATGGCAACTCAATCAAATAGAGATAAATTAATACATCAGTTAGAAAATAAATTTAATGATATAGGTCAAGATTTAGATACTCACTTAGAGGGGTTACTTTATAGCGAACCAATAACCTATTGGGATTATATAAAAACAGACGCTTTATTAAATTTGCAACTTCAAAGAACTACATTACCTGATGAGATGGTATTTATTATGTATCATCAAGTAAATGAGTTATTATTTAAAATGATACTTTGGGAGATCGAACAAGTTGCACATCATAAAATGTTAACTGCTGAATTTTTCTCCTCACGACTAATGCGGATAAGTAGGTATTTTGATATGCTTACCTCCTCTTTTTCTATAATGCAAGACGGAATGGAAGTGGATCAGTATTTGAAATTTAGAAATACGTTAACTCCTGCGAGTGGTTTTCAAAGTGCTCAATATCGGAAAATTGAATTTGCTTCTACAGATTTAATTAATTTAATAGATGCAAGATTCAGAGAGACCATAGACCGGAATACTCCCTATGAACATGCTCTAAATCATTTGTATTGGCAAGCTGCTGGGAAAGATTATAAGACTGGGAAAAAATCATATCTGCTATCAGCCTTTGAAGAAAAATACAAAAATGAATTTATTGTTTTTACAAAAGAGTATAATACCATAAATTTATATGCAAAATTCAAGGAATTGCCAAAAGAAGTACAGCAAGATAAAAAATTAATTAAAGCGATGAGACACTACGATCATACGGTTAATATCACCTTGGTAATGGCACATTATAATGCAGCTAATCACTATATTTCTGGTGATAAATCATCAGGGAAAGAAATTGAAGCAACTGGAGGTAGTGACTGGAAAAAATACATGCATCCAAAATATCAAAAAAGAATATTTTTTCCAGATTTATGGTCCGAAAAAGAGTTAAATGACTGGGGAACTAATCTTTAAAAAATCATCTGTATTGAAGAAATTTCTTCTATTTCTCTTAGTTTCTTTACAGTTTTTTTCTTGCTCTCAAAAAAGAACAGATGAAACTACACTAATAAAGAAAGTTGTTAAGGCGAATTTTGAATATGGTTATGATTTTAACGAATTCAATGTTGTTAGAGACACTATCAGGTCGGGGGATACTTTCGGGGCTATTTTAGACGAAAATCATGTTTCGCAAGGAGAAATTTATGGAGTGGTTTCAAAAGTAAAAGATAGTTTTGATGTAAGAAGAGTAAAAGTGGGCAATCCTTATGTTTTATTAAATTCAAAAGATAGTATTGGGAAAACACAACTTTTTATTTATGAAAAAAATAAAATTGATTTTGCAGTGATCGACTTAAGAGACTGCGTATCTAGTTTCAATGATAAAAAAGCAGTTACTTATATCGAAAAATCAGCAAAAGGAGTCATAACGAGTTCTCTGTCTCAAACAATGGAGGCACAAAGATTAAGTCCAAATATGACCGATCAGTTAGCAAATATTTACGCTTGGACCATTGACTTTTTTAGGTTACAGCCCGGAGATAGATTTAAAGTAGTTTACACACAAAAATACATCAATGATACAATTCCAGCTGGTCTTGGAGAAATAAAAGCTGCTATGTTTGAACATCGAGGTAAACCTCTTTACGCTTTTGGATTTATAGGAGATTCTGTTTTAGGCATCAAAGATTATCTATGATGATAAGGCAAATAATTTAAGAAGAGCTTTTTTAAAAGCGCCTGTTAAATTTAGTAGAATATCCTCTAGATATAATTTAAAAAGAAAAATTAGGTTATATGGAAATAGGGTTAGACCTCACAAAGGTACTGATTTTGCAGCGCCAACTGGCACTCCGATTTTAGCTACCGCAGACGGAATTGTTACAAAGTCAGAAAAAAGAGGAGGTAACGGTAATTATGTAAAAATTAGACATAATAGCACCTACGAAACTCAGTATCTACATATGAAAAGGAGAAATGTAAAAACGGGAAAACGAGTAAAACAAGGAGACGTAATTGGATGGGTTGGAATGACTGGTAATACAAGTGGTCCGCACGTTTGCTATCGTTTTTGGAAAAATGGAAAACAAGTAGATCCTTTTAAACAAGATTTGCCTCCTTCAGAACCCTTAAATGAAAAATATCAAAATTCTTATTTTGATCACATCGCTCCTTTAAAACAACAATTAACTAAACTTGTTTTTTAATTTTTTAAAGCTTAAAATTTTGTTAATAAAAAACTACTGAAATAACTCATATATATTCAGATATTTACTATAATTACCTAAGCAAATTATTCAAAAAATTTGATTTTTTATTTACAATAAAATAATATAAAAAAAACAAATTGAATATGTAAATTTGTATCAACTCAAAACAATTTTAAATGATGAAAAAAATTACTTTTTATTTAGTAATGTCCTTTTTGTTAGTAAGTGTTATTTCATTTGCACAAGGGACTGTTACAGGAACAATTAATGACAACGATTTAGGAGGTCCTCTTTCAGGAGCAACAATTGTTGAAGATGGAACTGACAATGGGGCCATTGCAGATTTTGACGGAAACTTTTCTCTTGCCGTAGATGGTGCTAGTGGGAATGTTACAATTTCATACTTGGGATATTCTTCTCAAACAATATCCTATTCGCTTTCTAACGGAAGTGCTAATTTAGGAACAATTTCTTTAGCTCCTGATGCTGATGCACTAGCTGAGGTAGTGATAGTAGGTTCTGGAATTATCGATTTAGCTGCAGGAAGAAAAACTCCTATAGCAGTATCAACAATTTCTGCTGAGGAAATTCAATTAAAAGGAGGGGGGAATTTAGATTTAACGGAATCTATGGCATTTACACCTTCTGCAACAGTTACAGGGAATAATGGATTTGGAGACTCTCAATTTTTCTTAAGAGGGTTTGACCAAACCAATATTGCTATACTATTAAATGGACAACCTGTGAACAGTATGGAAGATGGAAAGGTTTATTGGTCCAACTGGGCTGGTATTGCAGATATTGCAACCACTGTTCAGATTCAAAGAGGTTTAGGTGCTTCTAAATTAGCGATTCCTTCTGTTGGGGGAACCACTAACATTGTAATGAAAGCTGCAGATAAAAAACAAGGCGGATTTGCTCGTTTTACAGGAGCAAATGACAGCTACTTTAAAGGAACTGTTGGATACGATTCTGGTAGAAATGAAAAAGGATGGGCTTTTTCTGTGTTACTAGATCATTGGCAAGCTCACAGGAAATGGGCTAAAGGTACTTATGGTCAAGGACAAACTTATTACTTTGCTGTTGGATACAAACCAAATGAAAAACATAATTTCAACTTTTTAATAACAGGCGCTCCTCAATTACACGGAAATCAATGGTCTCAATCTTTGGAGAGAATTGCAGCAGATCCAAAATTTAACCAACACTGGGGTTATTTAAATGAAGATGGAACTGATATTTCGTCTGAAAGACAAAATTTTTATCACAAACCAGTTGCTAACTTAAACTGGGATTTTAATCTTTCTGATAAGACTGAATTATCCACTGTAGCTTATGCATCATGGGGACGTGGTGGAGGAACAGGACCTAGAGGTAATGGAAGAATTAGAACAGAAGATCCAGATGGTGATGGACCTTTATTTGGTCAACTTGATTATCCTGCAATTGAAGCAAATAATGCTCTCGTAGGTATTGGTGGGGATTATGGAGCTGAAAACGGAGCAGGTTATATTAGAAGAGCCTCTATGAATAATCATGCTTGGTATGGGTTATTATCCAACTTAACACATGACTTTTCTGATAACCTTACAGCTAGTGCTGGTGTAGATGTAAGAACTTATACAGGAGATCATTTTAGACAAATCGCTGATTTTTATGGATTATCAGGATGGACAAATGATAGTGGAGATAATTTACCAGAAGATAACGTAGTAACTAATTCATATGACGCTAATCCTTGGGCTGCGTTATTTGATTTTGCTCCAGAAGAAGATAGAATTGCTTACGATAATTCAGAAACAATAAACTATCAAGGTGTTTTTGGACAGGTAGAGTATGCTAATGACATGTTTTCTATTTTTGCGCAAGGGGGTGTATCTAATCAGTCTTATGAAAGAGAAGATAGATATAAGCCAGCAAAATCTGAAAAAACTAGCAAAACAGGCTATAATATAAAAGGAGGGGTTTCTTTAACTATGGCTGAAGGGAATACTATTTTCTTTAATGCTGGATATAACTCAAGACAACCTTATTTAGATAATATTTTTAATAGAAATACAGGTTTCATTACGGAATTGGTTTCGCCAGCAGTTGAAAACGAAAATATCACCAGTTTTGAAGCGGGTTATCACTTTAAGACTAACAATTTTAGAGCAAATTTTAATGCCTATGTAACCAATTGGACCGATAGAACATTATCTAGTTTTGGTACAGATGATAATGGTACTCCAGACGACGACCACAGATGATTTTGATACCACGACGTTACAACGAGGTATTACACAATATCATTCAGGTGCTGAATTAGACGCTACGTTACAGAGCTACTGATTGGTTGTCACTTCAAGAGGTTTTATTTCTGCGGGTTCTTGGACCTACAAAGGAGAAGCTGTAGTTTCCACCTACAATGCAGATACGAATGAACAAATTGGTGAAACAAGTACCGTTAACCGTGACGGGATTAAAGTATCGACTGCGCCACAATTCACTGCAGGTATGGGATTTGATGCAAAACTTACTACAGGACTAAGTATCGATGCTCGTATTAAGTATAGGGATAATCATTACGAATTTACCAATGAAAACACTTCAATAGAAGATTATGCTGGTGCTCAACTTAGGTAGTTATGCATTAACCAATGCTGGTATTACCTACAGATTTAGTTTAGGCAATAGTAACAGAATGACTTTTAGAGCGAATATGTTCAATGTCTTCGATAAAGTTGCTATTCAACAAACGGATAGATTCGGTTATTTTACAACTGGAGGAAGAACATTCAACGCTTCTATGCGCTACGAATTTTAGTACGATACTTTTTCATAAGTATTCAAAAAACGCTCTGTTTGATTCAGAGCGTTTTTTATGATCATATTTAAAAATGGAGTCAAATAATTTACAAAGTTCACAAGAATAAGACCATTTTAATAGATTTAATTAATTATTCTTGTATTTTTAATTCCAATATTAATTAACAAAAAATACGATATCATGAATTCTACAAAAGCTAACTTAATAAATTCGGTATGCTTAATTGCAATTGGTTTATGGGGATACCTTGAAGTAACTTCACCAACTGCACTCATCCCTGTAGGTTTTGGTGCTGCATTAATACTTTGTTCTTCTGGGGTAAGAAAAGAAAATAAAGTAGTTGCTCACATAGCCGTTCTCTTAACACTATTAATCCTTATTGCTTTAGTCGGAATGAGATTACCTAAATCATTAAATCAAGGAGGATTGGGGCTTTTAAGGGTTTTATTAATGGTTGGGACTTCTACTTTTTCAATGGTTTATTTTGTAAAAAGTTTTATTGCAAATAGAAAAGCCAGAAAATAAGTTAAATTCTATTTTCAAACAATAATGCCGTTTTTGAAATAAAAGCCTCCGATTTTAATTGGAGGCTTTTTAAATAACTGAGATTATTTTTCTTTTACCAAATAAATATAGACAGGAAAGTGATCGCTGTAACCTCCTGTATAGGATCCGCTAGCAAAACTACGATAGGGGTATCCCTTATATCTTCCATGAGCATTTACTAGGTATGTTTTATTATAAATTCCTGCTTGATAAAAACGATAACTTGAAAAATCTTTTTTCGTTAATTCGGTAGATATTATTATTTGATCAAACAGATTCCAACTATCTCTGTAAGCAAGCGACCCATAACCCTGTTTAGCTAAATCCTCCATTGGATTGTATAATTCTTTTATAGCTAGCTCGCTGGTTTTTCTTTTTGCATTTAGATGATCTTTTACACTTGGGTTGGTAGGATCGTCATTAAAATCACCCATAGTAATTATTTTAGCATAGGGATCATCACTAAAGATAGAATCAATAATTTGTCTATTTAATTTTGCGGCTTTAATCCTTTTTGACCTACTCCTTTTTTCGCCACCACTTCTGGAGGGCCAATGATTAACGATTAGATGAATTTTTTCTCCATCTAACATACCACTGACAACCAACTGATCTCGTGTAAAAACTCTTTTTGACTTATCATTATCATCATAAATCAAAAGTTCTTTTGCTTTATAATGAGTAGGCGTGAATAATTTTTTCTTATACAATAAGGCGACATCAATCCCTCTTCTATCGGGTGAATCAAACTGTATAATTCCGTAATCTTGTTCAACTAAAGTTTCTTGATTAACTAAATCTTCTAAAACTTTTCTGTTCTCAGTTTCACAAACCCCTATGATTGCGGGAGTATTTCCTGAAACCTCAGCTCCAATTTCAGCCATGACCTTGGCCATATTTTTTAATTTATCTTGATAGATTTCTTCTGTCCAATGATCCTTTCCATCTGGAGTTCTGTCGTCATCATAGGTTAGAGGGTCATTTTCAGTATCAAATAAATTTTCAAGATTATAAAAGGCAACCGTATTGACCTTGTAGGCTTTTTTTTCTTGAGAAAAGACAGTGGTAATCGTTAAAATTAATACGATTAATAAGGGTATTTTAATTTTCATTAAGTGCATTGATTATGATTATTTAAAGTCAAATTATTTATGTCATTGCCAAAAGTAAATAATTCAATGAAATAATGTAGTTTTGTAAGTAATTAATTATAAACTAATAACTAAATTTAGAATGAAAAAAATCATTTTCACTTTATGTGTAGTATCATTGATGAGTTTTACTTTAGTAGCTCAGGATGCTATCATAAAAGGAAGGGTGGTAGATACTAATTCGAGTGAGGCAATTCCAGGCGTAGAAATACGAATTTTATCCAGTGATTACAATACACAAACTGATGAAAAAGGAATGTTTCTTATTACAAGCAACACGCTCCCACAAGGAGAACAAATACTTGTTGTAAGTAAACTAAATTATATTACTCAAAGTATTCCTATTACCATCCAAAACGGAGAAACCATTAACCTAGATCCCATTATTATGGATTTAGATCTAACCGAGTTAGAATCTCAGATTGGAGTAATCAATTTATCAGACAATGAATTAGATGGTGATCTTGGAGGAGCGGCTACAAATGTTTCAGGGCTTTTACAAGCGTCTAGAGATGTCTTTTTAAGCGCTGCTGCATTTGATTTTAGTGCCACTTTTTTTAGACCCCGTGGTTTAGACAATGCCAATGGTAAAGTTTTAATCAATGGAATTGAAATGAACAAACAATTTAATGGTCGCCCTCAATGGGGAGATTGGGGAGGTCTTAATGATGTTCAAAGGAATCGAGAATTTTCGATGGGATTAAAAGCTAATGATTATACTTTTGGTGATTTAGCAGGAACAACCAATATGGTAATGAGAGCCTCTAAATACAGAAAAAGTAGTCGAGTTTCTTATGCTGCTGCTAATAGAAGTTATACTGGAAGAATTATGGCATCTTATCATAGCGGTTTATCAAAAACCGGTTGGGCCTATTCATTTTTAGCTTCAAGGCGTTTTGGTGATGAAGGTTATATAGACGGTACTTTGTATGATGCAAATTCATTTTTTGCGTCTGTAGAGAAGAAAATAAATAACGCTCACAGCCTTAATGTTACCGCATTTTATACCCCAAATCGACGAGGTCGTTCAACTGCAATAACTCAGGAGGTTAAAGATCTTAAAGGAATTCAATACAATCCTAACTGGGGATATCAAGACGGAAATATAAGAAACAGTCGTGTGCGTAATATTAAAGAACCAGTATTTATGTTAAATCATTACTGGAAGATAAATGATAAAACTAACCTTAATACAAATGCCTCGTATCAAACAGGAAGTATTGGCAATACAAGAGTTGATCAAGGAGGTACACGTCTTGTAACAATTGAAGGCCAGGAAGCCTATATTGGTGGAGGAAGAAATCCTTTAGGAAATTATTATCAAAGACTACCGAGTTATTTTCTACAGGATCCCAACCCAACTCCAGGAGATTTTCAAAATGCGTATTTAGCCCAACAGGAATTTGTAAATAACGGTCAGTTAGATTGGGAATCGCTTTACAGAGCAAATGCTATCGCCACTTCTACTGGAGGAAATTCTATTTATGCAATCCAGGAGGATAGAATTGACGACACTCAGTTGACTGTGAATACAATTTTTGATACCCAGATTTCAGATAATATTTTATTAAATGCGAGCATTAATTATCGTAATCTTAAAAGTGAAAACTTTGCAGAAGTAAAAGATTTACTGGGAGGTACTGGATTTTTAGATGTAGACTTTTTTGCTGAAAGTGAAGATGGAGAGGTAGATTTTAGTGTTGGAGATGTTGCACAAAGTGATTTAAGAAATCGAAATCGTATTGCAAAAGTGGGCGACCGATATAAATATAATTATGAAATCAATGCAGAAGTACTATCGGGATTTGCTCAAGCGCAATTTAAATATAACCGAGTAGACTTTTTTCTTGGGGCTTCTGTTACCAATACCAATTATCAAAGAAATGGTTTGTTTGAAAACGGGAACTATCAAGGAGCTGAATCTTTTGGTAAAGGAGAAAAACAAAGTTTCACAGATTTTAGTTTCAAAGGTGGAGCCACCTATAAAATAACAGGAAGACATTTAATAGATTTGAATTTAGGTTCGTTGTCAAAGGCACCAACAATCAGAAATACGTTTACCAATGCTCGTCAAAATAATAACGTGACTATTGGTTTAGAAAGCGAAAAGATTCAGAATATTGATATCGGTTATATATATAGGTCACCAATCGTAAAAGCTCGTTTAACCGGCTTTTATTCAAATTTTTCTGATGGAACTGATTTAGGGTTTTATTTTACTGAAAATTTAGGCGGTTTAGGTTTAGAACAAGATGCTTTTATTCAAGAAGTAATGACTAACGTTGAAAAACAACATATTGGTGTTGAATTTGGAATTGAAGCACAGGTAACTCCTACTATAAAATTAAAAGGAGCAGCGTCAATGGGTCAATACACATTTAATAACAACCCTAATCTATATATAACTAGCGATGATTTAGATGGCCCTGTAACGTTTGGAGATGGAACAACTAAACTTAAAAATTATCATGTTGCAGGTGGTCCCGAGAGAGCGTATCAATTAGGGTTCGAATACAGAGACCCAAAATTTTGGTGGGTTGGTTTAACAACAAACTATTTTTCAAATGCCTATGTTGATGTAAACAATTTATCTAGATCAGATAATTTTAGTACTGATTTTGATGGCCAGCCGTTTAATGATTATGATCCAGAGGTAGCCAACGAGCTATTAAAGCAAGAAAAGTTTGATGACTATGTTCTAGTTAATATTGTAGGAGGTAAATCTTGGAAAATTAATCAATATTATGTTGGATTTTTTGCTACGATTAACAATGCCTTGGATCAAGAGTATATTACAGGTGGGTTTGAGCAAGGTAGAAAATCAAACTATAGAGATTTGAAAGAAGATCGTTCTCGTGAAAATGGATCTGTTTTTGGATCTCGCTATTTCTTTGGAACAGGAGCATCTTATTATGTAAATGTTTACGTAAGATTTTAATAAATAAAATAATGACGTATTTATCGTCGACTAAAAAATAAAATTTATAACAATGAAAACTTTTAAAAATTATAAAATAGTAGCCTTCTTTTTAGCAATGACAATGGTATTGTCTTGTGTAAAAGATGATGACTACGATGTGCCAAATACAGACCCTGTTGCTCCAATTATCGATGGAGAAATTATTAGTATTAATGCTTTGAACTCATTATTGGAACAAGAACAAACTACTAATAGTAACGATATTTTGAGTTTTACGGAGAGTAATTTATACATTTCAGGTTATGTAATTTCAAATGATGAGGCAGGAAATATATACGAAGAGTTAGTTTTACAGGACTCACCAAATAATCCAACAAGAGGTGTAAAGGTACTCATCAATGTAAGCCCACTTTATACAACTTATGAATTTGGAAGAAAAGTCTACGTAAAATTAGACGGTTTAGCTGTTGGTTATAATGGAGGTGTTTTATCTTTAGGTTATAGAGATGGAACACAAGTTGAAGCCATAGCAGAATCTTTGATGGATCAAACGATTATTAGAGAGGTTGAATTGGCAACAATTGAGGCGATGCCAATAAATATTTCTGATTTTTCTTTAGCTAAAACCAATATGTATGTTCGATTAAATGATGTACAATTTAACAGAAATGATGCTTTGGGAGATAACCGAAAAACATTTGCAGCAGAGCCGGAAGATGAATTTGACGGGGAACGAAATTTAGAGAGTTGTTCAGAAGGATTGAGTGTTATTCTAAGCACGAGTACTTTTTCAGATTTTAAAGCAGTTGAAGTGCCGCAAGGTAGAGGTTATTTAGACGGAATATTAACGTTGGATTATTTTGGCGAAACCTTTAATATGGTTTTAAATTCACCAGAAACTATTAATTTTGATAGTACAGATCGCTGCGATCCACAAGAGGTAGATTGTGGTTTAGCCTCAAGCACTGGAAGTAATATTATTTTTAGCGAATTCTTCGAAACTCAAGAAGAAGGAGAATCTGTTTCTGGTAACGGCTGGACCAATTATATTCAAGAAGGATCAAGAGATTACAGAGCTTATTTTAATGATGGCGGAAACGGTAACCCATCTCTAGGAATTTCAGCTTCAATAGGATCTTACAATTCAGATGATGATAGTTCAATTACTTGGTTAATTATGCCAGAAATTGATTTTGATGCTCAAAATGGTGAAACTGTTAACTTTAAAACGTCGAATAGTTTTTCAGATGGAAGTACTTTAGAGTTTTTATTTTCAAGCGATTGGGACGGAACTACTGAGAATATTATGACAGCTTCTTGGTCAATAATCCCTGCAGCTTATATCGTTAAAGATGATGACTTTTATGGCGATTGGTTCCCTTCAGGTAATGTAAGCTTGGATTGTATCACTGGTAAAGGGTATTTAGCTTTTAAATATACAGGTAGCGGTGAAGAAGATTTTGATGGAACATATGAGTTGGATGAAATTGTAGTTAATTCCAACTAAAACTAGTACAATAATTAAAAAAAAAACTGCTTAACTTTAGTCAAGCAGTTTTTTTTTAACATTTTTTGAAAATTAGTTATCAATTATAAGTTTATTAGTACTTTAACTAACTGATTAACATTTAATAATAAACTAAAGTATGAAGAGTTTACAATCCTTAGCTTCCTTTTTTTTAATAGTTGGTCTAGTATATTACAGTTTTTTTAGCTTAATGCCTCAAAAAGGTTCGCCAAGCTCCGTAGAAGAGACTAAGTTTTCAACAGAAAGAGCTTTGATTCCTCTTAAAGAAATTACTAAAGCGCCTCATTATATTGGAACAAAAGAACATGCAAGAGTTCGAAATTATTTAATTAGTCAATTAGAAGAATTAGGTTTAGAAACTCAAGTCCAGGAAGGCTTTGTGATCAACCCAAAATGGAAGAGTTTAGACAAGCCAAAAAATATAATTGCTCAAATAAAAGGTTCAGAAAATGGAAAATCATTATTGCTATTATCCCACTATGACAGCGCTTTAACTCCTTCTTATGGAGCTAGTGATGCAGGCAGTGGAGTGGTAACTATTTTAGAAACACTTAGAGCTTATAAAGCAAGTGGAAAGAAACCAAAAAACGATATAATAGTCCTATTCACTGATGCTGAAGAAGTTGGTTTAGACGGAGCTCGTCTTTTTGTAAACAACCATCCTTGGGCAAAAAATGTAGGGATTGCTTTAAATTTCGAGGCAAGAGGTAGTGGTGGCCCCAGCAATATGATAGTTGAGACCAATGGAGGTAATAAAAATTTAATTAAGGCATTTATGGAAGCAGATGTAAAGTTTCCGGTCGCCTCCTCACTTATGTACAGTATCTACAAAATGTTACCCAATGACACTGACTCTACGGTACTCAGAGAGGGAGCGGATATTGATGGTTTCTTTTTTGCTTTTATAGATGATCATTATGACTATCACACAGCAAATGATACTTATGATAATTTAGATGTAAATACCTTACAGCACCAAGGAGAATATCTTTTGCCTTTGGTTCATTATTTTGGCGATTCAGATTTAAATCAATTAAAATCCTCGGAAGATCATGTTTATATAAACCTTCCTTTTTTTAAAATGGTCAGCTATCCATTTACTTGGGTATTTCCAATGCTACTAGTAGCGATTGTTCTATTTATTGTTTTAATTATTTATGGGCTTCGCAAAAGAGTGTTAACCGGAAACGGAGTAGTTAGAGGTTTTATCCCATTCACACTAGCGATGATTTTTTGTGGTATTTTAGGGTTTTATGGCTGGAAATTAATATTATTAATGTACCCACAATATCAGGAAATACAACACGGATTTACTTATAATGGCCATACTTATATTTCATTTTTTGTACTATTGTCCCTCGGGGTATTATTTGGTATTTACTATAAATTTTCAAAAAAAATAAATGTTTCTAATTTGTTGATAGCACCGCTAATCTTTTGGATATTAATTAATATAGGAGTCGCTATTTATTTGAAAGGAGCCGCTTTTTTTATTATCCCAGTTTTTTTAGGGCTGTTGTCTTTATGGATATTGATACGAAAAGATCGTCCAAATTTGATTTTATTGACGGTCATTGGCTCTATAGCTATATTTATATTCGCACCATTGGTCCAATTTTTTCCAGTAGGTTTAGGATTAAAAATGCTAGTAGGAAGTTGTTTGTTTACAGCTCTTTTATTTGGAATATTATTACCAGTTATTGGATTTTACAAATTAAAAAAAGTTCTGGCTATGTTATTTGTTATCGTAGCAAGCCTATTTTTTATAAAAGCACATTTATCAAGTAATTTTTCTCCGAACAGACAAAAGCCAAATAGTTTAGTTTATTACCATGACGCAGATAATAATAAAAACTATTGGGCAACTTACGATCAAGAATTGGACGATTGGACTAAGGAGTATTTAGGAAATTCTCCAGAACCAGCTTCTAGTTATATTTCGTATGCTTCAGGAAGCAAGTATGCTAAGGGGTACAAGTTTGCAAATGTAGCCCCCAATAAAAATATTCCTATTTTTAAAACAGTTCTCCATAAGGATACCGTCATCAATCAATATAAAGAAGTTTCTTTTACAATATTCCCGCAGCGAGCTGTAAATCAAATCAGTCTCTATACAGCAGAAGAAGTAAATTTTAAGTCTCTTTCATTTAATGGGCAATTTTTTCCCTTGAATAATAACTTAACTAATGCAGCTCAAAAAATTAAAAGTAAAGAGTTAGTGCGTTATTACGTATCCGATAAGGATAGTTTGGTAGTCTCTTATGAGGTTTCAAAAAACCAGAAGGTTTCTTTTACCGTGCTAGAATACTCGTATGATTTACTAAATCACCCACAGTTCACAATCAATAAACGAGCTGATTATATGATGCCAAAACCCTTTATCGTTACAGATGCTATTATTGTAAAGAAGGAGCTTAACTTGGGAAATCTCTCTACAATTAATTAATTTGGTATAAAAACTTAAAAAGTGTATCAAATATAGACTAGATTTTTTGATTTAAAACATTATATTTGACTTTTAACCGAAATATAAAATATGAAAAAATTATTATTTTTTATCTTAACATTAGTTTTTGTTGCCTGTAGTAGTGGTGATGGTGATAATAGTAACAATACACCAAATATCAATCCGGATATAGTTGGCACCTGGTTTGGAACATCTACAGATTATGACGGCTCCCTTGTGGAAGAAACACTTGTTTTAAATTCAGACGGAACAGGCTCTATAGCTTTTTTATATCAAGCGGAACAAGACCCTATGCCAGAAATCGAGCTTATCCCAGATTGGTATACGGACGATACAACTTTGTATTTAATTTGGTATGAATCTCCCCAAGAATTTGGATATCAATTATCTGATAATAATAATGTATTAGAAATTAATTTTTCAGACGGAACAACTGTTATTTATGACAGGATTTCCGACTAACTATTGTAGATTTTTTGAGCATATAAAAAGATAAAAGCCTAACTTAAAGAGTGAGGCTTTTTTATTTATAAATTAGTATGGTACTTGATGTTTTTTTCTAAGCTGAATATCTACTTACGAATTGTTTAAAAAATTATTTTTCACTGTTGAATTTTTGTAAATCAATCAGATCTTTTTCCATTTTTTCATCAATTTGAATAAATAAATTTTTAATGGAAATATTTAATTCGTTAAGCTTATTTTCAAGCTTTGTTGAATCTAGATGAATTTTTTTAACCTCTTGATTCAATAAATAAGTACGAGTTTTAACGACTAGTAATCTTGAGTATATTATTGGAGTATTTAAAGTATCTGGTATTTTTTTTAGGATAGAATCTATATGAGAAACCATTAAATTAGATTTTTCTTTTAAAATCTCTAATGAATTTCCATTTATGTCATTAGCTTGTTCCTCAAAATCTTCAAAAGCTCCCCACTGAATTACTTCTGCTCGAACATTATCCGGTAGTGATGGGACTATAAACAAAGTATCGCCATAGGTGCTCAAATTATAATTTTGAGTTGATAAATTTTTTATAGTTTCTTCAGGCGATTTCCCGCAAGCAAAAATTAAAAGACTGAATAAAAATAGATACTTCATTAAAGGTTGGTATTACTACAAATATACGAGTTCTATTCACATATTAAACTAGAAATAAGTGAATACAAAAGTATAGATTATCCGTATATTTACGATGCCAAAACAGATATTTTGAAAAAAAGAATACTTATTATAGGAGCTTCCGGTCAAATAGGGACTGAGTTAACCTTGTGTTTGAGAAAAAAATATGGAAATTCTAAAGTTATTGCAACTGATATTAGAGAAGATGATGGAACATTAAGCACAGATGGGCCTTTCGAGATTTTAGATGCAATGGATTATAAAGCTACTGAAGACTTAATTATTCGTTACGAAATTACAGAAGTATATTTATTAGCAGCGATGCTATCTGCGACTGCCGAAAAATTTCCAATGCGAGCCTGGGATTTAAATATGACTTCATTATTTAACGTGTTAAATTTGGGTAAGGAACAAAAAGTAAAAAAAATATTTTGGCCTTCAAGTATTGCCGTTTTTGGCCCAACAACTCCAAAGCAACATACACCTCAAAAAACGATTATGGAACCTTCTACGGTTTACGGTATTAGCAAACAAACAGGAGAAAGATGGTGTGAGTATTATCATAAAAAATATGATTTAGATGTTAGAAGTATTCGTTATCCTGGTTTAATTAGTTATAAGACTGCTCCAGGTGGAGGTACGACAGATTATGCAGTAGATATTTATCATAAGGCAGTTAAACATCAAAAATATAATTGTTTTTTAAATCAAGAAACTACCTTGCCAATGATGTTTATTGATGACGCCATTAGAGCAACTTTGAGCATTATGGAGGCTCCAAAAGAAGCTATAAAGGTAAGAAGCTCCTACAATTTATCGGGACTAAGTTTTAATCCCACTGAAATTGCTGCGAGTATACGAAAAAAAATACCTGACTTTGAAATAGGGTACGTACCTGATTTTAGACAAAAAATAGCAGACTCTTGGCCACAAAGTATCGACGATACTGCTGCTCAAAATGATTGGTCCTGGAAAAACGAAACCTCTTTAGATAAAATGACCTCGATAATGTTAGAAAATCTATCGAGTTAAATTTTAAAAGAACTTTAGATGCTATATCTTAAAACCAAGTTCGTTTACCAACTTGATAGGTATTATAAAAATCTTCATCACTTTTAGTAAGGTAAATAATACCTTCAATAAACCCGATTATTCCGGCAGTACCACAAGTTAAAAAGGAAATTAAAATTTGTATAAATCCCTCTTTATTATAACCTAGTACGAATTTGTGAACTCCAAAGGATCCAAAAAGAATTCCTAAAACTCCAGCTAATATTTTTTTGTTGTCCCCATTATTTGATGTTTGGTTCCAACTCTCGTTAAACTCATTTACAGTTTTTTTTGTCTCTGCTTCAAACGAATTTTTATTTTCTTCACTCATTTTTTTTTTTTAATATTCGTTAAAGATAATCATTTTTCTATAGTTAGGATTTGCTATTCGTATTGATTCCCGTTAAAATTATTGATAATTTTATTCACAATCACTTTCGCTAATTTTTTTTTACTTTCGATGGTCCATCCTGCAACGTGAGGGCTTAAGATAACTTGATTTAGTGTCAGTAATTCAGATAACTCTATGGGCAAATCATACTCAAATAATGATTCAAAAGAACTTTTTTCAAATTCAAGTACATCGAGTCCAGCTCCTAAAATAGCGCCTTTTTTTATTGCAGTTACTAAGTCTTTGGTAACGACACTTTTTCCTCTTGCGGTATTTATTAACCAAAAAGGTTTTGAGAACTGTTTTATAAAATCAGCGTTAATTAATTGATGAGTTAAGCTGGTCCAAGGAGTGTGTAGGCTTACAACATCAACACGTTCCTGAAATTCATCTAAACTAACTTGTTTTGCATTTTCATCTCCCACTTCGTTTTTTATATCGTAGCACAAAACCTCACAATCAAAACCTCTGAGTTTTTTTGCAAAAGATTTTCCCATATTCCCATATCCTATGATCCCCACAATTTTACCATCCAACTCAATCCCTCTATTTTCTTCTCGTGACCAAAGACCATTTTTAACTTCAAGATCGGCTTTGTTAAGTTTATTAAATAAGGAAAGAAGCATCCCTAAAGTATGTTCGCCCACTGCATTGCTATTTCCCTCAGGTGCTGATATTAATGCAATTCCTTTAGATTCAGCAAAAGGAATATCGATACTTTCTAATCCGGCACCCACTCGTGCAATAAACTTTAAATTTGTAGCAGCAGCGATAAATTTTTGATCGCATTTAAATCTGCTTTTTATAACGATTCCGTCATAATTAGCGATTTTTTTTTCAATTGTCTCTTTTAAGGAAGTGTAATCTTCATCATTTTTAAATCCAGCCTCAGCTAGTTGTTTTATGAGTAATGGGTGATTTTTATCGAGATGAAGTATTTTCATATTTTCGAGAAATTAGATTCCCTAAAAGTTATTGAGTAGGGTTTCATTTAAAAACCAAGTATGAGTTTTGCAATATAAAAAAACAAGAAAATTCCAAATATATCGTTACTGGTAGTTATAAATGGCCCAGTAGCTATTGCAGGATCAATCCCTTTTCGGTCTAAAATAATAGGGACAAATGTTCCAATTAGAGAAGCTATTATAATAACCGAAAGCATCGATAAAGCTATTGTTATGCTTACGATAAAGTCTTGCCCAACAAATGCTCCAAAAAGAATCACCAATAAACCTAAAATACTTCCATTGATCAATGCTAGACCGACTTCCTTTATTAAACGATGAAACATACTCCCTTTAACCACATCGTTTGCTAAACCTTGTACAATAATAGCACTCGATTGCACCCCAACATTACCTGCCATGGCAGCAATTAATGGAGTAAAGAAAAATAAGATAGGATAGCTTGATAAAGCTTCATCAAAACCTTGTAAAATATATACACTCCCTAAGCCTCCAAAAAGGCCGAGTACCAACCATGGTAAACGAGCTTTTGTAAGTTCATAGATATTATCATCAGCCTCAACATCTTGAGAGATACCGGCTGCTAATTGGTAATCTTTTTCTGCTTCTTCTTTGATAAAGTCAACAATATCATCAATAGTGATTCTGCCAACTAACACTCCTTTTTGATCGACTACAGGGATTGCTTCTAGATCGTATTTTTGCATAATTTTTGCAACCTCCTCATCTTTCGTATCCACAGACACATAATCAACTTTTGATATATATACATCGCTAATATGAGTTTTAGTAGAAGCGGTTAAAAGATCTTTTAACGATAAGCGTCCTTTTAGTTTATCATCTTTATCTGTAACATAAATGGAATGAACACGAGTCACATTTTCTGCTTGCCTTCTCATTTCTCTTACACAACTAGCTACCGTCCATGTTTCTTTAACTTTTACCAATTCTTTTGCCATTAAAGCTCCAGCAGTATCTTCTTCATAATTTAACAGTTCAACAATATCAGAAGCATGTTCTTCGTCTTCAATTTTTTCGATTACCTTTTTTTGAATATGATCATCAAGTTCTGATACAACATCGGCAGCATCGTCAGTGTCCATTTCTTCAATTTCTTTGGCAATTTCAATAGGAGAGAGACGATTCAGAATTTTTTCTCGATCATCTTCATCAAGTTCCATTAAAGCCTCCGAAGTTATTTCACTTTCTAGAGACTTAATAAGGTAGGTAGCTTCTTCTGAATTTAATTCTTCTAACAATTCAGCAATATCAGCAAAATGGATATCTTTTAGTAACTGCCTTAGGGCAATTCTATCTTTGTTTGCAATGAGTTGGACTACTTTTTCAAGATAATCCGTTGTTAGTTGAAATTGCATCGTTCTCTAATTTTTGAGTGAGCATTATAAATTCAGTAACAGAAAGTTGTTCTGGTCGCTGCCCAAAGATAGCATCTTCTTTCAATTTATCAGAAAGATTGAAGACTTTTAAGCTGTTTCTTAATGTTTTTCTTCGTTGTTGGAAGGCAGTTTTTACCACTTTAAAGAGTATTTTTTCATCACAAGGGAGCATGTAATTTTCTTTTCTTATAAGGCGAAGTACTCCGCTATCTACTTTTGGAGGAGGATTAAATACTGATGGAGGGACCGTAAATAAATATTCGGCATCATAAAATGCTTGAACCAAAACAGACAATATACCATAGGCTTTAGACCCTTCTTTTTCACAAATACGTTTGGCAACTTCTTTTTGAAACATTCCAGTAAATTCTGGTATTTGATCTCGCCATTCTAAAGTTTTAAATACAATTTGTGTAGAAATATTATATGGAAAGTTTCCAGTAATGGCATAAGATTTTCCATTAAAAAAATTTCTTAAATCAAATTTTAAAAAATCGGCAGGTATTACTTTTAGGTTTTTATTTTTATAATGCTCATTTAGATAAGTTACAGATTCTTGATCCAGTTCCATGGCAATTACATCCAAGTCCTTATCTATTAAATATTTGGTAAGCACCCCCATTCCAGGTCCAATCTCTAGTACATTCTTATAATTTTCCTGAGTTAAAGTATCTGCAATTTTTTTTGCAATATTTTCATCTTTAAGAAAATGTTGCCCTAAATGTTTTTTTGCTCTAACAGACATCTTTAATGGTGAGTAACAGAATATTCATCTATAATTTCCAGCTCAGTTCTGAATGCAAGCATCTTATCTGCAAATTTTAATAAACCTTCTTGCTTTAATTTATCTGCATCGTTTTTATAATAACTATCCAGAGCCTCCCGAGATTTTGCTTTGTATTGTACCGCATAAGTAGTACCACCCATTTCTTCTTCTACTAATACTTTGGTAAGCCTCGCATCTATAAATTTTCCAGTTGCTAATACTTGTGGGATATGATTTTTAATCCATTTTAGCCATTCGTCATGGATACTATCTTCAATATTTACGGTAACATTATATATGATCATACTTATTCGATTTCGTCTCCTCTTAAGATTCTGAATTTTTTTCTTGCCTCTACAAAGTAAATACTATTCTCATAATTAAAAATTATCAACTCATAATATTCTTTTGCTTTTTGAGATTGGTTGAGTTTTGTTTCGAATAATTTTGCCAATCTGTAATAAGAATCATCCGCTAAAATATCGTCATTATAAAACTCAATTAGCGTACGATATTTTTTTACAGCTTTAGTATATTCTTCGTTAGCTTCGTACAATTCTCCTAATTTATAAAGCGCTTCATCTTCAATTTTCTCTCCCTTATGATTTAATAATAAGTTTTCTAAAATTAAAATTGCTTCGGCTCTTTTATTTTGAAAAGCAAGTAAATCGGCACGGGCATATTGTTTTAAAGCGGTTTGTGTGGAATCTTCTAATGAATTATCTTTTATCAATAAGCTTAAATGCATGGCATCGTTAGCAATTAATTGTGTAGCTGATTTTTTTAAGACATCTAATTGTACTTGAGCCCAGTTAAAATCGCCCTTTGAAATAACTCGTTTTAGCTACTTTAAAGCGTGCTTCTTGAGCTAACAAATCTCCTTGTACCTCGTTTTGAATCTGCGAATAATAAATTAAAGCTTCATTAAATCGTTCGTCAAATACCAAAATATCAGCCAATAACATTTTTACTCTTGCTTTTTGATAACGCGTTAAGGGTTCTTTTGAAAATTTTTTTAGATTGGCTATTGCAAAATCTTTTTTTTGATTTTTAAAAGCTTCAAAATAATTGAAATCTAATTGTAATTGATAGGTTTTTTTACCTTCTCCAAACTCGCTAAAAAGACGCTGGTATTCTTTTTCAATTTCAGGATAATCCTTTTTTTTGGAGGTCTTACGTTTTATCTTCATTAAATATTGATGTCCTGCTATTTTACCTTCTGGAGTTGAAGCATTTTCCAGTAAATAATTAACGATTAGAGTTGCGTTTTCATAATCCTCGTCTTTAGTGGCGATGTAGGCAATATCTGCAATACCTGACATGTCATCATCTCCCATACGCTTATAAATTGCTTTTTCTTGAAGGAATGCTTTTTTATAGTCTTTTTGTTGTACAAACAACCAGCTTAATAATTCGTTGTATAGTACATCGGGTTGTTTTTGAAGTTTTCGCAATAATGATTTACGAAGTAAAACATTGCCCTCATCTGTTGAATTCTCAGAAATATATTGACTAAAATTTTGTTTGGCAACACCCAAGTAAGACCGATTTTTTTTAATTAAAGTTAAGTAACTATCGAACATTTTTTCAAGATTTCCCTGTTCTCCATATAACTTAGCTAGTTGATAACTAAAATCACTATCAGGGAATACTTCCATTGCTATGGTATAGGTTGCTATAGCTTCTTCAATTAAGCTATACTTTTCAAAAGATTGTCCTACGCTTCGGCCATAATTAAACTTAACGGTTTCCTTCACAAAAAGAATCGCTTTATCATAATTGATAGTTGCAAGTGAATCGTTTCTTTGTAAAGAATAATTGTACCCTAACTCAACATAAAGTTGTGGAATTATTCTTTTAGTATCCAGTTTGTTTAGGATTATTTTTTCAGCTTCTTTATACTTTTCAAGTTGTTGATTTGAAGTTATAATTGCTTTAAAATAATTAAAATTTTTGTTTTTTTTATAGAGCTTTGTGTATAGCAACAGCGCTTTTTCATACTCTCCTTGTTCCAAATAATTTTTGGCTAACAAATCGTTTTGCGCATAAGCAATTGTTAATGGTAACAATAATAGGATGAAAATAATTTTGCGCAAGATTTAAAGTTTTTTAGTTAATCATGTCAAAGCCACAATAGGGTATTAAAACAGCTGGAATTTTGATACCTTCTGAAGTTTGATAGTTTTCAAGTATTCCTGCCAATACTCTTGGCAATGCTAAGGCGCTTCCGTTGAGCGTATGAACCAGTTTGTTTTTACCATCTTCGTCTTTATAACGTAACTTTAATCTATTCGCTTGAAAAGCTTCAAAATTGGAAACAGAAGATATTTCTAACCAACGGTCTTGCGCCGTCGAGAACACTTCAAAATCGTAGGTCAGCGATGCAGTAAAACCTAAATCTCCTCCGCACAATCTTAAAATGCGATAAGGAAGTTTTAATTCATTTAAAATATCTTTAACGTGCTCTACCATTTCTGTTAGCGCAGCATCAGAATTTTCTGGTTTTTCTATTCTAACAATTTCTACTTTATCAAATTGGTGCAACCTATTTAGACCTCTTACGTGCGCGCCGTAACTTCCCGCCTCTCTTCTAAAGCATGGAGTGTATCCTGTACACAAAATGGGCAATTCAGAATGTGTTCTTAAATCTCCACGAAATATATTGGTAACTGGGACCTCGGCAGTAGGAATTAAATACAAGTTGTCACCGGTTACGTGATACATTTGGCCCTCTTTATCGGGTAACTGTCCGGTTCCATAACCAGAAGTCTCATTAACTAAATGAGGCACTTGATATTCTGTATAACCAGCACGGGTGTTTTTGTCTAAAAAATAAGCAATTAATGCACGTTGTAATCTAGCTCCTTTGCCTTTATATACTGGAAAGCCAGCTCCAGTAATTTTCACACCTAGTTCAAAATCTATTAAATCGTATTTTTTAGCTAACTCCCAATGTGGTAAAGCTCCTTCAACTAGTTTTGGAATTTCACCTTCTTTAAAAATTTCTTCATTGTCATTTTCATCAGTTCCAGCCGGAACTAAATCATTTGGAACATTAGGAATTGTAAAAAGAAGTTTTTGTAATTTTTCGAGGGTATTATTTAAAGTTTCGTTGAGCTCTTTTGATTCCTCTTTCAATTGCGATGTTTTTTCTTTTAAAAGAGTTGCTTTTTGTGCTTCGCCATTTTTATACAGTAGGCCAATTTCTTTAGAAAATGAATTGGATTGCGCTAGGGTTTCATCGAGTTTAGCTTGTGTAGTTTTTCGCAATTCATCTGTTTGCAAAACATCACTGAAAATTATTGATGCATCAAAACCTCTTTTTGAAAGCGCCTGGATGAATTTTTCTTTATTCTCTCGAATTTCGTTTACCTGTAACATTTACCGAATTAATTTAGCTTGCAATTTAGCAAAAATGATACTTTTATTTAAGATTTTTATTGCTTATTTACGATGGTAATCTTTTGGAGAAGAGAATAGCCAATTGCTATGTTTTATAGGATTCCAATCAAGACTTGCAATATCTATAGTATCGTTTGTAAATTGAAAATAAGGGCCTCCATTAACACTCACTTTTGAGTTGAAGAATACTTTAACATCGTTCCCTGCTTTTTTTTCTTGATCTTTAATTTTTTGAGCAAGCTGCCACATTAAGTCAGGTTTTGTAGCTACAGATCTTTTTTGTTTTGAGGATAACATTTTCTTGTAGTCGTACCTGCTTTTTTCTCCAGTTTCTTGATTCAAAGTATATATTTTAAGCACTCCTTTTTTGGATCGTAACATCATTCGCCAGCTCATTCGATGCCCTTCTTCAGTCCATAAT
>CALTCK010000006.1 GCA_943842625.1 uncultured Flavobacteriaceae bacterium
TATCCAATACCTCCATTTTAATATCAGAAATAGTCTGTGCATTGAAATTAGTACCCGCTGAACAAGAACCATCACCTAGTTGAACTCCTTCTAAATAGGTGGTGCCTGTTGGGGTAAGTGTTGCTGTAAGCTCGTAGGGCTCGTTTACAGTAAAGGAGTAGTAGTCTATGTCACTTACATCATCGATACTTCTTTGTAATACCTCATAACCTGTTGGGTTAGGGTCTGAACCTAACAAACTTGAAGTACCTGGGGTACTATTTTCACCTTCTACATCACCATAGTGTCTGTTGGTTGCTAAAATATCATCTTCTTGTGGCCCGATAAAAGCTGAATTTACAAATGGCTCCATTAATTTTGTTTGATTAACAGGGCATACGTGAGCAAGACCAACACCATGCCCTACTTCATGGGCTAATACATTGCTGGTTCCTGTTGTCGAGTTATTTGAATACCATATGTCCGCAGTGTCAATAATCATATCCCCATTTTGTGGGTAATAATTACAAGCAAGAACACCAAAATTTCCATCCACAGGATGCCCTGAGATTCTTAGATCTCCTCTAACTCCTAATTGTCCAGAACCACCAGTTACAACAGTTGCTCCATCATCGTTTGGTTCATAAACAAAAATTAAACCACTTGCTACAGACCAAGAGTTAAACATATCTATAAATATTTGATGCCATGGAGCAGTCGTGTAATCTCCAGCTATCGTTGGAGCTCCATAAATATTGTTAAAAAAAGAAATAAAATCACTATCATCAACCTCTCCAGAAAATCCACATCCATTATTTCCAATTGGGGTGCCGTCAGCTACATAACTCCAGGTTAATGTAGTTATATCTCCCTGTCCTAATCCACCACCATTGGTGGCAGTAGAGGACCACCGACCTGCTAAATTATACCTTGAATTAGGGTTTAGAAATCCAAGACTATTTTCATAATTACTTCTTGTTCTATAAAACTCCTCTAAAAATCTAGGATCTGTATCTGGAGCAAAACAGGTAGCAGGAAAATATAAACTATTATTATAGTTTAGTTCTTCAATACTTTTTTTTAGAGTGCTTTCAAGATGAGGTCCAATTTGGGAAAGAACTAAAGCCTTAGTATTATTTTGAACACTTTTTTTTGTTGTAAAGTTTTGTTGGGCAATTGACTGAAAACTTTGAATAATTAAGCAACAAATCAAGAAGAAAATTTTATTCGATTTCATATTTTTTAATTTTTATAAAATTAAATAAAATATTATTAAATAATGATTCATAATTGATACATAAATAGAGAAATTTTAAATTTATAGTATAAAAAAACCCTTCGTAGAGGGTTTTTTTTATTTTAAGCAATTCTTGTTTATTTAATCATCTCAAAACTACGTTTGATAAAGGTTGTCAACTCTTCTCCTTTAAGAAGATTTTGAGACAAGCGCGCTAAATCCAATGCTTGGTTCACCAAACGCTCTTTCTTTTTTGCAGTTTTGGTAGTTAGGATTTCACCAATTAACTCATTATTGGTATTCACCACCAAATTATACATATCTGGCATATTACCCATTCCAAACATACCGCCACCACCACCGGTTTGTTGCATCTCTTTCATACGACGCATAAACTCGGGTTGTGTGATTATAAAAGGATTGGCATTGCTATCCATCGCTTCCAACTGAACTGTAAATTTATCTTGAGGGATAATTTCGGTCAATACTGTTTTAAGCGTTTCTTTTTCTTCGTCATTTAACTTCGAAATTTGCTCTTCATCTTTTTTGATGAGGTTATCGATATGATCTCCATCCACTCTTACAAAAGTTATCTTTTCTTCGGTGGTTTCTAATTTTTGAATTAAGTGCGATACAATTGGAGAATCCAAAAATAACACCTCGTATCCCTTTTCTTTAGCAGCATCGATATAGGCGTGTTGCTCATCTTTGTTAGAGGCATATAACACAACTAGCTTATCATCCTTGTCGGTTTGAAGCGGTTTAATTTTTTCTTTTAATTCTTCAATCGTAAAATACGTATCATCTACGGTTGGGTATAAGCGCAAATGCTTGTGCTTTTTCAAAGAATTTTTCTTCGGATAGCATTCCGTATTCAATCACAATCTTAATGTCGTTCCATTTTTTCTCAAAATCTGCTCGATCACTTTTAAACAAACTTTTTAATTTATCGGCTACTTTACGCGTAATGTAACTCGATATTTTTTTAACAGCTCCATCGGCTTGCAGATAACTTCTGGAAACATTTAACGGAATGTCTGGCGAATCAATCACTCCACGTAACATGGTTAAAAATTCGGGAACTATACCTTCTACATTGTCGGTTACAAAAACTTGGTTTTGGTATAACTGTATTTTATCCTTCTGCATGTTTAGATCGTTGGTCATCTTAGGGAAGTATAAAATTCCGGTAAGATTAAAAGGATAGTCTACATTTAAATGGATATTGAAGAGTGGCTCTTCAAACTGCATAGGATACAATTCTCTATAAAAACTTTTATAGTCTTCCGCTTTTAGTTCAGCGGGTTGTTTGGTCCAAGCAGGGGTAGGGTTATTAATTAGATTATCTACCGTGATCATTTTTTGTGGCTCGGTAGTTTCTTTTCCGTCTTTATCTTTGGTTGTTTTTGGGGTGTGGTCAGGGTCGTTTACTTCCTTAGTTCCAAATTTAATTGGAATCGGCATAAACTTGTTGTACTTCACTAACAACTCATTGATACGAGCGTCTTCCAAAAATTCTAAGGAATCTTCAGCGATATGTAATACAATCTCTGTTCCTCGAGTTGTTTTTTTAGACTTTTTCGTAGAGTATTCTGGCGATCCGTCGCACTCCCAATGAACTGCTGGCTCTTCTTTAAAACTCTTGGATATTATTTCTACTTTATCAGCGACCATAAAGGCAGAATAAAATCCTAAACCAAAATGTCCAATGATTCCTTTGTCATCTCCAGATTCGTCTTTGTATTTTTCTAAAAACTCTTCTGCACCAGAAAAAGCAATTTCATTGATGTATTTTTCAATTTCATCTTTGGTCATACCAATACCTTGATCGATGATATGAAGCTTCTTGTTTTCTTTGTCAATTTTTATTTCAATCATCGGATTGCCATAATCTACCTTGGCTTCTCCAATGTTGGTTAAATACTTTAGCTTAACCGTTGCATCTGTGGCATTTGAAATTAGTTCACGTAAAAATATTTCGTGATCACTATATAAAAACTTCTTAATTAGCGGAAAAATATTTTCAACCGATACGTTAATAGTTCCTTTACTCATTTTTATTGTTTTTAAATTTATAAATTATAGTAGTCAAAAAAAATACCAATCTTTAATAACTGACAAGTTGACAAGAATGGACAATTTTGCTATGCACGCATAACATATAATCATTAATTATTGTTTCGTTATTTAGTTAATAGGTATATTTAAATTCCGTTTTCAAACTAATGAGAGTGGTATAATAATTTTAAAATGTATACTTCAAGAATATCAGGATTGGGACATTTTGTTCCAGATAACATCGTGACCAACGATGATCTTTCTAAGTTAATGGATACCAACGACGAATGGATTCAGGAAAGAACAGGCATAAAAGAGCGTCGATGGATTGAAAAGGGGAGCTCCGGAGACCTCGGCTTCCATGGGGGCAAAAGCTGCTAAAATTGCTATAGAAAAAGCTGGAATTGATAAAAATGAAATTGATTTTATCATTTTTGCTACGCTAAGTCCAGATATGTACTTTCCAGGATGTGGGGTTCAAATACAAGATATGTTAGGTTTACCAACCGTAGGTGCTTTGGATGTTCGTAATCAGTGTTCTGGTTTTGTTTATGCCCTGTCGGTTGCCGATCAGTTTATAAAAACAGGAATGTATCAAAATATTTTAGTCATAGGTTCCGAATTTCACTCAGGAGGTTTGGATGTGACCACTCGTGGAAGGGGAGTTTCCGTAATCTTTGGAGATGGTGCTGGAGCGGCGATACTAACTAGAAGTGATGATCCAGAAAGAGGAATTCTTTCTACACACCTGCACAGTGAGGGAAAACATGCAAGAGAGTTAACAGTCGAAAGTCCGAGTATTGCCCATTGGGTACCCGAAATTTTGAACAATCCAGACGATCTTTCTTACTACCCTTACATGAATGGAACTTTTGTATTTAAAAATGCAGTGGTTCGTTTTTCGGAAGTAATTATGGAAGGTTTACAAACCAACGGTTTGTCGCCTACAGATATCGATATGTTAATTCCTCATCAGGCCAATTTAAGAATCTCTCAATTTGTTCAGAAAAAATTTGGCTTGCGAGACGACCAGGTGTACAATAACATTCAAAAATATGGGAATACCACCGCCGCATCCATCATTATTGCACTAACAGAAGCCCATGAAAAAGGAAAAGTAACTAATGGGGATCTACTAGTTTTAGCAGCATTCGGAAGTGGATTTACCTGGGGAAGTGTAATTATTAGGTGGTAACTATAAAATATACTGCATGAAAAAAACACTCGTTATTGGTGCCAGTTTAAACCCTTCGCGGTATTCCAATATCGCAATTCATAAATTGGTAGGTCACGAACATGAGGTAAAAGCGATGGGTCTAAAAACTGGAACCGTTGCAGGCGTTCCTATTACCAACGAAATGAACCTGTACAAGGATATAGATACCATCACCCTTTACCTAAACGCCAAAAGACAAGCAGCATATTATCACTATATTTTATCATTAAATCCTGCTAGGGTACTATTTAATCCCGGAACCGAAAATCCTGAATTTTATAAGCAGTTAAAAAAACATCACATCCACTACGAAGAAGCTTGTACCTTAGTATTACTTTCTACGAATCAATACTAGTAGTTTGCTTTTTAGATACCATTAATAAACCTAAAAAGGTTATGAACCCATTAATTGGTAATATTTCCCAATGAAAGTTGTAATTGCCTATAAAGCTATCTGGAAAATACGAGGGAGTCAACGTTATAAAATAGGTGAGCAAAATAGCTATTAAAGCTACCATCCAAGTGTATTTATCATGAGTAGTTTTTTTGGTTAATATTCCAAACGCAAATAAACCAAGTAAGGGACCATAGGTAAATGTAGCAAACTTAAAAAGATTACTAACGACACTACCTTCGAGTGAATTAAAAATGATAACAACCACTATAAGTACTATGGAAACTCCTACATGTACTTTTTTACGCAATGGCTTTTGAGCTGCAATAGGTTGGTTTTCTATATGACAAAAATCTACAGAGAACGAAGTAGTTAGTGATGTTAAAGCACTGTCTGCACTACTGTAGGCAGCGGCAATTAAGCCTATGATAAAGGTGATGGCTAGTCCCTTGCCAAGGCCCTGATTCATTGCTATTTCTGGAAATAATAAATCGGTTCGAGTAACACCATTAAGTTCTGGAATAGCAATATTAAATTGTTCTGCATAGATAAATAACAAAGCTCCAAGCGTTAAAAAAATGACATTAACTACCACTAATAAAACAGACATTAAGAACATATTTTTTTTGGACTCTGTTGCGTTTTTACAGGTTAAGTTTTTTTGCATCATATCTTGATCTAAACCTGTCATCGCGATGGTAATAAAAATACCTCCAATAAAATATTTCCAAAAATAAATACTGCTATTCACGTCTTCAAAAAAGAAAATTTTACTTTTATTTTTAAATGTTTCCTTTGGTAAAAGTTTCTGCTAAAGTCCAATCTAGTTTATTTAGAATTAAAATGATAGCTACACTCACCGAGGTAAGCATGGCTAGGGTCTGGAGAGTATCTGTCCAAATGATGGTTTTAATCCCTCCCTTGTTGGTGTATAACCAAATTAACAAAATAGAAAGTACCACCGTAAACCAAAATGGAATACCTAGACTTTCAAAAACAATATACTGCATCGCTAATGCAACGAGATAAAGTCTAAAGGATGCACCCGTAACACGAGAAATTAAAAAGAAAAAAGCACCTGTTTTGTAACTGGTTTTTCCAAAACGATCTTCTAAATATTGATAAATCGATGTAACATTTAGTTGGTAGTACAGAGGAATTAATACTAATAAAACAATTAAATAACCAACAAAAAAACCAAGAACACCTTGAAGGTAAGCAAATTGTTGTCCTTCTACTAATCCTGGGACCGAAATAAAAGTAACTCCAGATAAGGAGGCGCCAATCATTCCAAAGGCGACTAAATACCAGGGCGCAGATTTATTTGCTTTGAAAAAAGCTTCGTTTGAATCCTCTTTACCTGTTAAATAGGAGATCAAAATCAATACCCCAAAATAAACGGCAATTAATAAAATAATTTGAGTGGGCTGCATCTTTTTTCTGTAAAAATACAAAGATTGTTAAATAATTGAACTCTTGAATATTAATCCAAGAAAATTTGTAATTTTATGCTGAAAATAAATGGTATGAAAAAAATAATTGTGCTTTTAACAATGCTCCTAGGAGGACTTGTAAATAACTACGCTCAAGAATATCTTGAAATGATAGAGTCTGAAACCTTTTCCGTCCAGGAAATTATTGATAACGCAGAAGCTTATTTCGCAGATCGTGATCAAGGAAAAGGATCTGGATATTTTCAATTTAAAAGATGGGAATACAATGCAAAAAGATTAATGAACGAAGCAGGTTATTTGCCTAAAACGGAAGAAGTAATTACAAAAATTGAAAATTACAATGCTTATCTTAATACGACTTCAGAAACAAGACAGCCATTAACGGACAACTGGGAGGAATTAGGCCCTCAAAATTGGAATGCAACCACCAGTTGGAACCCGGGAGTTGGAAGAATAACAGGTATCGCAATTGATCAAAATAACAGTGATCACATAATCGTTGGTGCTAATACCGGTGGAGTTTGGAAAACTTTAGATGGAGGTCAAAACTGGATGCCATTAGGAGATTATTTTTCTAATCTTCGAGTTTATTCCGTAACCATAGATCCCACTAATTCGGATCATTATTTTTTTGGATCTAACAATGGACTCATCTATCATTCTTTGGATGCTGGAGCTACGTGGAATCTTTTAAGTGATATGGGAAATTCAATTGTAAACAAAATTCTTATCCATCCAACGAATCCCTCAATAATTTTTGCTACCGCTCAAAATGGTGGAATAAGGAAATCATCAGATGGAGGGTTAACCTGGACTACCGCCGTTACAGACAGTCAAGGTTATGACATAGAATTTAAACCCAACGACCCTAATGTGGTCTATGCTTCAGGAACAGGCTTTCATGTATCTTTTAACGGAGGAGAAAGTTTTAGTACTAATTTTACATTTGACAGTGCTCCTAAAATGATTGGTGTTTCTCCCGATGACGAAAATGTAGTATATGTTCTGGAGGCCTTTGAAGGAAGTTTTGGGGGTTTTTATAAGTCTACTAATACCGGGTTTACTTTTTCGGAGTTAGATCACGTTGGAAGAAATTATTTTGGTTATGATACTAATGGAATCGATTCTGGTGGCCAAGCACCTCGTGATATGGATATTGCAGTAAACCCTGAGGATGTAAATGAAGTGCATATTGCAGGAGTTTTAACCTGGAGGTCGATCGATGGTGGTATAAATTTTTATTGTACCTCGGACTGGGTTCCAGGAAATGCAGAAAATGCTAATATTGGTTATTGTCATGCCGATGTAGATTTATTGTTATTTAATGGTACCACTTTATTTGCTGGAACTGACGGAGGTATTTTTAAAGCTGAAGATACCGCAAATGTGACCTCAGATTATTATGAAGACTTATCGACTGGTCTAGGAATTAGGCAGTTATATAAAATTGGGATCACCCAAACTCCAGAAGTTATTGTTACCACAGGATCTCAAGACAATGGGTCATCTTTTTACTCTGAAGCAGAAGGATGGTTAGATTGGATTGGAGCTGATGGCATGGAAGGTTTTATTGATAAGGATAATTCAAGTAAAATGTTTGGTATGATTCAATTTGGAGGTGTTTACAGAACTTTTAATGGAGGGCAGACCACAACGGGTATTTCAATACCTTCACAAGGAAATTGGGTGACTCCTTTTGAACAGGATCCAATTTTAACCGACGTCATTTATATTGGTTTGAACCAGGTATACAAATCCGTAGCTTCTGGAAATAATTGGCTAGCAATTTCTCAAGAATTTAGTGGAAACCTGAATCAATTAAAAATTGCAAACTCAAATAACCTTATCATTTATGCTTCCAGAGGATCTTTATTGTTTAAAACAATAGATGGAGGAGCAACTGATTGGTCACCACTTACGAACCCTGGTGGATCTATAAATTCAATAGCTATTCACCCAACCAATCCAGAAAAAATAGCGGTAGCAACTACATCAAATTCTAAAGTATTTGTTTCTGAAGACGGAGGCTTGTCTTGGTTAAGTTATAAATTTAACTTGCCAGATTTTAGTTCATTAGCATTAGTCTGGGACGATAACGGTGAAGATGGATTGTACTTAGGTATGGATTATGGAATTTTCTATATAGATAATACTTTTACTGAATGGCAGCCATACAGTATCAACTTACCTAATGTAATTATCAATGAACTAGAAATTAATTCTGCAGATGGAAAAATTTATGCAGGAACTTATGGAAGAGGACTTTGGGCGTCTCCATACGTACCTCATTTATTAAACACAGAATACTTGATTAACAACACGGATGTAGAAATTTTTCCGAATCCAACAAATAGTACAATCACTTTTAATTTTAGAAAAGGTGCTGAAGCAGATTTTAGGGTATTTGATCAATTAGGAAAATTAGTAAGGTATCAACCTAATGTCTCTTTAAATCAACCTCATTCCATGAATATTTCAGCCTTAAGTAATGGCATTTATTATGTAAGAATTAATTCAGATATTGGAACCATTACAAAAAAAGTCATAAAAAAATAATTTTTATTCTATATAGAATGCTTCAGATACTAGGTATTATCTGAAGCATTTTTTTTATCTTGCTCCAAGATATTATTCAATGGATTTTTCATCAAAACTTCTTGAAAATGCTGTTAATGAAATGGCTCAATTCCCCGGCATAGGTAAACGTACTGCTTTACGTTTGGTTTTACATTTGTTAAAACAGCCAAAGTCACATACTCAAAAACTTTCAGAGAGTCTCCAAAAAATGAGAGATGAGATTATTTTTTGTAAGAATTGCCATAATATTTCGGATAAAGAGATTTGTGAAATATGCAGTAATGTAAATCGAAATAAACAACTAGTATGTGTTGTTGAAGACATTCGAGATGTCATGGCCATAGAAAATACCAGCCAATATCGAGGGCAATATCATGTTCTTGGAGGAAAAATATCACCGATGGATGGCATTGGCCCTGGCGAATTAAATATTTCTTCCTTAGTTGATAAGGTGAAATCTGGAGTGGTTAAGGAACTCGTTTTTGCATTAAGTTCAACTATGGAAGGTGACACCACTAATTTTTTTATCTTTAAACAAATTGAAGAATTTAAAATTACCACCACCACCATAGCACGAGGGATTTCGGTTGGTGATGAGTTGGAATATGCGGATGAGGTAACTCTTGGTAGAAGTATAGTAAATAGAATCCCCTTTGAAGCTTCTTTAAAAAATTAGACTTTTGAAATTATCTGTTATCATATTAAACTACAATGTCCGCTTTTTTTTAGAGCAATGTATTTTAAGTGTTCAGGTTGGTTTAAAAAAAATTGAGTCTGAAATTATCGTAGTAGATAACAATTCTTCTGACGACAGTTGTCAGATGGTTAAACAATTTTTCCCTGAAATTATTTTGCTTGAAAATAAGGAAAATCTTGGTTTTAGTAAAGCAAATAATCAAGCTGTTAAAATTGCAAAAGGAGATTATGTTTGTATTTTAAATCCTGATACTGCAGTGACAGAAAATACTTTTGTTGAGGTTTTAAAATATGCTAATTCTAAACCTAATTTGGGAGCTTTAGGTGTTTACCTAATGGATGGAAAAGGTCTTTTTTTGCCAGAGAGTAAACGTAATTTACCCACTCCAAAAGCCTCATTTCTCAAGCTGATGGGATGGAGTAATAGCTATTATGCAACACATATAGCGCCCCCAGAAAGTGGAGAAGTTTCGGTTTTAGTAGGAGCTTTTATGTTCATGAAAAAATCTATTTATCAAGAAGTTGGAGGTTTTGATGAAGATTACTTTATGTACGGTGAAGATATTGATTTGTCTTATAAATTAACGAAAGCAGGTTATCGTAATTATTACCTAGGAACAACAAATATCTTACATTATAAAGGAGAAAGTACCAAAAAAAACAAAGCTTACTTTGATCGTTTTTATGGAGCAATGTTTATTTTTTACCAAAAACATTTTAGGACCAATGTAGGTTTTAATACCTTAGTAAAAATGGGAGTCTTTTTAACAAAAAGAATCAAAAAATCGTCAAAAACTACAGAAAACCAAATCAACCAAATCCAAAAAACCTATTTATTAAGTAAAAATTTAAATTTAGCGGAGATACTTTCTGAAAAATTAAAAATAGAGCTACAAACAGTTTCTAAGGATATTTTATTAGATGCAGAATTATCAAACTGTTGTATTATTTTTGATGTCAACTATATGTCCTATTCACAAATTTTTAAAGTAATGAAAAAATTAAGTGGATTTGGTAATAAATTTCGCATACGACCTCCAGGATGTAATTTTATTTTAGGAAGTGATCAAAGTGATGAAAATGGGTCTGTACTCGTTTTTTAGGAAAATGGTCCTTTAATAAATATAAATTTTAACTAATTTTGCGACGTAGATAAAAAATCTTCTTTTAGATAATTATGATGACAAAATTTGAATTGAAGTTACCAAAAATGGGAGAAAGTGTTGCGGAAGCAACCTTAACTAGTTGGCTTAAAGAAGTTGGAGATACTATTGAAGAGGACGAAGCAGTATTAGAAATTGCTACCGATAAAGTAGATAGCGAGGTGCCAAGTGAAGTAACGGGTGTTTTAGTTGAAAAACTTTTTGACGTTGATGATGTAATTCAAGTAGGGCAGACCATTGCTATTATTGAAATAGCTGGAGAAGGAGCTATTCCTGAGGTCTCCAGTCCAGAGGAAGAAAATGAGGTGATTCCAACCAAAGAAATAATTGCTGCTGTAGCAGCTCCTGCTCTTGAAACTGTATCAAGTGTTGTGCAAAGTTCAGACAGTCGTTTTTATTCACCTTTAGTTAAAAATATTGCTTTAGCAGAAGGTATTTCACAACAAGAATTAGATCAAATTTCTGGAACAGGAAAAGATGGAAGAGTTACTAAAAACGATATTTTAAAATTTGTAGAAAATCGAAGTACTCAACCTTTAATAAAAGAAACCAATACAATTAATAAGGAAGCTACACAAAAAGAAAGTAAAACAGTTTCTACAACTCCAGTATCTGTTAATGGAGGGGATGAAATTATAGAAATGACTCGTATGGGCAAATTAATTGCTCATCATATGGTGGAGAGTGTTCAAACTTCTGCACATGTACAGTCTTTTATTGAAGCAGATGTGACCAATATCTGGAATTGGCGTAAAAAAGTAAAAGATGGATTCACAAAACGAGAAGGTGAAAATTTAACTTTTACACCAATTTTTTTAGAGGCAGTTGCAAAAGCATTAAAAGACTTTCCGATGCTTAATATTTCGGTAGATGGCGATAAAATCATCAAACGAAAAAACATCAACTTAGGGATGGCAGCTGCGTTAGCAGATGGAAATTTAATAGTTCCTGTAATTAAAAATGCCGATCAATTAAACTTGGTGGGAATGAGTAAAGTAGTAAACGATTTAGCCCAAAGAGCTAGAGCCGGACAGCTAAAACCAGACGATATTCAAGGAGGAACTTATACCGTGACTAATGTAGGTACTTTTGGAAGTATTATGGGAACCCCCATTATCAATCAACCACAAGTAGGTATATTGGCTCTAGGAGCCATCAGAAAAGTACCTGCGGTCATTGAAACCCAAGAAGGTGATTTTATTGGAATCCGTTATAAAATGTTCTTGTCTCATTCCTATGACCATAGAGTAGTAAATGGAGCATTAGGAGGTCAATTTGTTAAAGCTGTTGCTGATTATCTTGAATCTTGGGATTTAAATAGAGAAATTTGAAAATGATTTTTCTTTTTTAGTAATTTTCAAGAGGTGTATTCAATATATTTGTTTGTATAAAAATTCATAATGGAATTAAAATTAAAAAAACCGATATGCTTTTTTGATTTAGAGACAACTGGGGTAAATGTTTCAAAAGATCGCATCGTAGAAATATCGATATTAAAAGTTTTTCCTAATGGAAACAAAGAAAGTTTTACTTGGCGTGTTAATCCGGAGATGAAAATTCCTGCAGTAACCACTGCAATCCACGGTATTTCTGACGAAATGGTACTAAATGAGCCTACGTTTAAAGAATTAGCACCAAAAGTTTCCGAATTAATAAAGAACAGTGACCTAGGTGGATTTAATTCTAATAGATTTGATATTCCTTTATTAGCTGAAGAATTGTTGAGAGCTGAAATTGATTTTGATTTAAAAGTTAATCAAGCAGTCGACGTTCAAACTATTTTTCATAAAATGGAGAAAAGAACTTTGGAAGCTGCCTATAAATTTTACTGCAATAAAGACCTTACGAATGCTCACAGCGCTGAAGCAGACACGATGGCTACCTATGAAGTATTGAAAGCGCAGTTAGATAAATACGATGATTTAGAAAACGATATGGATTACCTTTCTAAATTTAGTTCTCACCAAAACTTTGTTGATTTTGCTGGTTATATCGGTTACAACAAAGAAGGTCAAGAAATAATTACTTTCGGAAAACATAAAGGAAAAGTGATTGAGGATTTATTTAAAACGGAGCCAGGCTATTTTAGTTGGATACAGAATGCAGATTTTCCTAATTATACGAAGAAAGTTTTAAGAGATTTAAAAAATAGAATTACCAATAAAACTGTGGGTCCTATAACTGATGATAGTTTAATTATGTTAAAAAATAAATTCAACACAAAATGAAAATAATTTGTGTAGGCAGAAATTATGTAGAACATGCTAAAGAGTTAAATAACAAAGCTCCAAAAGATCCTGTCTTATTTTTAAAGCCAGACACTGCTATTTTGTTAAAAAAACAACCTTTTTTTATACCTGAGTTTTCAAATAATGTGCATCATGAAGTGGAAATCTTGGTTAAAATTAATAGAATTGGAAAACATATTGATCAGAAATTTGCACATAAATATTATGATGAAATAGGTTTAGGGATAGACTTTACCGCTAGAGATCTACAGTCTCAACTCAAAGAAAAAGGATTGCCTTGGGAAAAAGCTAAAGCATTTGATGGTTCCGCAGTCATCGGTAATTTCGTTTCCAAAGCAAAGTTTGCTAACGTAAATGATATAAATTTTAGTTTAAAAAGAAATACTGAGACCGTTCAAAGAGGAAATACTGCATTAATGTTATGGAAAATTGATACTTTAATCGAATACATATCTAAATATTTTACTTTGAAGATAGGAGATGTTATATTTACGGGTACCCCGTCGGGAGTAGGAAAAGTATTTTCAGATGATATTTTAAATGGTTTTTTAGAGGAAGAAGAGATGTTTTCCATAAAAGTTAAATGATGATTTTACCTTATAAATGCTAGCAGAAATAATTACCATCGGTGATGAGATTTTAATTGGACAGATTATTGACACCAACTCGGTCTTTATTTCTAAAGAACTAAATAAAATTGGAGTCCAAGTCTATCAAATTACATCCATACAAGATGATCGTTTTCATATTTTAGAGGCTTTAGCTAATGCGCGTAAAAGAGTTGATATAGTTGTTCTTACTGGTGGTTTAGGACCAACTAAAGACGATATTACAAAAGTAACTTTGTGTGATTTTTTTGAAGATACGCTGATTGAAAATAAAGAAGTTTTGAAGCACGTAAAAGAACTTTATAAAAAATTCACCAATCAGCCACCGCTTCCTGAAAATTTAAATCAAGCATTGGTTCCTTCCAGGGCGACTGTTTTAAAAAATAATTTTGGAACCGCTCCGGGTATGTGGATGGAGCAAGAAAATACGGTGTATATATCCTTACCTGGAATTCCATTCGAAATGAAAAATTTGATGAAGTTAAAGGTTCTTCCAAAAATTATTGAAAAATTTGACTGTCCTTTTATATACCACAAGACATTACTAACAATTGGAAAAGGAGAAAGTGAAATTGTTAAAATTATTCGTCAATGGGCAGATGCCTTACCTAGTAATATTAAATTGGCTTATTTGCCTTCGTTAGGAAGAGTTCGGCTTAGACTCTCTTCAAAAGGTTTTAAAGAATCTAAGGTTAAACAGAAAGTAGATGAGCAAATGGATCAATTACATCAATTGTTAATCGACATTGCAGTTGGTTATGAAAATGAAACAAACTTGGTCGATCAAATTGCACAGCTTTTTAATGCATCTAAGAAAACACTCAGTGTTTCCGAAAGCTGTACTGGTGGAAAAATTGTAGAAATGATTACCACAGAACCAGGTATTTCCTCTTTTTTTAGAGGGAGTTTGGTTGCTTACGCTACAGATACCAAAACTTCTGTCTTAGGAATCAATAAAAACATCATTGATAAATTTTCTGTTGTTAGTAAAGAGGTAGCCGAATCGATGGCGATAGCATCTAATAAAGTTTTCAAAACAGATTATGCAATTGCAACTACAGGAAATGCAGGACCAAGTAAAGGAGAAACTGATGATGATTTGGGTACTGTACACATTGCAATAGCAAGTCCGAAAGGGGTCGTATCAAAGAAATTCAATTTCGGTCAGCCAAGAGAGCGAGTTATCTTAAAAGCAACCTATAAAGCTCTTGAAATGCTTCAAAAAGAAATTTTAAAAAACTAATTTTCTTTTGTTGTAGGTAACAATAAATTTTATTAAATTTGCACCCTGTTTAAAATAACTAAAAGATATTAGGAATGTCAAGAGTTTGTGAGCTTACTGGAAAAAAGGCAATGTTTGGGAATAATGTTTCTCACGCTATGAATAAGACAAGAAGAAGATTTAATGTAAATCTTATAAAAAAACGTTTTTATTTACCTGAAGAGGATAAATGGATTTCGATCAAAGTAGCTGCTTCAACTTTAAAAACAATTAACAAAAAAGGAATTACTGCAGTAGTTAAAGAAGCTCGTGAAAAAGGCTACTTAAACAAATAATGCATTTAAAAATTAAAGTCGATTACAATGGCTAAAAAAGGAAATAGAGTACAAGTAATATTAGAGTGTACAGAACACAAATCTTCTGGTAAACCAGGTACATCTCGTTATATCACTACAAAAAATAAAAAAAATACTCCAGATCGTATGGAGATTAAAAAATTCAATCCGATTCTTAAAAAGATGACCGTACACAAGGAGATAAAATAATTAGACATGGCAAAAAAATCAATAGCATCATTACAGACTGGTTCAAAACGTTTAACAAAAGCAATTAAGATGGTAAAATCGGAAAAAACCGGAGCTTATATTTTTGTTGAGTCTATTATGGCTCCAGACCAAGTAAATGGTTGGTTTAGTAAAAAATAAGACCAACTAGAAATCTTCATAAAGCCACTTTTTTTAAAGTGGCTTTTCTATTTCATAATATTTTATAACAAAGCTGCTAAATCTTATATTTGTAATTAATTAGATTATAAAAAACTAACTATGAGTTTTTTTAAAAAAATATTTTCAAAAGAAAAAAAAGAAACCTTAGATAAAGGCCTTGAAAAAACTAAATCGTCATTTTTTGATAAACTTAGCAAAGTTGTTGTTGGAAAAAGTAAAGTTGATGATGATGTATTAGATAATCTAGAAGAGGTATTAGTGTCTAGTGATGTAGGGGTGGAGACAACTTTAAAAGTGATAGATCGAATTGAAGCTCGTGTTTTAAAAGATAAATATTTAGGTACCGATGAGCTTAACAAAATTCTTCGAGAGGAAATATCGGGTTTATTAAGTGAAACAAATACTGGCAATGCTACCGAATTTGATATTCCAGAACAAGATACTCCCTATGTGATAATGGTGGTTGGTGTTAATGGTGCTGGAAAAACCACCACTATTGGCAAACTAGCTAGTCAATTTAAAAAAGCTGGGAAACATGTTGTTTTAGGTGCAGCAGATACTTTTAGAGCTGCAGCAATTGACCAGCTCCAAGTTTGGGCAGATCGAACTGATGTTCCTATTGTTAAACAATCCATGGGCAGTGATCCAGCAAGTGTTGCTTTTGACACCCTTAAAAGTGCTGTTAAACAAAAAGCTGATGTCGTAATAATTGATACTGCAGGAAGACTTCACAATAAGGTTAATTTAATGAATGAGCTGACTAAAATAAAACGAGTTATGGAAAAAGTAATTCCTGAGACCCCAAATGATGTTTTATTAGTGTTAGACGGTTCAACTGGACAAAATGCTTTTGAACAAGCTAAACAATTTACAGCTGCTACCGAAGTTACTTCATTAGCAGTCACAAAATTAGACGGAACTGCTAAAGGTGGTGTTGTGATAGGTATTAGTGACCAATTTAAAATTCCTGTTAAATATATTGGAGTCGGTGAAGGTATTGATGATCTTCAAGTTTTTAATAAAATTGAGTTTGTAGATTCGTTCTTTAAATAGATTTCAATTAATAAATATGCGCACTAAAAGTCTAAAGAAAAATAAAATTAACGTTGTCACATTAGGTTGTTCTAAAAACGTATATGATAGTGAAGTGTTAATGGGTCAGTTAAAAGCTAATAACAAAGAGGTAGTTCATGAGGATGAAGGAAATATTGTTGTAATCAATACTTGTGGTTTTATCGCCAATGCTAAAGAAGAAAGTATCAATACTATTTTAGACTACGTTAAAAAAAAACAAGATGGAACCGTAGATAAGGTTTTTGTAACGGGTTGTTTATCTGAAAGGTATAAGCCAGACTTACAAAAAGAAATACCTGATGTAGATCAGTATTTTGGAACCACTGAATTACCAAGCTTATTAAAAGCTCTTGAAGCAGACTACAGACACGAATTAATTGGAGAGCGATTAACAACTACTCCTAAAAACTATGCCTATTTAAAAATTGCTGAGGGTTGTGACCGTCCATGTTCTTTTTGCGCCATTCCTTTAATGAGAGGAAAGCATAAAAGTACCCCCATTGAAGAATTGGTTATTGAAGCAGAAAAATTAGCTGCAAACGGAGTTAAAGAGATAATTTTAATCGCCCAAGACTTAACGTATTATGGTTTGGATATTTATAAAAAAAGGAACCTTGCAGAATTGCTAAAAGAGCTAATAAAAGTAGAAGGTATCGATTGGATTCGTTTGCATTATGCCTTTCCAACTGGATTTCCACTGGATGTATTAGAAGTAATGAGAAATGAATCTAAAGTATGTAATTATATTGATATTCCACTGCAACATATTTCAGATTCCGTATTAAAATCAATGAAACGCGGATTTGGAAAAGAAAAAATCAACAGACTATTAAAAGATTTTAGAGAAAGAGTTCCAGGGATGGCTATAAGAACAACTCTAATAGTCGGATATCCTGGAGAAACTGAAGAGAACTTCCAAGAGTTAAAGCAATGGGTATCCGATATTCGATTTGAACGACTGGGATGTTTTACCTACTCACACGAAGAAAATACTACTGCATACTTATTAGAAGATGATGTTCCTGAAGAGGTAAAAATGCAACGAGCTAATGAAATTATGGAAATTCAATCACAAATATCTTGGGAGTTAAATCAAGAGAAAATTGACAAAGAATTTAAAGTAATCATTGATCGTAAAGAAGGAAATTATTTTGTTGGCAGAACTCAGTTTGATAGTCCAGACGTAGACAATGAAGTTCTTATAAACGCAAAAAAATCTTATATTCGTTTAGGTGATTTTGTCACTGTAAAAATTATTTCAGCAGAAGATTTTGATTTGTATGCAGAAGTGATTTCTTAAAAATAAGAAGTTTAAAAATTTGTACCTCTAAAATATTCCGTCTTTTAAATGGATACACTATTAATTATTGGTTATACGTTTCCTGAACCGTCTACAACTGCAGCTGGAAAACGGATGATGCAATTAATTTCCTTTTTTGAAGAACATAAGTTCCATATAGTTTTTTCGAGTACGGCTTCCATAACTGACAAATCTGTTAGTTTTATGGACTCAAAAATAGAAATAAAAAAAATTAAATTAAATGACCCAAGTTTTAATGATTTTATAAAAGAATTAAATCCTGCAATGGTCCTTTTTGATCGTTTTGTTACAGAAGAAAAATTTGGCTGGAGAGTTGCAGAATATTGTCCAGAAGCAATTCGTATTTTAGATACCGAAGATTTACATTTTTTAAGAAAAGCGAGACACGAGGCTTTAAAAAATGAAAAAACAATTGCCTACGATTATTTGTTTTCTGAAACTGCTATCCGAGAGATAGCTAGCATATACCGTTGTGATTTATCATTGATTATATCTGAATTTGAAATGAATTTATTAAAAACTACATTTCAAATAAATAGTGATTTATTATTTTATTTACCATTTTTAACTACCAAGATTGAATCCTCTTCATATTTGAACCTGCCTTCTTTTGAAGATAGAAAACATTTTATAACTATTGGAAATCTTTTACACGCACCAAATATAGATTCGGTTCTATTTTTAAAAAAAGAAATTTGGCCAGGTATAAGAAAACAACTCCCTGAAGCAGAACTCCACGTGTATGGTGCTTATGCACCTCAGCATATTAATGAACTCCATTCTGAGAATGATAAATTTCTTATTAAAGGTTGGGCTCGTGAGGTGACTGAAATTATGAAATCTGCTAAAATTTGCTTGGCGCCTTTGCGTTTTGGTGCTGGATTAAAGGGTAAATTTATAGATGCGATGAAAAACGGTACCCCATCCATTACAACCACTATTGGAGCAGAGGGTCTTGCTGGAGATTTTCCTTTTTCAGGAATAGTTTCTGACAATATTGAGACTTTAGTTCAGGCTTCTGTAAATTTATATACTCACAAAAAAAAATGGTTAAAACATCAAGAAAACGGAATCGCAATTATAAATAAACGATTTAATAAAAATAAATTTTCAGAAGAATTTAAAATCCATTTAAATAAGCTCTTAAATACTAAAGAAAAATACAGAAGACGAAATTTTATTGGACAAATACTTCAATATAAGAACCTGCAAGCAACCAAATATATGAGTAAATGGATTGCAGAAAAAAACAAAAAGTTATAGTTCTCTATTTTTTTCTTGTATTTTTCTGACGATTGCTGTAACTATCTTTCTGGGCAATATTCTAGGTAAAAAAGATAAAATCTTATTAGTTACACCAGGAATCGCCAATGTTTTACCGCGCATCATTGCTTTATATCCATACTCCGCAACTTTGTTGGCAGTTGCGATATTAAAACTAATTTTATTAGTTTTATTTCCCTCAGATACTACTTCTTGAAAAGAAGTTTTTGTCTGTCCTGGACACAAGACAGTTACCGTTACGCCAGTTCCTTTTAATTCGTTGGCGATGGCCTCTGAGAAAGATAAAATATAGGCCTTGGAGGCATAGTAAATAGCCATCAATGGTCCGGGTTGAAATGCGGCTAGAGACGATATATTTAATATTTTTCCTCTTCCTCTTTTTATCATACCGTCTAATAGTAACTTAGTTAACTGTGTAGTGGTAACAACATGTAAATTGAGCATCGATGACTCACGATTCCAATTAGTGCTGTAAAAGGACCCAAATAGTCCAAAACCGGCATTGTTAATTAAAACATCTATTGGGGTTTCTTTAACTTCTTCAAATAATTCTGCAGCACTATTTTGTAAACTTAAATCTTTAGTGATGGTATGTACTTTAATTTGAAAATTATGTTCTAATTCATTTTTTACTATTTCTAATTGATTCGAGTCGATATCTATTAAAATTAATTGAAAGTTATTTTTTGCGAGTAATAAAGCAAATTCGTAGCCTAAACCTGACGCTCCTCCGGTAATTAATGCTGTTTTTATAGTCTTCATTGCTTATAGTGATAGGGTTACAAGATATTATATTTTAAGAGGCTATTAAATTTTATTTTTTAATAAAATTTAAATCTCTAGGAGAGATGATAATTCAAACCATCGTTCTGTTTTGTTATTTAAGCTCTCTATAATATTTTGAAGTTGAATGGATTGTTTTTGTATCTCATCTGCTTCCCAGTTTTCTGTCGTAAATTTATTTTCTAAAGCCTTTTTTTCTCGCTCCAAGTTTGCTATTTCCCGCTCAAGACGCTGATATTCTTTTTGCTCTTGATAGCTTAATTTAGCTTTATTATCTTGTTTTTTCCAATTGCTTTTATTGGAGTTACGCTCCGAACTTACTTTTTTATTCTGCGGGGGTTTACTATCTTCATAAATCCTAAAATCTGAGTAATTACCTGGAAAATCTTCCACCAAACTATCTCCTCTAAAAACAAATAAATGATCTACAATTTTATCCATAAAATAACGATCGTGTGAGACAACGATTAAACAACCAGGAAAATCAAGTAAAAAATTTTCGAGGACATTTAAAGTAACAATATCTAAATCATTTGTGGGCTCGTCTAATATTAAAAAATTTGGGTTTTTAATCAAAACAGTACATAAATAAAGTCTTTTTCGTTCACCTCCACTCAGCTTATCAACAAAATCATATTGTTTTTTTCTGTCGAATAAAAATCGCTCTAAAAGTTGTTGTGCAGAAATTTGTCGACCTTTTTTTAGGGGTATAAAATCTCCAAATTCTCGAACTACATCAATTACTTTTTGGCCCTCTTTTATATGGATTCCTTTTTGGGTATAATAACCAAATTTTACAGTGTCTCCAATGACTACTTTACCTTTATCTGGAGCTATATTTCCAGTAATCATATTTAAAAAAGTCGATTTTCCAGTCCCGTTTTTACCAATGATTCCAATTCGCTCTCCTTTTAAGAAATTATATTCGAATTGATCCAGTATTTTTTTATCATCAAAGGTCTTAGATATAGCATGTAATTCTACTACTTTGGTGCCTAACCTTTCCATATTGAGCTCTAATTGTACTTCGTGATCATTTCTTCTTTGATGAGCCCTACTTTTTATGTCCTGAAAATCATCAATTCTGGATTTACTTTTGGTGGTACGTGCTTTGGGCTGTCTTCGCATCCATTCAAGTTCTTGTTTAAATAGTTGTTTAGCTTTTTTAGTTTCGGAAGTAAAATTTTCGATTCGCGCTTTTCTTTTTTCAAGATAATAAGAGTAATTTCCCTTATAACTGAACAATTTTCCGTCTTCTAATTCGATAATTTCGTTGCAAACACGCTCCAAGAAAAAGCGATCGTGCGTAACCATAAAAAGTGTAATATTACTCTTTGCAAAAAAATCCTCTAACCATTCAATCATTTCCAAATCTAGATGATTGGTGGGTTCATCTAAAATTAAAAGTTGAGGTTGACCGAGTAACGCATTGGCTAGCGCCAAACGTTTTTTTTGTCCACCACTCATGGTGCTCACTCTCTGATTTAGATCATTCAGTTTTAATTTGGATAAAATTTGTTTATAGACCGTCTCAAAATCCCACGCCTGGTTAGCCTCCATCAAATCAAATGCTTTCTGATAGTCTGTACTGTCCTCTGGATTTTTTAACGCTTCTTCATACGCCGTAATAATTTTAATAATATGATTGTCTGAGGTTTGGATAATTTCTTCAATAGTTGCATTTGGATCTAGCTTTGGTTCTTGAGGTAAAAATGATATTTTCAAGTTTTTTCTAGAAATAACTTGACCCGAATCTGAGGGCTCGTCACCTGAAAGAATATTTAAAATAGAGGTTTTCCCTGTTCCGTTTTTCGCTACAAAACCAATCTTTTGGCCTTCATTAATTCCAAAAGAAAGATTATTGAATAAGGAACGTTCTCCAAAGGACTTTGATATGTTTTCAACAGATAGGTAATTCACTATTTTTTTTTTACAAATTAAGATTAAAAAGAGTAAAAAAAAGAAATTTTTTTAAAGATTGTTATTTAGATATCAATATTGAATAATTTGCGACGAAACTTTTAGTGGAATAAAATTAAAAAATAAGCGTTTCTCTATTAAGGAATTTTATATTTGTGTATTAAATTTTCAGTTTTGAAAAAAAAATCAACCATTGCGATTATCGGTTTAGGCTATGTAGGCTTGCCTTTGGCAGTTGCCTTTGCCTCTAAATATCAAGTAATTGGTTTTGATATCAATACTAAAAGGGTAGCGCAATTACAATTAGGAAACGATACGACGTTAGAAGTTTCTAGTAAAGAATTAACTAATGCCTTAGACGCCTCCTCTGATCACGGTTTGGTCGTTACGAGTGAAGTTTCTGATATAAACAAAGCCGATGTATACATTATTACGGTTCCAACTCCAATAAATGAGAAACATCAGCCTTTACTTATCCCTCTTCAAAAAGCATGTGAAACTGTTGGAAGCGTTCTAAAAAAGAACGATGTTATAATTATAGAATCTACTGTTTATCCTGGTGTGACAGAAGAAGTTTGTGTTCCAATTTTAGAACAGTTTTCGAGTCTTGTTTTTAACAAAGACTTCTTTGTAGGATATTCCCCGGAACGAATTAATCCTGGTGATAAAAAACATACTGTAACCAAAATACTCAAAGTTACCTCGGGTTCTACTCCAGAGGCAGCAAAATTTATTGATAAACTTTATGCCTCAATTATTACAGCAGGAACTCATTTAGCACCTTCTATTAAAGTTGCTGAGGCTGCCAAGGTAATTGAAAATTCGCAGCGAGACATAAATATAGCCTTTGTTAACGAACTTTCAAAAATATTTAGATTATTAGATATTGATACGCAAGAGGTTTTAACAGCTGCTGCCACAAAATGGAATTTTTTGAAGTTTAGTCCTGGCTTGGTTGGAGGTCATTGTATAGGGGTTGATCCTTATTATTTAGCGCAAAAAGCAAAAGATGTTGGATATATTCCTGAAATTATCTTGGCTGGTCGAAAAATGAATGACAGTATGGGAAGTTATGTAGCCCAAGAAACCGTTAAATTAATGATAGATAAAGAGGTTTCAATTAAGGGATCTAATGCTTTGGTATTGGGTATTACTTTTAAAGAAAATTGCCCAGATATCAGAAATTCAAGAGCAATCGATATTATTAGAGAATTTGAAACCTATAAAGTTAACATAGATGTTTATGATCCTTGGGCTAATAAAGATGAAGTTAAACAAGAGTATGATTTGGACTTAATAACCAATGCCTCTTTATTAAAAGCAAATTATGACGCTATAGTCCTAGCAGTTTCTCATAATGAGTTTTTATCATTGAATCTAGAAAAGTTAATTTCAGCAACAGGAGTTATTTTTGACGTAAAGTCGTTGTATCCAAAAAGTTATACCGATAGTCGATTGTGATGTTTCGAAATGCATATCATACAGAAGATCTCTCTAAATATTCCTTTTTAGTTACAGGAGGCGCAGGTTTTATAGGCTCTAATATTGTAGAGTATTTATTAAAATACAAAGCAAAAAAAGTTCGAGTTTTAGACAATTTAGCTAATGGTTACTATCAAAATATAAAAGAATTTGAAAATCATGCCTGCCTTTGAGTTTCTGGAAGGGGACATAAGAGATTTAGCCACTTGTAAAAAAGCGATGCTAGAGATCGATTATGTTTCTCATCAGGCTGCACTCGGTTCAGTACCTCGCTCCATAGACAATCCAATTTTATCTAATGAGGTCAATGTATCTGGTTTTTTGAATATGTTAGTTGCTCAAAATGAGAGTGAGTCTGTAAAAAGAATGGTCTATGCTGCTTCGAGTTCTACTTATGGAGATCATAGAGTGTTACCTAAAGTTGAAGGAACTATTGGAAATCCTCTTTCGCCCTACGCTGTAAGTAAATTAGTGAACGAATTATACGCTCAAGTATTCTATAAAACCTATGGAACTCCAATCATTGGTTTGCGATACTTTAATGTTTTTGGCCCTAAACAAAGTCCTAATGGTGCTTATGCTGCGGTTATTCCACTTTTTATGGAGTCTTTAAAGCAGAATGTTTCTCCAATAATTCACGGAGATGGTGAACAAACTCGAGATTTTACCTTTGTGGAAAACGCGGTACAGGCAAATATTCGCTCTTTCTTTGCCCCTAAAGATGCAATTAATGAAGTTTATAATGTAGCATGCGGAAATCGAATCAGTTTAAATACACTTTGGAGTCATTTAAAATCAATCGCTGGTATTAATTTGTCTGCTAACTATGGACCTTCAAGAAAAGGCGATGTTAAAGACTCGTTGGCAGATATTTCTAAGGCAAAACGTTGCTTAATTATAATCCTGAGTTCGCTGTTAAAGAAGGAATTGAGTTAACTTGGAAAAAATTCAAGCGTTAAAGAAAGCTTCTTAGAATCCAAATAATTGATTGAAGGATTTTATAAAATTACTTTTTATTTAAAAATTTAAATATAAAAATATAACGAATACTTAAGGCTATTAGTAGGGGTAACAATACTACCGGATAAGATTGAACTCCAGTAATCCAGTGAATACTCAACAATAGAAGCATTAATATTTGAAACATGATATATTTTTTAAGCCAATATTTTGGATTTCGCTTTGCAATTTCTATTACAAAAAATAAGGATAAAGGAACGGCCCACAACAAATTGTAGTTGTTTTGAGTGGCAAAGTGATCGGTTGCAAACCACAATAGTAACAGAAATACTCCTATAATTCCTGTTAAAGCATATAAACCACAATCCATCCAACGACTTCTTGAGTTATTCTGATAATCTTTAAAAGTAACTCCTAAAATTATAAATGCTAAAAGTGAAATTATAAAAAATGGACTCATAAGTAGGGTTTCCGATTTTTCTTTGGCAGTTTTTTTATTGAGAATTGAGGTTTTTTTTATCAAATCTGTAGCCCTAAACCCCTTTTGATTTGACCTTTCTCTAGAGCTTTAAAAATATATTCGGGTAAAAATTGATGCTCCCAACTGCTAGCATTTCGATCTACCACTGCGCCAATGGCTAGGTCCATTCCAAAGCTACCCCAACTATTCCAATGAACGTTTTTCTGTATTAATTGTCTGAAAGTATGGGCTTTAGATACAAAATTTTTGTCGAATACTAATTTGTTTTTTAAAACACCTGCTAAAACATCGCGTATTCTAGTAGCGCAATTTTCAAAAAAGAAATCATAGATATATTTTCTGTTTTCAGGCAAATAATTTTTTTGAAGAAAATCAAAAAGTTCTTGTTTTTCTTTTAAAGTTAAATTTAAAACTTGTTCCTTTATCCATCTATCTTGATCTGAGTAGTGCTGATAGAACAAACTGAAATCAGTTCGATCTAATTGATACATTAATTGCCCTTTTACAAACTTTAAATAAAAATTAGGAGTATCAAAATTATAAACTCCATAATTGTATACCACATCAATGTTTTGATTGGTATCTGATATTCGGAATGCACTGTGGCCAAAACTATCATTTAAATTAGTTCCCGGACCCATCGTAAGGACACTTATAGCTGCTGATTCAGATAGTGTGATTTTTTGTGCCTTCACAGTAGATATAAGTAGTATATGAACTAATATAAGGCTTAAATAGAGTAATTTCTTTTTCATTTTAATTGTTTTAGAAATTCTTCATAGCTGATTGTGAGTTCATTCGATTACCTAAATAAACTCCAGTCTAAAGTAATGGAAAAAATATTTGAATACAGCGCTGCACTTTGATCTCCTAAATCAGTTAATGCATAATCAACTTGTATCCCTTTATATTTAAAACCAATACCGATGTTAGGTTGAAACCCTAATGAATTATTTCCATCTAATTGAGTGATGCTTTGAAAATTTCCAACTCCTGCTCTTACAAATACTAAATCTATATAACCAAATTCTAATCCAACGGCAGGGGTAAAACTGGCAAAGGAATTAGAAACTAAATCATTGGTTTGAGCAAAACGAAAATTCAAGTCTATTTCAGTTAATAAAACGTAATCGTAATGAAATATAAACTTTCTAGATACTCCAAGGTTTAATTTTGGAATGGTTATTTCCATAGTATCAGGCAATTCTTGATTTTGACCATTGACTGCTCCTTGAATTTCACTAAATTTTTCTTCATCAATAGCCCAAGCGTTGAAGGTTGTAGTAATATCTCTGACCATTGCGCCAAACTTCCAATCATTTTTATTAAATTGGATACCCAAATCCAGTCCGAAACCCCATGAAGAAGCAAAATCTCCGATAACTCTTCTAATTACTTTAGCATTTACACCAATATTCAAACCGTCTAAGGGTAATGCTCTTGCATATGAAAAGGTAATCCCATAATCAGCTGTAGAAAATAAACTAATTCGACTGTAGTCTATATTGCCCTGATCGTCTATCAATTGGGTGGTGTTTAAAATATCATCAACTCCAAAACGAATCAATGAAATTGCAACAGCACTGCGGTCATCCAAAGGCATTGCAAAAGCTCCATAATCATAATTAGCAATATTCGCAAAGTAGGATGCATGCATTATAGACAGCTGATTGTCCTCTATAGCTAATAAACCTGCAGGATTCCAATATCCAGAATTGACATTCGCAGAAGACGCAGTTGTAGCATTAGCCATACCAAAAGACGCTGCATCGACTCCTATATTCATGAATTCGTTAGAATATTTTCTAACAGATTGTGAATTAGCAATTGTACAAATAAATAAAAAGCCAATAAATATTTTCTTCTTCAAGCTTAATAATTTCGGTAAATATCTTACTATTTTGTTAGATTATAAACTATTATATTCGATACATATTGTAATAGACGAAAATACTTTTCTATTTTTACAAAATAAAATGACAAATAATGAAAAAACATATTCCAAATTTAATTACCGCTTTAAATTTATTATGTGGTTGTTTAGCGATATTATTTGTAGTTAGCGGTGATTTAATTGTTTCTTCTTTTTTAGTGATTGCTGCGATGTTTTTCGATTTCTTTGATGGTTTGGTTGCGAGATTGCTTCATGTACAAAGTAAGTTGGGAGTTCAGCTAGATTCCTTGGCAGATATGGTAAGTTTTGGAGTGGTTCCTGGAATGGTAATGTTTCAGTTGTTGAATAAATCCTTATCGCCACAAGTGCTTGGAACTGGATTTGAAACTACGGAAATTTTGAATGGCTTTGAATTTGGGATGAGCTTTTTACCCTTTGCAGGAATGATAATTGTTTTAGCCTCTGCTTATCGTCTTGCAAAATTCAATATCGATATTCGACAAACTAATAATTTCATCGGTTTGCCAACACCTGCTAACACCCTACTAATTATTAGTTTGCCTTTAATATTTCAGTACCAATATTCACCTTTAATAGAGCACGTTATATTCAATCATTGGTTTTTAATAATACTTACGATTGTGAGTTCCTTTTTATTAAACGCTGAAATAAAATTATTTTCTCTAAAGTTTAAAACTTGGGATTTTAATTCAAATCAAGCTCGATATATTTTTTTAGCTCTTAGTTTACTAGCAATTTTTATATTGAAGTTTATTGCCATTCCGTTAATCATCGTTTTATATATATTAGGATCTTTTTTAATGAAGGATAAGTAAATAAAACTATTTTTCGAAAATTTTTATTTTAAACAATTTGTTCCAATTTTTACCAGTTACATACAGTGTATTCTCTTCTCCATTATAAGCAATACCGTTTAATACCTCATCTTTAGGATTGCTTACCGATACTTTGTTTTTTAGAGATGTAAGATCTATCACTCCTTCAACTGCTCCATTTTTTGGGTCTACAATTGCTATAGCATCCCTTAAATAGATATTTGCATAAATTTTACCATTAACCCATTCCAATTCATTTACTGATTTTATTCTGCTCGAATTGGTATAAATTTCTATGAAACCTTCTTCATTTAGAGTATCAGCATTTAATCTCCATATTCTTTGGGTACCATCGCTCTTATAAATAGATTTTCCATCTTGACAGAGCCCCCAACCTTCACTACTTCTACCATATACAAAAGATCCTGTTTTACGTAATGTATTTAAATCATATATAAAGCCTGTTTTTTCTCTCCAAGTTAATTGATAAATTTTTTCATTAAGGATGGTTAGCCCTTCTCCAAAATAAGCGTCGTCTAATGAAACCTTTGTATAAATCTCTCCTGTTTTATAATTGGTTTTTCTTAGTGAAGAGTTTTTGTATTGCCCAGTGCTCTCGTACAAAGTATCATTTTTAAATTCTAAACCTTGGGTATATGCATTGGTGTCATGAGGATATTCCTCTAAAATACGATAAGTATATAATTTTGGTGTTATGGAGGACAAGACTGTTATTTTTTTTGAAACTTCATAAACACTGGTTCCCGAGTATATTTTTATTTCTAAGGACCGATTTCCTAATTTTTCATCTTTAAGATCAATGGTCAAATCAGAATTCGTATTTGTGGAAGTTATTCTTCTTGAATCAAAGAAATATTCAAGAGAGTCAATGGTTGTATTTTTTTTATTTAAAACTGAAACTCTCAAAATTATCAGCTGGAGTATATGTTTTTTGTATGTTTTTGATAGTTACATCAAATAATTCTGAACCTGTTGCTTTTTTACTATTACAACTTATGGTTAAAAAAAATAATAATGTACTCAAAACTAGGATAAATAATCTCATAAAGTTTTTAAATTTTTATGCAAGATATTTATTATTCACCAACTAAAATAATTCTTTAATAATTTATAGTAAAAGATTGTGAAAATTGGAAAATGCAGTATCTTCGCCTCGGCAAGTCCTACACAACTAGCTCCTGTCGAATCCCCCAGGGTGGGAACACAGCAAGGGTAGATGGTTGTAGCAGTGTGATGTAGGTAGCTTGCCATTTTTTATGTCTTAAATTTTGATATATTTTAATCAAAACTTTCAATTATTTATCTTTGTCTAGATGTTAAAAGTTGTTTTAGTTACTGGTGGGTCTTCTGGAATTGGAAAATCAATAAGCGAATTTCTCTCTGAAAAGGGATTTAAAGTCTATGGAACAAGCAGAAATCCAGAAAAATATCAAGAAAAAATATCTTTTCCTCTATTAAATATGGAGGTCACCAATCCAAGTTCAATTAACGAAGTTATTACTAAAATCATTGATGAAGAAGGTCGATTGGACATTGTAATTAACAATGCTGGTGTCGGAATTACAGGTCCCATAGAAGAAACTCCAGCATCAGAGATAAAAAAAGCATTTGATATTAATTTACACGGACCCATCAATGTGATAAAATCTGTTTTGCCGCAAATGCGAAAGCAAAAAAGTGGTTTGATTATCAATATTACATCTATAGCCGGCTACATGGGGCTCCCTTACAGAGGAATATATTCAGCTACTAAAGCTGCCCTAGAAATAACGGCGGAAGCATTTCGAATAGAAATCAAACAGTTTGGAATAGAAATGACCAACATAGCACCTGGTGATTTTGCGACTAAAATCGCTGATGGCAGATATCATGCTCCAGTTATAAGTCAATCTCCCTATGAAAAAGATTATAGCAACACGCTCGAAATTATGAATTCGCATGTAAGTAGTGGTAAGGATCCAAAAGATCTCGCTCAAGTTGTTTATCAGATTATTAGATCTAAAAACCCACGTGTTCGTTATAAAGAGGGGAGTTTGTTGCAAAAATTTTCAATAGTTTTAAAACGTATTTTACCCAGTAGATGGTATGAAAAAATGCTGATGAATCATTATAAATTAAAATAAAACACCTTTCTTTTTTATTAACATTTTTTACTCGTAACTTTTTAAAATTATTTTTTTCCTACTTTCTTTAATGTGTATTTTTGTTGGACAAACAACCAATTTATACCTAAAAACTTAATTTTATGAAATTTTTTATCGATACTGCTAATCTTGACCAAATTCGTGATGCTCAAAACCTTGGTGTTTTAGACGGAGTAACTACCAACCCCTCGTTAATGGCAAAAGAGGGAATCACTGGGCGAGAAAATATATTAAAGCATTATGTAGCTATTTGTAATATTGTTGATGGTGATGTATCGGCAGAAGTAATAGCAACTGATTACGATGGAATGGTTAAAGAAGGGGAAGAGCTTGCTGGGTTACACGATCAAATCGTTGTTAAATTACCCATGATTAAAGAAGGCGTAAAAGCAGCTAAATACTTTTCTGACAAGGGGATTAAAACAAATGTTACTTTAGTTTTTTCAGCTGGACAAGCCTTATTAGCTGCAAAAGCTGGAGCCACTTATGTGTCACCATTTATTGGACGATTGGATGATGTTTCTACAGATGGATTAAATTTAATTGCAGAAATTCGTCAAATTTATAATAATTACGGTTTTAGTACACAGATATTAGCAGCTTCCGTAAGACATACAATGCATGTAATAGATTGTGCTAAAATTGGAGCAGATGTAATGACGGGACCTTTATCTTCGATTGAAGGCTTATTAAATCATCCACTTACAGATATTGGATTGGCAAAGTTTTTAGCGGACTACAAAAAAGGTAATTAAAATTATTGGTTCAAATAGCCAAGGAGGCTTTCCTCTATATTGGTATTAAATAAATTCGCACTACCATTGACGATAGTTCCAGATTTATCTACTATAATAGCTTTGTTTATAGTATGAATAACCAATTCTTTTTCAGATTTCGAAACGTTTTCAAACTGAAACTCTAAGTTGGTTTTATAACCAGACTTATTTATGATTGCCATCCAATTGTTGTAGTTGGAATCAGTATTAATACCAATAAAATCGTATTCTGGGTATTTTGATTTTAAATCGGCTACACGTGAGTGAATATTTTTATTATGATTCATAGATGTAGAAGACCAAAAATATAAAACAGTTGGATTGTGTATGATTGAATGTAATTTCTTTATTTTGTTGCTAGAGCTAATTAACGGTACATTCGAAATTTTACTACCTGGAGTTAATTGCATAGATGCATCTGCTAATTCTTTTATTTCTTTTATTTGATTTTTGTTGGTGTTGATTTTTAAAAATAAATTTAAAATCTTTTCTTGATTTTCTTTTTTGTTACAATTTAACAAATACCTCCCTGTGACATTCATTACCATATTGTTTTTTAATGAATCATTGGTAACCTTTCGATTTATTAATTCTATTTTACGATAGTTGTGGCTGAAGGAATTTCGTTGAAAGTTATTTTTTTCATTATATCTTCCATAGCTAAATTATCAAAATATCTAAATAAAAAACGGTAGTAGGGGAAATATGATCTTAATACGTCAGATCCAAAATTAATATCATCTCTATAGTTGTAAAAGTCCTGGGGAATGTTGTGATAGCTATCACTCCCTTTTCTTCGTTCATTGGCTGTGATATAAATTTCTTTCTTTGAAAAATAATCATAGTTAATATTTGCCTCAGCTATGTATTTGAAAGAATTTGCAGGCTTAGTTTTTTGTACAAACTCATTGTATATTTTTAATCTTATATTTTTAAGAGAATCCAACTTTTCTTCAAAATGTGTTGGAGTTAGCTATATAGTAGGAAGGCATCAACCCAATTTCTTCTTCATTTAACAAAAATAAATCCATAAGCAAATTATTGCTTTTTGATCCCATTCCGGTAAAAGACAGTGATTCGTCAAATTCAAGTGTATTTACTCGTAACATCAAGCTATCACCTGGATTTAAATAAAGATACTTGGAATTCTACGTGACTGAATGTGTACAACCCAGCCTCAATATTTTTTGTTTTGAATAAAAATTTATTGTTGTCGTCGAGGGGTACACTGTCGAGGAGGTTGATCATCTTTTAGAAAATAAACATAATCTCCTTTCGGATTTACGATTTCACCTCCCACATAGGTCACAAGAGTTTGTTGTTTCTTCCAAGTTAGTGCAGGAAAGAACTAAAGAAAGTAATGTACAAATTAAAAGTAATCGTTTAATCATACAGGGATAAATTGGTCATTAACAAAAGTAAAACCTATACGGTATCATTTTGTTAACAAGGAGTTAAAAGAAATTAAAATATTTATAATACACAAAGTTGACTTAAATAGTTATTTTTGCGCAAATTTTAAAATCAAGTAGTTTATGCTTTCAGTTTCTAATTTATCAGTTCAATTCGGTAAACGCGTCTTGTTTGATGAGGTTAACACTCAATTTGTGCAAGGAAATTGCTATGGAATTATTGGAGCTAACGGTTCTGGTAAATCTACATTTCTGAAAATTGTTTCAGGAAAACAGGACGCAACCTCTGGCCATGTGCATTTAGAACCTGGAAAAAGAATGTCTGTTTTAGAACAAAATCATAACGCATTTGACGATTTTATGGTTTTAGAAACAGTGGTCATGGGAAATAAAGACCTGTTTAAAGTTAAATCAGAAATCGACAAATTGTATGAGAATTACACCGATGAAAATGCTGAAAAAATAGGGGAGCTTCAGATTACTTTTGAAGAAATGAATGGTTGGAATGCAGATAGTGACGCAGCTACATTACTTTCAAATTTAGGAATAGGAGAGAATTTACATTACACCACTATGGCCGATTTGGATGGTAAACAGAAAGTTCGAGTATTACTTGCGCAAGCTTTATTTGGTGATCCTGATGTATTGATAATGGATGAACCTACCAACGATTTGGATTATGAAACTATTACTTGGTTGGAAAATTTTCTAGCAAATTACGATAATTGTGTGATAGTGGTTTCGCATGATCGCCATTTTTTAGATTCGGTTTGTACGCATATTAGTGATATAGATTTTGGTAAAATATCTCATTTTAGCGGAAACTATACTTTCTGGTACGAAAGCAGTCAACTAGCCGCTAGACAACGTGCGCAACAAAATAAAAAAGCAGAAGAAAAGAAAAAAGAATTACAAGAATTTATTGCTCGTTTTAGTGCCAATGTTGCTAAATCTAAACAGGCAACCTCTCGTAAAAAAATGATCGATAAATTAAATATTGAACAAATTAAACCCTCAAGCCGAAGATATCCTGCGATTATATTTAAATCTGAAAGAGAAGCTGGAGATCAGATTTTAAATGTAGAAAAGCTTTCATCGAGTGTGGATGGTGAATTATTGTTTAAAAATATAGATCTTAATTTAGCAAAAGGGGATAAGGTTATTTTATTTTCAAAAGACTCCAGAGCTACTACCGCCTTTTATGAAATTGTGAGTGGAAATTTAAAACAAGAGGAGGGAAAATTTCAATGGGGAGTAACCACCACTCAGAGTTATCTGCCATTGGATAATCATTCTTTTTTTGAAAAAAAAATGAGTCTGGTCGATTGGTTACGTCAATGGGCTAAAACTGAAGAAGAACGAGAAGAAGTATTCATTAGAGGATTTTTAGGTAAAATGTTATTTAGTGGAGAAGAGGCATTAAAAATGTGTGATGTTCTATCTGGAGGAGAAAAAGTTCGTTGTATGCTGAGCCGAATGATGATGATACGCGCCAATGTTTTAAAACTAGACGAACCTACCAATCATTTGGATCTAGAATCTATTACAGCTTTTAACAATACTTTAAAGACCTTTAAAGGTACCGTGTTATTAACTACGCATGACCACGAGTTTGCGCAAACCATTGGAAATAGAGTCGTAGAATTAACTCCAAAAGGAGTAATTGATCGTTATATGACTTTTGAGGAGTATATGGCTGACGAAAAAATTAAACAACTTCGTGAGAAGATGTATGCTTAGTTTTTATATTTAGGAATAGTAAATGCTGGTAACGATTCTGTAGGCAATATAAATTCCTGTTACCGTCCATATCCACCATCTGTTTTTTACATACCATTCCATAAATTATCAATTTAAGATTGGTCTAAAGATACTGGTTTTTTGTTTTAATCAAATATTCTTTTTAATTTGAAATTTTAAATCTCAATTCGACTATAACTTTTATGTATAATAGGCTGTTTTTTTTAAAATTATTGTTTCTTTTTTTATGTCAAGTGTCATTAGCCCAACAAACCATTTTGACCGATAGTAATTTACCAATTATGGTAATTTTAACCGATATTGATCCTGATACAAATTTACCCATTGATATACCGGACGAACCAAAGGTTTTGGCGACTATGCAACTAATTTATAGACCCGATGGAACCAGAAATTATTTAACAGATATCACAAACGATACTTTTTTAAACTACAATGGTAGAATAGGAATAGAGTTAAGAGGTAGTAGTTCGCAAGTTTTGGAGAAAAAACCATATGGATTCACCACACTATTGGAAGACGATGAATCCAATAATAACGTAAATTTATTAGGAATGCCCTCTGAAAATGATTGGGTTTTAAATTCTCTAGCGTACGATCCATCAATGGTTCGTGATTATTTGTCGTATACATTATCAAGTAATATGGGTAATTATGCACCAAGAGTAAAATATATTGAAGTAATTGTCAACGATGATTACAAAGGAGTGTATATTTTAACCGAAAAGATTAAGAGAGACTCAGATAGGGTTAATTTAAAAAAAATAGCTGATTTTGATAATACCGCTCCTGAAGTAACTGGAGGATATATAGTAAAAGCAGATAAAATTAATGGAGACGATGAAGTAGCATGGACGATGCCTAATTCTGGAGGCTGGGAAACAAATTTTTTGCATCACTATCCAAAAACAGAGGATATTACAGGTCAGCAAGCCGATTATATAGAGAATGTATTTTATGATTTAGCCACTCAAACAAATCCTGCTAACACTTCAATATCTGATGGCTATCCGTCAATTATTGATATTCCAAGTTTTGTAGATTATATGATTATGGCGGAGTTTGCCTCAAATCCAGATGCATACCAATTTAGTACCTTTTTTCATAAAGATAGGGCTGGTAAACTACGAGCGGGACCAATTTGGGATTACAACCTGTCCTTTGGAAATGACTTATGTTCGTTTTTGGATTTGATAGAAGTTTTTATGATGTATGGCAATTCGAATTTGAAAATACAGGAGCAAAATTTTGGAAAGATTTATTTCAAGAGGATTCCTTTAACTGTTATATAGCAAAACGCTGGCTGGAGTTAACGGCTATAAATCAACCTTTAAATTTCGTTACTATCTCAAACTTAATCGATGAATACTTTAACCTGTTAGCTGAATCTCAAGAGAGAGAATTGCAGAGATGGCCCCCTGAAGACGGTTGGCCTACAGTAGCTGATCAAGAAGAAAATATTATCGAAATGAAAGTTTGGATTGAAAATCGTATTGATTGGATGAACAACAATATAGGTTCTTCCGATAATTGCGAAAATGTTTCTGTGCCTAGTTTGGTCATCAGTAAAATCCATTATCATCCTCAAGATGATGGTAATTATCTTAGTGAAGAGCTTGAATTTATCGAAATAACCAATAACTCCAATCAAAGTATAAATTTGACTGGTTACTACCTAAGAGAATTAGGGATTTCCTATCAATTTCCTACTAATGCTTCAGTTTTGAGCAATCAAAAAATTTATTTGTGCAGTGATGTTACTGTTTTTGAAAATTATTATGGTTTTACTCCTTTTGATATGTTTACTAGAAACCTAAGCAATAATTCTTATAAAATTATTTTATCCGACGCTTTTGGAAACACCATAGATGAAGTGAGCTATACCGACAGTAATCCTTGGCCTGAGGCTGCAGATGGATCAGGTTCTTATTTACAGTTAGTTGATTTAAATTCAGATAATAGCTTAGCAGTTAACTGGATTGCAAGCACGCAGTCCCTTTCAACAGAAAATATTGCAGGTGCACTGCAACAGCTCTTTGTATATCCAAACCCTGCAAAAGGTCCTATTACTATTCAACTAAACATCCATAAAGAACTGAATCTTTAGAATTTATAGTTTACAATTCCTTAGGTCAGTCAGTTGAGAGATTTTGAATTAACTTCAAATAGCTTACAAATTAGATTTAAGTCACCTTAGCAATGGATGTTTATTATTACAGTATCAAAAACAAAGGGGAAGTAATTCTGAGAAATAAATTCGTAAAAAAATGACAAAAATAATTATTCAATGGAACAGAGATGACCCTGTGTATCATTAATTCAACTTAAAAAAAATATCCCCAAAATAATAAATTATTCTTGGGGATAATTTGTACCGAGAATGGGAATCGAACCCACACGTTCATAAGAACACATGGCCCTCAACCATGCCTGTCTACCAGTTCCAGCACCTCGGTAAAATAAAATTATTATAAACTAAAAAGTCGAGGCATAATGCTCGACTTTTTGAGTGACTTGGCTGGGGCTCGAACCCAGGACCACCTCCTTAAAAGGGAGGTGCTCTACCAACTGAGCTACCAAGTCGTCCTTTAAAACAAGAAATATTTTCCTGAATGCGGCTGCAAATATACTATCATTATTTTTATAATTCAAAGCAATTTTAAGTTAAATTTGATAAATATTTCATTAATTCAATATCATACACTTACATCTTAAATTTTAAAATGAAAATTATATTAGTAGGGTATATGGGTAGCGGAAAATCTGCCGTAGGAGAGCAATTAGCTGCCTCTCTAAACTGTAAATTTGTTGATTTAGACCAAGCCATAGCTCAAGAAACAGGAAGTAGTATTTCTAACTTATTCGCGACAAAGGGAGAAGTCTATTTCAGAAAAATAGAAAGAAAACTGGTGGCTAAAATTTTAACTGATAGTTCCAACCTAGTTTTAGCAACGGGCGGAGGCACTCCTTGTTACGGAGACATGCTTCAGTTTTTAAAATCTGTAGCAGCAAGTACCACCGTTTATTTAAAAACATCTAATGAAGAACTAACCCGACGACTTTTTAAGGAGAGACAGCAAAGACCTTTAATTGCTCATTTAAACACCGAACTTTTATTAAATGATTTCATAAAAAAACATCTTTTTGAACGGTCCTATTTTTACAACCAATCGGATTTGAAAGTTGCTACGGATTCTCGTTCTGTTGAGACCATAGTGGAGGAAATTAAAAATAACGTATCCTTCTAATCCAAACGCGCAAAATAATTCCCTTTTTCGAACACTACCGATACATTTTCATTGATGGATGTGGAAAGAGAAATTCCTTTAAAATCTGCCTTAACAGGATATTTTTTATGATTTCTGTCCACTAATACCGCTGTGTTAAATTGTTTGAGTGGTACTTGTAAAAAATGCTTAATTCCGTAAATGAGCGTGGTTCCAGAGTGAAGAACATCATCTACTAAGACCAAAGATTTATTTTTATAGATTTTGGATTCTAGAGAGGTAGTAATAGGCTCTATAGGATTTTTTTTATCAATCATTACTTTGCACATAATAACCTTAATGGGTGATATTTTTTCAATAACGGTTTTTATTTTTTTTGCGAAAACAAATCCGTTTTCAAAAATTCCAGCAATAACTACTTCTTTTTCAGAAACATTGTTTTCATAAATTTGATAAGCAATACGCCTAATTTTATGGTCTATTTGTTTCTGATCTAAAATGATATTCTCAATTTGAGTCATAAAGTAATAATTTTATTCAAAGATAGTAAATGAGCTACTAATCGTCAGAGATAGATTCTGTAAAATCTTCTAAATCTCTTCTATCTTTTTTACTGGGTCTTCCAGTACCTTTTTTACGATAGTAATCCTTAGCATATTTTAGCAATTCTTTGTTTGAAAAAGCTTCTTTTGAGGTAGTGTCTTTTCGGTATTGGTCGACTAACTTTGCACCGAGCCTACTGGTGGGCAAATCTAAAACTTGTAGGGTATAATGTATTTGGTCTTTACGAATTTCGATCACATCTCCAGGGATAGACATCTCTTGCAGGTTTAACAGAAGTTTTGTCAATTTTTACCGATCCTTTTTTACAAGCTTGAGTAGCTATACTCCTTGTTTTAAAGTAACGAACACACCATAAATACTTATCTATCCTCATTTATTAAAAGATCTCAATCTTATTCAGTAAAAATAGCTTAAAATCGTATATTTGGCCAACTAAAAAAAGAAAAATGAATAGAAATGTTTTTTTATTACCTCTTGTAGCTATTTTATTTACTTTGGTTTTCTCCTGCGACACAGAAGATGATGGTGTGATTATTGTTCCTCCTAGAGAAAGAGATGAAGAAGTGATTCCAGCAACCTTGATGATTGAAAACTATTTAGAGACTCATTTTTATAATTACGAACAATTTGCCAATCCTCCAGCTGATTTTAACTACCAAATTGTATTTGATACCATAGCTGGCGATAACAGTAACAAGACGCCTTTAATTGACCAAGTTTCATTTAAAAATGTTGATGATATATTTCAAGATGGTGTTGTTTACAAGCTGTATTACTTAAAAGTAAGGCAAGGGGAAGGTGATCCAATAAATTTTTCTGATAAAACCACTTTAAATTATGTTGGAACCTCGCTTCGAGAAAAAGAAATTCTTGTCAATGATGTTTATGAAACAGTTTATCCAACAGAAACATTTGATAGTAGTGTAAGTCCAATTTCTTTTGATTTAACTCGAGTTGTTAAAGGTTTCCAAGCAACTTTAATTGAATTTAATGGGGCAACAGGTTTTACCGAAAATCCTGATGGTACGCTAACGTTCGATGATTTTGGTATTGGTGCAGTATTTATGCAATCAGGTTTAGGTTATTACAATACACCACCCGTTGGAAGTGGAATTGAATTTTATGATCAACTCATTTTTACATTTCAAACCTATGCTGTTGAAAAAACAGATCAAGATTTAGACACCATCTTATCGGAGTTTGAAGATTTAAATGGAAATGGAAATGAATTAGACGATGATACTGATAATGATGGATTTCCTAATTTCAACGATCCAGATGATGATGGCGACGGCAAATTAACACGATTCGAGGTAGAGGCTAACCAATACACCTTGAACCCTGGGGATGCTGATCCAGAACTCGCTGAAAATGAGGTTGAAATGCAACGTAAAACAAACTTAGAAACGGGTGTAGTAACTTTATACACGGTTGTTTTTACAGATGCTAATAACGACGGAATAGCTGACTATTTAGACGAAAACACCTATTAGGTTTATGCTATAAATTAATTACTTTCTTTTCAGCACTCGTTGAGTTGCATTGACAATTGCACTTGCGTTCAATCCATATTTTTCCATTAATTGTGCAGGGGTTCCTGATTCTCCAAAAGTATCTTGTGTTGCTACAAATTCTTGTGGTGTTGGGTTGTTTTTAGCCAATACTCGAGCTACACTTTCTCCTAAACCTCCAAGAAAATTATGCTCCTCGGCAGTAACGATACAATTAGTTTTGGCTACACTATTTAAAATAGCAGCTTCATCCAGCGGTTTGATGGTATGTATATTAATTACATCGGCAGTTAAACCTTGTTCATTTAGTGTTTCTGCAGCTTGTAAAGCCTCCCAAACTAAGTGTCCTGTAGCTACTATAGTTACATCACTTCCCTCTTGTAATTGGATAGCTTTTCCTATTTCAAAAGTTTGGTCTTCAGGAGTGAAATTGGCTACTTTTGGCCTTCCAAACCTCAGGTAAACAGGTCCGTTATAATCAGCAATTGCTTTGGTAGCGGCTTTGGTTTGATTGTAGTCACAGGTATTGATTACCGTCATTCCTGGTAACATTTTCATCAAGCCAATATCCTCTAATATTTGATGAGTGGCACCATCTTCTCCTAAAGTTAACCCTGCATGAGAAGCACAGATTTTCACATTCTTTCCACTGTAAGCAATTGATTGACGAATTTGATCGTATACTCTTCCAGTCGAAAAGTTCGCAAAAGTTCCTGTAAAAGGAATTTTTCCGCCGATGGTCATACCTGCAGCAATCCCCATCATATTGGCTTCAGCAATTCCAACCTGGTAAAAACGCTCTGGATGATTGTTTTGAAAATCATTCATTTTTAAAGATCCAATCAGATCAGCACAAAGAGCTACTACGTTCTCATTCGATTTTCCTAATTCGGTTAATCCAGCACCAAACCCAGATCTAGTATCTTTTTTACCGGTATCTATATATTTTTTCATATGAATTTTCTTGTTGTGTTTTAGTAATCTCCCAGTGTTACAGGATTTTGTTCTAATGCTTTTTCTAGTTGTTCATCATTAGGAGCCTTCCCATGCCAAGCATTGGTATGCATCATAAAATCGACCCCGTTACCCATAACGGTATGTAGTAAAACACAAATAGGTTTTCCATTACCAGTTTTATTTTTAGCGATTTTCATTCCATTTAGAATTGCGTCTATATCATTTCCATTTTTGATATCAACTACTTCCCAATCAAAGGCTTCAAATTTAGCTCTTAAATTTCCAAGCGGTAAAACATCATCGGTTGCTCCGTCAATTTGTTGTTTATTATAGTCAACAGTAACAATTAGATTGTCAATTTGGTTACCAGCGGCATACATGATGGCCTCCCAGTTTTGGCCCTCTTGCAATTCACCGTCACCACAAAGGGTATATACTATCTTAGTATCATGATTTAACTTTTTGCTTTGAGCAGCTCCTATGGCAGCAGAAATTCCTTGTCCAAGTGAACCAGAAGCAATACGAATACCAGGTAAGCCTTCATGGGTAGTAGGATGCCCTTGCAATCTTGTGTTTAAGTAAACGAAAGGTGTTGAGTTCTTCCACAGGAAAATATCCTGACCTTGCTAGTACACTGTAAAAAACAGGAGAAATGTGACCGTTCGATAAAAAGAAAAGGTCTTCCTCCTTACCATCCATTTCAAAGGTGTTTTTACGCTCCATTATTTCTTGGTAGAGTGCTACTAAAAATTCGGCACAACCTAGAGAACCTCCTGGATGTCCTGAGTTAACTTTATGTACTTGTCGCAAAATATCTCTACGTACCTGTACTACTAAATTATTTAAGTGATTACTGTCTGACATATTGTTGTTTTTCTTGTCCAAAAATAGACTTTTGATAGTCCTACACAAAATGGAATATGTTACAGTTATTAACGATTTTACTCATTTAGTTAACAGAATGTATAGTTTTATGTAAAAAGTAAATTATAGCGTCTACTTCTTCCATTAAAACAACAATTCATTTTATATTTGTAAGATCCTATTAAATCAAATAGGAATTCTAAATAGTTAAGATGCAATTCGATTTAAAAGCTACTGACACTTCAACCCAGGCAAGAGCAGCTACCATCATTACAGATCATGGAAAAATAGAAACCCCCATTTTTATGCCTGTAGGAACAGTTGGAACGGTTAAAGGGGTGCACCAAAGAGAGTTAGAACAAGATATCAATCCTGATATTATTTTAGGAAACACCTATCATTTATATTTACGACCACAAACACCTATATTAGAAAAAGCGGGAGGTCTTCATAAATTTATGAATTGGGATCGAAATATTTTAACAGATAGTGGTGGTTATCAAGTTTACTCGCTCTCTGCTAATCGAAAAATAAAAGAAGAAGGGGTGAAATTTAAATCACACATTGATGGGAGTTACCATATATTTACACCCGAAAATGTCATGGAAATTCAGCGAACAATTGGAGCAGATATTATTATGGCTTTTGATGAGTGTACACCTTATCCCTGTGATTATCAGTATGCAAAAAGATCGATGCACATGACACATCGCTGGTTGGAGCGTTGTATTACCCATCTTAAAAAAACACCACTAAAATATAATTATAGTCAAACTTTTTTTCCGATTGTTCAAGGAAGTACTTACAAGGATTTAAGAAAACAATCTGCAGAATATATAGCATCTGTGGGTGCTGAAGGAAATGCAATTGGTGGTTTGTCTGTGGGAGAGCCGGCAGAAGAAATGTATGAAATGACAGCAGTCGTAACGGAGGTATTACCAAAAGATAAACCAAGGTATTTAATGGGGGTAGGAACTCCCATAAATCTTTTAGAAAATATCGCATTGGGAATTGATATGTTTGACTGTGTTATGCCTACCAGAAATGGTAGAAATGGAATGCTTTTTACTGCCTATGGATCTATTAACATTAAAAATAAAAAATGGGCTGACGATTTTTCCGAAATTGATTCCATGAATATTACATGGGTTGATACTGCCTATAGTAAGGCTTATTTAAGACATTTATTTACGGTAAATGAAATGTTAGGAAGACAAATAGCTACTATTCATAATTTAGGTTTTTATTTGTGGTTGGTTCGTGAAGCCAGAAAGCATATATTAGCAGGAGACTTTGGGGTTTGGAAAAATAAAATGGTTAAACAAATGGATAATAAGCTATAATAAATGCTGAGTATTCTTGATCGATACATACTGAAAAGATATATAGGGACTTTTACGCTATTATTACTGCTATTTATTCCTATTGGTATTACCGTAAATCTTGCAGAGAAAATCGATAAAATACTTCAAAACGAGGCACCCTTTTTAGAAGTTGTTGAATACTATATTTTTTTTACTATTTATTTTGCCAACCTACTATTTCCTTTATTTTTATTTTTATCGGTTATTTGGTTTACTTCAAAACTAGCAAACAATACTGAGGTGATTGCGTTTTTAAGTAGTGGCGTATCATACTATCGGTTTTTAAGACCTTATTTTATTGGTGCCACAATTGTTTGTATTGGAGCGCTTAATTATGGGAATGTACCTAGCTCCAATGGCAAGCAAAGGGTTTAATGAGTTTATTTATAAATACATCAAAAAAAGTAAAAAAGATAGAACTCAAACCAATGTCTATCGACAAATAAATGATCAAGATTACATCTATGTAAGCTATTTTAATGTAAAAGATAAAACAGGAGAAAAATTTACATTAGAACATTTTAATGGTAATCAATTAGAATATAAAATTAAAGCCGATAAAATAGTTTTTAACGAAGCTGATAGTACTTATACTCTCTATAAATATTTAAAAAGAATCATCAATTCTAATGAAGATATACTTGAGTCAAAAGCAAAAAAAGATACTACTTTTAGTTTTGATTTAGAAGATTTAACACCCGTTGAATATATAGCTGAAACTTTAAATTATACCGAATTAAATTCTTTTATTGAAAGAGAAAAAAAGAGAGGATCTTCCAATATTAATAGGTACGAAGTGGTTAGGTATAAGCGTTGGAGTTTACCCATTTCCGCCTATATTTTAACAATAATTGCTGTTGCAGTATCTTCAATGAAACGTCGAGGAGGTATGGGAGTGAATTTAGCTATTGGTATTGGTATAGGAATGATCTTTATATTTTTTGATAAAATATTCGGAACCATGGCTGAGCAAAGTGATTTTTCTCCCATCGTAGCTACTTGGTTTCCTAATTTAGTCTTTGCTATTTTGGCAGTATATTTACTTCGTAATGCAAAACGATAAATTAATAAACTATTTACATTTACATTTCATAGTTTTTATATGGGGTTTTACAGCAGTTTTAGGAGATTTAATCACTATAGCTGCAGTTCCGTTAGTTTGGTTCAGGATGTTATTGGGTTCTTTTTTTGTTCTCATTTATATCTGGTTTACTAAACGAAAGTTAAAAGTATCTTTAAAATCATTAGTAATATTTGCCCTCATTGGTTTTTTGATAGCTTTGCATTGGCTAGCATTTTTTAAGGCGGTTAAGGTATCTAATGTATCTATCACATTGGCAATGATGTCAACAGGCGCTTTTTTTACTTCATTGTTAGAGCCTATTTTTTTTAAAAGAAAAATAATTAAATATGAAGTGGTTTTTGGATTGATTGTAATTGTTGGTTTATATATTATTTTTAAGGTAGAAACAGCATATTTGACAGGAATCTTATTTGCTTTGTTGTCTTCTTTCTTAGGCGCTCTTTTTTCTATATTTAACGGAATGGTTGTTAAAACTCATGATGCAACAATTATTTCTTTCTATGAATTATTTTTTGGAGTTGTATTTATTACCATTTTTATTTTTTCAACAGATGGATTTAATGTGTCATTTTTTGATTTATCAAGTACAGATTGGATTTACATACTCCTTTTAGCTTCTGTATGTACTGCATACGCTTTTATTGCAGCGGTTCACATAATGAAATGGATAAGCCCGTACACTTTAATGCTAACCACTAACATGGAGCCTGTATATGGTATTATATTGGCCTTATTAATACTGGGAGATAAAGAATATATGAATCCTACGTTTTATTTAGGTGCTCTAATAATTTTAATGACCGTTATTGTGAATGGAATAATTAAAACAAGAAAAAAAGTTTGATTATTTACAAACTATATCCTTTATATTTGTGATTTAATAGTAATTAATTTTAATTAGATAGTATGGAATATCTTGACTTTGAATTACCCATTAAAGAGTTAAATGAACAATATGAAAAAGCGTGTGCTATTGGTACGGAGAGCGATGTTGATGTTTCTAACACTTGTGCGCAAATAAAAAATAAACTAGACGAAACAAAAAAAAATATTTACAAAAACTTAACTCCTTGGCAGCGTGTTCAGCTTTCTAGACATCCAAATAGACCTTACACTTTAGATTATATCAAAGCAATCTGTGGTGACAGTTTTTTAGAATTGCACGGTGATCGAAATTTTAAAGATGATAAAGCCATGATTGGTGGTTTAGGTAAAATAGGGGATCAATCCTATATGTTTATTGGTCAACAAAAAGGTTACAATACCAAAACTAGACAATATAGAAACTTTGGAATGTCCAATCCTGAGGGTTACAGAAAGGCGTTACGATTAATGAAATCTGCTGAAAAGTTTGGAATTCCTGTTGTTTGTTTTGTTGATACACCTGGTGCGTATCCCGGACTTGAAGCTGAGGAAAGAGGCCAAGGAGAAGCAATAGCAAGAAATATTATCGAAATGACACGTTTAAAAGTCCCTATAATTGTAGTAATTATTGGAGAAGGTGCTAGTGGAGGAGCTCTAGGTATTGGAGTAGGGGATCGAGTTCTGATGTTAGAAAACACTTGGTATTCTGTAATTTCTCCCGAAAGTTGTTCCTCGATACTTTGGAGAAGCTGGGAATATAAAGAACAAGCTGCAGAGGCACTAAAATTAACTGCCAACGATATGAAACGACAAAATCTAATCGATTTAATTGTCAAGGAACCGCTCGGAGGCGCTCATAATAATAAAGAAAAAACTTTTGAAATTGTTTCAAATGCAATTGTTAAAGAGTACAAGACTTTAATGAATTTATCCCCAAAAGAATTGGTTAAAATAAGGATGAAAAAATATTCAGAAATGGGAGTCTTTAATGCTTAGTTATAACATTTACAAATCATTAACGAAATCCGGAAGTTACTGTTTCGGATTTTTTTATGCTTATTAACAATTTTTTTGACTTTTCAACAGTTAGATTGTTAATGAGTGGTGAACTTTGATCGTCATATTTGCATACCCAACGGTGCAATTTTAATTACTTTAGCTTTATGGAAAAACTCAACCCTCAAAAAACCTACGCTAATCAAAAAACTCAAGTAATTTCTTTAGAAAAAGGGAAAATACCTCCACAAGCTATCGATCTAGAAGAGGTAGTGTTAGGTGCAATGATGGTTGATAAAAGAGGAGTGGACGAGGTTATTGATATTTTACACCCCGAGGTTTTTTACAAACAAGCCCACCAACAAATATTTGAAGCTATCTTTATGTTATTTAAAGAAGGGCTTCCTATTGACTTATTAACCGTATCATCTAAATTAAAAACTCAAAAAAACCTTGAATTAGTAGGAGGCGATTTTTATTTAATTCAATTAACTCAAAAAGTATCCTCTTCAGCACACATTGAGTTTCATGCTAGAATTATTATTCAGAAATTTATTCAGCGTAGTCTTATCAAAATTTCGAATGAAATAATTGAAGATTCATACAATGAAAGTACCGATGTATTTGATTTGTTAGATACTGCAGAATCAAAGTTGTACGAAATTACCCAGGGAAATATAAAAAAATCTACAATCAGCGCTCAAGATTTGGTAATTGAAGCAAAGAAAAAAATTGAAGAAATTGCCAATAGAGAAGGTTTGTCTGGAATTCCTTCAGGCTTTGTTAAAGTAGATAAGTTAACCTCAGGGTGGCAGCCCAGTGATTTGATTATTATAGCTGCACGTCCTGGTATGGGAAAAACAGCTTTTTCATTATCAATGGCTCAGAAATATCTCAGTTTTACACAACATTCCTGTTGCGTTTTTTTCACTCGAAATGTCCTCTATTCAGCTTATTACACGTTTAATTTCTTCCGAAACTGGATTGAATTCTGAAAAATTAAGAACTGGTAATCTTAGAAAAACACGAGTGGGAGCAATTAAATGTAAAAGTTAAAAGCCTTGAAAAAGCTCCTTTATTTATTGATGATACCCCATCTCTATCTATATTTGATTTAAGAGCAAAAGCTAGGCGATTAGCTTCTCAACACAAGATTAAATTAATTATGGTAGATTATCTTCAGTTAATGACTGCAGGCGGGAATCAAAAAGGGGGCAACAGAGAACAAGAGATTTCAACAATATCTAGAAATTTGAAAGCATTAGCTAAAGAATTAAATATTCCAGTGATAGCCCTTTCTCAATTATCACGTGCTGTAGAAACTAGAGGGGGAACTAAAAGACCATTACTTTCTGATCTAAGAGAATCTGGTGCAATTGAACAAGATGCCGATATAGTTTCATTTATTTATAGACCTGAATATTATAAAATAGACGAGTGGGATGATGATGAACATAGTCCAACTGAAGGTCAAGGAGAGTTTATTGTTGCCAAACATCGTAATGGAGGTTTGGATGAAATACGGTTAAAATTCTTGGGTCATCTCGGTAAGTTTGAAGATTTAGATGAATTTAACTTTTCAAACGAATATCAGTCAAGGATGAACGCTGCTGCAAATGATGATACTTTTAAAACAAATCCTTCAGCTTCACCTGATGAAGCATTTGGAAGCTCTATGAACAACGATATTTCTGGTAATGACGATGACATACCATTTTAATAATTCTATATTTTTTAAATTAAAAACATTTGTACTAACTTTTTTAAGCTTTTAAACTCTTTTAAGTAAAAAATAGTTTGTAAATTAATTCTATGAAGAATTTTTTCATTTTCATTTTTGTTGTGCTATTTTACTCAACAGTAACTGCTTCTTACATACTGATACCTATGGATTCAGATACTCAGGCAGAGCATCTCAAAGCTTACGGATTAACTTATTGGACTTTACAAAAGCAGTTAAAAGTAAAATGGCTTCTCAATTATAGAGGTGGTTCTTTTTTATTACCCGATACAGAAGAAATAAAAAAGGAATGTCAATTAAGAGGAGTTTCTTTTGAGCTTTTATCCAATTCTAAAACTGAAGAAATTTTAAAACTCATAGGGAGTCCTTCTCAAAATATGGAAGCAGTCGTTCTAGAAAAGGCCCCCAGAATTGCTGTTTATTCACCAAAGGGAAATCAACCATGGGACGATGCAGTTACTATGGTTCTAACCTATGCAGAAATTCCTTATACTATAATTTATGATGAAGAAGTTTTGAGTGATCAGTTAGTTCTTTTTGATTGGTTGCACCTACATCATGAGGATTTTACTGGGCAGTATGGGAAATTTTATCGCGCCTATCGAGCTGCACCATGGTATATCAAAAATAAAAAAGAGGCCGAATTGATGGCTTCTAATTTAGCATATAATAAAGTATCTGATCTTAAATTAGATGTGTCATTAAAAATAAGAGATTATGTAGTTGGGGGTGGTTTTATGTTTGCCATGTGTAGTGCTACTGATAGTTTTGACATTGCTTTATCTGCAGAAGGCATTGATATTTGTGAAACTATGTTTGATAATGATCCGAGTGATCCTGGTTATCAAGGTAAAATTAATTATGATAATACTTTTGCATTTAAAAATTTTATCTTAGAAAGAAGTCCAATGGTATACGAGTTTTCATCAATAGATATGACGTCTAAACGAAAAATAAATAAAGAAACAGATTATTTTACCCTAATGGATTATTCTGCAAAATGGGATCCTATACCAACTATGTTAATTCAAAATCACACTTCGTTAATAAAAGGGTTTATGGGACAAACAACTGCTTATGAAAGAGATCAAATTAAAGCAAATGTTTTGGTCATGGGAGAACAAAAAACGAATGGAGAGGCTCGATATATTCATGGAATAAAAGGAAAAGGTTTTTTTACATTTTATGGAGGGCATGATCCTGAAGATTATCAGCATAGGGTAGGAGATGCAAAAACAGAATTAGAGTTACACCCAAATTCTCCAGGCTATCGGTTGATTTTAAATAATGTACTCTTTCCTGCAGCTAAAAAGAAAAAACAAAAAACGTGATATTATTCTATGCTTTCATAATAGCTTAAGGGAGGAAGTATAGTAATCTCTACTCTCCTGTTTAACTGTTTGTTTTCGTAAGAGTTATTTGAGACCCTCGGTTTAGTTTCTCCATAGGAATTAATTAAATAGTCATAATTAGGATTACTTTGTAACAATAGTTTTAATCTTTGAGCCACTGAATGACTTCTTTTATCTGATAAATCTAAATTATAACTTTCTTCACCATCACTATCTGTGTGACCATCAACTAGTATGGTAGCTTTATCTATCTTTTTGATTTTGGTGATTAGAGTTGCTAAAATAGAATCAGCTGATTTTTGTAATTTATATTCATCATATTTAAATAGAATTTCTGTATTTACTGTCAGTCTTATAACGCAATTTATTGCTCCAATTGCATCGATATCTGCTCCTGCAGTTTTACTTTTACAAACTGCTTTTTGATCAATTATTCTTACATAATAAAAAACTTTTTTTGTAGAAATATTTTGATCCTCTAGATCAATTATCGACTTTCCTCCCGATATATTGCCCGCAAATATCCAATCTTCTCCATTTTCTGAAACTTCTATTTTTGCAGCCTCTTTTGAGGGACCTACTTCAAATATGTATAAGTCGTTTCCTTTAAGATTCATAAAGCCATTGTCTTTAAAAGCAACAGTTAATGTTCCTTTACAGCCAAGGGAAACATAATCAGGCTTGTCGTAGGATCTATAATTAGGTTCGTCTAATGCTTGTGAACTATCTTGGTATTTTGTATAAGGAGTAGGTTTTCCAATTTTAAAACTAACGATACTATCTGCAAAAGAAATTTTTCCAAGAGGAATATAAACAGATTCATGCCTATTAATAATATAGGATTTGCCAGTTTGTGATAATAAGAGATTGTTATTTGCAGATAGAATTATCAGTAAAAATAAAAATAGTATCCTCATTGTAATCTTTTTTACTAATGTACATAATCTTTAATCGTTTAATTATTAAAAAAAAAATCATTATAATTAATTTTTAATATGGTAAAATAGAAGATAGCTCTTTAGTATAATTCTAATTCAAACTAGATTTTTACCTCTTGAAACCTCAATTGTTTTTTTAACAATTCATAAATCTATTCCGTTTTATTAAAAAAAAACCACTCAATGAGTGGTTTTTAGTGAAATAAATAATGATTAATGTCTTATTTTAGTTTATTTACGATTACTTTAAAAGCGTCAGGATGATTCATCGCTAAATCGGCTAAAACCTTACGATTTAATTCGATATTATTAGCTTTTAATTTTCCCATAAATTGCGAATAAGACATACCGTGTTGTCTGGCACCTGCATTTATACGAGTGATCCATAATGCACGAAATGTTCTTTTTTTAGCGCGACGGTCTCTATAAGAGTACTGCATCGCTTTATCAACAGCATTCTTTGCTACTGTCCATACGTTTTTACGTCTTCCAAAGTATCCTTTGGCTTGCTTCATTACCTTTTTTCTTCGGGCTCTTTTTGCAACTGAATTTACTGATCTTGGCATAATTTTGTTTTTTTGTAGAAGGCGATTCTTTAGAATTCTTTAGGGCCTTGCTCCAGGGTTTATAATTTTGTTAACCAGTTAAGGATTACTTCATTCGAAGCATTTGCTTAACATTACTTTCGTCTGCTTTATGCACAACAGTGTCATGCGTTAAAGCTAGCTTACGTTTTTTAGTCTTCTTTGTTAAAATATGACTTTTAAACGCATGCTTTCTTTTGATTTTACCGGTGCCAGTAAGCTTGAATCTCTTTTTGGCACTAGATTTTGTTTTTTGTTTAGGCATGTTTCCTAGTTTTTATCTATTTATTCCACTTGTATTATTTTCGTCTAAAAGATAAGTTGGTTTATTATTTTGCTTTTTTTGGAGCAATAAACATTGTCATCCTTTTGCCTTCTAATTTTGGCATTTGTTCTACTTTACCAAAATCTTCAAGTTCTTGTGCAAGGCGTAATAGCAAAATTTCTCCTTTATCTTTATAAATTATAGAACGACCTTTAAAAAATACAAAGGCTTTCAATTTTGCTCCATCTTTTAAGAACTTTTCAGCGTGTTTCTTTTTAAATTGATAATCATGATTATCAGTATTAGGTCCAAAGCGTATTTCCTTTATTGTTACTTTAGTAGCTTTGGATTTTAAGTTTTTTTCACGTTTTTTTTGTTCGTAAACAAATTTTTTGTAATCCATTGCTTTACATACAGGAGGAGTAGCATTGGGTGAGATCTCAACTAAATCCACTTCGAGTTCTCTAGATATTTCTAAAGCTTTACTGAGAGTATAAACACCTACTTCAACGTTTTGACCAACCAATCTCACTTCTTGCGCGCGAATTTTTTGGTTTATCCTGTGTTTGTCTTCTTTAATTATCCTCGCTGGACCTCTACTTCTTTTTCTACGTATTGCTATGGCTATAATTATTTAATGTTATACAATAAATTCTTTTTTGTTTTTGTTGATTTCATTATTTAATAGTGACGAAAATACTTCAGCAGTCATTGACCCGAGGTCACCTTCACTATGCTTTCTTACGGAAACTGAATTTTCAACTTCTTCTTGATCCCCTAATATTAGCATATAAGGGATTTTATTTAATTCTGCTTCCCTTATTTTTTTCCCTATTGTTTCGCTTCTATTATCTACAAGGGCGCGAATTTCGTTATTTTCCAGCACATTTAAAACTTTTTCAGCGTATTTTTCATATTTTTCACTCAAAGTCAATATACTAACCTGTTCTGGCATAAGCCACAATGGGAAATTTCCGCCAGTATGTTCTAACAAAATTGCTATGAAACGCTCCATACTTCCAAATGGTGCTCGATGTATCATAACAGGTCTGTGATGCTCGTTATCACTTCCTTTGTATTCCAGTTCAAATCTTTCAGGAAGATTATAGTCTACTTGGATTGTCCCTAGCTGCCAACTTCTTCCCAAAGCATCTTTTACCATAAAATCTAACTTTGGACCATAAAAAGCGGCTTCTCCTTTTTCTATAACATAATCCAAACCTTTTTCTATGGTAGCATTTAAAATTGCTTTTTCAGCCTTATCCCAGTTCTCATTACTGCCTATATATTTTTCTGGATTGTCTGGGTCTCTTAACGAAACTTGAGCAGTGAAATTTTCGAAACCTAATGACCCAAAGACATACAATACTAGGTCAATTACATTTTTAAATTCTTGATCTAGCTGATCAGGTGTACAAAAAATATGCGCATCATCTTGAGTAAATCCTCTAACTCTTGTAAGGCCATGTAATTCTCCACTTTGCTCATAGCGATATACAGTTCCAAATTCAGCAAACCGTTTTGGTAAATCTTTATATGACCATGGTTTAGAATTGTATATTTCACAGTGATGGGGACAATTCATGGGTTTTAATAAGAATTCTTCACCCTCATTTGGAGTTTTAATGGGTTGAAAACTGTCTGCTCCGTATTTTTCATAATGACCGGAGGTCATGTAGAGTTCTTTATGTCCAATATGCGGAGATACAACCATTTCATAACCGGCTTTTGTTTGAGCCTTTTTAAGAAAATTCTCAAGCCTCTCTCTTAAAGCAGCTCCTTTAGGAAGCCACAAGGGAAGTCCCTGTCCTACTTTCTTAGAAAAGGTGAATAATTCCAATTCTTTTCCTAATTTTCTATGATCTCTTTTTTTTGCTTCTTCTAACAAAGCTAGGTATTCTTTTAACTCTTTTTGTTTTGGGAAACTTACTCCATATATCCGAGTTAGTTGTTTGTTGTTTTCATCTCCTCTCCAGTAAGCTCCGGCAATACTCATCAATTTAATAGCTTTAATAATTCCGGTTTGTGGTATGTGTCCACCTCTACACAAATCGGTAAAATTATCATGATCACAAAAAGTAATGGTGCCGTCTTCTAGATTTTCTATCAGTTCTACTTTATATTGATTCTCTTGTTTTTTGTAATAATCAAGGGCAGCTATTTTTGAAGATTCACGAATAGTAAATTTATGCTTGCCTCGAGCGATTTCTAACATTTTATTTTCAATAGTTGGCAAATCTTTTTCTGAAATAGTGTTATCTACAAGGTCAATATCATAGTAAAAGCCATTTTCAATAGCGGGTCCAATGGTAAGTTTTATACCTGGGTACAAGTCTTCCAGTGCTTGCGCAAGAATATGAGCTGACGAATGCCAGAACGCTTCCTTTCCCTTTTTGTCTCTCCAGGTATAGAGAACAAGTTCACCGTCTTTTGTAATAGGTGTTGAGGTCTCTATTGTTTTTCCATTAAATGACGCAGAAATTACATTTCTTGCAAATCCTTCACTTATACTGATAGCAACTCCCATTGGAGTAGTTTCAGATTCGAATTGTTTTACACTACCGTCAGGTAAAGTGATTGCTATCATAGCTTATAAATTTAAGATGCAAAGATAATACGAGTTTAGCTGTTTTACAATAGCATTTTATTGTATTATTATAAAAGTTTCAATGAATTTAAAATTAATTTTTTTTCAATAAAAATTTACAAACATATTTACTAAGGTGCTAATTTTTTCACACTGTAAGTTTTAGTTTATCAGCACGTTGTAAAAACATCGAATAAATAAAGGTTTTTTTTGGTTATTTATGATAAAAAGAACAAATAAGTTTTTATATTTGCACCCGCTTTAACCTAGAGGAATTGGTTTTAAATGGGTTAAAAAAGCTCTTAAAATTTTATTTTCAAATTATTTTCAAAAATGGTTGTGGTAATAAAAAACAGTTGTATATTTGCAGCCGCTTAGGTAAAAGCAGGCGATAATTAAGAGTAAAATTGGGTATAAAAATCCAATAAATAAATGTTCATTGAGATATTGAAATTGACAGCGTAGGTAGCTACATTTATGTAGTTATTTATATTGAAAAACTAAACTAAGTAAAATACCTGAGATTTTTTTGAGAACTTGATAGTTGTACTTAAATATTATTTAAGATTATACGATGAAGAGTTTGATCCTGGCTCAGGATGAACGCTAGCGGCAGGCCTAACACATGCAAGTCGAGGGGTAACAGAGAGAAGCTTGCTTTTCTGCTGACGACCGGCGCACGGGTGCGTAACGCGTATACAATCTGCCTTATACAGAGGGATAGCCTTTAGAAATGAAGATTAATACCTTATAGTCTATTTTTATAGCATTATATAAATAGTAAAGCTTCGGTGGTATAAGATGAGTATGCGTCCTATTAGTTAGTTGGTAAGGTAACGGCTTACCAAGACAACGATAGGTAGGGGCCCTGAGAGGGGGATCCCCCACACTGGTACTGAGACACGGACCAGACTCCTACGGGAGGCAGCAGTGAGGAATATTGGACAATGGAGGCAACTCTGATCCAGCCATGCCGCGTGCAGGAAGACGGCCCTATGGGTTGTAAACTGCTTTTATATAGGAAGAAACCTTTTCACGTGTGAGAAGCTGACGGTACTATAAGAATAAGGACCGGCTAACTCCGTGCCAGCAGCCGCGGTAATACGGAGGGTCCGAGCGTTATCCGGAATCATTGGGTTTAAAGGGTCCGTAGGCGGGAATCTAAGTCAGTGGTGAAATCTTGCAGCTCAACTGTAAAATTGCCATTGATACTGGATTTCTTGAATTAGTGTGAAGTGGTTAGAATGTGTAGTGTAGCGGTGAAATGCATAGATATTACACAGAATACCAATTGCGAAGGCAGATCACTAACACTATATTGACGCTGAGGGACGAAAGCGTGGGGAGCGAACAGGATTAGATACCCTGGTAGTCCACGCCGTAAACGATGGATACTAGCTGTTCGATCTTCGGATTGAGTGGCTAAGCGAAAGTGATAAGTATCCCACCTGGGGAGTACGTTCGCAAGAATGAAACTCAAAGGAATTGACGGGGGCCCGCACAAGCGGTGGAGCATGTGGTTTAATTCGATGATACGCGAGGAACCTTACCAGGGCTTAAATGTAGTCTGACAGCTTTAGAGATAGAGTTTTCTTCGGACAGATTACAAGGTGCTGCATGGTTGTCGTCAGCTCGTGCCGTGAGGTGTCAGGTTAAGTCCTATAACGAGCGCAACCCCTGTTGTTAGTTGCCAGCGAGTAATGTCGGGAACTCTAACAAGACTGCCGGTGCAAACCGTGAGGAAGGTGGGGATGACGTCAAATCATCACGGCCCTTACGTCCTGGGCCACACACGTGCTACAATGGCCGGTACAGAGAGCAGCCACTACGCGAGTAGGAGCGAATCTTCAAAACCGGTCTCAGTTCGGATCGGAGTCTGCAACTCGACTCCGTGAAGCTGGAATCGCTAGTAATCGCATATCAGCCATGATGCGGTGAATACGTTCCCGGGCCTTGTACACACCGCCCGTCAAGCCATGGAAGCTGGGGGTACCTGAAGTCGGTGACCGTAAGGAGCTGCCTAGGGTAAAACTGGTAACTAGGGCTAAGTCGTAACAAGGTAGCCGTACCGGAAGGTGCGGCTGGAACACCTCCTTTCTAGAGAATTTGTTACTTAGGTAACAGATAGAAAGTACGATGAGAGAGTAAACTCTTAAAAATCGATTTATTTTGCTTGGTTTAGCTGTCAATTTTAAAAATATATAAGTCTGAAGTATCAGATTGTTTAGAGTATTATTCATTTAAACACTATACTGCATACTGCAGACTGAAAACAAACAGTCTCATAGCTCAGCTGGTTAGAGCGCTACACTGATAATGTAGAGGTCGGCAGTTCGAGTCTGCCTGAGACTACTTTTTTTTATGGATAAATATTTTATTTATAGAGAAACGTTCATAACATATTGAAAGGAAATTCTAGAAGTTAGAGGATTCAACATTCACAATTCTGAATACAAAGATTCTGAATTTCACAAATGGGGGATTAGCTCAGCTGGCTAGAGCGCCTGCCTTGCACGCAGGAGGTCATCGGTTCGACTCCGATATTCTCCACTATCAGCCAAATGGTTGAGAACGTTCATTGACATATTGAAAAAAGAAATACGAGAAAAGTAATAATAAATGTTATTAGTTAGCAATAACTAGTAACACATTTTGAATAACTCATTAAAAGAGCAAAAAAGTACAATAAGCAAAGTAAGGGCGTATGGGGAATGCCTAGGCTCTCAGAGACGATGAAGGACGTGATAAGCTGCGATAAGTTGCGGGGAATGGCACATACATTTTGATCCGCAAATTTCCGAATGGGGCAACCCAGCTAGTTGAAGACTAGTTACTCCGCAAGGAGGGTAAACCCGGAGAACTGAAACATCTAAGTACCCGGAGGAAGAGAAAACAATAGTGATTTCGATAGTAGCGGCGAGCGAACTCGAATTAGCCCAAACCAGTGTTGTTACGGCAATACTGGGGTTGTAGGACCACGACATTTGATGCACAATGAATTAGAACCCTTTGGAAAGAGGGGCCATAGACGGTGATAGCCCGGTATAAGTAAAGAGTGTTATTGATAGTGGTATCCTGAGTAGTGCGGGGCACGTGAAACCCTGTATGAATCTGGCGGGACCATCCGCCAAGGCTAAATACTCCTGAGAGACCGATAGTGAACTAGTACCGTGAGGGAAAGGTGAAAAGAACCCTGAATAAGGGAGTGAAATAGATCCTGAAACCATACGCTTACAAGCGGTCGGAGCCATTCGTGGTGACGGCGTGCCTTTTGCATAATGAGCCTACGAGTTACTGTTACTAGCAAGGTTAAATTTTTAAGAAATGGAGCCGTAGCGAAAGCGAGTCTGAATAGGGCGCCATAGTTAGTAGTAGTAGACGCGAAACCGTGTGATCTACCCATGGGCAGGGTGAAGCTTTGTTAACCCAAAGTGGAGGCCCGAACCGATATACGTTGAAAAGTGTTCGGATGACCTGTGGGTAGGGGTGAAAGGCCAATCAAACTCGGAAATAGCTCGTACTCCCCGAAATGCATTTAGGTGCAGCGTATACATAGTTTTATAGAGGTAGAGCTACTGATTGGATGCGGGGGCTTCACCGCCTACCAATTCCTGACAAACTCCGAATGCTATAAAATGTTTGTATGCAGTGAGGGCATGGGTGCTAAGGTCCATGTCCGAGAGGGAAAGAACCCAGACCATCAGCTAAGGTCCCAAAATGTATGTTAAGTTGAATAAACGAGGTTGGATTGCCCAGACAGCTAGGATGTTGGCTTGGAAGCAGCCATTCATTTAAAGAGTGCGTAACAGCTCACTAGTCGAGCGATCCGGCATGGATAATAATCGGGCATAAACATACTACCGAAGCTATGGACTAATTTATTAGTGGTAGGGGAGCATTGTAGTGGCGTTGAAGGTGAACTGCGAGGTTTGCTGGAGTAGCTACAAAAGAAAATGTAGGCATAAGTAACGATAATGCGGGCGAGAAACCCGCACACCGAAAGACTAAGGTTTCCTCAGCTATGCTAATCAGCTGAGGGTTAGTCGGGACCTAAGGCGAACCCGAAAGGGGTAGTCGATGGACAACAGGTTAATATTCCTGTACCTGCTCACGTTAAAAGTGACGGAGGCGAATAGTTAGTGCGCACAGACGGAATTGTGCGTTGAAGAGAGTGGTAACACCTCGATAGTACACTAAGGCTACGGCTGCGGTGATAATCTAGCGAATCGACTTCCAAGAAAAGCGAGTGAAGCAGCCCGTACCCTAAACCGACACAGGTAGTTGGGATGAGAATTCTAAGGTGCTCGAGAGATTCATGGCTAAGGAACTAGGCAAAATCGACCCGTAACTTCGGGAGAAGGGTCGCCCATCTTTTAGATGGGCCGCAGTGAAAAGATCCAGGCGACTGTTTATCAAAAACACAGGGCTATGCTAAATCGAAAGATGATGTATATGGCCTGACACCTGCCCGGTGCCGGAAGGTTAAGAGGAGATGTTAGCTTCGGCGAAGCATTGAATTGAAGCCCCGGTAAACGGCGGCCGTAACTATAACGGTCCTAAGGTAGCGAAATTCCTTGTCGGGTAAGTTCCGACCTGCACGAATGGTGCAACGATCTGGATACTGTCTCAGCCATGAGCTCGGTGAAATTGTAGTAACGGTGAAGATGCCGTTTACCCGCTGTGGGACGAAAAGACCCCGTGAACCTTTACTATAGCTTAGTATTGACTTTGGATAAGTAATGTGTAGGATAGGTGGGAGACATCGATCCAGCGTCGCCAGGCGTTGGTGAGTCATTGTTGAAATACCACCCTTTACTTGTCTGAAGCCTAATCCCTAACGGGAGACAGTGCTTGGTGGGTAGTTTGACTGGGGTGGTCGCCTCCAAAAGAGTAACGGAGGCTTCTAAAGGTTCCCTCAATACGGTTGGCAATCGTGTGTAGAGTGCAATGGCATAAGGGAGCTTGACTGAGAGACCTACAAGTCGATCAGGTACGAAAGTAGAGCATAGTGATCCGGTGGTTCCGCATGGAAGGGCCATCGCTCAAAGGATAAAAGGTACTCCGGGGATAACAGGCTGATCTCCCCCAAGAGCTCACATCGACGGGGGGGTTTGGCACCTCGATGTCGGCTCGTCACATCCTGGGGCTGGAGAAGGTCCCAAGGGTTGGGCTGTTCGCCCATTAAAGTGGCACGCGAGCTGGGTTCAGAACGTCGTGAGACAGTTCGGTCTCTATCTACAGTGGGCGTTAGAAATTTGAGTGGATCTGTTCCTAGTACGAGAGGACCGGAATGGACTGACCTCTGGTGTACCAGTTGTTCCGCCAGGAGCATTGCTGGGTAGCTACGTCGGGAAGGGATAAGCGCTGAAAGCATATAAGCGCGAAACCCACCACAAGATGAGATTTCTTTAAAGGGTCGTGGGAGACTACCACGTTGATAGGTCATAGGTGTAAGAGCAGTAATGTTTGTAGCCGAGTGATACTAATAACCCGTATAGCTTATGTACAAATCGTTTCTCCCCATGCAAATGGGGAGGACAACTCTTTTTATAAGCTTATTTAAAAATATTACTATTCTAATAATTCTTTTTTCTTTATGTTAAGATATTTTCCTATCCTAGATAGGGTGACAAAGACAGATCAGTTCTGGAATGTCATAAAACTAAGGTGGTTATAGCGACGGGGCTCACCTCTTACCTTTCCGAACAGAGAAGTTAAGCCCGTTTGCGCCGATGGTACTACTACTGTGGAAGAGTAGGTCGCCGCCTTCTTTAAAACCTTCATCTTTTGATGAGGGTTTTTTTTTGCCTATAAAGCAAAAAAATAATACAATCTCTTTTCTTCTATTTGTAACGAAATAGTTAATGTGGACCATTTTTTTAATTAATTACATATTAATTTCAAATAGGATTATAATTATTAAAAATTTTATTAAATAAGTTACAATTGATATATTTAGATTAAATAAAATAATTTGTTACGAATAATGATGGTAGTTTAGATGTTTTTGAATCGAATTGAAGTATTTTATTTAAAACTAGCTGCTATATATTATCTAGAAATTATCAAAATCATTTTCTTATAAAACGGTTTTTAAAACACTTTTAAATATAATTATGTTGATTATATTAAATATGCTAATAAAATAGCGATAATTACTGCACTCATTTTAGAGATGTTAAATTGATGGTTTTTTGAACTCTCTAATAAGATAGTTGTCGATACGTGAAGAAATACTCCTATCGCTATAGCTGTAATTTCCTTATGATAGTTGATGATAGATTCAAAATTATTTGCTAACCAATTTCCAATGGGTGTCATAATTGCAAATAACAAAAGGAAGGATAGGGCGGTCGTTTTTTTATAATTAGCATTAATAAAAAAAATCGATAGAATTAGGGCGATAGGAATTTTGTGAATCATTATTCCAATAAGTAAATTATTATCTTTAGTAATCGGCAAACCCTCCAGTAATGCATGAATACTTAAGCTTATAAATAATAACCAGGGAAATGTTTTAGATTCATTATGTTGGTGTACATGTCCGTGTTCCGCACCTTTAGAGAAAAATTCTAAGATAATTTGCAATAAAATACCAGATATAATATAAACACCAATTAGTTTATTGGGTGTTTCATAAACATCAGGTAATAACTCAAAAATTGTTAAAGCCAAAAGAAAAGCCCCACTAAAAGCAAGGTAGATTGAAAGCTTTTTTACTTCTTTAACCTTCAGTATCAGCGCTAAAAAGTAACCTATTAAAACAGCTAAAAAAAGTATTAAATAATTCATTTATTAATTGAAAATTAAAATTAAACGACTAGAATTTTCAGGTTGATATTCATTCAATTGATAATCACCAAAAGTAAAAAGAAGATTGATTCCTGCTTTTTCAAAATAACTTTTAAAATCATTTAAACTCAAAGCTTTTACTTTTTCAGTAAAAACATAATCTTGAGCCTCATGTGTAAAATTGATTTCTTTATATATATAGCCATTTTTAATACTTCTTTTAATGTAGAATGTAATTTCGTCGATCACTTTAGTTTCTGTCGCTACAAGGTTTTTCTGAACATACTCTAAATTTAAAAAATCTATAACACCGACGCCTTGTTCGTTTAATTCTTTTTTAATAGATTTTATAGTATTTAGGTTATCTTCTTCATTTTCAAAATACCCAAAACTTGTGAATAGATTAAATACAGCATCAAATTTTTTAGGATAGACCTTACTCATATCGTGCTCCTCGAAAGTTAATGTGTCTGTTTCAAAAACTTTTGCAAAAGCAATACTTTTTGATGATAAATCAACTCCTGTAACTATAAAATCCAATTTGTTTAAATAAATTGAATGACGACCTCTACCACAAGCTAAATCTAGGATTTCAGCTTGAGGTCTTAAGTTTAAAAAAGACGTTAGAGTTTTCATGAAAACACCAGCTTCTTTATCATCTCTACTTTTATAGAGTATATGATAAAAAGGAGTGTCAAACCACGAGGCATACCAATTTTCTATATCTTTTAGCATTAATTATAATTTACGCTACTAAATTACTGTATTTTTGCGGTTACGAATAAAATATCTATGGAAAAAAACTTTAAGATGGTTGCTAAGACCTTGTTTGGTTTAGAAACTATTCTAGCTACCGAGCTCAGAAAGTTAGGTGCTTCCAAAGTAGAGCCGGGCACCAGAAATGTTTCTTTTGAAGGCGATACAGGATTTATGTATAAAGCAAATCTTTGTTGCAGAACAGCTATTAAAATTTTAAAACCAATAACAACATTCAATGTATTTACTGAAGAAGATATTTACAAAAAAGTGTATGCATTTCCTTGGGAAAACTTTATGAATGTTGATGGAAGTTTAGCTGTTGACGCTACTGTTTTTTCAGATAAATTCACCCATTCAAAATATATTGCTTTAAAAACCAAAGACGCTATTGTTGACCGCTTTAGAGATAAAGAGGGAAGAAGACCAGATGTCGATTTAGATCATCCATCGCTAAGGATTAACATTCATATAGATCGCAATATTTGTACCTTGTCACTGGACAGCTCTGGTCAATCACTACATAAACGTGGTTACAAGGTTGCAAGTACGATGGCTCCTATAAATGAAGTTTTAGCTGCTGGTATAATTATGTTAGCGGGTTGGAATGGGCAAAGTGATTTATTAGATCCTATGTGTGGTAGTGGAACTATTTTAACAGAGGCCGCTATGATTGCTTGTAATATTCCGCCAAATTTGAATCGAGATGAATTTGCTTTTGAAAATTGGCTTGATTTTGATGTGGATTTGTATGAATTAATTGAAAATGCAGCTTTAAAAAAGATACGCGATTTTCATTATACCATACAAGGGTTTGATATCGAAGCTGATGTTGTAAAAAAAGCAAACGAGAATATTGAAAGTGCAAATCTTAAAGAATTTATTTCTATTAAAAATCAAGATTTTTTTACAAGTAAAAAAGAAACAGAGCGTTCTTTGTTTGTAGTATTTAATCCTCCTTATGACGAAAGAATTCAGGTAGATGCAGAAAAACTATATGCTTCTATTGGCACTACTCTTAAGCATAAATATCCTGGAACACAGGCATGGATGATTACTAGCAATATGGAGGCCCTAAAACACGTAGGATTAAGACCTTCAAGAAGAATTAAGCTTTATAATGGTAAATTAGAAAGTAAATTAGTTCGTTATGATATGTACGAGGGAAGTAAAAAAACAAAAAAGAACCTTTAGTTTTTTATTTTTTATAAATAGGAATTAAGTAAGAAACTCCATAACCAAAACCAACTCCGAAGTCACTGTAGTCATTAGTTTTATTGAAACCTGGTAGGTATAAGTTGTTAAAGTTTTCAGGAACATCCTCGGAAAATTTATTTTTAAGTTGCAGATTGATGGATAAAAATAAATTGGTTAATATTTCGGTTTTAATACCAAATATAAATTCTGCCCAATGTGCGGTCAATCCTTTATATGTGCTTGGATCAATTAACATGGTTCCGGGAAATGTTGAATCACCTGTATAAATAGTATATTCTTCAAGATTTTGATCAAATGTTGAAAATCCATATCTCAAACCAACATAAATAGCATTGTTCATTCCAACCCAATTATTATAGGCATTAAAATCACCACCAATCTTAAAATAACTCCCTTTAGTAGAAGCTATCAAGTTACTTTCTGTTTGATTATCTTGGTCAAAACCATACTCTACCGCTATGTAAAATCGATGTGTTAACCTGTAGTCGACCATAAATTCAAAACCAGAAAAATTTTCATCAAATAAAGAAATTACAGGCCTAGCTAAATCAGCACCAACACGTAAACCATATTTATTATTTTTTGTTATGGTATCATTTATAGTTCTTTCTATCTCTTGGGCAAATCCACAATAGCATGAAAGCAACAGTACCTTAATGAAAAATAGTGACGTGAGTATTTTGTTCATTTTCTATTAATGAGTTATTAATTTCTATCTCGTTAATCCAATTATCTTCCTCTACCTCTAATAGTGTTAGAAGATCTCTATATATGGTTTTGAAAGCACAAGCTCTATTGATATAGATATTATCTCTTTGATAATTAAAAGTTACCACATCTGTGTTGCCATCTGTAGTCGAAGTATTTCCTTTAATAAGTAAATAATTGGTAGTGTTTGATTGCGTATTTAATGGAATTGCTATAGAATCTCTCGTCTCTGATTTATAAAGATCAATATTTTCGTCATTAACGATAGTAGTAACTGTTAAATTTGAAACTTCTTTAGGTAGCAATGGATTTACTTTACTTTTAAATTTAATAATTAGGAAAGGTGTTTTGGGAGCTTCTTCCGTACAAATATCATCCTTTGTACAGCCTGTGATAAAAAGAATAAATAAAGCTGAAAAAACTATTTTTTTTATCATATCATTAATTTCTATATGCTTCTTTTTTCCAAAAGTACAACATTTTCTACATGAAAAGTTTGAGGGAACATATCTACAGCTTGAGATTTACTAACGATGTAATCAACATCCAATAATGCAAGGTCTCTAGCTTGTGTTGCACTATTACAGCTAACATAAATAATTTTATGAGCCGAAATTTTAAGCAATTGTTTGATTACGTCTTTATGCATGCCATCTCGGGGAGGATCGGTTATTATGACATCAGGCGTTCCATGCTGATTAATAAAATCATCATTAAATACTTTTTTCATATCACCTACAAAAAACTCTGTATTTTCAATATTATTTAATTGAGCATTTTCTTTGGCGGCTTCAATTGCCTCTGGAACCGATTCGATTCCTACAACTTTTTTTGCTTTTTTTGAAACAAATTGAGCAATGGTTCCAGTTCCAGTGTAAAGATCAAAAACTATTTCATTACCTGTTAATCCAGCAAATTCTCTTGTAATTTTATATAGTTCGAATGCTTGTTCCGAATTGGTTTGGTAAAAAGATTTAGCGTTTATTTTAAAATGTAATCCTTCCATTTCTTCAAAAATATGATCATTTCCTTGATAGCAAATTACATCTTGATCATAGATAGTATCATTACCTTTTGAATTAATCACATATTGCAAGGAAGTGATTTCAGGAAATTTTACACTAACAGCATTTAATAATAATTCTCGATTTGTTTGATCTTCATAAAAAAACTGAAGCAAAACCATTAAATCTCCTGTCGAAGAAGTACGTAACATTAGGGTACGCAAAAAACCTTCTTTACGACGGTTGTTGAAAAAAGTGAGATTTAATTCTTCAGCTTTCTTTTTTACAAAATTTCTAATATCATTACTAGGATCTCTTTGTAAAAAACAAGCATCAATATCTAATATTTTATCCCACATACCTGGAATATGAAACCCGAGTGCATTTCGGTTTTCAATTATTTCATCACTTTTAATTTGATCTAGAGTCAGCCATTTACTATTACTGAAAGAAAACTCCATTTTATTACGATAAAAATATTGTTTTTTTGATCCTAAAATTGGGACTATTTCTAGTAATTCAATTTTACCTATGCGTATTAAATTATTCTCGACTTCTTTTTGCTTATAGTATAATTGATGGCTGTAATCCATAAATTGCCACTTACACCCACCACATGTCCCAAAATACTCACATTTAGGATCCACTCTCTTTACTGAATATTTAGAAAATGAAATAGCAGATCCCTCGTAATAACTTTTTCTCTTTTTAGTAGTTTGAATAGTACATACATCACCCGGCACCGCATTATTTACAAATACTACTTTTCCATCTGGTGCAAATGCAATAGATTTTCCTTTAGCTCCTGCATCTACTATTTCTAAATCCTCAAAAATCTTTTTTCGTCTATTTTTTACCATGAGAACAAAAATAAGAATAGCAATAAAAACATAATCAGAAAAACTAATTATATTTTTTTAACTAGTTAATAGGAAAAAATCATTTTTTGAATATTCTAAAATTTAGTAAATTGCAAAACAAGGGTGATTTCTCTCCTATGCTGAATTTTCGAGTCTACGAAAGGATAAAGGTAATGTAGGAATTGTATTTTTTTAATTTTTAAAATTTATTAATCATGGATGTAGTTGAAAAGATCTCATCACAAAAAGCAATTAATTTAGAAAATGAGTACGGGGCTCATAATTACCATCCACTTCCTGTTGTTTTAGAACGCGGTGAAGGAGTATTTGTTTGGGATGTAGAAGGAAAGAAATATTATGATTTTCTCTCCGCTTATTCTGCAGTCAACCAGGGTCACTGTCACCCTAAAATAATTAAGGCTTTAACAAAACAAGCCCATAAATTAACATTGACTTCAAGAGCATTTCATAACGATATTTTAGGAACTTATGAAAAATATATCTGCGATTATTTTGGATTTGAAAAGGCACTACCTATGAATAGTGGAGCAGAGGCTGTCGAAACGGCAATAAAACTTACAAGAAAATTTGCTTACGAAAAGAAAGGGATAGAAGAAAATAAAGCAGAAATTATCGTTTGTGAAAATAATTTTCATGGCAGAACAACAACTATTATTTCTTTTTCAAACGATGAAGATGCTCGTAAAAATTTTGGACCCTATACCGCAGGTTTTATAAAAATTGAATACAACAATCTAGAGGCATTAGAAAAGGTGTTAAAATCAAATTCAAATATTGCAGGGTTTTTAGTGGAGCCAATTCAAGGAGAAGCCGGAGTTTATGTTCCTTCTGAAGGATATCTGTCGAAAGCAAAAAAAATATGTGAACAGTATGATGTTTTATTTATTGCTGACGAAGTGCAAACGGGAATCGCCAGAACAGGACGATTGTTAGCCACTTGTGGCAATTGTAATTGTTCTGATAAAAGCTGTAGTGAAATACCAGATGTAAAGCCAGATATATTAATTTTAGGAAAAGCAATAAGCGGCGGAGTGTATCCTGTTTCAGCAGTTTTAACAACTAATGAAATAATGGACGTTATAAAGCCTGGTCAACATGGTTCTACTTTTGGAGGTAACCCTCTGGCATGTGCTGTTGCTATTGCCTCACTTGATGTAGTAAAAGAGGAAAAGTTAGCTGAAAATGCGGATAGGTTGGGTCAGCTATTTAGAAGTGAAATTTCAAAATTTATTGAAACTACCGAATTAGTCTCTGGGGTAAGAGGTAAAGGGTTATTAAACGCGATTCTTATAAATGACACCGAAGACAGTAAAACAGCTTGGAATCTTTGTCTGAAGCTTAGAGATAATGGTTTGCTAGCGAAACCAACACATGGTAACATTATTCGATTTGCGCCACCTTTAGTAATGACTGAGGAGCAGCTTATGGATTGTGTTTCAATAATTAAAAAGACCATCAACGAATTTGATTTCTAATAGATGAAACTTGGTGATTATGTTTCTGTTTTGGATGAAGACGTTTCCGGAAAAATAGTTTCTATTGTAGGAAATAAAATTACTATAATTGATTTGGACGGTTTTCAACAACAATATTTGAAAAATGAATTAGTCTTCCAATCGGGAGAATTATCTGACTTGGCAAATTCTATTGAAAATATTTCAGAGATTATTTCTGAAAAAGAACAGAAAAAACATAAATTTTCTTCAAAAGTAAAATCAAAAGAAAGAACATCTCCTATGATGGAAGTAGATTTGCATATCCATCAACTGATTTCAAACACTAGAAATATGGATAATTTTGAAATGTTAAATTTTCAACTAGAAACTGCCAGAAGAAAAATAGCTTTTGCAATAACAAAAAAAATACAAAAAATTGTATTTATTCACGGTGTTGGTGAGGGAGTTTTAAAGTACGAATTAATTAGGGTTCTCAAGGAATACGAAGGGCGCCTCAAGTTTTATGATGCTGATTACCAAAAATACGGACTAGGCGCTACAGAGGTTTATATTTTCCAGAGTAAACAGTAGCTTTTTAAAATTCGGGAGTGAGCGAAACGGTTCCGTTAATTATATTATTCTGGTTCCCAAGTACCATAGTTTCTTTGGTTATTTGTTCTGTTCCGTTAACAAGAATAAGATTGTTGATTATTAATTCAATATCGCTTGTTAGTTGGTAGGTATGAATTTTATATTGATCAATGGTATTGTTATTAGTGATGTTTTCATTTAAATAATCAGGGATATTCGAGACTGTAAAATCATTTGTTGGATCTAAATCTCCGTTAGCATCTTCATACCTTGTTAAAACAGAGTCGTTATCATCATCCACATCTAAATAATCAGGAATTAAATCACCGTCTGTGTCTAAAGGGAATTCAGAAATTCCTTCTAAAAAATCGGGCCCTAGTTCGTTAATAGTAGGAACATTATCTCCATCATCATCATCATCATAATAATCCAACAGACCATCATTATCAGAATCTAAGTCACTTGTTATATCCTCTGTAATTCCATCGTTATCGTCTTTTATTACAATTGTTGTGAGCTGAACTAAACCAGATTCTCCATAATATTCATTAGTTACATTTGGTGTAATTGGCGGGATACTGCTACAAAAGTAATCGTCATCGATATCATCGTCATATTTTCTGTAATTAACCAGATATGAAGTGCCATTTAGTATATACTCTTTGATTCCATTTTCAATAAACAGAATATCATTCGTTTCTAAAACTAGAGATATACTTTCTGCAGCAAATGAGTTATTTATATTATAAAATGTATAAGAACCAATTCCGCCACAAGTTTTTAAATTATTACTGACAAAGTTAAAATCAGTTACGATGACATCACCATCATCACAAGATGCTAATAGGCTTATTATTATTGGAATAAAAAAAAATTTACGCATAAAGAAATCTTTATACAAAGAAACAATATTTCTTTATTATGAAACTATAATAAATTGTATTTTTGGCCATTATGAGAAAAATCTATTTTGATAACGCTGCGACAACCCAAGTCAGAAAAGAGGTTGTTGACAAGGTAGCAGAAATATTAAGTACCGAATTCGGTAACCCTTCCTCAACTCACTCTGTTGGAAGATCTTCTAAATCTATTCTTGAAAATTGCAGAAAAGAAATTGCTGCTCATTTTAAAGTGACTGCAGCAGAAATAATCTTTACTTCAGGAGGAACAGAAGCAGATAATTTAATAATAAATAGTTGTGTAAGAGATTTAAAAGTTGAGCGAATAATCACTAGTAAAATTGAACATCATGCTGTTTTACACACGATACAGGACTTAAGTAGTGAGCTTAATATTCAAGTAGATTATGTTCAATTAGATCAAAATGGTATGATCATTTATGATCATTTAGAAAATCTTCTAAAAATATCTCCATCAAAAACTTTAGTTAGTTTAATGCACGTGAATAACGAAATTGGGAATATTTTAAACATCAATAAAGTAGCAACTATTTGTAAGGATTATAATGCTTTGTTTCATAGTGATACCGTTCAATCTGTAGGTCACTATAATTTAGATTTTTCAAAAATACCTATTGATTTTGCAGCTGTTGCAGCCCATAAGTTTCATGGCCCTAAAGGGGTTGGATTTGCATTTGTCAGAAAAAATTCAGGCTTAAAAGCGTCCATTAAGGGAGGAGAACAAGAGCGAGGTTTAAGAGCAGGTACGGAGGCTGTTTATGCAGTAGCTGGCCTTAATGAAGCTTTGAAATTATCATACCAACATCTTACAGAAGAAACAAACTACGTAAAATCGATAAAAAATTATTTTAAGGATACTTTATTGAGGGAAATTCCAGATGCTAAACTAAATGGTTGTTGTGGAGATGATGATTTAAGTACGTACACATTACTAAACGTTTTATTACCTATTCCGCCAGAAAAAGCATCATTGTTATTATTCCAACTTGATTTAAAAGGAATTGCATGTTCTAAAGGTTCTGCTTGTCAGAGTGGAAGCGTAAGTGGATCCCACGTTTTGTCAGAAATTCTATCAAAAGAAGATATGTTAAAACCATCTTTACGTTTTTCTTTCTCAACCTTCAATACTACGGAAGAAGTTGATTTTGTAATAGAAACTCTAAAAGAATTAATGAACTCTTAATATCTAAAATTTCATCGTCGTTCTGATATTAAACACACGAGGTGTTAAATAATTGGGAATTGCATATTGCACTTTTGTATAAACGTCTCTTACGAATGTATTAGTAATTGAGTTTTGAACATCAAAAATATTAAATATTTCAAGACCAACGGTCAGCTCTCTAAAAGCTTTTAGAGCTCCTGATTTTTTTAATTTATTATCGTTTATTAATATGTATGAAAATCCAACGTCAGCTCTCTTATAATCTGGTAATCTTGTTTGATAATTATATGGATCTGCATAACTAGGCGACCCACCTGGCAAACCAGTATTGTAAGTTAGGTTTAAGTAGAGTTTTAAGTCGGGTATTACTTTTATGTAATCTTGAAATAAAACTGAAAATTTTAATCGTTGATCAGAGGGCCTAAAAATATAACCTCTATCATCAATATTCTCCTTTGTTTTTAAATACCCAATACTTACCCAACTTTCAGTTCCAGGTACAAATTCACCAGCCAGTCTCACATCAGCTCCATAGGCAAAGGCAACTGCATTATTTCTGGCTCGATAGCGTATTCTTACATTTTCTAGTGTGTAAGGATTTACATCCGTTAGTGACTTATAGTACAGTTCAGTATTTAAAGAAAAAGGTCTACCCCATAAGTCAAAACTATAATCATTCCCTACTACTAAATGAATTGATTGTTGCGCTTTTACTTCAGGATTTACAGCGCCTAACGAATCCCTTAATTCCCTATATAAAGGGGGTTGATGGTAGAAGCCGCCTGATACTCTAAAAAGCACATCAGCTTCCCAATCAGGTTTTAAGGAGGCCTGAATTCTTGGACTAAAAACAGTTTGGGAGTTGTTCTTCAACCCTTTTCCACCGACGGTCCAGTGGTGTGCTCTAACTCCAGCATTAAGCCAAAGATCATTGTTTCCAAGGCTGGCTCTTTTACTCCATTGAATAAAACCAGAGATGCGATCAATTTGAACATCATTAGTTGCTCTAACAGAGGTATATGGAACAATAGGAGAGATGAAGGGATCATAAGGTTCGTTATTTCCAAGGTCTCCAATTGGCGGACGAATGGAGAATCCAGCTGAATCAATGACTTCATATTCTTGGATTCGATCTCGAATATCTTCATGGGTGTATTTTATTCCGTAATCAACTTTACTATCATCAATCGATAAAATACCTTTGTGTTCCAAATTTACAAATAGTGCATCTAGATCATTCCTTGCATGGGTTAGCTGAGAACCAATACCTTCTGTAAATTCAACTTCACCGAGATCTTCTCCGCCGATATCAGTATTCACTTCTCCCAATCTGTATTCAGCAAAAATATCATAATGCTCTTGTTCTTTTGAATGATAAATAGAACCAATTAGTTTTGCAGTATAATCATCAGATACTACATAAGTCCCCTTTAGAGCTCCAAAATAAGTTTGGTATTGATCTACTTCTTGTCCTTCATAAAAAACTAGTAGCGCTACGGGGTCGGTGATGGTTCCAAAGTTAGTTTGTCTGGTTAGTGGTTCAAATTGATAATCGTTAATAGATATATTTCCTAGAAAATTTAATTCAAATTTATTGGTAATTTTATAGCTTAAATAAGCTTGTGCATCTGCAAATACTGGTTTATAGTTTGATTCAGTTTCTGTTGAGTTTACAAACAAGCTGTTGTTTCTGTAACGAGCTCCGACAATACCGTTGAATCTACCGTTTTTGGAAACTCCTCCCGAAGAAATATTAGCACCTAATAAACTTAAATCTGCAGTGGCTTCAAACGCAACTGGCTTTCGATATGTGATATCCAAAACAGAAGAAAGCTTATCACCGTATTTTGCTTGAAAACCTCCAGCTGAAAAATCAACTTTAGAGGTTAAGTCGGTATTTACAAAACTAAAACCTTCTTGCTGACCACTTCGGATTAGAAAGGGTCTATAAACCTCGATTTCGTTAACATAGACCAGGTTTTCGTCGTAATTACCACCTCTTACTGCATATTGTGTACTTAATTCATTATTGCTATTTACACCTGGCAAGGATTTAATTAAATTTTCCACTCCTGCATTTGCTCCGGGTATTTTTCGAACAGCTTCAGGACTTATAGTGGTAATTCCTTCAATTCTTTTTCTTTTATTTCTTGATATTACAACCTCTCCAATCTGTTCTATAGCTAAACTCATTACTGGATTAATTTCAAAGTCTGAATTTGCGCTCAAAGCTGGAACAGAGATTTGAATATTTTTAAAAGTTACATGGGAAAATACTAGAGTTAATTCCTTTTTTGGTGGCACTTCAAGAGAGTAAAACCCGTCAAAATTTGTTTGTGTGCCTTCATTTCCAACAGTAACATTTACCTCAGCTATTGGGATGTTATTTTCATCGAGAACGATTCCTTTTATAATAGCATTCTGAGCTGAGAGGCTGCAAAAAGAAATGGTAAGTATAAATATGAGGATCGAAGTGTATGTTTTCAATTTGAGTTTATGTTTATTTTCTAAAAAAAGTTGATTCAAATGTAGTATTATTTCCAACATTATCAATGACAATTAGTTTCAAATTATTTTCCACCTCAGAAATGATTTGGTCATTGAAGTCGTAGGTTAAAACGTCTTTTTTGTAATCATATTCCATCAAAATAAACTTTCCGTTAATAGTAGCTCTGTAGGAGCTTATTCCACTTAAATCATCGATAATTTTAATTTTTAAAGTTTTATTCTTACTAATCCATTTTTTGTTTAAAAAATTTATAGGTTTTATTTCTGGTTTTTTTGTGTCGACTGCTAAAACGAAGGTGCCTAACTTTTTTGTTTTTGCAGTTAATCTAGTTCCTTTTTTGGATGTTTTGACATAATAAGGGGTCTTTTTGTAATTGAGCCTGCCAATGTAGAGTTTATCAATATCTGTTTTGTTATAATTTGATATATCTGTAGTAATAGAGATTTTCTTATGAAGTGGCACAACATCTTTGTGTAGTTTTAGAGTGTCGTTTTTTACGTCAATGTCGAGATAGGTATCTTCATAAAAACTATTTGCTGGAATATAAACATTAAATTTACCCTTTGTTATCGAAGATCCTTCTTGCGCATATATAAAATCTTCTGTTTTATTTACTATTGCTGGTGTTAATGTTTCAAGTTGTTCCCCGATTATAGGGATTGAAATAGAAACAGTATTATTATCAAAATCTGTGACTTTTATCAAATAGTTTGAATTTAATTGATCTTGAATATCTAGGATTCCATTGCCTGTTTCATTTTTTATAATGCTTAGAGGGTTATTTGATTCTCTAAAAAGTTTTTGAATGCGAATCTTATTGTTTTTAAAATAGTTGTAATCAATATATCGATTTATATAACCAGTCTCAGCAAATGAAAATTTTTCAAAGACAACTTTAAAATTTTGCTTACCATTATAAAAAGTATCTACTTCGTAAACACCATTTTTATTTGAAGCTCCATTTTGTTGGTCAAAGGCAGAAATACCAAATCCAATCTTTCCAAATGCAGTTATGTTTTCAGCTTTATAGGATCCATCTTTTTGTAAAATGAGCCTGATTTTAACAGGATTTTTAGATTGATTAATTTGAGAATTTTTATCTAAAGGATATGCATATAAATTTGTTACAATCGGATTTCTGCTATCTGGGATAGTAATTCCAAAAAGGAGTGGATTCATTGGGCGAGAATTTTTATCCCTTATTTCAAAATGTAAATGAGGTCCTTCACTACTACCGCTGTTTCCAGTATATCCGATTAAATCTCCTTTTTTTACTTTTAGTAGATTTGCTTCAGGGAATATTTCAATCTCATAAGATTCTTTTTTGTATTGAGCATTTTTGACAAATTTTTGAATGGTATCACTGTATTTTTTCAAATGCGCATATACAGTTTGGTATCCAGTTGGGTGTTTTAAATAAAGTGCTTTACCATAACCAAAATGAGAAACTTTTATCCTGTTGACAAAACCATCAGCCGGAGCGTAAATAGGAATTCCTGATTGCTGTTGTGTTTTTATATCCAATCCACTATGGAAATGGTTATTTCTTAATTCTCCAAAATTTCCAGAAAGAACAAGTGGAATTTTTACAGGGTTACTAAAATAATTTTCTGGAAGTTCTGCCTGAGCAAATAATGAAGCGCAGCAGAGAAAAAATAAAACTTTAATCTTTTTCATAGTGTAAAATTAGTGATACGCTATAAATAATTGTTGGGAGTTAATCAATTTATCAGACAAGTCATCAATATTACAAAATTATTTGCTTTTTAATTGGCTTTTCATCAAGCGATTGTTAACTTTGTAGAAATAGTATTGAATTAATTATTAATGAGTAATCTATCAGGAATTGTTGATTCTTTGGAGAGTAGGGTTGTTAAACTGCTTCAAGAATATGAAAATTTGAAGCGTTTGAATACTAAATTGGAAGATGAAATTACAATTTTAAAATCTCAACAAGATCAAAACATCATAGAAATCGATTCCTGGAAAGAAGAATGTAATACGTTAAGAATAGCAAATTCAATGCTTGGCAGTAATAAACATAAACGAGAAACAAAACTCAAAATAAATGAATTAGTTCGGGAAATTGACAAATGCATCGCCCAACTTTCTGAATAAAAAAATGTCAAACCAACAAAAAATAAAACTATCAATAGCAGACAGAGTGTATCCATTAACAACTACACCTGAGCAAGAAGAAGCCTTAAGGAAAGCTACAAAGAAGATAGATGAAATGATTAAAAGGTTTGAAAAAAGTTATGCTGTAAGAGACAAGCAAGATGTATTGGCCATGTGCGCACTGCAATTTGCAACTCAAGTAGCTCAAAAAGAAATTGATAAATTAGAAGATAGTCAACATATTGAAGATCAAATTGAAAAATTAAATCAAATGTTGCACGATTTTTAAATCGTAACGTTCTTAAAATAAGGTTACTGCCTACATTAATACTATTTTTGGTAAACTCAACGCGAATTCTTTAAAAAGGGCGAGTTGTAGTTGCAAAAGCGAGCCGTGTCCCAAGGGAGAGCGGATACTTGACCAACTCATTAACCCTAAACTTGTTTTAAGGAGTTTATACAAAACCAGCTATTAATGTAGGCTTTTTTATGAATAAAACTCAAGTATATGAGTACTTGAATTCAAAAGAATATAGATATGAATGATATAATATTACCCGTAATAATAGGAGTTGTAGCAATAATTGTAGGTTATGGTATTGCAAAGATTCTTGAAAAAAATAAAGCTTCCCATATTATTAAGTCTGCCAAAAAAAGGGCGACTGCAATTGCTAAGCAGGCAGGTAAAGATGCAGAATCACTTAAAAAGGACAAAATGTTACAGGCAAAAGAAAAGTTTTTAGAATTAAAGGCTGAGCATGAAAGGGTCATTTTAAATAGAGATAAAAAAATATCTGAAGCTGAGAAAAGAACGAGAGAAAAAGAATCCAAAGTGACCAGTGAATTAGCAAAAACTAAAAATTTAAATTCAAGTCTAGAATCCAAGAAAAATGAGTACAATGAAAGACTAACTTTCCTTGATAAACGACAAGCAGAAATAGATAAAATGCATCGCAGACAAGTAGAACAACTTGAAGTCATTTCAAGTCTTTCAGCGGATGACGCAAAGGCTCAATTAATGGAGAGTATAAAAGATGAGGCTAAAACAGATGCCATGGCATATATCCAAAACTCACTTGAAGAAGCTAAATTAACAGCCCAGCAAGAGGCAAAGAAAGTTGTCATTAATACTATCCAGCGAATAGGGACTGAAGAGGCAGTAGAAAACTGTGTTTCCGTTTTTAATTTAGAAAGTGATGATGTAAAAGGCCGGATTATTGGACGAGAAGGTAGAAATATTCGCGCTATAGAGGCTGCGACTGGAGTAGAAATAATTGTTGATGACACTCCAGATGCTATCATATTGTCTTGCTTTGATTCTGTTAGAAGAGAAATAGCTCGTTTGTCATTACACAAATTAGTGACTGATGGGCGTATTCACCCTGCCAGAATTGAGGAAATAGTTAAAAAGACTAAAAATCAAATAGAAGAAGAGATCAAAGAAGTAGGAAAAAGAACCGTAATAGATCTTGGAATTCATGGGCTTCACCCAGAATTAATTAAAGCTGTAGGAAGAATGAAATTTCGTTCCTCCTATGGTCAAAATCTATTACAACACTCTCGTGAGGTTGCAAAACTTTGTGGAGTGATGGCCTCTGAACTTGGTTTGAATCCTAAATTAGCCAAAAGAGCCGGTTTATTACATGATATAGGAAAAGTCCCAGAAACAGAAACAGAACTACCTCATGCTTTATTAGGAATGCAGTTAGCAGAAAGGCACGGTGAAAAGCCAGACGTTTGTAATGCGATTGGAGCCCACCATGATGAAATCGAAATGAACAGTTTGTTGTCACCAATAATTCAAGTTTGTGATGCAATTAGTGGAGCAAGACCCGGAGCAAGACGACAAGTATTAGACTCTTATATTCAACGTTTAAAAGATTTAGAGGAAGTGGCATTTGGATTTAAAGGAGTCAACAAGGCATATGCCATTCAAGCCGGTCGTGAACTTCGAGTTATGGTAGAAAGCGAAAAGGTAAGTGATGAAAAAGCATCAGAATTGTCTTTTAATATTTCTCAAAAAATCCAAACAGAAATGACTTATCCGGGTCAAGTAAAGGTAACTGTTATAAGGGAAACAAGAGCAGTGAATATTGCAAAGTAATTATCTTCTTGGATGGAAATTATTAATTACTTGAGTTAAATGACTTTTATCGATGTGAGTGTAAATTTCAGTAGTAGTTATACTTTCATGACCTAACATTTGTTGAATTGCTCTTAAATCTGCACCGTTCTCTAGGAGATGGGTAGCAAATGAATGTCTGAAAGTATGTGGGCTGATTTTTTTTCGTATTCCAGCTTTGATTGTCAAATCCTTCACAATTTGAAATATCATAGCTCTCGTTAAATTATTCCCTCTTCTGTTTAAGAATAAAGTATCTTTTGCTGAGGGTTCTATATTTTGGATTGCTCTGATTTCGTTTTTGTAAATACTAATGTATTTGACCGTTACATTCCCTATTGGAATAAACCGTTGTTTGTTTCCTTTTCCTGTAACTTTAATAAAACCTTCATCAAAAAATAAATCGGATAGTTTAAGATTTATTAATTCTGAAACACGCAAACCACAACCATATAATGATTCAATGATAGCTCTATTTCTTTCCCCTTGTGGTTTGCTCAAGTCAATGGTAGCGATTAATTGATCTATTTCTTTCACAGATAGCGTATCTGGTAACTTTCTTCCGGTTTTGGGACTTTCAATATGATCTACGGGATTTGTTGTTCGATATTCTTCAAAAACTAAATAGTTAAAAAAACCTTTTAAGCCAGAAATTATTCTACTTTGCGAACGGGGATTCACCTCTTTCGCAATGTGATAAATAAATTCTTGGATGATTTCTCTATTTATGATTACTGGTGAATCTTTAATTGAGGAATCATCAAGCCATTTTACTAACTTTTTAATATCGAAAGAATAGTTTGAAATTGAATTTTCTGACAATCCTCTTTCTATTTTTAAATAATCCTGATAATATTTTAAAGCATCCAACCAGTTCATTTGCAGAAAATAATTAATTACAACTATTAAACATAATGTATAAATTTTTATTAGACAAACGACTGAATTAATTATATTTGAAAAACTTAAAAATTAACACAATTATGAAAAAAATCATTTTTTTATCGCTTATGGTATTATTTACTGCTAAATCCCTTTCGCAAGGAGTAGATTTAGGGATCAAGGTTGGGGCAAATTTTGCCACACGTTAACAGATGATGTTGAGACTAGAACGGGTTTAAACTTTGGGGCGTTTGCCACCATAAAATTTAATGATAAGATTGCATTACAAGGAGATGTCCTTTATTCTCAGCAAGGCGCTGAACTTCTTGATATAGGAAAAGTTGATTTAGACTACATAAATGTTCCCTTAGTACTAAAATACTATCTGGTTAAAAAATTAAATATTCAAGTTGGTCCTCAATTTGGTTTTTTAATAAATGATGATGATTTAAAAACGGAATCAATGGATATTGCAGGTGTTGTAGGACTCGGTTTAGACTTACCTTTAGGATTTAGAATTGATGGGCGTTATAACTTTGGTTTAACGGAAATTTTCCCAGATGTATCCGGTTTAAAAAATAATGTTTTTAGCTTGTCTGTAGGCTGGTCAATTCTTTAATTTTATCTTAATATTTTCCCAATTTATTTGAAATTTAATGATTTTGCACCTATTGATAATTGTTCATAATTAAAGATAGCTACAATTAATTTAACAGTTATCACCCTTCATTCTATTGTATAGTATTAATAAACAGTGCTTTACAATATATTTGTAAATAATAGTTATTAACAATTAATTGTTAATAACCTATTTGACACTTAGTAGAATAGTATTTTTCTTTATTTAAATTTGAAGAATAATAATCAAAATTATAAATATTATGAAAAATTTTTTACTTTTTATTGCTTTAGTAAGCTTTAGTTTTGCTTCAGCACAGATTACAACAAATGCAGGAACTTTTAACAAGCCTGGTGAAGGTGAGACTGCTTTTGAATTTAATTTTATGCCAAATTTAGATGGTACAACTATGTTTACTGACAAGAGCTAATGTTATGATGAGACAATTCAAATCTGACACAAAAGCTGTTCGTTGGACTGCTTCTTTGAATGTAGCAGATACTGGTGAAGAAGGATCTGATATGACTTATGGCGTTGCTTTAGGTTATGGTATAGAGAACCATCTTTCAGGAGCAGAACGTTTATCAACATACTGGGGTTACGGTGGTAGCTTAGGTTATGAAGATATGGGTGGTACTGACGAAGCTGGTGAAGATTTAGACGGATCTGTTACAGTAGGTGTTGGTGTATTTTTAGGTGCTGATTATTACATCATCCCTAAAGTATATGTTGGTTTAGAGCTTGGATACGGTTTAGGTGTAGCATCACAGGATGATACTTCATGGGGATTAGATGGAGGAGTAACTGGAATGATGAGAGTAGGATTTAGATTATAATCTAAATAAAAAATAATTTTAAAAGGAGCCTTTGGGCTCCTTTTTTTTTAACCGAAATTTTTATTTGATACTTTTAATATCATAACTTTTGTATTTTTACCTCATGAAAAACTTTATTATCATCAATGGTCCCAATTTAAATTTATTGGGTAAACGAGAGCCACTTATTTACGGGGATCAAACCTTTGAGGATTATTTTATTGGTTTGGAGAAAAAATATCCAGCACTTAATTTATCTTACTTTCAATCAAATATAGAAGGAGAGCTCATTGATAAACTTCAGGAGGTTGGTTTTAAAGTTGATGGAATTATTTTAAATGCAGCTGCTTATACGCATACTTCAGTGGGAATTGGAGATGCAGTAAAGGGAATTACTGTCCCAGTAGTGGAGGTACATATATCCAATACTTTTTCTCGAGAAGAATTTAGACATCATTCCTACATTTCCCCAAATGCAAAAGGAATTGTTTTGGGCTTTGGTTTGAAAAGTTATGAATTGGCATTAAAAAGTTTTCTGTAAAAAAAAACACCCTATTTTCATAGAGTGTTTTCTATACTTATTAAATAAATCTTTAAAGATGTATGACTTCGTCATAGGCATCTGCAACGGCTTCCATTACCGCCTCACTCATGGTCGGGTGTGGGTGTATAGTCTTTAATACTTCGTGACCTGTAGTTTCTAGTTTTCTACCTAACACTGCTTCAGCTATCATATCGGTGACTCCAGCCCCAATCATATGACATCCTAACCATTCCCCATATTTGGCATCAAAGATTACTTTAACAAAGCCGTCTTTGGTGCCAGCGGCACTTGCTTTTCCGGAGGCTGAAAATGGAAATTTACCTACTTTAATATCATATCCTTCTTCTAATGCTTGCTTTTCGGTGTATCCTACAGAAGCGATTTCTGGAGTTGCGTAGGTACAACCAGGAATGTTACCATAATCTATAGCTTCAACATGCATTCCTTTTATTTTTTCAACACAAGTAATCCCTTCAGCTGAAGCAACGTGAGCTAATGCTGGTCCAGGAACTACATCACCTATGGCATAATAACCGGGTATATTTGTTTGGTACCAATCGTTGACGATTATTTTGTCTCGATCTACCATGATTCCTACTTCTTCCAACCCAATATTTTCTATATTGGATTTAATACCTACCGCAGAAAGAACAATATCTGCTTCAAGGACCTCTTCTCCTTTTTTTGTTTTTACAGTAGCTTTTATTTTTTTACCGGTAATGTCTACACTCTCAACCGAAGCATTGGTCATGACTTTGATCCCTGCTTTTTTGAAAGATCTTCCAAACTGCTTGGAAACTTCTTCATCCTCCAAAGGTACTAGGTTCGGCAAGTATTCAACAATTGTTACATCCGTTCCCATGGCATTATAAAAATGGGCAAATTCAACTCCAATAGCTCCGCTTCCAACAACAATCATACTTTTCGGTTGTTTTTTTAAAGTCATTGCTTCTCTATAGCCAATAACTTTTTCGCCATCTTGCGGTAAATTTGGTAATTGTCTTGATTTTGCACCCGTTGCAACGATAATATGATCAGCACTATATTCAGTTCCGTCCACATCCACTTTTTTTCCTGGTTTTAGTTTTCCGTAGCCATCAATTACATCAATTTTATTTTTTTTCATTAAAAATTGAACGCCTTTACTCATTCCGTCTGCTATTCCACGACTACGCGCTACTACTTTTGTGAAATCTTTGTCAGGATTATCAAGACTCAATCCATAATCTTCAGCATGTTTTAGGTAATCAAAAACTTGAGCGCTTTTAAGTAGGGCTTTTGTTGGGATACATCCCCAATTAAGACATACACCTCCTAAATTTTCTTTTTCTATAACAGCGGTTTTAAATCCTAGTTGAGAAGCTCTTATGGCAGTAACATAACCTCCTGGGCCACTCCCTAAAACTATAATATCGTATTTGCTCATTTTGTTCTAAATTTTAAGTTACAAAATTACAAAATGTATGTGTAACGAAATAATAAAAAAAATAAATTGATAATAAAAATTTTTGTGAATTGGTAGCTTATAAAAAACTACTCTTTCTTGAAATCTACAGATAAGGAATTAACGCAATAGCGTTGACCCGTTTCAGTCGGGCCATCGTTAAAAACATGTCCTAGATGACCACCACAATTATTACAAACGATTTCTGTTCGGATCATTCCATGACTTTTGTCCAATATGTTTTTGACGCTTCCTTTAATTGCGTCATCGAAAGAGGGCCAGCCACAACCACTGTCAAACTTTTGACCACTTTTAAAAAGAGGATTTTCACATGCTTTACATAGATAGGAGCCATTTTCAAAATGAAGATTATACTTGCCCGAGAAGGGAGGTTCTGTACCTTTTTCTCTAAGAATACGATAGGACTCCTCAGATAGATTTTCTTTCCAGTATTTATCTGACGCTTGTTCTGGGAATATATTACTTTTCATCCGATGTTTTTGTAGGTGTAAATTTTAAGGAGATTCCGTTTATACAATGCCTTTTTCCAGTTGTTTTAGCAGGCCCATCGTTAAAAACATGTCCTAAATGTCCACCGCAATTTGCACAATGTTCTTCGACTCTTGTGTATCCCAGATCATTATCTGTAGAATAAGCTACATTTCCTTTAATTTCACGATCAAAACTTGGCCAACCTGATCCGCTATCATATTGATAATCGCTTTTAAAAAGGGCTGTACCGCATGCAGAACAAGAATAAACTCCTTCTTGATCATTATAATTAAACTTACTTGAATATCGGGGTTCCGTACCTTTTTTACGTAAAACATAAAACTCATCTTTACTTAGCGAGTTTTTCCATTCGGCTTCCGATTTAGTTATTTTAAAAGTCTTCTTTTCTTTTTTAGATTGTGCTTTACTTTGGCAACTTACTACTAAAATAGCCACTAATAGAATAATTATTTTTTTCATTTTTTTGCTTTATGAACCTTAATTTTCTAGAATTAAAATTAGTGTATACCATTATAAAATTTTAGGTGACCTGAAACATCTAAACTAAAATTTTTAAAGGTTAATTGTATAAAGAATAAATATCAGAATCCTCAATATTTAAATTATTCATTAATTCATTCATACTTAGATTACTATTGCCATACTCAGCTGGAAGAATAACAATTCTAAAAACTTGATTGTCTGTATAATTAGATTCTAGTGTGTTTAGGTTAAAATTAGCATCTAAAAAAATATTGACATCTAAAAAAGTATGATCAAATGTGTAAAGTAAGGTTCCTTGATTTAAAAAATATGTTTGTGGAAGTTGACTCCAAACATCAATATCACCGTCTACGACTTCTTCAAGCATATAAACCATAACAACATCCGATTCATAAACCACTATATCAGAGGGGAATGTAATAAGTCTAGCGTAACCATTGCCTTGATTAAAATTGATGGTAGTTTCAAAAACCTTCCCTAGGTTATCGTATCCAGGAGGTCCTGCCGGGCCAGTACATGATGTGATGAAAATAGTTAAAAAAACTGCTAGAGGTGTAAATAATTTTTTCATGGTATAATTTTTTTTAATATAATCAAAATCTGTTCCAAATAGAAAACGAAAAATAAATTTAGTTAAATAAAAATATTTTTCATCCTTTTTTTCTAATAAATAAATATCAAATGATATTTAGATTGTGGATGATAATTAGAACTTAAATTTTAATAAAAAAAATAGTTTAAAACATTAACAAAAGAATGTTTATTTTTGTTAAAACCTACATTTCACAATGTAATCCCATTAAAATAAGATGCAAACACTAAAAAAAGGTAGTAAAAAGTTATTAAATGCTTGGGCCTTCTATGATTGGGCAAACTCTGTTTATAGTTTAGTTATAGCTTCATCAGTATTTCCACTATATTATCAAGCTTTATTTAGCTCTGCTGGTATTGAATACATAACTATTTTTGGAGGAACTATTAGAAGTACTCCGCTTATAACCTATACCACCGCAATTGCATTTATTTTTATTTCTTTACTAATTCCGATACTTTCCGGGATTGCCGATTTTGTCGGTAACAAGAAAGTGTTTATGAAATTTTTCTGTTATTTAGGTGCGTTTTCCTGCATGGGGCTTTACTTTTTTAATTTAGAAAATATTTTAACAAGTTTATTATTTTATTTTTTAGCCCTAATAGGTTTTTGGTGTAGTTGGATTTTTTACAATTCATACCTGCCAGACGTAGCTTATCCAGAGCAACAAGATAAATTGAGTGCTAAAGGATTTTCATTAGGCTATATAGGAAGTGTACTATTGTTATTATTCAACCTAGCAATGATTATGTTTCCTGAAAATTTTGGATTGGGAGATGATGGAGCGTCAAAAATGAAAGCAATGCAAATTTCATTTATATCTGTTGGTATCTGGTGGTTACTTTTTAGTCAGTATACATTTTATTATTTGCCAAAAGGAAATATAACTAATAATAAAGTTACTTGGCACATACTTTTTGATGGTTACAGGGAATTAAAAAGTGTTTATCGTTCTCTTTCAGGAAATAGAGTACTAAAGAGATATTTATACGCATTTTTTGTTTACAGTATGGCGGTTCAAACCGTAATGCTTGTAGCTACTTATTTTGGAGAACAAGAAATTAATTGGGGTAACGATAATCAAAAAACTATAGGCTTAATATCTAGCATACTAATTATTCAATTGGTGGCTATAATAGGAGCACAATTAACCTCTAAAGCTTCAAGTAAATTTGGTAACTTACCTACTTTAATTGTAATAAATGGAATTTGGGCAGTAATTTGTGTAGCTGCTTTTTTTATGACGACACCATTACAATTTTATATTACTGCTGGATTTGTAGGAATGGTAATGGGTGGTATTCAGGCATTGTCCAGATCGACCTATTCAAAATTTTTGCCCAACACTAAAGATACAGCCTCTTATTTTAGTTTTTATGATGTTTCTGAAAAAATAGGGATTGTCATTGGAATGTTAATTTATGGTTTTATTGATCAATTTACTGGAAGTATGCGAAATTCAATTGTATTTTTGATGCTGTTTTTTATTACAGGAGCAATTTTATTGGCTAGAGTTCCAAATAAATAGTACATTCTTCACAATTTTTATTTAAGTTTGTTGTTAGTACAAAAACAAATTGCTAAGAATGAAAATCTTAAAATACGCGAATAGGACAATTTCTCTTTTATTAATCTTTATTCATTTCTCATGTGTAAATGAGCCGTTAGAGGGTGATTTTCCTCAAGATGATGGAGTTCTAAATATCGAAGAAGGAGAGTTCAGAGCGACTGTAGGCATTGGTGATTTTTCCACAGGTTTAGCTGCAGGTGTTCTTAGTAATACTGATTTACTCACGATAACTGGAACTGTTCTCGATACAGGTGAAAGTATCGTTTTAACAATAGAAAATCCTGGTTTAGGAACTTTTAATATCACAGCTGGCTTAGGAACTCAAAATAGCGGTGTTTACTTACAAACAATTTCAGAAAATCCTTTCGTTTCAGATGGAACTTTTGGAGTTTTTGGGCAATTAAATATTACAGAATTTGACACTCAAAACGCTAAAGTTTCCGGAACGTTTAATTTTACGGGAGTTCGAGTTGTTCTAGATGTTGACGGCAATCCAGTTTTGGACAGTAATGGTCAGCCTACTCTTGAGACTAAGGAAATAACGAATGGTATTTTTAACAAAATACCATACACTACCGAAGACCAAGGTGGTGGGGGTACCCCAATCACTGATGAATTTTTTGCCAAAGTCGATGGTGTTAATTTTGATACTGAATCAGTAACCACATCTCTAAACACAGTGGCAGGTGTATCTGTAGTAAAAATAGTAGCCGTTAACGAACTTGGAGAGATTATTAGAATTGATATACCAGAAGATCTTGGAATTGGAACCTTTGCCATGGAATCACTTTCAGATGGAACGAAATTGATTGGTTTGTTTAATCCAGCAACTGTTGGAGAAAATTTAACTTCTAACCCCGGAACCATAAATATTACACGATTCAATGTTTTTACAGGAATTATTGAAGCTACTTTCGAGTTCACTGCGACAGACCCACTAGGTCAAGATCCGAGTATTGCAGAAATTACAGAAGGTTCTTTTAAAGTAGACTATATATCTTCTCCTGGAGATACAGTTACAAGTTTTACAGCATTTATTGATGGCGAATTTTTTGGTCCTGACTCTATCTTTGTGGGAGAGACTATTTTCAACGGACTATCTCGTTTCAATATAACAGCGATTATATCTGACACAGGCCAAAAAATGGGCTTGTTTTTTCCAATTGATATTGAAATTGGAACCTATGAAATGACCACTAACCTAATAGATGGTTCTGAAAAATTCTGTCAATATACACCTGAGATCGGTGAAACGATAACTTATATTTCAAATCCTGGGACCTTGACTATTTCGGATTATGATCAAGACGCAGGTTTTGTAGAAGGAACCTTCACTTATACTGCCCTTGATTTAACTGCTCAAGATCCAGAGGTATATCAAATTACCGAGGGAGAATTTACTATCGAGTTTTAAAATATATTATTAATCAAATTATAAAACCTCTTTTATTTTTTAAGAGGTTTTTTTTATGTTTTTTTGATTTTAAAATTTTAATGCCATTTTTATTTATTACACTAAACCAAAAAATGTTTGGCATTAAATATAATGGCACAACAATTGAATATTAAAATATAGAATATATCTAATTACTAGGTTGATGGCTTAATTTTAGATGTTTAACTAATAAATAAAAATAATAAAGTATAATATCACTAATTACTACGGTAAGGTTTGTGACATTATGTCCTAAACAATTATATGGCTAGATCAAAAGTAACATCTCTCGACAGTTTGTCATTTCAAGATATAAATGAAGATGCAGAATTAATACCCTTAATGACTCCTGAAGATGAAGAGGCAATGAATAAAGAAGAATTACCTGAAATTCTACCAATATTACCTTTAAGGAACACAGTTTTGTTTCCTGGGGTTGTAATTCCTATTACAGCTGGAAGAGATAAATCAATTAAATTAATAAATGAAACTAACAAAGGAAATAAAATAATTGGGGTAGTTTCTCAAATTGATGAGAATATTGAGGACCCTGAATTAAAAGATATTAATAAAGTTGGAACTGTTGCTAAAATTTTAAGAGTATTAAAAATGCCTGATGGCAACACTACAATAATTTTACAGGGTCAGAAAAGATTTGAAGTGAATGAAATAATTACTTCAATCCCATACATGACAGCAACCATTAAAGAGGTTCCAGAGGCAAAACCGGCTACTGAAAATGAAGAATTCAAAGCAATAATAGATTCGATAAAGGAAAAGTCACTTCAGATTATTAAAAATAGTCCTAATATTCCCTCAGAAGCTGCATTTGCTATTAAAAATATTGAAAGTTCTTCATTTCTAATAAATTTTGTTTCATCCAATCTCAATGTTACTGTTAGTGACAAACAAAAATTATTAGAGATTAGTGATCTGAAAGATCGTGCATTGGAAACATTGCGCTTCATGGAAATCGAATTAAAAAAATTATCACTCCGAATCGATATTCAGTCGAAAGTAGAAAGTGATATTAGCCAACAACAAAGAGAGTATTTTCTTCACCAACAAATGAAAACAATTCAAGAAGAATTGGGAGGTAACACTTCGGAGGAAGAAATAGAAGAAATGCGACTCAGATCTAAAAAGAAAATATGGAATCAGGAGGTGTCTAAACATTTTGATAAGGAATTGGCAAAGTTACAAAGAATGAATCCTCAAGTAGCTGAATACGGTATACAGCGCAACTATTTAGAATTGTATTTAGATCTTCCTTGGGAGGAGTATAGTGTCGATAAATTTGATTTAAAAAGAGCTCGTAAAATATTAGACAGAGATCATTTTGGTCTAGATGATGTTAAAAAGCGAATTATTGAGTACTTGGCAGTATTAAAACTTCGTAACGATATGAAATCCCCCATACTTTGTTTATATGGACCTCCTGGAGTTGGTAAAACTTCACTTGGGAAATCGATTGCGGAAGCTTTAGGTAGAAAATATGTGAGAATGTCTTTAGGTGGTTTGAGAGACGAATCTGAGATAAGAGGACATCGTAAAACCTATATTGGAGCGATGCCGGGTAGGATTTTAAAAAATGTAAAAAAAGCAGCTACTGGAAACCCAGTTTTTGTTTTGGACGAAATAGATAAACTTTCTATGGGAAGCCAAGGAGATCCGTCCTCTGCCATGTTAGAGGTTCTTGATCCTGAACAAAATAATTCTTTTTATGATAATTTCTTAGAGGTTGGCTATGATTTGTCTAAAGTTATGTTTGTCGCAACTTCAAATAGCTTAGGGACTATTCAGCCTGCTCTGCGTGATCGTATGGAGATTATCAATGTTTCGGGATACACAACTGAAGAAAAAGTAGAAATTGCAAAAAGACACTTATTGCCAAAGCAGTTGTTAGATCATGGTCTAACAAACAACGATTTAAAACTTGGAAAACCACAATTAGAAAAAATTATAGAGGGATATACCAGAGAGAGTGGTGTTAGAGGATTGGAAAAACAAATTGCAAAAATGGTTCGATTTGCAGCTATGAAAATTGCAATGGAAGAAAAGTATATCGTAAAAATATCAAATGAACAAATCATTGAAATATTGGGTGCCCCAAAACTTGAAAGAGATAAGTATGAAAATAACGATATAGCTGGTGTAGTCACGGGTCTTGCATGGACCCGAGTGGGAGGTGATATTTTATTTATTGAATCGATTATTTCTAAAGGTAAAGGACTGCTTACTTTAACCGGAAATTTAGGGAAAGTAATGAAGGAATCCGCAACAATTGCAATGGAATATATCAAGGCAAATGCTGACTTATTAGGGCTCTCAGCTGATGTATTTAAAAAATATAATGTTCACATACACGTTCCTGAAGGAGCTACACCAAAAGATGGTCCAAGTGCTGGTGTTACGATGCTAACCTCACTAGTTTCTTTATATACACAAAGAAAAGTTAAGCGTAGTATCGCGATGACAGGAGAAATAACTTTGAGAGGAAAAGTTCTCCCTGTCGGGGGTATAAAGGAAAAGATATTAGCGGCTAAAAGAGCTTATATTAAAGAAATTTTACTTTGCGAAGAAAACAAAAGAGATATTGAAGAAATTAAACCTGAATACATCAAAGGATTAAAATTTCATTATGTTAAAGATATGAGCCAAGTAATTGATATAGCATTAACAAAACAAAAAGTGAAAAATGCTAAAATAATTTCTTAAATTTTAATTGAAACTAAAGAAAAGCATATCATTATTATTTAAGGGATATCGTTTGAAATATATCATTTATTGATTATTTGAAATAAAACAAACTAGAATTCGTTAAATCTTCATATAAAGCAATTTTGCTTAAATGAATAAAAATATTATTTTATTTTTTATAGTGCTTTCATCATATTTGACAAATGCTCAAATTGGTGGTAAGTATGCTTATCAATTTTTAAACCTCACGACATCACCTAGAATGGCAGCTTTGGGAGGAAAAAACATTACTAATTTTGACTACGATCCCACACAAGCTCTTGTAAATCCGGCTGCAATTAATCCTTCAATGGATAATCATTTATCGGTTAATTACGTCAATTACATAGGCGATATCAATTATGGCTCTGCTGCATATGCATATTTATGGGATAGAAGGACACAAGTACTTCATGCTGGTGTATCCTATGTGAATTACGGAAGTTTTGATGGCTATGATGAACAAGGAAATACTACCAATAGCTTTTCTGGTTCTGACATAGCTTTATCTTTAGGACATTCAAGAAATATTGCTTTTACTGATTTTTATATTGGTGCAAATTTAAAATTCATATCGTCAACTTTAGAACAGTATTCTTCTTTTGGTGTAGCTTTAGATATAGGTGTTATTTACGTTTATAAAGATTGGGATTTGAATATTTCAGGAGTTGTTAGAAATATAGGAACCCAAATAAAACCATACGATGCAGTAAATGAACCTTTACCCCTAGAGGTTATATTTGGAATATCTCAAACTTTATTGAATGTTCCAATAAGATGGCACCTTACTTTCGAGAACATGCAGATTTGGAATATTGCTTTTGAAAATCCAAATAGAGATGAAACCGATTTAGAGGGCAATACAACTACTGAAAAAATAAATTTTATTGATAATATTTTTAGACATACTATTGTTGGTATAGAATTATTCCCAGATAAAGGATTTAACTTGAGATTGGGATATAATTTTAGAAGAGGTGAGGAGTTAAGAATTATAGAAAAGAGAGCTTTTGCAGGTATAAGTGCTGGATTTTCAGTAAAGTTTAACAAACTAAGGTTAAGTTATTCCTATGCTAAGTATAGCTCGGCAGCAGCCTCAAGTTATTTTGGACTCATGTTAAACCTTCAATAATTCAATGCTTTATTTTTAATTGATTAACTTATACACTTTAAAAAATATATATTGAATAAAATAATAATAGCAATAGACGGATATTCTTCCACCGGAAAAAGTACCGTAGCCAGACAATTAGCAGATTATTTAAATTATATTTATGTAGATTCTGGAGCTATGTATAGAGCTGTGGCTTTATTTGCTTTGCAAAACAACTATCTCTCTAAGAATCATTTCGATAAACAATCGCTTTTAATGTCATTACCTGCAATTAAAATTGAATTTAAAAAAGAGGCTAAAAATAACCGTGCCGATATATTTTTAAACGATAAAAATGTAGAAAAAGAAATTAGAACGATGCACGTATCTGACTTTGTGAGTCCAATAGCTACTCTATCTGAAGTTAGAAAAAAGTTAGTATCTATTCAGCATAAAATGGGAATTGAAAAAGGGATTGTAATGGATGGTCGAGATATCGGTACAGTTGTTTTTCCTGATGCAGAATTGAAAATATTTATGAATGCAAATACTCAAGTTAGAGCATTGCGTAGGTATAATGAATTAATTGAAAAAGGACAAAATGTGAGCTTTGACGAAATTCTTAAAAATGTTGAAAAAAGAGATTTATTGGATACGACAAGAATTGATTCACCCTTAGTTAAAGCAACAGATGCTATAGAAGTTGACAATTCAGAAACTAATAGGGAAGATCAATTTCATATTATATTACAGTTAGCAAAAGATAGAATTGCAAAAAGAATTTAAATTGTAAAAAAAACCTTTTCTTAATTACTTAATTTATCGAAGCGTGGCACCAAAATCTTTTTCGAAATTTTGTTGAAGCTTTTTCATAATCTTATCGATTTGCTTATCGGTAAGCGTCTTTTTTTCATCCTGTAAAGTAAAGCTGATAGCATATGACTTTTTATTTTCAGGTAGTTTATCGCCCATGTATACATCGAATAAATTGATGTTTTTGAGTAAATTTCTTCCTGATTTTATTGCGGATTCTCTTATGGAATCAAAGGAAATATCTTTATCTAGTAATAAAGCAAGATCTCTTTTTACTTTTGGGAACTTAGGGATCGTTTTTAACTTAAAGTTTTCAGTTACTATTTGCTCAAGAATATTGTCCCATTTGAAATCTGCATAAAAAACTTCAGAATCAATATCAAAATTAGATGCAATTTTTTTTGTTATAATTCCATAATCAACTAAACATTTATCACCAATTTGGTGTGCTAGTCCTTCTGAAAAGATAGGATTTTTTGTCTCTATTTCTGAAAAATAAATGATTCCTAGGCGCTCTAAAAGTACAGTAACAATGCCTTTAAAATAGAAGAAATTACTTTTTTGAGAATTTTGCGTCCAGTTTTCATTGTTTTTTAATCCGGATACGATTATTGACAAGTGCTTAGGTTCTTGACGACCTTCTTTAAAATTATGATATGTTTTACCAAACTCGAATAGTTTGACATTACTATTTTTTCTATTCACGTTGTATATAAGTGCCTCCAACGCATTAAATAACATAGACTGTCGCATAATTGACAAATCGTTACTCAATGGGTTAAGCATTTCTATATTATGATTTGAACTTAAATTGTCAGAAAGTTCTATATACTTGGGACTTGTTAGTGAATTACCCATCATTTCATGAAATCCTAACGCTGTTAACTGGTTGCTAATTTTATTTTGTATTTGATAATCTTCTACTATTTGATTTGATGAAATAGAAGCTTTTAATTTTTCAGTGAATTGAATTTTATTGTAGCCATAAACTCTTAGAATTTCTTCAATTACATCGGCTTCACGTGTTACATCATTCCTGTAGGCAGGAATGGTTATTCCTAATCCGGCTTCAGTAATATTATTTATTTTTATTTCTAGAGATGTTAAAATTTCTTTTATGGTTTCTCTTGGTATTTCCTCGCCAATAAGATTTGTTGTATTTTGAAAGTTTAAAATCACTTGATGATCTTTTATTTTTTTTGGATAGATATCTACAACATCGCTAGTTATTTCACCTCCAGCAATTTCAGTGATTAACAAAGAGGCTCTCATTAAAGCATATTCGGTAATATTTGGATCAATACCTCTTTCAAAACGAAAAGATGCATCTGTGTTCAATCCGTGTCGTTTTGCAGTTTTACGAATACTTACTGGATTAAAATATGCGCTCTCCAAAAAGATGCTTTCGGTGACATCGGTAACACCACTATCAATTCCGCCAAAAACTCCTGCAATACACATTGGTTTCTCGATATCACAAATCATTAGGTCATCTTCGTGCAGTTCTCGCTCAAGACCATCCAAAGTAGTGAACTTGGTTCCTTTTTTGACAGTTTTAACAACAACTTTATCTCCTGATATTTTACTACTATCAAAGGCATGCAGAGGCTGACCTAGTTCATGTAATACATAATTAGTTATGTCTACAATATTATTGATGGGTGTCAAGCCGATAGCTTTTAATCTGCTTTGTAACCATTGTGGAGATTCAGTCACTTTAATTCCACTAATTGTGATACCACAATATCTTGGTGCTAAATGATTTTTATCTACTTGAACATCTATTTTATGAGTTCTGTTCTCTACTCTAAAACTACTATTGGAAGGAGTAATTAATTCTAATGAAACGTTATTTCTCAATAATCCCGCTTTTAAATCTCTCGCTACTCCCCAGTGACTCATGGCGTCTGCTCTATTAGGAGTTAATCCAATTTCGAAAATCTGATCGTTTTCTATATTAAAAATAGTAGAACATAAAGTTCCTGGGATTAAATCATTGTTAAGGACCATTATTCCTTCATGATTATTTCCAAGTCCCAATTCATCTTCTGCGCAAATCATTCCATGACTTTCTTCACCGCGTATTTTACCCTTTTTTATTTTCCAAGGACTTCCATTCTCGTCGTAAAGTGTGGTGCCAATTGTAGCTACAGGTACTTTTTGATTGATAGTTATATTAGGTGCTCCACAAACTATTTGAACGATACCATGAGCTCCAATATCAACTTTTGTAACCTTTAAACGATCGGCATTTGGGTGTTGTTCACATTCAATGACATGGCCAACTACTACTCCTTTAAGGCCTCCCTTTATGGAAATGAAATCCTCAATTCCTTCAATTTCTAATCCTAGGTCTGTTAATAAATTACCAGTTTTTTCGGCATCCCAATCTAATTTAATGAATTGTTTTAGCCAGTTGTATGAAATTTTCATGCTTGCTATTTGTTACAAAGCTCAAATATACTACTTCACATGTTTTTTATGAGTATTTTTAAATATAAAAATTTTCAATATAATTCAACTATGACTTCATTTTTTCGATTAAAAATTTCGTAGGGAGGGTTGTATCCAAAAAAATAAAATTGATTTGTATGTGGGATATTTTCAGTTTTTAAAACTAGTTTTAATTTTTCTTGATATTTTGTGATTTTTTCGTCATTAGCCCAACCTGTAAAGCTTATTGCAGCAATTTTTTTTGCGGGTTCTTCCAAAAAGTTTATTTGCGATTGATTTGGTTTAGGAAGTGTTTTCTTATCAAATTCTCTTGGAACCATAAACATCATGGTAACTGAATCTTCTAGTGACATCGCGACAGGCGAGGTCATTGCTATTTTTTTGTTTTTATCGTTATCACCAAATATGTAGCCTGCTAAAATTGAAAAACCTTTTCTAGAAGTATTTTTATAGCCTTTTGAAGATAGTTTTACTGTTGTAAATAGGCTTGCTTCATAGTCTCTTATTTCAAAATCTTTATATTTTTTTACTAATTGGTAAGAGTATGATTCAATATTTTTTCTTCCGCTGAATGCAAACACCTGAACAATAACGAATAGTGCTAAAATTACTCCTAGAATAATTAATAATATTTTCATTTTCTTTCTAAATTACTTTGGATCTAATTTACAGCTTTCCTTTTTAATTTATAGCGTTGTTTAACCTAGGAAATAAAATTCCATATGTTTTTATATTTTGCCAATTGTATGTAAGTCATCTTTACTGGTAAATTTTTAGATAATGAAAGAGAAGGGTCGCTTTTTAATATATCAATTGCTGCATTTCTGGCAATTTTTAATATGTCATGATCTTTTACTATGTCTGCTATCCGAAGATTTAGAACACCACTTTGTTGAGTACCCATGAGATCTCCAGGACCTCTTAATTTTAAATCTACCTCTGCTATTTCAAAACCATCACTAGTTTTTACCATGGTTTTTATTCTTGTTTTAGCATTCTCGGATAATTTATGACTCGTCATTAATACACAATAACTTTGATCCGCACCTCTACCTACACGACCTCTAAGTTGATGTAATTGTGACAAGCCAAAACGTTCTGCACTTTCAATTATCATAACGCTCGCGTTTGGAACATTAACACCAACTTCAATGACGGTAGTCGCAACCATAATCTGGGTTTCTCCTTTTAGAAAGCGGTTCATCTCAAATTCTTTATCTTTTGCTTTCATTTTTCCATGGACGATAGAAATTTGATAGGTTGGTTTATGAAATTCTCTCGAGATACTCTCAAAGCCGTCCATAAGATCCTTGTAATCTAAAGCTTCGCTTTCTTGTATGAGAGGATAAACAATATAAACTTGTCTTCCTTTAGAAATTTCATCTCGAATAAATTTAAAAACTCGAAGTCTATTTGCATCAAATCGATGTACTGTTTTAATCTCTTTTCTTCCTGGAGGAAGCTCATCAATTATTGAAATATCTAGGTCTCCATAAATGCTCATTGCAAGAGTTCTAGGAATGGGTGTAGCGGTCATCACTAAAATATGAGGAGGTAAGGTGTTTTTGTGCCAAAGTTTACTTCGTTGAGCAACTCCAAATCGATGTTGTTCATCGATAATTGCTAGCCCTAAATTTCTAAATTTGACCTTATCCTCAAGTAACGCATGGGTTCCTATCAAAAGGTTAATTTCTCCATTTTCTAGTTTTTCATGTATTTTTTTTCTATCTGAAGTTTTAGTTGAGCCAGTAAGTAAATATATACTGATATTTAAGTGCTTACATAATTCAGATAACCCGTTATAGTGCTGGACTGACAAAATTTCAGTTGGCGCCATTAAACAAGCTTGAAATCCATTGTCAATAGCTATCAATACTGACATTAAAGCTACTATAGTTTTGCCTGAACCTACATCTCCTTGCAATAACCGATTCATTTGCGCAAAACTTCCTAAATCAAATCTAATTTCTTTAATTACTCGTTTTTGTGCATTGGTTAATTTGAAGGGTAAATAATTTTTATAAAATAAGTTAAAATTATCTCCAATCTCAGAAAATGGATACCCTTTAATTTTTGCTTTATGAAGTAAGTTTTTACGAATTAATTGTAATTGGATATAAAAAAATTCCTCAAATTTTAACCGATATTGAGCTCTTGAAAGTAAGTGTTGATTTTGAGGAAAATGGATGTTCCTAAGCGCTTCTTTTTTTGATAATAATTTAAAGGTTTCTAGAATATTTTTTGGTAGCGTTTCAACGATATAATTTTGAGACTTCAGCAAATAAATTTTCCATTAGGTTGTATAAAACCCTGTTCGAAATTCCTCGAGAGGACAATAGTTCCGTCGAGGGGTATACAGGTTGCATAGCTGGACGTAAACTTTTTTCATAATTTTTTAATGTTTCCATTTCTGGATGTGGCATAGAATATGTACCGTTAAACCAGTTGGTTTTTCCAAAAATAACATAGGATATGTTAAGTTTTAAATTTTCTTTTATCCATTTATGTCCCTTAAACCAAACTAATTCCATTATTCCTGAATCATCTTCAAACTTTGCAATCAATCGTTTTCTATTTTTTTGACTAACCGTTTTAATTTGTATTATTTTACCAATAATTTGTACTTCTGCATTGGTTCTTTCTAGTTGGCTTATTTTATAAAATTGAGTACGATCTAAATAACGATTTGGAAATAGATTCGCTAAGTCTTGAAAAGTATATATTCCTAATTCTTTTTTTAACAAGTCTGCTCTATTGGGCCCAACGCCTTTTAAATATTCAATTGAAGTTTGAAAAAAATTAGAATTCACAAGGATAAATTTATTTAATCTATACTAAATAGCAATTTGCAAACTACAATTTTTTATAAATCTTAAAAAAATAATTTTAATAAAAAAATTACTTATTATTTGTTTTATTATTAGGTATTCAATCATGGGTCAATGCGACATATCAACTATAGACTCTGATTTCTGGACAGTGGTGTATATTTATAGTCAGTGTCCTGCAGATTATTTGGGAGAATTTGCAATTGATAGAAACCAAGAGTTACTGTGCATTCTATAAATGGAAGTTTAATCAAATCTTATTATTTAATTCTAACTCAGAGAAGTCGAATACTAAGTTTGATTTATTAATTTTTTTTTTGGAACCAAGAAAATAATAATTGATTAATTAAATTATTGGAACTTATATTAAAAGGTTATTTTTAAGTCAGAAATCACTTTTTTTTTATGAAAACTAATTTTTGGATCGAATTTTTAGCATTATTTGTCTGTAATAAAGTTTTTTTTAGCTTCTTGTTATTCATAATTAGTTTTCGTACTTCTTATTCTCAACAAATAGAAAAAGTTGATTTTATAGATGTTAATGCAACGGTACAACCAATATTTGCTGAAAAAAAAGTTAAAGCTACTGCCTCTTACACTTTTAAAATTTTAAAAAAATGTGATTCTATTTATCTGGATGCATCCAATATTTATTTATTAAATACTAAAAATTTTAATTCTCAAATTAAAATAGTTTCAAAAAATAAAAAAATATGGTTATTCGCCGATTTTAAAGTAAATAAAACTTACAAAATTTGTTTTAGTTACGAGGCTATTCCAAAAAAAGCCTTGTACTTTTTTAAAAATCAGATATGGACACAAGGCCAAGGTAAATATACCTCTAACTGGTTACCTAGTATCAACGATATGAACGATAAAATGGAGTTTAATATGAGTTATATAATTCCATCCGAAAAAAAAATAGTTGCAAATGGTATTTTGAAATCAGTCACTAAAAATGAAAAATTCAGTACATGGGAATATAAAATGACTAAGCCGATTTCTAGTTATTTGGTTGCATTTGCAGTTGGAGATTTTTCTAAAAAAATAATTAAATCAAAAACAAATACTCCAATTGAATTGTATTATCCTACAAATGACTCTTTGCATTTTGAACCGACCTACCGATTTTCTAGAGAAATTTTTAATTTTTTAGAAAGCGAAATTGGCTTTAAATATCCATGGGTAAATTATAAACAAGTTCCTTTGCATGATTTTATGTATGCAGGAATGGAAAATACTACTGCAACTTTTTTTTCTGATAATTTCATAGTCGATTCAACAGGGTTTAATGATAGAAACTACATCAATGTTAATGCTCATGAGTTAGCCCATCAATGGTTTGGTAATTTAGTTACCGAAAAATCGGGTTCAGATCATTGGTTGCATGAGGGTTTTGCCAGTTATTACGCATTATTAGCAGAAAAAGAAATCTTTGGAGAAGATAATTATTATTGGAAATTATATCAATCTTCGGAACAACTTAGATCTTTGAGTGATGAAGGAAAAGGAGAAGCCTTAAGCGATCCTGGAGCAAGCTCAATAACTTTTTACGAAAAAGGTGCTTGGGCATTACATATCCTCAGAGAAAAAGTTGGCGATGAGGTTTTTAAAAAAGGAATTAAAAATTATTTGTTTAAGTATCAATTCCAAAATGTAAAAATTAAAGATTTCTTGATCGAACTAGAGTTGGTTTATGGAATGAATTTAAATGATTTTGAAAATGATTGGATAAACCAAACAAAATTTCAATATGAACAAGTATACAAATCATTAATGAAATCCAAATTTATGAGGGATTACCTTAATCTTTTGTCTTTAAGACCACGCTCTATTTCTTCGAAAACATTTGATTTTGAAAAAGCATTAAATTCTTCAAATATTTTTCTAGGGCAAGAAGTTGTATATCAACTTCAATATGAATCGATTTCACAAACATTGCCATTCTATAAAAAGGCTTTTCAAACAAATAATATACACATTCGACAAGCTATTGCGATGTCTATGACTAAAATTCCAACGGAATTAAAAAAAGATTATGAAAGTTTACTAGATGACAAGTCCTATATAACTCAAGAGATCGCATTTGGAAATTTATGTGCAAATTTTTACGGTGACCGACTTAGTTATTTAAATAAAATAGATACTGTTATTGGTTTTAGAGATAAAAATATTCGACAGGTTTGGTTGTTTATGGCCTTAATTACAGAAGATTATAAACAAGAAAAAAAAGATTTATATGTTAATGAACTAAAGCAATATTCATCTTCAAATTATGGGTATGCAGTTAGAGAGAAGGCATTTGAGTTTATTGATTATTTAAGCCTATGGGATCATGAAACCATTTATAATTTGATCAATGCAAGCCAACATCATTATTGGAGATTTAGAACTTCTTCCAGAGAAATGTTAAATAAATTATTAATAATTGATACCTATAAAAAACAAATAATTTTATTAAGTAATACATTGGATCATAAAAGCCAAAATTTTTTAAGTAAGGTAATGGAGGAAAACTAAAATAATTCGCTCACCTCTTTTTTTAATAATAGCAAAGCTTTATGAGATGGTGTTTCCTCATCCATAAAGTGATTTAGTAAAAATGCTCTTAATTTTTCTGAATTATCTACTTTTTTATTCATTCCTGATTGTCTTAAAACCTGAATAGTTGCGTTTTTAGCAACAGTAATAAGACTCCAACATTCTGAACTTACATATATTTGCTGGGATAAATTATGTTCGTACTCATTATCAATATTTTGGATTAATAAAGACTCATATTTTTGTAAATCATTAGAGTGTGGTCTTACTCTTAGTAATAATTTGTTAGGGTCAATACGCTCTAACAATAGCGTTAAGCGTTCATATGCTTGCAGTCGAATTGGCAATACCTTTTTTTGAGCTTCTTTTTGTATTAAATAGCGTCTTCTTCCTTCTTCATTTGCCGTATGACCTTTGAAAAAATAATATGCTACTAAACCTACTACAATAGCCGGCAACAAATAAGAAAAATAACTTATAACGAGAGTAATGTCTTCCATAAATAATATCTATTTAACAAATTTACAGTGTTTAATTTTATTTTACAATATTGATACTGACAAATTAGAAGTTTTAAAATAATATACGGTGACTATAAATAGCTCAGAAAAATGTTTTGAAAACTAGGTATTTATTTTTTAAAAACTGTTTATAAATTGTACCTAAACCATTGAATTAGTTTTGATTTTTTCTTTAATTTCACAGCGATTATCCTCAAAAATACCACTGAACATTGCAAGAATATTTAAATCAACTTAATGAAGCGCAATTAGCTCCTGTTCTACAACAGCAAGGTGCTATGATTGTTATAGCAGGTGCTGGTTCTGGTAAAACAAGAGTTTTAACTTTTAGAATAGCTTACTTGATGTCTAAGGGAGTCGACCCCTTCAATATATTGGCATTAACTTTTACGAATAAAGCAGCTAGAGAAATGAAATCTCGAATTGCACGAATTGTTGGAGGTAGCGAGGCTAAAAATCTGTGGATGGGAACATTTCATAGTGTGTTTGCAAAAATTTTGAGATTTGAAGCAGACAGATTGGGATACCCATCAAATTTCACTATTTATGATACTCAAGATTCGCAAAGTGTAATTAGAGCAGTTATAAAAGAACTGCATCTTGATAAAGATATCTACAAGTACAAACAGGTATATTCTAGAATTTCCTCCTACAAAAATAGTTTAATAACGGTGAAAGCTTATTTTAATAATCCCGAATTAATGGAAGCAGATGCAATGGCTAAAATTCCAAGGATGGGCGAAATTTACAAGTCTTATGTGGATAAATGCTTTAAGGCTGGAGCCATGGATTTTGATGATTTATTACTAAAAACCAATGAACTTTTAACTCGTTTTCCAGAGGTACTTGCTAAATATCAAGATCGATTTAGGTATATCCTGGTTGATGAGTATCAAGATACCAATCATAGTCAATATCTAATTATAAAAGCATTGAGCGATCGATTCCAAAATATTTGTGTGGTAGGTGATGATGCCCAAAGTATCTATGCATTTCGTGGAGCGAATATTAATAACATTTTAAATTTTCAAAACGACTATGATAATGTTCAAGTTTTTAGATTAGAACAAAACTACCGATCTACAAAAAATATTGTTAATGCTGCTAATAGTATTATAGAAAAAAATAAAACAAGATTGGATAAAATTGTTTGGACTGCCAATGACGAAGGATCTAAAATATTAGTAAATCGGAGTATGACTGATGGTGACGAGGGTAGGTTTGTGGCGAAGCACTATTTTTGACCAAAAAATGAATCAGCAATTAGCTAACGGAAACTTCGCAGTTTTATATAGAACCAATGCTCAATCCAGAGCCATTGAAGATGCCTTAAGAAAAAAGGATATTCCATATCGAATTTATGGAGGTCTAAGTTTTTACCAGCGAAAAGAAATTAAAGATGTATTATCTTATTTACGTTTACTTATCAACTCAAAAGACGAAGAGGCATTAAAAAGAATTATCAATTTCCCTGCACGAGGAATAGGACAGACTACGATCGAACGATTAATTGTGGTTGCAAATAAATACAATAGATCGATTTTTGAAGTGATGCAGAATTTGGATAAAGTTGAAATTCAGATAAATAAGGGAACCCAAACTAAATTACAAGATTTTGTAACAATGGTCAAAAGCTTTCAAATTTTAAATGAAGGTTATGATACATTTCAAATTACAGAGCACGTGATTAAAAAAACTGGTTTGTATACAGAACTCAAAAAAGACGGAACTCCTGAGGGCATAGCAAGGATTGAAAATATAGAAGAGCTTTTAAATGGGATGCGTGATTTTGTTGAAGAACAAAAGGAGTTAGCCGATACTACAGGTTCTTTGGCCGAATTTTTAGAAGATGTAGCACTTTCTACAGATTTGGACAAAGAAACAGGCGATGAAGATAAAGTTGCTTTAATGACGGTTCATTTAGCAAAAGGATTAGAATTTCCGTATGTTTTTATTGTGGGTATGGAAGAAGATTTATTTCCAAGTGCAATGAGTATGAATACCAGGAGTGAACTAGAAGAGGAGCGACGATTATTTTATGTAGCTATTACGAGAGCAGAAAAGCAAGCTTATTTGACTTATACCCAATCCAGATATCGTTGGGGTAAATTAATTGATGCTGAGCCAAGCAGGTTTATTGAAGAAATTGATGTAAGCTTTTTAGAATATTTAACTACCATAACTGAAAATAAATATAAGCCTTTATTAGATGTTGATATTTTTGGAGAGGTTGATAAAAGTAAACTAAGGCTTCGTAAACCTGTATCAAGTTCTACTCCTCGGGGCCCTGGTGAAAATAATTTACGAAAACTTCGAAGAATTAAGTCAGTAACTAGCTCGGCATCAAAAAATATTGACGCGAAAGACTTAAATATATCGATAGGAACTATTGTTGAGCATGTCAGATTTGGCAAGGGTAGTGTTATAAGAATCGAAGGTACTGGTGCAGATACAAAAGCTGAAATAAACTTTAGTAATGGAGGGCTTAAAAAGTTATTACTACGTTTTGCAAAATTAAAAGTAATCGTATAATTATCATTTGATTTTATAATTTTACAACTATTTTTTTAAGATTGAATACTTATATAAAAAAACTTTATGGCTGAAATGATTAAAATTTACAAGGAAAACCCTAATTCAAATGATATAAAAAAAGTGGTGTCTGTTCTTAGGAAAGGAGGACTCATTATCTATCCGAGTGATACAGTTTACGCCTTAGGTTGTGATATTTCAAATTATAAAGCATTAGAAAAACTTGCAAGAATTAAAGAAGTGAAATTAGAGAAAGCTAATTTTTCATTTGTTTGTGATAGTATCAGCAATATATCCGATTATGTAAATCATATAAGCACACCAACATTTAAGATATTAAAAAGATCTCTGCCGGGTCCTTATACATTTATTTTACAAGGAAACAACAATCTTCCTAAAGCATTCAAAAAGAAAAAAGAAGTAGGAATAAGAGTCCCTAAAAATGAAATAGCATTAGCTATTGTGAGAGAACTTGGTAATCCAATAGCTTCCACATCAATTTATGATGAGGATGAGATTATTGAGTACACAACAGATCCTGAACTGATTTATGAAAAATGGAACAATCGAATAGATTTAGTTGTAAATGGAGGATATGGCGATAACATTCCGTCTACAGTAATCAATCTATGTGGTGATGAACCTTTATTAATTAGGCAAGGAAAAGGAGGATTAGATATATAAAAAAGAGGCTGATTTTTTCAGCCTCTTTTTGTTTTATATTTTTTTAAATCCCTAGTTAATTGCAGGGTCATTTAAACCTTCTTCAATCATTGAATAAAATTGATCAAGCTTAGGAAGAACTACAATTCTTGTTCTTCTGTTTTTAGCCCTAGTCTCCGCGGTTTCGTTTGAAGCCTTTGGAATGTATTGACTGCGTCCCCCAGCTGTCATTCTTTCAGGAGCTACGCCAAAATCATCTTGTAATATTCTAACAACAGTAGTTGCTCTAAGAACACTTAAATCCCAATTGTCTTTCATACAGTCTGTGTTTATAGACTGTGAATCGGTATGACCTTCTACTAAAAATTCGAAATCTGGTTTATTGTTAACTACAGTAGCTATTTTTCCAAGAACTTCTCTAGCCTTACTCGATACATTGATACTTCCACTTTTAAATAATAACTTGTCAGATATACTCACAAAAACGACACCTTTCTCGACATTTACTTCAATATCTGTATCGTTTAGGTCTCCAAGAACTCCTTTTAAGCTTTGTACAAGTGCTAGATTCACAGAATCACGACGAGTAATAGCATCCCTTAGTTTGTTTATGGTCAGATCTTTCTCTTTCATGCTTTCTAGTGACTTTTCTAGGTTCTCTGCACCTTTAATTGTTAGATCTGTAAAGTCGCCAATTTGCTTAATTAAATCACCGTTAGTAGCGTTTAAAAAACTAACTTGGTTTTTTAAGGTACTGTTTTCAGCGGATAAACCTGACTTTTCAGATAAACAGTCGTTTAATTTGACAGTTGCTGTGTTCAATAAATCTTGAGTGCTTTTTTGTTTGCTTTCTAGTTCAGCGTATTTTTTACTAGTAACACAAGATGTTAAAAGTAGACTAGAACAGGCTGCTAGGATTAGAAATTTTTTCATTTGTATATTAGGTTTAGATATAGTTCAAAAATATTAAAACGCAGGATAGAAAAAAAAAGTATTTATGTTTTTCTGTAACTATTAATTTAGCTCCTTAAAAATACGATTTTTTCTAATAAAATAATTCCAAACAATTGATTTTATATGATAGTATTTAATTTCTTTTCTAATTTTATATTCTTTATTGATATATCTTGGAAGTAGACTGTAAAAACTAAAATGGGCCTTTATAATAGCTAATGTATGTTTCCACTTTCCTTGAATTAAAAAGTGTAATCCAGCAATACCGTCCATTAAAAGTCTCATAAATAAAATTATCCAAACTTTTGAGCTTTTTATATTTTTAACAAGCATTAAAAGAGAATTTCTAAAGTTATAAAAGGTTTTTGTTGGGTTTATATTGGATAGCGTTGCGCCGCCAACGTGATACACAGTGCTATTTCCGATGTGTTTTATAATTCCACCATTTTGTTGAATTCTCCAGCACAAATCGATTTCTTCTTGATGTGCAAAAAAGTTTTCATCAAATCCTTTTAATTCTTTGAACTCATTACTTCTCACAATAAAGCAGGCGCCACTAGCCCAAAATATTTTATTTATATCATTGTACTGACCCTTGTCTTTTTCAATCGTATTAAAAATTCTTCCCCGGCAATAAGGATATCCTAATTGATCAATAAAACCGCCTCCTGCTCCCGCATATTCAAAATATTTTTTATTATTAAAATCTAATATTTTTGGTTGTGCAGCGATTAAAGAATCGTCACGTTTAAATTCATTAATTATTGGTTGCAACCAATTTTGAGTAACTTCTACATCATTATTTAATAAAACTAACAAGTCTTCAGTGACGTTTTTTAAAGCATCGTTATAACCTTTGGCGAATCCTCCGTTTGTTTTATTTTGGATAATAGTCACCTTATTAAATTTTTCTTTAAGATATGGTATAGATTTATCTGTAGATGCATTGTCAGCAACATAAATAGTCGCTTCTTCTGAGAATTCAACGACTGATGGTAAAAATTGTTCTAATATTTTTTTTCCATTCCAATTAAGTATGACAATAGCAACTTTCATATTAATAAACTAATATATATGGTTAACATACAAATTCCTATTTAATTAATTTTATTTGAGTTGTTCATATTTTGGTAAATCACGCAAAAAAAAATATTTTTTATTTTTAATATCCATTTTGCAAAAATAATGTGTCAATCCGTTGGTCACCATTAGTAAATTAGAATTTAAAGCTAGGTTATAACGAGCAATTTGATCAAAACTTACTTGATTAATAGTTACACTTGGGGCTTTACATTCGATTATAATCTCTACGTCTCCATCATTTTTAAAAATTACAATATCGTATCTCTTTGCAGTATCGTTTAACAATAACTGCTTCTCAACATTAATATAGGAAACTGGATATTTTTTTTCAGTAATCAAAAAATGTAGTGTGTGTTGTCGGACCCATTCTTCAGGTGTTAAAATCACAAATTTTTTTCGGATGATATCAAAAATCAACGTTTTATTTTCGTTACTTTTGAATCGAAAATTATATTTTGGAAAGTTGAGTTTTTGCACATTGCAAGGTACTTATTTTTTAAAAACAATTAAACAATCTGCAGGATAAATGCCTTTAGACAAAGTAAGACATATTATTTCAGCTATTAAAAAAGGAGATATAAAGCCCATCTATTTTTTAATGGGAGAGGAGTCCTATTTTATAGACATATTGTCAAAATTTATTGAAAATAATATACTTTCAGAAGAAGAGAAAGGATTTAATCAAATACTTTATTATGGTCGTGATTCAAAAATAGAAGATATTGTTAGCGCTTCTAAAAGATTTCCAATGATGGCAGAGCGACAGGTTATTATTGTTAAGGAGGCGCAAGATTTATCTAGAACTATTGAAAACCTTGTTTCGTATGCAGAAAATCCTCAGCCTTCTACAGTATTAGTATTTTGTTATAAATATAAGAAGTTAGACAAGCGCAAAAAAGTCTTTAAAGCAATACAAAAAAATGGAGTCATTTTTGAAAGTAAAAAAATGTATGACAATCAATTACCCGATTGGATAAGAAAAGTACTTGCGCAAAAAGGATATACCATATCTCCAAAAGCTTCGCAAATGTTAGTAGAGTTTCTAGGTAATGATTTATCAAAAATCAATAATGAATTACAAAAAATTCAATTGATTGTAAAACCTGAGAATCAGATTTCAGCTCAAATAATAGAAAATAATATAGGGATAAGCAAAGATTATAATAATTTTGAACTTATCAACGCATTAGCACACAAGAATATTAAGAAAGCATTTGGCATCATTCAATATTTTTCACAAAATTCAAAAAATCATCCGACTGTGGTTACTGTTTCCATACTGTTTGGTTTTTTTTCCAAGGTAATGAAGTATCAAACCTTATCAAATAAATCACAAGCCCCAAAAAAACTTGGTGTTCATCCATATTTCATGAAAGACTATGAAGTAGCTGCTCGAAATTTTCCGATGAAAAAAATAAGTGCTATAATCGCCTCTATCCGAGAATTAGATGTTAAAAGCAAGGGAGTTGGAGCAAATTTAACTCATGAGGATATTCTTAAAGAACTTTTAGTTGAGGTGACAAAATAATTACTTTTTTATTGCGTATTTGCCCTTTATAAAAGTACAAAATAATTTAATAAATGTATTTTTGTAAAAAAGAAATTCAACCAATGCCAAAGTTTAAAGCATGGATAGCTGCAGCAAGACTAAGAACGCTACCTTTGTCAGTTTCTGGTATAATTGTTGGCTCAGCAATAGCGAAAAAAAATTCATTATTCCAACCTGAAATCTTTTGGTTAGCTATTTTAACTACCATAGGATTTCAAGTGTTATCAAATTTTGCAAATGATTACGGCGATGGAATTAAAGGTGTCGACGATCATCGCGAAGGTGAAAAAAGGATGGTCGCTTCTGGGCTAATTTCCGCTAAGCAGATGAAATACGCAATTATTATGACTGCTTTTGTAACTTTATCAATTGCGGTAAATTTGATTTATACAGCGTTTGGTTGGGAAGATTTTTTTAATTCTCTATTGTTTCTTGTTCTAGGAATCATTTCAATAGTTGCTGCGTTAAAATATACCATTGGTAAAAATGCTTATGGTTATTCTGGTCTTGGTGATGTATTTGTATTTCTATTTTTCGGATTGCTTAGTGTTTTAGGAAGTAATTATTTATTTACCCACGAACTAAAATGGGATTTATTATTACCTGCTTCAAGTATAGGATTGTTTAGTATGGCTGTACTTAACTTAAATAATATGCGCGATATTGAAAATGATAAAAAGAACAAAAAAAATACATTGGTAGTAAGTTTAGGAAGTTTAAAAGCAAAAATATACCATTACATTTTAATATCTCTTGGTATGGTTTTAACTTTGTTGTATTCAGGTATAAATTATCATTCAATTAATCAATTTACCTATTGTATTGCTTTTATACCTTTATGTTTGAATTTAGTAACTGTTTATAAAAATAAAGAACCTAAATTATTAGATAACGAATTGAAGAAAGTTGCTTTAAGCACCTTTTTATTCGCTATTTTGTTTGGTTCCTTTCATTAAATATTTAGTCTCATGAAAATTACTTTTTACGGTCAAAACTCACTATCTATAGAAGTTTCAGGAAAAAATATAATTGTGGATCCATTTATTTCTGGAAATCCATTATCTAAAGAAAAAGTTGATATAGTATCATTAAAAGCTGATTATATTTTATTAACGCATGCTCATGAAGATCACATTCTTGATGCAGAAGCGATTGCTAAAAATACCAATGCTAAAATTGTTAGTAATTATGAAATTGCTATGTACTACCAAGCTAAAGGATTTGATGTGCATCCTATGAATCATGGAGGAAATTGGAAATTTGATTTTGGAAATTTAAAATTTGTGAATGCTGTGCATACGAGCTCTTTCCCTGATGGAAGTTATGGAGGGCAGCCAGGAGGATTTGTTATCGAAGCTGAGCACAAAAACATTTACATTGCAGGAGATACTGCTTTAACGATGGATATGAAATTGATTCCAATACAAACCAAGTTGGATCTTGCTATACTCCCAATTGGAGATAACTTTACTATGGGAATTGATGATGCTATCTTAGCTAGTAATTTTTTAGAATGTGAAAAAATATTAGGTGTTCATTATGATACTTTTGGATTTATTGAAATCAATCATGAAGAAGCGAAAAAGAAATTTTTTGATGCAGAAAAAGATTTAATATTGCTAGATATTGGTTCATCATTAGAATTATAGAATAATAAAATTGATTACATGTTAACTGCTTCATACCAAAAGCATCTATTAAAATTTAAACTTCCAGGAGGTACTTCAAGAGGGATGCTTAAAACCAAAGAAACTTTTTTTATATTTCTAGAAGATGAAAGTCAGAAAGGAATAGGAGAGTGTGCTTTGTTTAGAGGTTTGAGTATTGATGATCGCCCAGATTATGAAAAGAAACTAAAATGGGTTTGTGACCACATAAATTTAGGATTTGAACCACTATACAACGAATTAATAGAATTCCCCTCTATCCAGATTGGATTGGAAACTGCATTTAAATCATTAGCTTCTCAAGATTTATTTAGAATTTTTCCATCAGAATTTTCTAATGGTAATGATAATATTTCAATTAACGGTTTAGTTTGGATGGGGAGTGAATCTTTTATGAAACAACAAATTTCTGAAAAGTTAGCTCAAGGTTTTCGATGTATAAAAATGAAAATTGGAGCTATTGATTTTGATGTAGAGATGAATTTATTAAAATCGATAAGAAAAAAATATTCATCATCAGATATAGAATTGAGAGTAGATGCTAATGGTGCATTTTCTCCATCGGAAGCTTTAGAGAAATTAAAATGGCTTTCCGAATTAGAATTGCATTCCATTGAGCAACCTATTAAACAGGGTAAATGGCAAGAAATGGCTAGATTGTGTGAAGATTCTCCTTTAGCTATTGCATTGGATGAAGAATTGATTGGAGTTTTTTCAGAAAAAGAAAAATTAGAACTATTAAATACGATTCATCCACAATATATCATTTTGAAACCTAGTTTGATAGGAGGATTTAGAGGTAGTGATGATTGGATTTCATATTCTGAAAATAAAAATATTGGTTGGTGGATAACATCAGCTTTAGAAAGTAATATTGGCTTAAATGCTATTGCACAATATACTCATACAAAAAGCAGTAAATTACCTCAGGGTTTAGGTACAGGAAGTCTTTTTACCAATAATATTCCTTCACCTCTAGAAGTTTGTAACGGAAACTTATATTACAATACTAATAAAAAGTGGGACCTGGATATGATTAAATTCTAAATAATGAAATTTTAAACTATGTATATTGAACAGGCATTTAAATTTAAACAAGACGTTTGGCGTTATTTACTGGGAATATTAATTATTTTTATATTGGGATGGCAGATAATAGGAGTGATTCCTTTAGGAATTGTTTCTTGGTTTAAAGCTAGTAATGTAGAAGAATTTATAACTTCCAGTGAATCTGCTTTTTCTACTTTATTTCCTTTAAAAAGTAATCTCTATCTTTTCTTAACGCTATTAACTTTTATAGGAGGATTTGTTGCGTTGTTATTAGTTATTAAATTTTTACATCATCAATCTTTTATTCAACTAACCACTTCTAGAGATAAAATTGATTGGGGTCGTTTTTTCTTCGGATTTAGTATCATAGCTTTTTTAACTATCACCATAACGGCATTTGATTTTTACTCCAACCCTGAGAATTATTTAATTCAGTTTGAATGGAAATCTTTTTCTATTATGTTTTTAATAGCCATTGTTTTAATTCCATTACAAACTAGTTTTGAGGAATATTTTTTTAGAGGATATTTAATGCAAGGAATTGGAATTGCAGCAAAAAATAAATGGATTCCATTACTATTGACATCTATTATATTTGGAAGTTTGCACTTTTTTAATCCAGAGGTGGATAAAATTGGAAATATAGCCATGGTTTATTATATCGGAACAGGATTTTTTCTAGGAATAATTACGCTAATGGATGAAGGAATGGAATTATCCTTAGGTTTTCATGCGGGAACTAATTTAATAATTGTATTGTTAGTAACAAGTGATTGGACAGTTTTTCAAACCAATTCCATTTTATTAGATCTTTCAGACCCTAGTAAGGGAATTGAAATAGTATTACCTGTATTCATATTGTATCCAATATTATTGGGAGTGATGGCTTGGAAGTATAAGTGGACTAACTGGAAAGACAAACTATTTGGAAAAGTCTTGCCATTAAAAATAGATTCAATTTAAGAAAAATTACAAGTAAACAGTGAGGTCTTCTAGTATACACATTCATCCAAAATTTAAATTAAACGGGCTTTCATACCGATTTGACGATTTATATGAATTGGCTTTAGATTTTGAGAAATCTTTGATTCCTCACGAGGTAGAGATTGGTAAATTCTTTATAGAATGGCTTAATACCAAAGACTATATTAGCGTTTACACTTCTGGTGCTACTGGAACTCCAAAAAAAATAATTATTTTAAAAACTCAAATGACCAATAGTGCAATAGCTTCTGGTACTTTTTTCAAAACAAATGGTAACACGAGAGCTCTTTTATGTTTGCCTGCAAGTTATATTGCTGGTAAAATGATGTTGGTTCGAGCGATGATTTTAGGTTGGGATCTTCAAATTAAAGCGCCTAAAAAAAATGCTATTGAACAAAATGATAATGACTATGATTTTGTTGCGATGGTCCCTTACCAAGTTCATTATTCTTTAAAACATCTTAATAAAGTTAAAAAACTAATAATTGGAGGTGCTCCTATTTCAAAGGAATTAGACGAAGAGTTACAACTTATTGATACCGAAGTTTTTGCTACTTATGGAATGACAGAAACAGTCAGTCATATTGCAATAAGAGCGATAAACGGTTTAGCAAAATCAAATTACTATCATGCTTTACCTAAGGTGAAGTTTTCATTAGATGAAAGAGATTGTCTGGTAATTGAAGCTTCAGAAGTTTCGAATAATAAAGTAGTTACCAATGATTTGGTGAAATTAATATCACCTAGTTCATTTCAGTATTTAGGAAGAATAGATAATGTTGTGAATAGTGGGGGAGTGAAATTATTTCCTGAACAAATTGAAGCTAAATTAGCTAAATTTATAAACATTCAATTTATAATTGCTTCAGAGAAAAACCAAACTTTAGGTGAACAATTGATTTTAATTTTAGAAGAGGACTCATCAAAAACAATTCTTGATATTAAAACAGCCTTTTCTATTCTATCAAATTACGAGCGACCAAAAAAGATCTATATTTTTTCTAAATTTCCTTTCACTGAAACCGGTAAAATTAAACGTTCAGAGATTCTCAAGAACTTAGATCAAGCTTCTGAAATAATTTAACAAAAAAAGCACAAGATTACTTGTGCTTTTTTAAGTATTTGATGTGTTGTTCTATTCTTCTTCTTCTTGAACTTGATCGTAAACACCACCAAGATCAAACCATTCCATAGTCCCTTTTCCTAGATTATCTTCATTATATTCAATTACGGCATAATATTTTGTCTCAGTATTTTTACCGGTTGCTTTGTGAGTTGAACTCCAAGTCCCATAGACTCTAACAGAACCGTTAGGAATAAATTCTTCATCTACACCAGGATAATATTGGCGATCAGAAAATTTAAAGTTTTCAAACTCTGCGTGCCATCCTTTCATTGCTTGTTTCCATTGATCTTTTGAAAGAGAATCATTTGTATTGGCCGGGGACCAAAACATATCTTCAGACCACATAGAAGCCATGTTTTCTATATCTCCAGCTTCAAAAAGGTTGTAAGCACGATCTGCCATTTCCATGTTAGTATTAAAATCTTCGAAGGGATTCGTAGTTTCGGTAGCTTCTTGACAGCCCCATAAAACGATAAAAGCAATGATAATAGTAAGTTGTTTCATGAAATTTGTTTTAGTTCATTAATAAATAGCAATTTATGAATTTTTTGATTAATCTACCTTAAGTTTTTTTTAATTCTTTTATACCTGAACCAGCCCCAAATTAAATTTCTTTTTTATGGGCGCATGATTGGCGGCCTCTATTCCCATGGAAATCCAGTTCCTTGTATCTAAAGGATCTATGATTGCGTCAGTCCATAATCTAGAAGCGGCATAATAGGGAGATACTTGTTCGTCGTATCTTGATTTTATTTTTTCGTAGAGTTCTTTTTCTAATTTTGGAGTTATTTTTTGACCTTGTTTTTTCAGAGATGCTGCTTCAATTTGTACTAAAACTTTTGCTGCACTATTTCCACTCATTACAGCCAATTCAGCACTTGGCCAGGCTGTTATGAGCCTTGGATCATAAGCCTTACCACACATTGCATAATTTCCAGCACCGTAAGAATTTCCGATAATAATTGTAAATTTCGGCACCACACTATTACTTACAGCGTTCACCATTTTAGCACCATCTTTTATGATACCTCCATGTTCACTTTTACTGCCCACCATAAATCCAGTTACATCCTGAAGAAATACCAAAGGAATTTTTTTCTGGTTACAATTAGCAATAAAACGAGTTGCCTTGTCTGCGCTATCGCTATAAATAACCCCTCCAAATTGCATTTCACCTTTTTTAGACTTTACTAATTTTCTTTGATTAGCGACAATTCCAACGGCCCAACCATCAATTCTGGCATAACCTGTTAAAATAGTTTTTCCATAATCTTTTTTATACTCTTTGAATAAAGAATCGTCAACAATACGATTAATAATTTCACGCATATCGTATTGATCAGCTCTTGATTTTGGAAGAATGCCATAAATTTCCTTAGGATCATTTTTAGGTTTTAATGGTTTTTCTCTATTAAAACCAGCTTTCTCATAATCTCCAATTTTTGAAAAAATGTTTTTAATAGTTTCTAAGGCATCTTTATCATCTTTGGATTTGTAGTCGGTAACACCGCTAATTTCGCAATGAGTTGAAGCCCCTCCTAACGTTTCATTATCAATAGTTTCACCAATAGCGGCCTTTACTAAATAGCTTCCAGCTAAAAATATACTTCCTGTTTTATCTACAATTAAAGCTTCATCGCTCATAATGGGTAAGTAGGCGCCCCCAGCAACACAACTTCCCATCACAGCAGAAATTTGTGTGATGCCCATACTACTCATGACAGCATTATTTCTAAAAATACGACCAAAGTGTTCTTTATCGGGAAATATTTCATCTTGCAAAGGAAGATATACTCCTGCACTATCTACTAAATAAATAATCGGTAAGTTATTTTGAATAGAGATTTCTTGTGCCCTTAAATTTTTTTTCCCTGTTATAGGAAACCAAGCTCCGGCTTTTACAGTGGCATCATTGGCTACAACAATACATTGTTTTCCACTAACATAGCCAATCTTAACAACAACTCCTCCACTGGGACAACCGCCGTGTTCCTCATACATTAGGTAACCAGCAAAACCACCAATTTCTAAACTTTTTGACTTCGGATCTAATAAATAATCAATTCGTTCACGAGCAGTCATTTTACCTTTAGCATGATGTTTTTCGATTTTAGCTTTACCACCTCCAAGTTTAACTTTTGCAAATCGTTGCTTTAATTTTGAGTTTAATAATTTATTGTAATCTTCGTTTTTATTGAAGTCTAAATCCATGTATTTATTGCTTTGGGCTAAAGTACAAAACTTTAAATTTATATAATACAAAACTTTAATTTCAAATATATTTCAAGAAAATACATAAAGGAATATAATTATATTTTATGTACATTTCAATTATAAAAATTTTTAAAAAAAGTATGAAAAAAATTATCGCATTTGCAGGAAGCAATAACAGAGAGTCTATCAATAAAAAACTTGCAGTTTTTGCTGCAAATAAAATAACTAGTGTGCAAATTAAGATTTTAGATTTAAACGATTTTGAGCTACCACTATATGGAATTGATTACGAAAAAAAGTTTGGTATTCCAGAAAATGCTCAAAGATTTCTAGATGAAATTAAAAATTCTGATGGGATTGTTTTATCATTAGCGGAACATAATGGGGCCTATACTGCTGTTTTTAAAAATATGTTTGATTGGATGTCTCGAATTGACGGAAAGCTCTGGAATAACAAACCCATGTTCTTGATGGCTACTTCTCCAGGAGGTAGAGGAGGTGCTTCGGTGCTAAAAATTGCAAAGGAAAGATTTTCCCTCATGGGAGGTAATGTTGTTGCGGAGTTTTCGTTACCATTTTTTGAGCAAAACTATTCTTTTTCTGGAATTGCGGACAGTGACTTAAGAGATTCTTTTAGTCATGAAATCACTAAATTTGAAAAAGCTTTATAAGTTATAAAATGGGAGATATGTTAAAAGATATTAAAACATATTTTCATACGAAAAAATAAAGGTCTATTGAATATCACCTATACCGCAAAGTAGTTAATAATTAAGATTCCATATTTATACTTTTTTTTATTTAAAAATACGATATTTGTTATAGAACAACAATGATTTTTCTAAATCAAGAAAAGTTAATTAATTTGATTAGATATGAGTATGAATAAAAATACAGTTTTAGCATGGGCAACATTTATTATGATAATAATGGGTTTTGTATTGATAGGCCTTGGCGCATTTCGTTATGATGATGTTGCAGGTTGGGGATTTGCTTCAGTTGGAATTGGATTCTTTGCCAACGCATGGGTTTTCAATGCATTAAAAGGAAGAGTTTAGTATAAGTATAATTTGTTGTAAAAGTAGATTTATGTCAGATGATAAAAAAGTAATTTTCTCCATGTCTGGAGTTACAAAAGCCTACCAGAATTCACAAACACCTGTTCTCAAAAACATCTATTTAAGTTTTTTTTATGGAGCAAAAATTGGAATTTTAGGCTTAAATGGTAGTGGTAAATCTACCCTTTTAAAAATTATAGCTGGTGTTGATACCAACTATCGTGGAGATGTTGTTTTTGCTGATGGCTATTCAGTTGGCTATTTGGAACAAGAACCTCAATTAGACGATTCTAAAACTGTCATAGAGATTGTTAAAGAAGGTGCCCAAGAGGTAGTGGATGTTCTTGATGCGTATAATAAAATTAATGATATGTTTGGCTTACCCGAAGTCTATGAGAATCCTCAAAAAATGGAAGAACTCATGACTAAACAGGCTGAATTACAGGATAAAATTGATGCTACCAATGCTTGGGAGTTAGATACCAAATTAGAAATAGCTATGGATGCACTTCGAACTCCCCTGGGAGATACTCCAATTAAAGTCCTGTCTGGAGGAGAAAGAAGAAGAGTTGCCTTGTGTAGGTTATTATTACAAGAACCCGACGTTTTGTTACTTGATGAACCTACGAATCATTTAGATGCAGAAAGTGTTCATTGGTTAGAGTATCATTTGTCTCAATACAAAGGAACAGTTATTGCCGTTACCCATGACCGGTATTTTTTGGATAATGTAGCTGGTTGGATTTTAGAGTTGGATAGGGGCGAGGGTATCCCCTGGAAAGGAAATTATTCGTCTTGGTTGGATCAAAAATCGAATCGATTGGCCCAAGAAAGTAAAACAGCCTCTAAACGTCAAAAAACTCTAGAACGAGAATTGGATTGGGTCAGACAGGGCGCAAAAGGAAGACAAACCAAGCAAAAAGCACGACTTAAAAACTATGATAAGTTAATGAGTCAGGACCAAAAACAATTGGATGAAAAATTAGAAATTTATATTCCAAACGGTCCTAGATTAGGAACAAATGTCATTGAAGCTAAAGGAGTGTCCAAAGCATTTGGTGCTAAATTGCTGTATGAAAATTTAAATTTTAACCTTCCGCAAGCAGGGATTGTCGGAATTATAGGTCCTAATGGTGCTGGAAAGACGACTATTTTTAAAATGATCATGGGTCAAGAAAAGTCTGACAGCGGAGAATTTAATGTTGGCGAAACTGCTCAGATAGCATACGTAGATCAAGCTCACGCAAATATCGATACGGAAAAATCGATATGGCAAAATTTCTGCGATGGTCAAGAGTTAATCATGATGGGAGGAAAACAAGTAAATTCAAGAGCTTACCTGAGTCGTTTCAATTTTGGTGGAAGTGAACAGAATAAAAAAGTTTCTATGCTTTCAGGTGGTGAGAGAAATCGTTTGCACTTAGCAATGACACTGCGAGAAGAAGGAAATGTTTTATTATTGGATGAACCTACGAATGATTTAGATGTTAACACCCTACGTGCTTTAGAGGAAGGATTGGAAAACTTTGCGGGATGTGCAGTAGTTATTTCGCATGATCGATGGTTTTTAGATCGAGTATGTACTCATATTCTTGCTTTTGAGGGAGATAGTCAAGTCTATTTTTTTGAAGGTGGATTTAGTGAATATGAGGAAAATAAAAAGAAACGTCTTGGTGGTGATTTATTACCCAAACGAATTAAGTACAAAAAATTAATAAGATAGTTCCACTATGTATCGAAATATAAAAGTGATTGCATTTGATGCAGATGATACTTTATGGGTAAATGAGCCTTTTTTTAGAGATGCCGAAAATGAATTTTATAAACTTTTAAAAAATTACATTTCTGAAGAAGATTGCAAGCAACTTTTATTTGAAGTTGAAATTAAAAACTTACCCATGTATGGTTATGGAATTAAGCCGTTTACCTTATCTTTAATAGAAGCTGCTATCACACTCTCAAAAAATAGAATACCACTAGAGACGGTATCTAAAATTATAGAATTAGGTAAAGAAATGCTTTCTAAACCAATCAAATTAATAGATGGAATTGAAGAAACCTTAATAAAACTCTCTTCTAAATACCGTTTGGTCATGGCTACAAAAGGAGATCTATTGGATCAAGAGCGTAAATTGAAAAAATCAGGTTTAGAAAATTATTTTCATCACATAGAGGTAATGAGTGATAAGCAACCCGATAATTACCAAAAATTACTACAACATTTAGATATTACCTCAAATCAATTTTTAATGATAGGTAATTCTCTTAAATCAGACGTTCTTCCTGTTCTAGAAATAGGTGCATATGCCATTAATATACCATTTCATATTACTTGGGAACATGAAAAGGTAACGAAAAAAGTAAGTCATCATCAATTTAAAAAAATAGAATTCGCCTCAGAATTGCTACAATTACTGTAACCTTTTGCTTATTGAGCAGTTATCTTTTTTAAAAATCTGCTGCTCTATTAAATTTCATTATTTTATGGGTAAGAGGATGCTTAAACTCTAAACTATCAGCATGCAAATACAATCGTTTCGATTTATTACCATATAAGTCATCTCCGATAATAGGAGAATTTAATCCCAGAATATGAGCTGCATGAACTCTTAATTGGTGTGTTCTGCCGGAAATAGGGTAGAAATATATTTTGGTATTACCTTTATTTCGCTTTATGACCTCCCAGTTAGTAGTTGCTTTTTTTCCAAACTCATAGCAAACTAGTTGTCTTGGACGATCGTTTAAGTCAACTCTTATTGGTAAAATAATGCTGCCGCTATTTTTAATGAGGTTTCCCTCTATTAAAGCAGTATATCTTTTTTTTACTGTTTTTTTAATAAATTGATTTTGTATTTCTTTATGAGCTCTTTTGTTTTTTGCTAATACTAAAAGACCTGAGGTAGCCATATCCAATCTATGTATAATAATGGGACCTGATATGTTTTTTATTTGCTGTTTAATTCTGGTGAACACAGAATCATGAATATGGATTCCTGGAACCGATAAAAAACCAGAAGGTTTATTGATTACAATTAGTTCGTTGTCTTCAAACACAATCTCTAATTTTTTACCTTTGGCAGGGTTTTTAAGCATAGGATTCGTGTCCGTTTCAATCCCTGACAACATATGTTTTAATATGGGCTTGCATTTTCCTTGACATGATGGATAAAATTGTTGGTGTTTTCGAATTTCTTTATTTGGTGATTTTCCCCACCAAAATTCTGCCATAGCTAGAGGTTTCAAATCATTTAAAAATGCATATTGTAATAACTTAGGGGCAGCACATTCTCCTGCACCTGCGGGAATATTTTGATCGTTTTTTTCGGAGAATAATTGAATTAAATTTTTAGTTTCTTTTTTTGAATTTAAAAATTGATATTGCTCAAATAAATACTGTTGTAAATCTGCAGATTTTGTTTTACGTAACTTTTTTAAGTTAATAATTTGGTTGGTGAAGAAAGACAATTCATCAGTTATGGTTTCTATTTGATAATTCCAATAGCGTCTCACATTATTAATTAATTGTTTTTCTTTAATACTATCGTTATTTAATTTTTCTTGAAGCATTTGCAAAGATTTTCCTGATAACATTGAAACAGCTTTTAGTCGTTTAAGTTTTCTTTTTTTTCTTGCTTTTTTTCGAAGTTCTTTATGTTCAGAAATGTCTAGAACAGCATTTATTTTTTCAGATGCTAGTCTAGCTTTTAAATCGTTATAGGTCGAATCCTTCTCTAGTTGTTCAATTTTAGCATTTATTTTATTTAATATTTTTTCTTCATTTAAAAATAGAGAGTCTTTTTTTAGCATATCAAATACAGGTGGTACAAATTTTTTATGGCAGTTAGTTTCTGCCATTTTACCCGAAACAGCTGTTAAATATCCAATTTCTCTTTTTTTATTACGAACAATTAAGATTCCAAACATTTTACCTATGACTAAACCCTTTTTTTCTAGGTTTAATCCAAAATTATGCTCAAATTCTTTTTGATCTATTAAATATTTCTGCACCTCTTTTACAGCAATCTTACACAATGGGTGAGGTTCATAATAAAATGGAAATGTAAACTTTTCAGGAAGTTTTATTTTTTTAACTGATGATGAAAATTTTTGAAAATAGGAATCCACAAGTGTTAACTAACAAAGTTGCAAAGATAATTTTTCCTTCTATATATATTGTTAAAGTATTGTAATCATTGCTAATTTTTTAATATTTTTGAGTATTAAAAGTATTTGTCAATATTTAAATTATTTAAATGAAATTATATTTTCGATCACTTTATGTGTTACTTTTTTTTTCAACATCATTAATTAGCCAAGTGATGCCGCTTGATTTTTCTGATTCCTCAGACGAGTTTGTTCCTTTTGCAGGTTCAGAATTTATTTTTTTTGAAGACCCTAATAATAACGAAAATATAGTTGGTAATTTTTTTAACGATGGATCGGATCCGTGGCAAGGCTTTTATATTGATTTAAGTGATCCTATTGATTTGGATTTTCAAAATACGATCTCTTTGTCGTTTTATACATTTGATTCCGAAACACACACTGTTTTATTGAAATTAGAAAATGGTGAAAATCCAGACGTACAAGTAGCTATAGATATTCCATATAATTCTGGATGGTCAGACAATATTACTTTTGATTTTTCTGATGCCGTATTGAGTTCAGACGGTACTACACCTGTTGATGCAACAGGTAATTATAACCGACTAACTATTTTTATAGATGGAGGTTTTTCGCTTTCAGGATCTTTTTTGATCGATAATATTGAAGATGGATCTCTACCATCAGATCCCAATGAAGTTGATGTTGAATACAACTATTTGGTTTGGGAAGACAATTTTGAAACTCCAGGAGTAGTTAACTCATTAAATTGGCACCATCAAACTCAAGTCATTATACCCGGCGTAGGTTGGGCAAACGGTGAAGAACAGCATTATACAAATCGATTGGATAATTCATATGTTGATGATTCAGGATTTTTAAATATTGTAGCAAAAAAAGAAACCTTTACAGATCAGAATTTGACAAAAAATTATACTTCAGCACGACTAAACTCCAAGTTTGCTTTTACTTATGGTAGGGTAGATGTAAGAGCAAAGTTACCAATAGATTTAGGAACTTGGCCAGCAATTTGGATGTTAGGAAAAAATATAAATGAAAATGGTGCTTATTGGGACCCTGTATTTGGTACTACAAATTGGCCTGCTTGTGGAGAAGTTGATATTATGGAACATGGTATTTTTCCTTCAGAAGATATTGATTATATCGGCAGTGCGCTCCACACACCCTGTTGTTTTGGTGGAAATCCAAATGCTGGAGGTACTATAGCTAGTAATCTTGAAAATCAATTTCATGTATATTCTGTAAATTGGTCTCCCGATCAAATTACATTCTTATTAGATGGGATTGGTTTTTATACCTATAATCCAGAAATAAAGGACGAAAACACTTGGCCATTTTTTGAAGATCAATATATTTTACTTAACGTTGCTATGGGAGGAGTTGCCGGACCAATTGACTCTCAATATACTGAAAGTGCAATGATTATTGATTATGTTAGAGTTTACCAAGAAAATCCGCTAAGTATTGAGGATACAATTAATGCTCATATTAAAAAGAATTTAAAAATTTATCCAAATCCAGTCAAAAATGAGATTAATCTAATTTCAGAAGAACCAATAACTAAAATAAAGCTTTACGATTATCTGGGTAAATTAGTACTTGAAAAAAATAATAATACTAAATTTATTCAAGTTAGCAGTTTGAACTCCGGCATTTACTTTTTAGAGGTTTTTATTAACAATTATAAGAGTTTACAAAAAGTCATTATTGAATAATTTAATATAAAAATTTCAATTGTGTTACCAATAAAATTTGATTATTAGGTCAATTCATTTTTCTCATAACTGTTGTGAATCCTAATAATTGCTAATCCAAAAAGAACAGCTACTACGATTAATATAGTGCTTATTAATCCATCCACGCTAAAAGACATTCTTATTAAAATAGTAGAAATAATAAATCCAGAATTTCTAATGATTTTATGGAATTGATCAGTGTAAAAGAATGATAATAAAAGTAATATAACATCCACTAAAATAAGTACCGTAAAAAATTTATCGAAGAATACATTATTAATACTTTGAAGGTTTAATAGATCGTTTGAGACTAAAGAAATACCAGCAGTCCAATCAATGAGTGTATAAATAGCCATAAAAAAGAATAAAGGCACCAAAATAACTGCAATTAACTTCTTTTTATTCACAAACTTTTGAATAAAAGGTTTGATGTTTACTTCTTGTATTAATTTTATTTTTCCTTGCTTTTGGAATAAAAATATTAAATAGAATAGTAATAGAGAAGCAATTAAATCGTAGGTAAACTGTAAATCACCTTTTATTTCAAACCAATTTTCAGTAAGTTCAAGAGCAGATAAATCTTTAAACAAATTTCTTATAATAATTAATGTTATAATTTCATATTGCTTAGTTATGTAGGTCGTAAATGATTTAGGTAGGTAGTAAATTAACAGATAAACTTCATAAACAAGAATAAAAGAGAATGGAGTATATATCGCTGAAATTGGATTATTAAATAGCTCTGAATTTGATGAAAAATTTAAAAAATCAAACTTCATTAAATAAATGATAGCTAAATGAATAAAAAAACTTACCAAAGCAACTTTTAATATTACTTTTTCTGTTTTAAGGCGAGTTTCTTCAGAAAGAAATAGGTCAAAAAGGGTTTTTATTAAAATATTTTTTTTTGCCATACTAATTTATTATTTAAAAATATTAAAAAAAGCGTAACTATTAGTTACGCTTTTTTATTAGTATTATTTAATTTGTCTTAAGCTTGTTTTTTAACTGCTAAAGAATAAATAACTAAACCGAAACCAATTTTGTTGATTGCATCAGCAATGTTGTACCATACATTCATATCTAATCCATTGGTAGGAAGAACATCATACCATCCAGTGGTACCAGCCATATATCCTATTGGGTAAATAGCCCATCCTACAAGTACAAACCAACAAAGAATTTTGTGAGCATGTAATACATCACCACCAGCTTCTTTAGCAAGTTTTGCTGCTCCACCTAACCATATTTCGTAAACGATTACAAAATAAGCCAAACCAGAGACAGTACCCCACATAACTGCGTTGCCCATAGTTTCTCCAAAATATCCAGTAACAAGCATTACAACAGATAAACCGATAAGCTTCCACATCATACTTTGTTTTGCTCCTGCAACTTTTAGTATAAGGTAAAATTCAACACACATTAATGGAACTGTAAGAATCCAATCCACATATCTGAAAGCAGTAACGTTAGTTAAATCTCCAGCCATGGCTGCATCACGCATGTACCAGTAGTGTACTGCAGCGATAAAAGTAATTAAACCAGAAACTAAAACAGAAGTTCTCCATTTTTTGTCAAATTGATTTAATGAAAGAAAAAAGAAAGCAGAAGCTGCCATCATAGCCATACATCCAATAAAGAATGTAAAGTTGACTGGATCGTTAACATCGCCACCAACAGCAACTAAATCAATCATAGTTAAAAGTGTTTTCATAATATATTTGTTTTTAAAAGTTTAACAAACATAATAAATAATTAAACAAGAAAAAATACTTTTATTATTATTTTGTTATTTTTTTAATATATTTATTATCAAATTACTAAAAATTGAATTTAAAAACTGTTAAATTACTACTAACTTTCTTCTTTTTGTGGGTTACTACACAATTTGGGATTGACATTGAAAATTTACTTGCTTATATTTTTGTTTTGAGTCTTGGTATTCTTCATGGTTCTAACGATCTAAAACTTATTGGAAATTTTAGTGGTGAAAAAATATATACTTTTAGAACGAAACTTTCTATTTATGTTTTTGTAGTACTGTTTAGTTTTTGTTTTTTTCTAATTTTTCCAACTATAGGCTTTTTGCTCTTTATTTTATTTAGTGGTTATCATTTTGGCGAACAACATCTGGCAGAAAAAATTAAATCAAAGCATTGGTCAAAATATTTTTTATACCTCATTTATGGTCTATTAGTATTTTTTTTAATATTTCAAACACACAGTAATGAGGTTATAGTAATTATATATGATATCACAAATATTACATTAAGTACTACTTTTTTTAGTTATTTTTTATTTATAACTTTCATAACTTTTATAAGTCTTCTAATATTCTACCTGGTTTACTCTAACTATAAAAATTCATTAATTCAATTATTTGAAGAAGTAGTTTATGTTTTTTTATTTTACATATTGTTTACTAATTCAACTTTATTATGGTCTTTTGCTATTTATTTTATAGTATGGCATGCATTACCATCTCTCAATGATCAGATAATTAATATTTATGGTCAAACTAATTTAACCAATATTATCAAATACTTAAGAGTTTCTTTTTTGTACTGGGGCTTGTCAGTTATTGGTATTAGTATGCTTTCTTATTATACTGCTGATAACACTGCATTATTTAATCTTCTTTTTGTTGCTCTATTAGCTTCCATTACTTTTCCTCATGCTATCGTTATTTTTAAAATGCAGCGATAAAATGAGTGTATAATATCAATTTCATAATTTTTACAAAGTCACTGTTTAACAAAATTGTTAAATAGTTAAACGTTTTATATATTTACAAAAAAAATAATATTTTGAAAATTATAAACTTTCCATTACTTTTTTCGGAAGTTCAAAAACGTCTACTGCTCATAAATCCTGTAAAATATGCCAATACCAGAAATTATATTGATGGCTCAGTTTCTTATCTTTCTCCATATATCTCAAGAGGTATAATTTCAACTAAAGATGTATTTCAACAAGTCTTAAATTTGGGTTATTCGGTTAAACAATCAGAAAAGTTTATTCAAGAACTTACTTGGAGAGATTATTGGCAACAGATTTGGATAGCCAAGGAAAATGAAATTAATTTCGATTTGAAAAACAAACAGCTAAAAGTATCCAACACTGCAATCTCTAAATCTATTTTAGAAGCCAATACCGGTATAAAAGCTATAGACACTGCTATTTTTAATTTTTACAACAGTGGTTACTTACACAATCATCTTCGAATGTATATCGCTTCATTAGCATGTAATGTAGCTCAAAGTCATTGGAGCTTTCCTGCAAAGTGGATGTATTATCATCTTTTAGATGCTGACTGGGCAAGTAATGCTTTGAGTTGGCAATGGGTAGCAGGAACTAACTCCAATAAAAAATATATTGCAAATCAAGACAACATAAATAGGTATTGTCACACAAAACAAAGCAATACCTTTTTAGATATCTCTTATGACGATTTTGATACTTTACAAATACCAAAAGAACTCTTAGAGACGGATTCCTGTTTACTCAAAACACCCTTGCCTGAGAAAGAATTCGTCAAAATTGATAAGAAAAAACCTACTTATATTTATAATTTTTACAATTTAGATCCTCTTTGGGATCAAGAAATTCCTGCCAATAGAATACTTTTACTTGAACCCTCTCACTTTAATAAATATCCAATATCTCTAAACAGCATGAATTTTATGTTGGAATTTAGCAAAATCAATATTGATAACATTCAGCTATACGTCGGTGAGTTTAATGAGTTTATTTTAGATCACGCTCCAAGCGAAGTTAATTACAAAGAACATCCACTTAGCTCACATTATACAGGAACTAAAATTCCAAGAGATTTTATTTTTGATGTTAAAGGATACTATCCAAGTTTTTTCTCCTTTTGGAAAAAATGTAAAAAAGAATTAATCTATTGATAAAAAAAGATATTAATATAGTTTGGTTAAAGCGTGACCTTCGATTTCAAGATCACGAACCTTTATTTCTTGCCGAAAAATCGGGCCAGCCTTATTTTATCATATATATTTTTGAGCCAAGCTTGATCAATCATTTTGATACTAGCAACAGACATTTACAATTTATTTACCATTCGATTCAAGTACTCGATATGGAGCTAATAAAATACAATCGGAATGTTGATGTATTTTATGCAGAGGCTTTAGATGTATTTCTTTTTTTTAATCAACATTATACAATTAAAAATATCTTTAGTTATCGTGAAAGTGGTATAGCTAAAACATGGCTTCGAGATCAACGTATTGAATTATTTTCTAAAAAAAACGATATTTTGTGGGCTCAGTTTCAGAGAGATGGTATTCTAAGGGGGATAAAAAACAGAGTAGATTGGAACAAGAAATGGTTTGCAACTATGAACGAACCTCAGATATTAAATACCTACTCTTGTACAACACTTAAAAAAATAACTCATCCCTTTTTGTTACCTGAAGAATTTAAAAAAACACTTAAAAAATATCCAAAACAATTTCAACCTGCCGGAACTCTTAATGCTTGGAAATATTTAAACACTTTTACTCAACTTAGAGGTTTTAATTATCATAAACATATATCGAAACCTCACGAGAGTAGATCGAGTTGCAGTAGGCTATCTCCTTTTTTAGCTTGGGGAAATTTGAGTATAAAACAAGTCTTTCAATTTGTTGGTAAACATCCAAATCGACAAAACAATAAAAGAGCTTTTAATGGAATGTTAACTCGATTAAAGTGGCATTGTCATTTCATTCAAAAATTTGAAGTAGAATGTACCTATGAGACTCATTGTGTTAACAAAGGCTATGAGTTTTTACTCCATGAAAAAAATCAACACTATATCGAAGCATGGAAACTTGGTAAAACTGGGTACCCTCTTATTGACGCTTGTATGCGTGCACTTATTCAAACGGGTTGGATTAATTTTAGAATGCGTGCTATGTTAGTTTCATTTTTTACAATGAATTTAGACCAAGATTGGCGTGATGGTGTTTATCATCTTGCAAATCTTTTTTTAGATTACGAGCCAGGAATTCATTATCCTCAATTTCAGATGCAAGCCGCAACAACCGGAATAAACACTATTCGTTTATACAACCCAGTTAAAAATTCATATGAACATGACCCAAAAGGTTTGTTTATAAAAAAATGGGTTCCTGAATTAGCCGAAATTCCTACTTCACACATCCATGAGCCATGGAATATGACAGAGATGGAACAACTATTTTATGATGTGGTTATTGGCACTCATTATCCCAAGCCTATTGTAGATTTAAAGATAAGTGCCAAAACTGCACGCTCGAAAATATGGAATCATAAAAAACACCCAATAGTACTTAAAGAGAAGAATCGTATAATTAAAACACATGTAAATAATCGTTAATATGAGATATACTAATAAACAAATACAAGAATTAGATCGTGTGTCGAGATTAAAAATAATTAATTCAATCACTGGAATTAAACCGGCAAATTTAGTTGGTACTATTGACGATGAAGGTAAAACAAATTTGGCTATTTTTAGTTCTGTTGTACACTTAGGAAGTAATCCTCCGCTATTGGGATTTATATCAAGACCCAGAAGGTTAAAGTTTGGACATACGTATACCAACATCCAAAAGACTGGACAGTATACCATAAATCATATTCATCCTGAATTTATAAAAAAGGCACATTATACCTCTGCTAAATTTGATTCCGAAATATCAGAATTTGAACGTTGCAAACTAACTGAGGAATATCAAGCAAATTTTAAAGCTCCCTTTGTTAAAGAAAGTAATTTAAAAATAGGAATGTGTTTCAAAGAATCCTTAGATATAAAAAATAATGGTACTATTATGGTTATTGGTGAAGTAGAACAACTAATCATCCCAGAAAATGCTATTGTCAATAATGACATTGATTTAGAGCTGACAAACAGTGTAGGCATTTCAGGATTGAACAGTTACTATACCTTAAAAAAAATTGAAACACATCCATATGCACGAGTAGAACAAGTACCAAAATTTTAAAAATGAATAAAAAAAATCTTCCTCAGAAAATTTGTCTAGTATGTGATCGCCCTTTTAGTTGGCGAAAAAAATGGAAAAAAGACTGGGAAGAAGTAAAATATTGTAGCGAACGCTGCAGAAAAAACAAATGAAAAGTATAAACGTAGTATTTCCTCATCAATTATTTCAAAATTCTCCAATTTTTGAAAATAAAGCGCCAATTTATTTGGTTGAAGAATATTTATTTTTCAGGCACTACAAGTTTCATAAACAAAAAATTGCTTTTCATCGAGCAACAATGAAATGGTATGCAGATTATGTTACAAAAGAAAAAAATATAGCGGTAATGTATATTGAATCTACTGAAAAAATAGCCGATATTCGTTTTCTTATTCCAGAATTAAAACGCAATGGGTATACCCATATTAACTATATTGATCCCACAGACAATTGGTTGCAAAAAAGGTTGAATAAAGGGTTAAAAGAAGAAGGGTTTACTTATAAACAATATACTTCTCCTTTATTTTTAAACTCAAAAGACGATCTGACTTCTTTTTTTAGATTGGACAAAAAAAAGTACCATCAGACTTCTTTTTATATTGAACAAAGAAAAAACACTCGAATTCTTCTCGAAACAGACGGAAAACCCGAAGGAGGTTCTTGGACTTACGATACCCAGAACAGAAAAAAATATCCAAAAACAAAAACACCTCCTCCAATTATTTTTCCTGATACCGATCCCTTCTATGAAGAAGCTAAAACCTATGTTGCTAAAAATTTCTCAGATCATTTAGGAAATCTTACTGATACGCCACTTTACCCAATTAATTTTGATTTGACGAATAAGTGGCTTCATCAATTTTTTGAGTACCGATTTATGGATTTTGGTATTTATGAAGACGCAATTGTAGCTGAAAACTCTATATTAAACCATAGTGTTTTAACCCCCATGTTAAATGTTGGTTTAATTAGTCCAAAAAAAATCATTGAAGAATGCCTTTTATTCGCAGAGCAAAACGATATTCCCATTAATTCAACAGAAGGATTTGTTCGACAGATTATTGGATGGCGAGAATTTGTTAGAGGTATTTACGAAGCTCGTGGAGTTGATGCACGAACCACTAATTTCTGGAACTTTAAAAAGAAGATACCACAATCATTTTATGATGGCACCACAGGTATTCCTCCTATAGACCTTACCATTAAAAAGTTGTTAGAAACAGGCTATTGCCATCATATTGAACGTTTGATGGTACTCGGTAACTTCATGTTATTATGTGAGTTTGATCCAGATGAGGTTTATCGTTGGTTTATGGAATTATCTATTGACAGCTATGATTGGGTCATGGTAACAAATGTATACAGTATGAGTCAATTTGCTGATGGAGGATTGTTAGCCTCAAAACCTTATATAAGCGGTAGTAATTATTTAATGAAAATGAGTAATTATAAAAAAGGAGAGTGGCAATCTGTTTGGGATGGCTTATTTTGGCGTTTTATGAATGTCCATCGAGATTTCTTTTTATCAAATCCTCGTTTAGGAATGCTGGTAAGAATGTTCGATAAAATGCCTCAAGAAAAACAACATCAGCATCTCTCAAATGGAGAGTTATTTCTAGAAAATTTAAAAAATTAATAATGCTTTTTAATACGACCTACAAAAATAAAGACTACTCAAAAGAAAGTGCCCTTTCAGTCGGACCTCCTTTTTCATTTTTAAAAAAAATTAAAATGCGAGGTGTTGGTTCGAGTCGATTAATTATAGAAGAATTAAGTACACAATTAAAACCCAAAAATCTTCACCCCAATTCAATCAGTTATGCTAATATTGAGTTACGAGATAAGGGAATCATTATTCATTTTGGTAATAAATTAGACCGTTATTCATGGATTGTACCTTATTACCGTCTTGTCACTTATAGTAATAAAAGATTTAGCATACATTCAAATGGTCATTTTATAAAGTTTAAGAAAAATAGAAATTATCGAAATAACAAAAAATTCTTAGCCAAGATGATAGATATGAAAATAAATCATCTAAAATTAGATTATTATGATGTTTAAAACCCGAACGTCACCATTACATTTGTGAATCGATAAAAGAAATAGTTTCTTGTTCTAATGCAATAGTTTTTTTATAAATAGTGGCAGCTTTATTTAAAATCACAGTTGCAAAATCCCTGTCTTTAATGTCTTTAGCATTAATTCGAACATTAAAGTAAGCTCCAATTACAGCTGCTCTGGCACAAAGTACTCCAACTCCTGCATCGGATAGTGAATTTTTTAAACCATCCTTTAGCATAGCTTGCATAATCTCCATTGATTGAAAGGAGGTCTCCATTACTTTAAATGGAATTTCGGTTGCATATTTGGTAGCATTTTCTATGGCGTCTAGCCTTATTTTCTTTTCTAAATCAGTATCCTTAGGCATTCTAAAACCATCAATAATTTTATTAAAAGCATTGGTGTCTTCATCAACTAAAAATAAAAGCTGCTCTTTATATTCCTGACCTTTTATAGCCCAATCTGAGAAAAATTCCCAGCGTTCATCCCAGCCAGCCTTGTGGGCAGACAAATTAGCTACCATGGTTCCTAAAGAAACTCCGAGAGCTCCAACATATGCCGAAATAGAACCACCCCCCGGAGCCATAGATTCTCCAGCAGTTTCGTCTGCAAAATCATTTAATTTAAAATCAATTAATTTTTTTTTATCATTTTCTAACATGTATTCAATGATCTTTTCTTTTGGATGAAAAGGTTTTAAGTCATCTAGCCCTAAAGATTTAACAGCAATTTTTATCTTTTCACTTTCTGAAATTCCTAGAGATCGTTTTTGTTTGATTAAATAATAATCGGCTGCATCCAACATGGCTTGTAGTGGGATTAATCCAATTATCTCAGAACCTGTTACTCTAATTCCTCTTGCCAATGCTGCTTTACAACTTTCATCAAAAGCTTCATGCATGGAAGTAATCGATATATTAGTTAGGTTGTAAGATATTTGAGCAATTCCGTATTCATCGATAAACCAACCGATTCCTTTCACGGCTTTAAGTTTTCCGGGTACTCGTTCGGGTTCTCCCTTAGCGTCTAATATTTTTTTACCAGTAATCGGATTCCCATCTCTTTTAATTCTACCTGCTTCTCGAATATCAAAAGCTATTGCATTGGCTCTCCGAGTTGAAGTGGTATTTAAATTTACATTGTAAGCAATTAAAAAGTCACGAGCAGATATCGCGATGGCACCTGTTTTTGCTACCTCATTGTTATATTGAGTAGAACCAAAATCAGGTTTCCAATCGGGATCTGATAATTTAGCAGATAGCCCCTCGTATTCGCCACTTCTACAATTTGCAAGATTTTTTCTTTTCTCTTCTCTAGCAGCATTTTCATAGAAATAACCAGGAATTCCTAATTCTTTTCCAACTCGTTCTCCTAATTGGTGTGCATATCGAGCGGTTTCTTCTAGACTAATTCCAGAAATAGGAACAAGCGGACAAACATCCGTAGCACCAAAACGTGGGTGTTCTCCAGAATGTTTACTCATGTCGATAAGCTCTGCTGCTTTCTTAATCAATCGAAAAGCTGCTTCAATAACTAACTGAGGTTCTCCTACAAAGGTGATAACGGTCCGGTTAGTTGCCTTTCCAGGGTCGACATCTAAAAGTGTCACCCCTTCAACCGTTTCAACAATTTTCGATACGATTTCTATAGTTTTTGAATCACGACCTTCACTAATATTTGGAACACATTCTATGAGTTGTTTTTGCATTTGTTAATTATTAAATACTAATCTTGAATAATTAATATTATTGGTTTATAAATTTAGAGAATCATCTGACCATTAATGATTACTTGCTTAATTAAGTTGCTTCCAAAAGCATATGGTAAATAATTATAGGATGGAACTTCTTTGCTAATAATAACACTAGCATTTTTCCCCTTACTGATACTGCCATGACTGTCACTAATGCCCATTGCATAAGCTCCATTAATCGTAGCTGCATTGATAGCTTCTTCTGGTGTTAATTTCATTTTTATACAAGCGGTAGCCACCACAAAATTCATATTGCCACTAGGGGTAGATCCTGGATTATAATCGGTAGCAACTGCCAATGGCAACCCAGCATCAATAATCTTCCTAGCAGGAGTGTAAGGGATGCCTAAAAAATAGGAGCAGGAAGGTAAAGCTACTGGCATAGTTTTGGTTCCTTTTAAAGCTGAAATATCATCATCGGTTAAAACCTCTAAGTGATCTACACTAAGTGCCTGGTGTTTTACACCCGCCGCAACACCTCCAATAGCATTGAATTGATTGACATGTATTTTTGGTATTAAATTATATTTTTTGGCCTCTTTTAATAATTGATGCGTATCGGCTACAGAAAAATAACCTTTTTCACAAAAAATATCTACATAGGTAGCTAGCTTTTCCTCTGCCACTCTAGGCAACATATCATTACAAATATGATCTAAGTATCCTTGTTTATTGTTCTTGAATTCTGGAGGTACTGCATGCGCTCCTAAAAAAGTAGTTTTCACTTTAATGGGATATTTTTCTCCTAGTTGTTTGGCGACTTTAAGCATTTTTAGCTCTGCATCGAGGGTAAGACCGTAGCCCGATTTTATTTCGATAGCACCTGTGCCTAAATTCATTATTTGATTTAAACGATTTTCAGATTGAGAGAATAAGTCTTGTTCAGAGGTCGCTTGAAGTTTTTTTGCACTATGAATTATTCCACCACCATTGGCCGCTATTTCTTGATAAGAAAGACCATTTATTCGATCTACAAATTCTTGTTCTCTGTTACCGGCATACACAAGATGACTATGAGAATCACACCAAGTTGGTAAAACGATACTTCCGCTACAATTAATAATTTTATCAGCTTCTAAATTGGATATGGAATCCATTGTACCATAATCATGGATTTTATTATTGACAAGGTAAAGCCACGCATTCTTTATAGTTGGCAGTGTTTTCATTTGAATACCACAGAGTCTATCGACAGGAGTGTCACGGACTTGAAGCAACTCTTTGATATGGGTAAGTAAAATTTTCATCGCATAAAGATAGCAAACCTCTCAAGTATTTAATAAATTTAACGACTTAAAATCTGTAAAATGAAAAATAAAAGCATGGGTATTAACACCATTTGTACTCACATAGGCGAAGTGAAAGATGAACAGTACAAAGGAGCAATTTCTCCTCTTTTTATGTCGAATTCCTATGCGTATGAAAATGTTGAAGTATCAAGATATCCAAGATATTTTAATACACCAAACCAAGAAGCATTGTGTAAAAAAATTGCTGCTTTAGAAAAAACAGAAGCTGGACTTATTTTAAGTAGTGGAATGGCTGCTGTTAGTACGGCACTTTTAACCTATTTAAAGAAAGGAGATCATGTGGTGGTTCAACAAACTATTTATGGGGGTACTTATAATTTTATTGTGGAAGAATTTCCTAAATATGGAATTGAATACGACTTTACCGATGGTTTTTTAGAGGAGGATTTTAAATCAAAAATAAAAAAAAATACACGAGTAATTTATGTGGAAACCCCATCTAATCCATTGATGAAAATTACAGATTTAACGATGATTTCGAGATTAGCAAAAGATAATGGTTTAATAAGTCTAATTGATAATACATTTGCTTCTCCCATCAATCAAACTCCAATAGATTTTGGAATTGATGTAGTAATTCACAGTGCTACCAAATATTTAGGAGGACACAGTGATATTTGTGCAGGTGCTATCGCTTCATCGCAAGCACATATTAATCAAATTTGGAATTTAGCAAAAAATTTAGGAGGAAGTTTGAGTGAATATGCAGTATGGCTACTGGAGCGAAGTATGAAAACTTTGGCATTACGAGTAAGAGCACAAAATAATAATGCTAAAATAATTGCCGAATGGTTGACAGAAAATCCATTGGTAAGTCAAGTTTTTTATCCTGGTTTAAAATCGCACCCTAATCATAACATCGCAAAAAAACAAATGAACGGCTATACTGGAATGCTATCGTTTGAATTGGAAAAATCAATAAATGGAAAAACCTTTTTAAATTCTTTACGACTTATAAAACCTTCTATGAGCCTAGCAGGAGTGGAGTCTACTATATTAGCGCCATCAAAAGCTTCCCATGCATTATTAGGAGAAGAAGAACGCAAAAAGCAAGGAATAAGCGAGGGTTTATTAAGACTTTCAGTAGGAATAGAAGATTCCGACGATTTAATTCTAGATTTAAAACAAGCTTTTACTAAAAGTAACTAAATAAAATAAATAATGAAAATAGATATACTAGCTATCGGTGCACATCCAGACGATATTGAATTAGGAGCAGGAGCAACCCTGGCAAAAGAAATTGCTCAAGGGCGCACAGTTGGAATTATAGATTTAACAAGAGGAGAGTTAGGTACCAGAGGAACTGCAGAAACTAGAGACAAGGAAGCTGAAAATGCAAAAAAAATATTAGGTGCAAGTTTTAGAATCAATATGGGTTTTGCAGATGGTTTTTTTATCAATGATAAAGAGCACCAATTGAAACTTATTTCACAAATTAGAAAATACCAACCCGATATTATTTTGTGCAATGCTTTTGATGATCGTCATATTGACCATCCCAAAGCTAGTGACTTAACAAGTCATTCTTGTTTTTTAAGTGGACTGCAAAAGATAAATACAGAAGACGAAAAAGGAGTGTTGCAAAAACCATGGAGACCAAGTAAAGTTTATCATTATATGCAATGGAAAAATGTTGAACCTGATTTTGTGGTCGATGTATCAGGATATTTAGATAAAAAATTAGAGGCCGTATTTGCTTACAAAACACAATTTCACCAAAGAGACTCTAGCGAGCCAATAACTCCTATATCAACAACAAATTTTAAGGATAGTATTAGTTATAGAGCACAAGATTTAGGAAGATTAATAGGAGTTGAACATGCAGAAGGTTATAACGTTGAACGTTATGTTGCCGTAAAATCGTTATCTGATTTAATTTAAAATTCTTGACGCTCTATATTGTGAGGACGTTGTAAATGATTTATATTTGCAACCGCTTTTAAAGCGAATTTAAAATGGTGGTTGTAGCTCAGTTGGTTAGAGCATCGGTTTGTGGTACCGAGGGTCGCGGGTTCGAATCCCGTCTTCCACCCAAAAACAAGAGCTTCTCTGAAAAGAGAAGCTTTTTTTGTGGAATCAAATTAAAATAGAATCTAATTGGTAGAAATCCGTAGAATTATTTTTAAATCCATTTTATGGATTTACTTTGATGCGCTCCTCTTGATTAGCAATTTCCCATGCGGTAAAAAATATTAGCTTAGACCTCTTTGCTAATAATTCATAATTTATTTTTTCGGGAGTATCAGACGCTTGGTGGTAATCTTCGTGAGTTCCGTTGAAATAAAAAATAACTGGAATATTCTTTTTAGCAAAGTTATAATGATCACTTCTATAATAAAAACGATTGGGATCATTATCATCGTTATACGTATAATCTAACTCTAAGTTGACATATTTTTTATTTGCAGCCTCCGATAAATCGTGCAGACCTTGACTTAATTTATCACTACCTATAAGATAGATGTAGTTATTATTCCCTTCCTTTTCAGACCCAATCCTACCAATCATATCTACATTTAAGGTTAGTGATTGTATTGGCTAATGGAAATAGTGGATTTTCGGTATAGTATCTAGATCCATACAATCCTATTTCTTCTCCAGTTACATGTAAAAGTAAAATAGATCTTTTGGGACCATTTCCTTCATTTTTAGCTTGTTGAAATGCCCTGGCAATTTCTATTAAAGCGACAGTTCCACTTCCATCATCATCTGCACCGTTATAAATCTCCCCATTTTCGGTACCCACATGATCGTAATGTGCTGAAAGTACTATAATTTCTTCAGGTTTTTCAGAACCTTTTATCATTGCGACCACATTTTGTGACGGATTTCCCTTAGAACCTCCATTAAAATAGGAACCTGGAATAGTTTGATAATAATTTTTTTCTTCTATAGGAGCGTCAATTCCGTGATCGATATAAAAATTTCTCAAGTATTCTGCCGCTTTATTATTTCCGTTTTCACCCGTCATTCTTCCTTCCATTTGGTCCCCAGCAAAGGTATATAAGTGAGTTTTTAAGGCCTCGGAGGTAATGGTCTTTGCGTAATCCTCTGTGGTCTTTTTAATAGACTGGGTATTTTGTGCTGTATTGCAGGATACATTCAACGTGAGAGCGAGTAAGAAAAGAAATCGTGTCATATTTAAAAATTTAAAAAGTTCAATATACAGTATATCTTAAATTTATTTGTAAAAGTTATGTAAAATTTAAATATAATTATTGTCTATATATTTACAATCATGAACAAACCCTTAATCATTAGTATTTTGATGCCAGTTAAAGACACCGCTTTGTTTTTAAATGAATGTTTAGACTCCATTGTTAACCAAAATGAATTGAATTTTGAATTAATAGCTATTGATGATCATTCGACAGACGAGAGTTATTCAATATTAAGTAATTATAGTAGTAAAGATTCTCGTATTAAAGTGTTTAAGAATTCAGGAAAAGGAATCATAGAGGCGTTGCGATTGGCCTATAAAAAGTCATCTGGAAGTTTGATTACCAGGATGGATTCTGACGATATAATGAGTATAAATAAATTGAAAGTTTTAAAAACTAATTTAGAAAATTATGGACTTGGACATGTAGCTTTAGGAAAAGTAAAATACTTTTCTGATAAACCTTTAGGGGATGGCTTTAAGAGGTATGAAGAATGGTTAAATTCTTTAATAGAAAAAGGAATAAATTTTAAAGATATCTATAAAGAATGTGTAATTCCGTCTCCTTGTTGGATGGTTTACCGAGAAGATTTAGACCGCTGTAGAGCATTTTCTTCTAATGAATATCCAGAAGATTATGATTTGGCTTTTCGTTTTTATATGCAAGGCTTAAAAGCCATAAAGTGTAATGAGGTGTTACATTATTGGAGAGATTACCCAACTAGAACCTCTAGAACAGATGATCATTACTCCGATAACACTTTCTTAGATATAAAATCTAACTATTTTTTAAGATTGGAATACCATTCAAAAAAAAATCTAGTGATATGGGGGGCGGGAAGAAAAGGGAAGTCCTTAGCTAAAATATTGATTGCTAAAAATATTCCTTTTACCTGGATTTGTGGTAATCCAAAAAAAATTGGCAAACTTATCTATAATCAAGAAATGCTATCATTTACTGAATTGGAATCTATAAAAAATCCTCAAAGCATTGTAACAGTAGCAAATAGGAAAGCTCAAAGTGAAATAAGAGCTTATTTTGAAGAAAAAAAAGGTATTGAAAACTTAGATTTTTTCTTTTTTTGCTAGGCTTTTTTTGAAATTAAAAACGCTCAAAGTTTTAATAAATAAAAAAAGCGTTTTATATTTGCCACCGCTATTGGAGAAATGGCAGAGTGGTCGAATGCGGCAGTCTTGAAAACTGTTGAGGGTCACACCTCCGGGGGTTCGAATCCCTCTTTCTCCGCAAAAATAATCGTAATTAACCTTCAAAAGTTAGTTGCGATTTTTTTTAACCCAATGGTATGGTAATAACGAGTTGAAAACTTAAAGCTCCAATGGCATTAGCTCCCATGTCTTCCCAGTCAAATTTATTATTGACAGATCTACTGTCTATCACTTCTTTTAAAGTTCCTATTGCCATCGTAGAAGCAAATGAAATCAATCTGCTTTTAATTTTTGTTTGTTTTTTAAACCTTAAATAAGTATAAGTTGCGGTACTAATTCCCATACAAGTCACCGTATGCATTATTTTGTCTTCAGATTGTCCAAGCATCGTATGGATACCTAACAATATTATTAAGCTGTATTTAATCATCTTTTATTCAATTAGGGTTAATGAATGGTTTAATTGAATTTAAGTTAGCTAATTACTATGATGATAGTGATTATTTTAGGTAGCTTTAAAGATGGTATAGGCGAATAAACTGTTTATAAAGTCAAGCTAATTTTGACTATTATAGTATAGTATTAAAATAAACATGTATCAATAATGTATCGTTTAATAGTTTTAAAAACATTATTTTTGCTGAAATTGGTACCGAAACTTTGGCACCTGCTTCGCAAGTAGTTGTTGGCAGTAATTTTGGTTATAATGTAAGTGAGGTAATATTGGAAATTTTGCCAGTAAACTTTACAGAAGGAACCTACTGGATAGGAGTTACAGCTGATTCTTCAAATGGACAATTAACCGCATGGGAAACCACCTCTGCGTCAAGTATAGGAGCTGAATCTGCGATCTCTGGAGATGGAGGAAATAGTTGGGGCTCAGGTCGTGATGATGGGGTGTTTACGTTGATGGGAACCTGTAACGATTAGTAATAATGATCTTTTAAGATTTTTTAAAGATCCTTAAAATAATAGATAACCTATAAGCGATAGTGATTAGTATTTGCTTATAGGTTTTTTTTATTCAAACGTATAGGTAGCCTTAGATATTTCTGTTAGTCTAAAGTAACCATAAGCAAAATTGTTTGGATCATTTTGGTTGGTGCAATTACCGCGAAGTGCTACAGGAGTCGTATCAAAAGGACCTCCGCTTTCGCTCTGATTGATCAGTAGTTGAATGTATTCATAATATCTTTTTGAAACCCCTATAAGCTCCATATTTACCGTATCGCCTGGTGCATATTCAACCTGGTTGATGTCTTCATTTTCTTGTCTTTCATTAAACACCGTGATTAAATTTCCGTTAACAAATTCATCTTTAAAATCGAGCAACCTTGGAAAGGCATCTGCTTGTTCTTTAAACTTGATATAATAGTAATTTTCTTCCTCCGCAGGGTCTAGAAAATCAAAATTTACTTCGAGTACTTCAGGAAGAAATTTATCGGTACTCTGGTATACCTCTAAAATAGAAACCACCGGCATAAATGTTTCTTGAGCACTATACGTTTCTCCCTCACTCATGACCTCTAGGGTATAATTGTCGTTTAATACGGGTATAAAATTACTAGTGGTATAAGATCCATCGTTTTGATCATTAAATTCGAAAATAGATCCATCGTTGTTATTGGTAATTACCACAGAAGCTCCGCTTACTGGAACATTTCCATTGGTCTCAAAAAAGGGAGTTGATTTACTTAGATAAATTGTTTGATCACTTCCACTGGTTCCTTTTTCCCAATTAATAGAAGCTTCAATAACAAGTTTTGTTTCTTCGGTAGGAACCTCCACATCAATCACATCAGTACAAGCATTAAAAAATAAAACTGTAATAAGTAATATAGAATTTAAAATTCGTTTCATTATTTAAAATTTAAAATTATAGGTTACTGAAGGTACAATGCCAAATATGGCAGTCCTTGTAGCTTCGTTTACTCCTGTTTCTTTGTTTTGACCAAATGATATGGCTGCCGCATTTTTTCGGTTGTATACATTATAAATACCAAATACCCATTCTCCTTTCCATCGATTGTTAGGTTTTTTATTTGGTACATACGTCGTAGATATATCAAATCGATGATAGGAGGGAAGTCGGTCTGCATTTCGTTCCGAATAGCTAGCAATAGATAAGCCTTCATACTCATATTGTCCGTTGGGGTAGGTTACAGGGCGACCCGTTTGGTATACAAAGGCAGCTCCAAAAGACCATTTTGGGTTCAGTTGATAACTTCCAATGATCGAAACATCATGAGTTCGGTCTTGGACTGCATTGTACCAATCTCCATTGTTAATTCCAGGACCTCCTGCATTACCCCCAAGAGTTCTTTGTTCTGCCTTAGATGCAGTATAAGCAATCCAGCCCGTAAAATTTCCTAAGGCTTTTCTAAATAAAATTTCCAATCCATAGCTTCGAGATTCTCCATTTAATATTTCTGTTTCAATAGTATTTTGACCGATTAAATCGGAGCCGTCAATATAATCAATTCGATTGTCAACTGTTTTGTAGTAGGCCTCCACTTCCAGTGAGTAGGTTCTATTTTTAAAGTTTTTAAAATAACCTACTGCATACTGGTCTGATAACTGAGGTTTTATAAAGGGGCCACTTGGGGTCCAAACATCAAGTGGGGTAACATTAACGGTATTGGATAATAAATGTATGTATTGACTTGTTCTTGCATAGCCTGCTTTTAATGATGAGCTATTATTTAATTGATACGAAAAAGAAATACGAGGTTCTAAATTACCAAATGTTTCAATAGTTTCATTGCTGTTATAAAAAGTTTCTCCTGTGGGAGTGCCCGACTCATAGATTCCTAACTCCTGGTTGTAAACTACCGGTTGGTTGTTTTCATAAGTTACAATAGCTTGATCTCCTAACCTTAAAAAAGAACTGAAACGGATTCCATATTGAGCGGTTAATTTTTCTGTTAATCGATGCTCTGCATTAATATACACACCAGTTTCTAATGCTTTTTTAGTATCCAGCTGAAAATAGTTAATAGCAGATGTTTCTGTGGTAGGTCTAATGACCCCTGGATTAAAGTTGTAGTAAATCCCAGTAAGACCAAAATCTAATTTAAAGGTATCACTCGCATAGTATTTAAAATCATACTTGATATTAAAATTGTTAATAGAGGATTTCCAATCAAATTCAAAGATGTTTAATGTTAAATCATAATTGTACTTACTATAAATAGTCGATAAATTTGAGAATAATTTATCGTTGTAGATATGATTCCATCTAAGATTCCCCGAAAGGTTACCGTAGCCATTACTAAAGCCGCCTTCAAAATTAAAATTGTCTCTACCTAAATAACCTGATAAATACAATTTGTTATTTTCATCTAAATTGTAGTTTGCCTTTAAATTAATATCATAAAAACTGGCACTGTTTTTTTCTCCTGCTGCTTTTAAAATTAAATGTGCGTAAGACCCTCTACTAGCAACTAGAAAAGATCCTTTTTCATTAAACAAAGGACCTTCTGCAGCCAATCTGCTCGATATGGTACCAAGGCCACCGGTTAAATGAAACTCTTGATTATTTCCATCTTTTTGTCTAACATCTAACACCGAGGATACCCTTCCGCCAAATTTTGCTGGGATTCCGCCCTTGTAAAGTTTGATATCTTTAATGGCATCGGCATTAAAGACAGAGAAAAAACCTAATAAATGCGAGGTGTTGTAAATAATTGCTTCATCTAGTAATACTAAATTTTGATCGACAGCACCACCACGAACATTAAAACCTCCCGAACCTTCACCATTATTAGTAACTCCTGGTAAAAGTTGAATCGATTTTATAATATCGATCTCCCCTAAAACGACCGGTATTTTTTTTATCGTGTTAATTTTTACTTTAGTGACACTCATTTGTGGATCTCGAATACTAAGCTTATCAGATTCATCTACATTGATGATGACCTCGTCTAATTGCATGGAGGACTCTTCTAGTTTAAAATTTATTTTTTGATTTTGATCGAACAACACTTCTTTATTGATGTCTTGAAAACCGATGTATGAAACTACAAGGGTATAGGATCCTTTTGGGGCTGAAATCGAATAAAAACCATATTCGTTTGTCATACTACCAATCGAGGTACCTCTAAGATAAACAGAAGCCCCAAATGCAGTTTCTCCATTGGCAGCTTCCTCCACAATCCCGTTTATAGTAAATATCTCTTGAGCTGAGACTATTGAGCTCATTAAGAAGGCAAGAAGAATGATTTTTTTCATCAATTGATTTGGAATTTTATTCACAGTGCAATAACGGATTAAATACTATAATTTTATCTTAATATTTATTTAAAATTTAAATAATAAATTTAATAGTTTTATTTTTTAATTTTACATTATGTTATTCGATAAAGTTATAGACGCCATAGAGGGATTTAATATCAATTCTGTAAAAGAAAATAGAAAGATATTTTTAGATCCTTTAATTAGTTATATCCAAAATAAAAAAAAATTGAATGAAGCAATACAATTAAATTTTGTTTGCACGCACAATTCTAGAAGAAGTCATTTGGCTCAGATTTGGGCTCAAACTTGTGCCGGGTTTTTTAATGTGTCTAAGGTGGTTTGCTATTCTGGAGGAACAGAAGCAACAAAACTATATCGGACTGTAAAAGATACTCTTGAAGATCAAGGTTTTATTTTTAAAACTGCAAAAGAGGAGTCAAATAAAAAGTATGAAGTTTTCTTTTCAAACATAGAAAAACCAATAAATACTTTTTCTAAAGTTTACGATCATAAAGTGAATCCAGCAACTAATTTTGCTGCGATTATGACCTGTTCCCATGCTGATGAAAATTGTCCTTTTATACCAGGAGCTGAAAAGAGAATCTCGGTGATGTATGAAGATCCTAAACTTTATGACAATTCAATTTTAGAAAAAAAAATGTATAAGGAAAGAAGTATACAAATAGCTACTGAAATGAAATATATTTTTTCGAATATTAAATAATACCATGAAAAAGAAACTTAATTTTTTAGATAGTAATTTAACCTTATGGATTTTTATCGCTATGGCTTTAGGAGTAGGTATAGGTTACTTTATACCGTCATTTCCAGACTATATAGATCAATTTAATAGTGGAACTACTAATATCCCTATAGCTATTGGTTTGATACTGATGATGTATCCTCCCTTAGCAAAAGTTAATTATGCCTTATTGCCTAAAGTTTTTAAAAATATAAAAGTACTTTCTATTTCACTTTTACTGAATTGGATTGTTGGACCTCTATTAATGTTTGTTTTAGCCTTACTATTTTTACAAGACTATCCAGAATATATGGTCGGTTTAATACTTATTGGATTGGCTCGATGTATTGCAATGGTGCTAGTTTGGAATGACTTAGCAGAGGGAAGTGCAGAATATGGAGCTGGATTGGTAGCTCTAAATAGTATATTTCAAGTATTTGGATATAGTTTTTATGCTTGGTTATTTATAACAATACTCCCCCCTCATTTTGGTTTTAATGGAGCCATTATAGATATTTCTGTTGAGGTTATTGCTGAAAGTGTACTAATTTATTTGGGTATTCCATTTTTACTGGGTATAATAAGTAGGTTGTTTTTAGTAAAAATAAAAGGAGAAAAATGGTATACTGAAATATTTCTACCAAAGATATCTCCGCTAACGTTAATAGCTCTATTATTTACTATTATTATCATGTTTTCTTTAAAAGGAGAGCTAATTGTTAAAATACCGATGGATGTTTTAATCATTGCTATACCCTTGTTAATTTATTTTATTATCATGTTTTTTATAAGTTTTTTTACTAGTAAATCCCTAGGTGCTAGTTACGATAAAAATGCAGCGATCTCATTTACAGCTGCAGGTAATAATTTTGAACTAGCCATTGCAGTTTCTATCGCTATATTTGGATTGAATTCTGGACAGGCTTTTGCTGGAGTTATTGGTCCTTTGGTTGAGGTTCCAGCCCTAATATTATTGGTAAAAGTTGCTTTTTGGTTAAAGAAAAAATATTATTAAAGATCTATAATTGGTATTGGTTTTTTTTGATCATTGATGGCTACAAATGTGAAAGACCCACTTACAACTTTATCACGTTTTTTACTATACATCTCCTCCATAAATATATTAACATCAACTACACAACTAGTTTTTCCGACCGACTTAATAGAAGCTACTAGTTCAACAATAGTCCCCTCAGGAATTGATTTAGCGAAATCTACTTTATCTGAAGAGACAGTCACTACTTTCTTACGACTAAATCTGGTTGCACAAATAAAAGAAACTTCATCCATAAGTTGCAATGCAGTTCCTCCAAATAAAGTGCCATAATGGTTGGTAGTGTTAGGGAATACTGCTTTAAAAAGTCGTGTCTCGCTATTTTTTATTAGAGTATGTATATTTTTCATAGTTGTATTTGATGTATTGATAGTAAAAAGAATAAGACTTAATAAACAATGTTTATTTTTGCTAAAACAAATGTAATCAATTATGAGTTTTGATATATTAAAACAATTAGAATGGCGATACGCTACCAAGAAATTCAATACCACAAAAAAAGTATCACAAAAAAAAATAAACATTCTCAAAGAAGCTTTCAACTTAACAGCTACCTCGTACGGGTTACAACCCTTAAAATTGGCAGTTATTAGTAATCCTGATACAATTAAAGATTTAGTTCCCTTATCTTACAATCAAGAGCAAGTGGGAAATGCGTCACATATTTTTGTGATTTGTATTGAAAACACAATTGATGCTAATTTTATTCAAAATTATTTTGATTTAGTAAATAAAACAAGAAATACTTCTCGTGATATTTTAAAATCATTTGAAGATTATTTAATTGATGATTTTTCAAAAAAAACAGACGAAGAGATACAAATATGGGCTTCTAAGCAAGCTTATTTAACACTGGGAAATTTGCTTACAGTCTGTGCTGTAGAGGAGGTTGATGCATGTCCTATTGAAGGATTTCAACCTGACCAATATGATGCATATTTAAACTTAACAGATAAAGGTTTGAAGTCTGTTTTAGTAATGGCTGTTGGTCATCGTTCCGATGATGATACATTTTCAAAATTAAAGAAAGTAAGAAGAGGTGTTGAAGAAATTGTTATAGACATAGAATAATATTAATTAGTATTATATTTTTTTCATATGCAACTATTATCTTTGTACCCAATTTAATATAAAAACAAAATACTATGCCTGGATTTGAAATGTTTGGCGACGAAGAGCGCAAAAATGTAAACGACGTTCTTGAAAGTGGAATTTTAATGCGTTATGGTTTTGAAGTTATGAGAAACAACCATTGGAAAGCTAAAGAATTTGAAACCGAATTTGCAAATAAAATGGGAGTGGACTACTGTCAGTTAGTTTCAAGTGGAACTGCTGCATTAACAGTAGCTCTAGCATCTGCAGGTATAGGCGCAGGTGACGAAGTGATCATGCCTTCTTTTACTTTTGTAGCGAGTTTTGAGTCTATCTTAGCTTCTGGAGCAGTTCCTGTTTTAGTAGATATTGATAGTACTTTAACCTTAGATCCTGTTTCGGTTGAAAAGGCTATTACTTCAAAAACAAAATGCATCATGCCGGTTCACATGTGTGGCTCTATGGCCAATCTTGACGCTTTAAGAGCATTGTGTGATCAATACAATTTATTATTATTAGAAGATGCCTGCCAAGCCATAGGAGGAACCTATAAGGGTAAATCACTCGGAAGTATTGGAGATTTAGGATGTTTTTCATTTGACTTTGTAAAAATGATTACTTGTGGTGAAGGGGGAGCTGTTATTACTAATAATGAGCAGTATTATATAAATGCAGATCAATACCAAGACCATGGTCATGACCATATTGGAAAAGATCGTGGTGCTGAAACACATCCTGTTTTAGGTTACAATTACCGGATCTCCGAGTTGCATGCTGCAGTAGGCTTAGGACAATTGACAAAGTTTGATACTATTTTATCAATTCAAAAAAGAAATTACACGATTGTTAGAAATGCATTGTCTAGTATTGAAGGAATTACCTTCAGAACGGTGCCTGATGGTGGAGAGGAGAATTACTCTTTTGTGAATTTCTTTTTACCAAATGAGGAGTTAACTAAAAAAGCTCACAAAAGTCTTTCGGATCACGGCGTTGATGCTAATTTTTATTGGTATACTAATAATTGGCACTATATTAATGGATGGGAACATCTACGAAATGTTAAATCTTTAGGAGCTTTAACGGGTTCCGTAAGACATCAACTAGAGAGATTAAATAATACTGATTTCTCGAAAAGTGATGCTATTATGAGTCGAACAATATCGTCGTTAGTAAAAGTTGGATGGTCTGAAGAGGAAGTGATCCTAAGAGCTGAAAAAATGAGAGCTGCAATAGCTGCCATATTTTAAAATATGGTTTAACAAAAAAAACCCACTTTTAGTGGGCTTTTTTTATTATCAATATCTAGTAATTTACATATTCAGTAATTTCAAGTCCGTAACCTATCATTCCAACCCTTTTTTTAATGTTTTTTGAATTTGAAACCAATCTTATTTTTCGAATTCCTAGATCGTGTAAAATTTGCGCACCAATTCCAAAATCTTTTGAATCCATAACGATTCTTGGTGCCTTTGCAACGTCATTATCAGATTGAGTTTCCTTAAGGGTATTCAATCTTGAAAGTAGATTAAGAGATTGACTTTGCTGGTTAATAAAAACAATAGCTCCTTTGCCCTCTTTATTAAATACAGAAAACATATCGTCAATTTTTTTATCAGCATTGTTAGTTAATGTTCCAAGGATATCGTTATTGATTAATGTGGAATTCACTTTTACTAATACAGGCTCTTTATCCTGCCACTGACCTTTAGTCAAAGCTATATGTATTTGATCATTAGTGGTTTGCTGATAAGCTCTTAACCTAAAACTACCGTATTTTGTATTAATTTTAAAATCTTCTTTTTTGCTTATCAAAGAATCATGTTCCATCCGATAGGCTACTAAATCTTCAATTGATATTAGTTTTAAATCAAATTTTTCAGCAACTTTAATTAATTCTGGCAATCGAGCCATAGTTCCATCTTCGTTGAGAATTTCGACTAAAATCCCTGCTGGTTGTAAACCAGCAAGACGAGCAAGGTCAATAGAAGCTTCTGTATGGCCAGTTCTTCTTAAAACGCCACCTTCTTTTGCCCTTAGCGGAAATATATGTCCTGGTCTACCCAAATCATGTACCTTAGTTTTTTTATCTACAAGTGCTTTTATGGTTTTAGACCGATCATGTACAGAGATTCCAGTGGTACATCCTTGACCTATTAAATCTACAGAAACCGTAAATTGTGTGTTGTGTAATACGGTATTGTTTTTCACCATCATGCTTAAGCCTAGATCTTCACAACGTTCTTCAGTTAGTGGAGCACAAATTAAACCTCTACCGTGGGTTGCCATGAAATTTATCATTTCTGGTGTCACCATTTCTGCAGCTGCTATAAAATCACCCTCATTTTCTCTGTTTTCATCATCAACAACAATAACTACTTTTCCTTTTTTTATATCTGTTATAGCTTCGGAAATTGTATTGAGTTTTAAGCTGGATTCGTTCTTAGTAGTTGTCATTTTTAATTTTTAGTCTTTGTAAAGATATTGATTCTTAATAATTATTACTTTCTTTCTTTTTTTTAAATAGCTTGGAAAATAGTGCGTTAATTCCGTCAAAAGTTAGAATCCCTTGATCTGTTGTTGCTCTGTAGGTTAGCCATATTCCAAGAGGAAGCATAATGAGCGTGTTTAGCCAGGAAGCAATTACAGGATGTAATGTGCCGTCTTCAGCACTGTTCTTTGCAAAAATTCCAATAAAATGATAGGTCAAAAATAACACGATAGCGATAACCATGGGCAAACCCATTCCACCTTTCCTAATGATAGCTCCAAGGGGAGCACCCACAAAAAATAGTATGATACAGGTGGCAGCTAAAGCAAATTTTTCATTAAGAGCTATTTCGTATTTATTTAATTGCTTTTCTTTTTTGGTGTATTCTTTATTTTTTGAATTTACAGCTTGTAACGAGCTTTTTACATTGTTTAAAGCCATTTTTACAATCTCTTTTTGATGTTTAGCAGTAAATATGTTTAAAAGTGTATCGTTTGGTTTAAAAGAAAGGGTGTCATTTATGGAAGAAATACTTCTTTTCGTTTTATTGTTTCGGGTGAATTTTGTCATACCGGTTCTAAAATACATGCTATTTGAAAATGCTTTTATTATCTTGGTATATCGTTGCGATTGAGAGTCAATCTCTGCTCTTAATTCCTTAACATTATACATGTTTTGATTATTAAGCTTATTTTCTTTATCGATATCTTTATTATTGAATTCAGTTAGATCGATATTAATTACGTATTCTTCAAATGAACTTCGAACAAATTCTTGACGAATCTTTCTCATTGGATCTTTGGTGTAAATTTCATTATAATAGTTTCCATTATTTAAAACTAAGGAAAGAGTATTACTGCCTTCTTCAGAGGTTAATTCTCCGTTGTCAGCTATAATAACAGTATGATTTCCGCTAATTCGATTAGCCTCTTTTTTATGAATTACTACTTCCTCTAAAAAACGATCATTTTCTCCACTTTTCTCTTTTACCTTTATATTAAAATCATTTCCAATTTGACTAAACTGACCTTCTGCAATTGCCATTGCTGGTTTAAACTGTTGGATATTCCTTCTCAAATTTAACCACCTATATTCTGAATAAGGGATAACATTATTGGCAAAGAAAAAAACGAATACACTCAAAAGAACAATAAAAAAAGTTAGGCTTTTCATGGCTCGCTGTAAAGAAATCCCTGAAGATTTCATGGCTGCAAATTCATAGTTCTCAGAAAAATTTCCAAAAACCATTAACGATGTAACTAGTATGGTAAGTGGTAATACAAGTGGTATGAGTCTTGGAGATACATACCACAAAAATTTAAAAACAATTAATAAGTCCAATCCTCTTCCAGCTAACTCCGAAATATATAACCAAATACTTTGAAGAATAAAAATAAACATCAAAATAATAAAGACGCTAAAAAACGTCTTCAAATATGCAGATAAAATATAGCGGTCTAATGTTTTCATTTACAATTATTCCAATTTGTTTATGTAATATCCTTGGTTGATATATTTTTCTTCGTCAAATATGAATAAATTTTGAGAAATAGGTTGGTTAGTTTTAAAAGAATTAACAGTTATGGTATAACTCGTTCCTGAAGAATCGATTTGAATTAATTTATAAATATGTTTTGTTTGCATATCTATTCCCAATAAAATATTTTTTATTTCTGTATTAGAATCAATAGGACTTAATTTTATGAATTGAATTTTTCTACCACGAATATTCTGTTGTTTATCCATTTTATAATTATATCCATTTTCATAAAATGTAAGCATCTCTGAGACTGAAATACTTTTATCTTCTTCTTTACTATAATCAGAAATTGTTACTTCTTCATCCTCTGGTACGATCGTATAAATTGTTTTTCCATCAAAAATCCTGGTAACACCTAACATATTAAGAACATAATTCTCACCTTTCAATGTGATATTAGCTCTGGTATCTTGTTTTACATTTTCTCTTGTATTTTCAAGACTGTATTTAAAATCTATCTGAATGTTTTCATAACTTTTAACTTTGTTAGATACCTCGCTTAGTAATGATTGTGTATTTTGAGCCTTTAAGCTACTTATCATTAAAAAAAGTGAAAAAATTGAGACTATAATTTTTGCTTTAAAGTTCATTGAGTTCATTTTCTAAATGTTGATTTAGTGCTTCTAGATTTAAAATAAGCACTTGTCTTGCTTTGCTCCCCTCAAAAGGACCTACGATTCCAGAGGCCTCTAATTGATCGATGATTCGCCCAGCTCGGTTATAACCTAGTTTCAGTTTTCTTTGTAATAATGAAGTGCTTCCTTGTTGTGCAATAACAAGAACTTCTGCCGCTTCTCTAAATAATTTATCTCGTTCACTAATATCATTATCAATACTAGTACCACCTCCTTCTTCACCTACATATTCTGGTAATAGATAAGCGTCTGGATATGCTTTTTGTGAGCCAATATAATCTGTTATATCTGCTACTTCTGGAGTATCTACAAACGCACACTGAAGCCTAATTAAATCGTTACCTTGCGTGTATAGCATGTCTCCACGACCAATCAATTGGTCTGCTCCTGAATTATCTAATATAGTTCTAGAATCAATTTTGCTAGTTACTCTAAAGGCGATTCGTGCAGGAAAATTAGCTTTAATAATACCGGTAATTACATTTACAGAAGGTCTCTGTGTAGCAACAATCAAGTGAATTCCAATTGCTCTGGCTAATTGAGCTAAGCGAGCAATAGGAGTTTCTACCTCTTTTCCAGCTGTCATAATTAAATCTGCAAACTCATCAATTACTAAAACTATATAAGGTAAAAAACGATGTCCATCGTTTGGATTTAATTTGCGAGTTTTAAATTTAGTATTGTATTCTTTTATGTTACGAACCATTGCCTCCTTTAGTAAGTCATAGCGCGTATCCATTTCAATACACAATGAATTTAGGGTGTTTACAACTTTGGTCGTATCTGTTATGATCGCCTCTTCTGTATCTGGAAGTTTTGCTAAAAAATGTCTTTCTATTTTATTAAATAGGGTAAGTTCAACCTTTTTAGGATCTACCAATACAAACTTTACTTCAGCAGGATGTTTTTTATAAAGTAAGGAAGATAAAATTGCATTTAAACCCACAGATTTTCCTTGTCCAGTTGCACCTGCCATAAGTAAATGGGGCATTTTAGCTAAATCTACCACAAAAGTTTCGTTACTAATCGTTTTTCCGAATGCAATAGGAAGCTCCATTTCGGCATTTTGAAATTTTGGTGAAGCTATAACTGATCGCATTGAAACAATACTAGGGTTTTTATTCGGAACTTCAATTCCAATAGTTCCTCTTCCAGGAATTGGAGCGATAATCCTAATCCCCAATGCCGATAGGGAGAGTGCTATATCATCTTCCAGATTTTTAATTTTTGAAATTCTGATTCCAGCTTCTGGAACGATTTCGTAAAGAGTCACTGTTGGACCAACGGTAGCTTTGATACTTGCAATGCCTATTTTATAATTATTTAGGGTACTTACAATTTTATTTTTATTTTCCTCAAGTTCTTCTTGATTAATAGTAATTCCAGAATTAGTTGTGTATTCTTTAAGTAATTCAATAGTTGGAAATTTATATCTGCTTAAATCTAACTTCGGATCAAACTCACCAAAATCGCTAACTAGTTTATCGCTCAAGTTTTTTTCTACAATTACTTCCTCAGAGGCTTCCTCAACAATCATAGCCACATCTTCATCGTTTTTATTAACGATTGGTTTTTTCTCGTGAACAGGCGAAGAATTTATATCGGTAAATTCAGTATTTAAACTTGGTGATTCTATTTCTTTATTTTGAGTTGATAAAGGTACTTCGTTATGATCTAGGTCTTTATCACTTTTTTTTTCAGAATTTGTTGGTGTAAATTTAAAGTCTGATTTTATTTCTTCCTTAGTTTTTTTTATTAAACTGATAAAATGTTCTGGAGTTATTTCTAACCTTACAATAACATAAACTAAAAATAAAAATGACATCAATAAAACAGCTCCAATAAAGCCAAGATAATCTTGTAATAAATCATTAATCTCAAAACCTATAACTCCACTAAATAAGGGGTTTATATTTGGAAAGAATCCAAATAAAATAGAAATCCAAAGAGTCACTAAACTACCCCAAAACCAATACTTAGATAGTTTTGTTTTATTAACATCAAAAAAGTAAAAAATTCCTGTAAGTATGAGCAAATAAGCAATGATTAAGGAAGCTATACCGAAACCGTTATAAACAAATAAATCTCCAATATTAGCTCCAAAGGTGCTTAACCAATTTTGAGTAATATTTTCTCTATTTGTAAAATCCCCAATAATATCTTGGTCTGCTTTCCAAGAAAATAAATAGGATATAAATGACAAAAAAAGAGCAATACCAAGGATAAATAAGAAAGCTCCCCAAATAATTTTTTGTTGTTTGGTTAAAACAAAACTTATTTTCATTCTGGTGTTTTTTGAAATTTGTTTAGCTTTTTTCTTATTTTGGATCATTAACTATTGACTTGTATTTTAACAAAAATACAAATATCAGTCGTTTCAAACTAAAATAGTTTTTTGTTTTCTTAAAATTATAAATTCTAAAATTAAATTTTAGGAATATATATAACGATGGCAATCAAAATTGCAGCGATTCCACTAAAAAAAATTGCGCCAGCAGCCACATCTTTAATATAACCAATTTTTTTATGATGATTTGGATGAATAAAATCAGCTATCTTTTCAATAGCAGTGTTTAGTGCTTCTGTACCCAATACCAGCCCAATTGCTAATAGCTGAATAAGCCACTCAGTATTTGAAATGTCGAAATAGAATCCTGCACAAGTTACTAAAATAGTTACAACAATTTGTACCTTAATACTAGCTTCATTTTTAATTAAAAGCAGGGCACCCTTAGCAGCAATTCCAATACTTTTTATACGATTGATAAAGAATGAATCTTTTTTTTGCATCATTTTAAAATGAGCATCAAAAATAAAATAAAAAACAATGACCTCCAATCATTTAATGATTAAAGGTCATTGTTTACAATCACAACAAAAAACAAATATTACTTAATTCAATCACATCGGTCACCGTATGCTCCCTCAAGAATACCCTGCCAAACAGTAAAGATTTCATTATCAATTCTTATATCTAAGGGGTAAATAAGTTCTCCACCTATACTTAATTTATAATCCACATGCTCATTACTATTTACAGACCATACCTGCCCATCAACAATCATTTCAATTGGAAAGACATATTCATAACAGAATGTATCCGAAAAACAGGGGTTTATCCATTCAATATTCTCACTACATTCTGGCATGTCATTGATTACTATTTTTATAAAATCATTTTCTAAGCCTGATGAAGGAAAATCATTTATAGTAATTGGAAGATCAGATAATTGAAAATAATCATAGAATACATCATCTCTAAAATAAATTTCAAAAAATTCTTGTCCGTTTGTATTATCAAAATCAAAATCCAACAAAAGGTTGTAGGTAGATCCATCGTCATTGCATTCGCCAGCAACTAAGTCTAAAGAAATAATTTCACAATTACTTCCCTGACCACTACAATTAGGAGGTAACCATTCTATTTCTTTACAACAATCTGTAATATCGTTAATGCAAACCTTTACATAATCATAATCAAGACCACTTGTCGGAAAATTGATGATGGTTAATGGTAAAGACGATAGTGGAAAATAACCAATCAACTCATCATTTCTAGCATACAGATCAAAATACTCTTGTTCTCCAATTTCTTCGTATTGAAAGTTAATAGTCATGTTGTAGGTGTTATCATCATTACAGTCACCGGTAACAACCTCTAAATCGTATATAGCACATTCTGTGTTATTTTCACAATTCACTAAATCACTCTCCGTAAAACCTTCACAAAAAGCATAGCATGAGTTTGGGAATGTGACAACCATTAAAGAATCATTAGCTATTATTTCAACACAAACGGGATCATATTCTTCAGTACAAATACAAGGATCATTAAAATAACAATTGGTTATTAAATTCGTAAACTCTTCCTCATTATTGATAGTTTGTACTAAAAGTTCATTACTTTCCGAATCATATAATATTACATCAAACGGAAAAACAACACCAGTGATGAAGAGTTCTTCCGAAGAATTTATAATGATACTAACTAATTCATCTATTGAGTTTACAGTTACTATTACTTCATTATTATAAGTCAGGCTTAAAGGATATACGAACTCAAAACAAAAATCAAATACAAGATTATTTGTTGGATTCATCTCTTGATTAGCTGATCCATCTTCATTATAATGATTTCTCAACTGATTGATTGCACTTTGCATAGAAGTGCTTTGGTGTACTTCTACTAATTCTATACTACTCTCGTCGTTAGTGCAAGCAATAAAAATTGATGAACATAACAAAGAAGTTAAAATTAGTTTTATATACTTTTTCATTGAATTAAGTTAGTTTTATTAGCTATTATGTATAAAACATTTAAAATATATTTTACCCTACCAAAAAACATTTTTATTTTTTGTATAGCTTTGTTGTCTATATTTACAAATTAATCATGATTAAAGATCTAAATAATATTTGTAGTGATGTAGTTTTTGAAAAACTATTCCACAAATATGCAAAAGATTTAAGAAGATTTTTGTTTTTTAAAACAAAAGATATTGATTTAGCGGAAGATATTTTGCAAGATGCATTCATTAAGCTCTGGGATAATTGTGCCACTGTTAATTATGACAAGTCAAAGAGTTTTTTATTTACAGTGGCTAATAATTTGTTTTTAAACATCAAAAAACACGAAAAAGTGGTGGTTCAACATCAAAAGACTACAACAAAATTAAGTAATCAGGAATCACCTGAATTTATAATGTTAGAAAAAGAATTTCTAGCAAAAATTGAAAAAGCAATTTCTGATTTACCTGAAAAACAAAAAGAAGTTTTTTTATTGAGTAGAATTGAAAAAAAGAAATATAGAGAAATAGCTGAAATACTTGGGATTTCAGTAAAAGCTGTAGAAAAAAGAATGCACTTAGCATTACTTAAAATGAAAGAAAAAATAGGGAATATTTAAAAACAGTAATTTTAAGTAGGGTAAATTTATTTAAAGTTGTTTTAGTATTGATTATGGAGAATAAAATAAACAATAAAGAATATTTTTTAGCCAAATGGTTAGAGGGCGAATTGACAGATCATGAATTAAAACAATTGGTATCATCAAATGATTATCAGTTGTATTTAAATTTAAGAAGAGGCCTTAGTAACTTTGAATTGTTAGAGCAACCACTCAATTCTTCTCTGAAGAAAATTAAAAACAGAATTTTTAATAAAAGAAAAGCTACAAGCATTAAAATCAATTATAAATGGGCTCTTTCAATTGCCGCGTCACTAGCGATCATATTTGGATTGTTTTTCTTAATGCCTTCAAGTGAAATTAGCCACTCAACTGCATTTGGACAGCAAAAAGTAATAGAATTACCTGATGGGTCTTTAGTTACTATCAACTCAAAATCTACAATAGAATTTAATCCTGATTCATGGCAATCAAGTAGAATTTTAAATTTATCGGGTGAAGCTTTTTTTAAAGTAAAAAAAGGTAGCCAATTTACTGTAAATACATCTAATGGTGACGTAGTCGTACTTGGAACAGAGTTTAATGTGAATTCATCACACAATTTTTTTGAAGTCATTTGTTACGAAGGAAAAGTAAAAGTAGAAAAAAATTCAAAAGCTTACATATTGACACCTGGAAAAATTATAAGAAAATTTAATGAAAATAAATTAGAAGAAAATTTCACAAATAAAAATTTTCCTGACTGGACTAAAGGAGAAAGTTCATTTATCAGTGTTCCTCTCGAATTTGTAATCGCAGCTATCGAAAAGCAATATAACTTAGTTGTTCTTGCTGACGATATAGATACAACAAGAGTTTATACTGGTAGCTTTACACATAACAATTTAGATGTAGCTTTAGCCTCAGTCTTTAAAACAATGAATATAAAATACCTTAAAAAGGATAATGGAATAATTAGTCTCGAATAAAATGTATCGTTGAAAAAGAAAAATTTATTTTACCTATTATTTTTTTTGCCCCTCATGGTAGCCTTTTCTCAGGAAGAGGCTACCTTTTTAGTTAAATTTAAAAACGAAAAAGCGTCAGTTGTCTTTAATAGCATTGAAAATATATATGATGTGAGATTTTCTTATCAAGATTCAATAATAAACAATAAGTTTATTTCTCTCGAAAAAAAGAAAAGGACCTTATCTGAGATCATAGAGGAAATTGAAACTAACGGTACATTCAGTTTTGAAAAAATAAATCAACGCTACATCATTGTTAAAGAAAAAGAAAAAAATCTTAGCGGAGTTCAAATTTTAGATAATATTTTAATAACTGGTTATCTAACAAAAGGGATTCAAAAAAATAAAGACGCTACATTTACAATAAAACCTAAAAAACTTGAAATTTTACCGGGCTTAATCGAGGCAGATATTTTAGAAAGTATTCATTTATTGCCGGGAGTTGTGAGTCTTAATGAAACTGCTAGTGGTTTTGCTGTTAGGGGTGGTTCATTGGATCAAAATAGAATTATTTGGGATGGTATAAACATGTATCATAAAGGACATTTATTCGGGATGTTATCTGCTTTTAATCCTAATAGTACTTCTGAAGTCGTATTTCATAATAAGGGAACCCATTCAAGATTTGGAGAGCGAGCTTCAAGTGTTATAAATATAGTATCCGGAAATTCTATTGCAAACAGATTTACTGTTGGAATGGGAGTTAACGGGATTAATGCAGATGTCTATTTAGAATCTCCATTAATAAAGGATAAACTAAGTTTGCAAGTAGCATTAAGAAGGAGTTACACGGAATTATTTCAGTCTCCTTCTTTTACAAAAATTGCAAATAAAGTATTTCAAAATACTAAAATAGATAACATTGAAAATACGAACAATAAATTTTACTTCCTTGATTACAATATCAAATTAAATTTCAAATTAAATGAAAATAATAGTTTTTATGTAAGTACTATTTATATTGATAATTTCTTGGATTATTTAGTACGTGACCAAGATTTAAATGATTCATATAACGATATTTTAGCAATAAATAACGACGGTTTTAGTTTCGGGTGGAATAAAAAGTGGACTCAAAATTTATCACAAAACACACAACTTTTTTTGTCGAGATACAGTCTTGCTTATAACTTTATAAGTTCTAAGAATACTCAAATGGAATCAAATTTTGAAAAAAGAAATGAAATTTATGATTCTGGCTTATCCACGGAATTTGAATTAGATTTTAATAAAAGTAAAAACTTGACGTTTGGCTATCAATATGTCTTAAAAGATGTAAGTTATTTATTTAAGGAAACCGCAGACCTTACAATCATTTTGGATCAAGATAAAACTATAGTTAGATCACATTCAGTATATCTTCAATACCTATATAAAAATCCAAAGTTATTTGATATAAGTTTAGGTTTGAGAGCGAATTATTATGAGGAACTTGATGCAGTAAGGGTCGAGCCAAGAATTTTACTATTTAAAAATATCTTTAAAAATTTAAAGATTCAATTATCTGGAGAAATAAAAAATCAGATAATAAGTGAAATAGATGAAACAGTTTTAAGTGATTTATCCTTAGAAAACAAATTGTGGCGATTAGCTGATGGAGAAACGTTTCCAATAATCAACAGTAAACAGGTTTCTTTTGGTTTCTTATATAAAAATAAAGGTTGGAGTACTGATATAGATACTTACTATAAAAAAATTAAAGGTAAAAATGCATTATCATTAGGTTTTTTAAATCCAAATGATAGTAGGTTTCATGAGGGTGAACAAAGTGTTTTAGGAGTTGATTTTTACATCAAAAAAGATTTTAAATTTATAAAAACATGGATTAGTTACTCATTTAATGATGTAATTAGTAATTATGAAGGTTTAAATAATAATGAAAATTTTATATCCAGTATAAATATTAGACATTCTTTTACAACTTCTATAGCATACAAGTTGAAAAATTTTCAGATTGCATTGGCATGGAATTGGAGATCAGGAAAACCTTTTACAAAATCATATGTATCACCCAATGATCAATTTTACTATCTAGGAATAAATACGGAAAGGTTGCCATTTTATCATCGTTTAGATATTTCCTCAACCTATAGTTTTAATTTTTCTAAAAAAAATAAATTGAAAGGAAAATTAGGGTTTTCAATAAGAAATATTTACAACCAAAAAAATCTCATTAGCCGAGAATATATAGGTAATAACAATTTAGAAAATTCCATACAAATTATCGATAAATATTCACTTGAAATTACACCTAATTTTCTTTTTAGGATAACTTACTAAGATGGATACCTTATTCAAAAAATATAATATAATTCTTTTTTTAAAAGGACTAAATTTTTATGTCTAACTATAGGGTACTATTAAATGCTATGAACTACTTTTAGAGCTTCTTTATAATTTGGTTCTTGGCCAATTTCTGGTACTTGCTCACTGTACACAATCACTCTCTTTTTATTTAAAACAATAACACATCTAGAAAGTAAACCATCAAATGCTCCATTTGTTAATAATAATCCATAATTTTTGCCAAACTCAGCATTTTTAAAATCAGAAAGCATGATAACATTTTCCAATCCTTCTGCTGCGCAAAATTGATCTTGCCTAAATGGTAAATCTCTTGAAATGCATAACAATTTAGTGTTTTCGATCTCTGAAGCTATTTTGTTAAAAGCTCTTACGGAAGCAGAGCAAACCCCAGTATCCACACTTGGAAAAATATTTAGAACCAAATTAGTCTCTGGAAAGTCTGATAATGTCTTATTAACTAAATCAACTCCTACTAGGTTAAAGTCTTTTGCTGTAGATCCAATTTCGGGTAAATTACCAGAGGTTGTTACTGGTTTTCCTCCTAAAGTTATTGATGCCATATAAATTAGTTTAATTATTTTTTGTAAAAATAAAGTTTTCGTACACATATAAAAGTGTTTTATAGAATATGTTGAATAAGTAAACCTTATTTAATCATTAGTATAATCAATTTTGATTATGCTCATTAAAATAGTAATTTTAAATTTTAATAAATATAAAAAAATAAAAATGGATTATAATAATGGCGACGCAGGTCAATGCCCTTTTTTAAGTGGGGATCAAAAAAAAACAGCAGGTCGTGGTACTAGTAACCGTGACTGGTGGCCTAATGAATTAAAATTAAATATCTTACGACAAAATGCTCCAAAGTCAAATCCAATGGGAGAAAACTTTGATTATACAAAGGCATTTAATAGTGTTGATTTTTCTACTTTAAAAAAAGATGTAATTGATTTGATGACCGATTCTCAGGATTGGTGGCCTGCAGATTATGGTCATTACGGAGGATTTATGATTCGTATGGCATGGCATAGTGCAGGAACCTATCGTGTTGGAGATGGAAGAGGAGGAGCAGGTTCAGGAACACATCGATTTGCGCCTTTAAATAGTTGGCCAGATAATACAAACTTAGATAAAGCAAGATTATTATTATGGCCAGTTAAAAAGAAATATGGAAATAAAATCTCATGGGCAGATTTAATGATACTCGCTGGAAACTGTGCTCTTGAATCTATGGGATTCCCAACTTTTGGTTTTGCAGGAGGTCGAGAAGACGTATGGGAACCAGAACAAGATATATATTGGGGAAGTGAGACAGGTTGGCTGGATAATGACAAACGTTATGATACTAGTGATGGTGATTTAGAAGGTCATTTAGGTGCTGTACACATGGGATTAATCTACGTAAACCCTGAAGGACCAAACGGAAATCCTGATCCATTAAAATCAGCTCATGATATAAGAATTACATTTGGTCGTATGGCTATGAATGATGAAGAAACTGTTGCTTTAGTAGCTGGGGGTCATACCTTTGGTAAGGCTCATGGTGCTGCAGATCCTGATAAATATGTTGGTTCTGAACCGCATGGAGCTTCGATTGAAGAAATGAGTACAGGTTGGAAAAATACATTTAAATCAGGTGTTTTAGATAATGCAATTACTAGTGGGATTGAAGGCCCTTGGACACCACATCCAACACGTTGGGATAATGAATATTTTGATGTCCTTTTAAATTACGATTGGGAATTGACAAAAAGCCCAGCTGGAGCTCATCAATGGACTCCTACTTCAGGTTCGAATGCAAAAATGGCCCCAAATGCAGGTAATCCAAATGGTAAACAAGCATTAATGATGACCACAGCAGATATGGCTTTAAAAATAGATTCAGGATTTTTAGAGATATCTAAACGTTTTAATAAAGATCATAAAGCTTTTGAAGATGCTTTTGCTCGTGCTTGGTTTAAATTAACGCATCGCGATATGGGACCAATTCAACGTTATTTAGGCCCTGAGGTTCCCAAGGAAGAATTGTTGTGGCAGGATCCAATTCCAACTGTTGATTATAAATTAAGTGATGCAGATGTTGAACCTTTAAAGAAAATGATTTTATCTTCTGGGTTATCAGTATCCCAATTAGTTACTACCGCATGGGCTTCGGCTTCCACATTTAGAGGTTCTGATAAGCGTGGTGGAGCAAATGGTGGTCGTTTACGTCTAGAACCACAAAGAAGTTGGGAGGTAAATAACCCTACTGAACTAAACAAAGTATTACAGGCATTAGAAGGTATCCAAAAGAATTTTGAAGGTACAATATCAATGGCAGATTTAATTGTGTTAGCTGGCAATACTGGTATTGAAGAAGCTGCAAAAAATGCAGGCTTTAACGTGAGTGTTCCTTTTACTCAAGGTAGAGGAGATGCTTCTCAGGAACAAACTGATATAGAATCATTTGGATATTTAGAACCTTTAGCAGATGGGTTTAGAAATTATATGAATTCCAAATTAAAAGTAGCAGATGAGGATTTATTGATAGATCGAGCAAACTTATTAACACTTTCAATTCCTGAAATGACTGTTTTAGTTGGCGGATTACGTGTATTAGGAGCAAATTATGATGGATCTGATTATGGTGTGTTTACAGATCATGTTGGAAGCCTTACCAATGATTTCTTTACAAATATTCTTGATTTTACATACACGTGGAGTTCAACTTCAGAAGATAATAATTTATTTGAAGGACGCAACCGTAGGACTGGTGAAATAAATTTTAAAGGTACGCGAGCAGATTTAATATTTGGTTCAAATACAGAATTAAGAGCTGTTTGTGAAGTCTATGGTGCTAATGATGGTAAACAAAGATTTGTAGATGATTTTGTGTCTGCTTGGAATAAAGTAATGAATCTAGATCGTTTTGATTTAATTTAGAGTTTAGTTATTTTAAAGATTAAAAAAGTAGTAAATGAGATATATCCATTTTTTTTATAAAAAACAATAATGACAGAAATTGATTCACTTTTTGAGTCGATAAGAACCAGAGATCAAGACCAGCTTAAAACATTAATAAACAAAAACCCTAAATTGGTTAATGCTAAACACTCTCAGGGGTTTACACCATTAATTTTTGCAAGCTATTTCGATAATTTTGATGCATCAAAATTTCTAATAGCTAACAAATCTGAAATTGATGCAAAGGATAATACTGGAAATACAGCGTTAATTGGTGTCTGCTTTAAAGGCAATGAAAAATTAGCAACTTTATTGATTGACAAAGGCTCAGATATAAATGCAAAAAATAATATGGGGACAACTCCATTAATTTTTGCTACAATGTATAATAAAGAATACATAATTAAATTACTCTTGAATAGAGATGCTGATAAAACAATCAAAGACAATCAAGGAAAAACAGCCTATACGCATGCTTTAGAAAAAGGATTTAATAATTTATTAAAATTATTGAAATAGAGATTAAAAAAACTAATTCAATCTAAGTGGTTTTTTAATTGTCTGATTTTAATATTTAATGCTGCAAAAAGTAGGGTAGTAAATGGACTTAGCCAATTGAAAATTGCATACAAAAAGTAGTCAGCAACACTAACTCCTAGAACACCTGACTGATAGGCACCACATGTATTCCAAGGAATTAAAACAGAAGTAACTGTACCGGAATCTTCTAGGGTTCTGCTTAAGTTTTCTGGAGCCAAACCTCTATTTTTAAATGCTTTTTTGAACATTTTACCAGGGATTACAATGGCTAAATATTGGTCACTTGCAATTGTATTTAAGCCTAAACAACTTATAACAGTACTTGCGAATAATCCAAAAATTGAAGATGCTAGTGATAATAATACTTGAGTTATTTTAGATAATGCACCGATAGCATCCATTGTCCCTCCAAAAACCATGGCACAAATAATTAAATATATGGTCCAAAGCATTCCTTTCATACCTCCGGCAGTGAATAAGTCATTTAATTTTTCATTAGAGGTTAAAATTTGAGTATCTGTGAATATGGAATTTATGATAGCATAAAAGTTAGATGATGCAATATTTTCAAGTATTTTAGGTTGAAAAATAGCAGCAAATATGGCAGCTAAACATACACCAACCCCCAAAGCAATAAGGGGCTTTGTTTTTCTTAAAATTAAAGCAATTACAGCAAGGGGCACACAAAATAACCAGGGTGTAATATCAAAAGTTTCCCTAATGGATATTAACAAACTACTAATATCCGTATTTCCAGTAGTTTCAATATTCAGACTAATGACTGAAAATACGATTATTGTTATTATTATTGTTGGTCCAGTAGTTAAAGACATATAACGAATATGAGTAAATAAATCAGTACCAGCCATAGCAGGTGCTAGATTCGTAGTGTCACTTAAAGGAGACATTTTATCTCCAAAATAAGCTCCAGATATTACGGCACCTGCAACCATGCCTAAAGATATTCCTAGCGCGCCACCTATTCCAATCAATGCTATACCAACGGTTGCAGAGGTAGTCCAAGAACTTCCTGTTGAAATTGATATAATAGCAGCGATAACTACGCAAGCCGGCAGAAATATTAAAGGATTTAGTACTTGAAGACCATAATAAACCATTGCAGGAATAATACCACTTATTAACCACGTACCCGCCAACGCTCCCACTAACAACAAAATCATTATTGGAATAAATACACTTTTTAAATTCTCACCTATTTCAATGAACATTATTTTTAATGGCACTTTATTATAAATACCCATGATTGCAGCAATACCACCACCTATTAATAAGATAAATTGATTGGTGTAAGCACCCATCCATTCTTGACCTTCTACAAAGAAAATATTATATGCAAGTAAGATCATCAATAATACCACCGGGATTAGAGAACTCCAAAAAGAAAGTTCCTTGTTAACTAAAATTTTTTGTTCTTCAAATTGGATTTTAGAGCTATTTTTTTTGTCTTGCATATTTTTATTTTTATTGATGTAATGTTACGATTTTGAATAGAAGTTTGCAAGTGCTATTTCATAGATATCACTTTTAAATTGTCTTAAAATAATTTAGCCTACTTAGAAGATTTTTAAAATTACACATACATACAAAATAAATATTTTTTTTATTAAAATGTTATACTAATGCAATCAAATAATTGTTTTGTACAATTAAAGGTTATAATAATCTTAAAATAAAAAAAAATTGAAAGAAATTAACTAATTTTACAAATCAAATAATACTATATCTTATGAAAACTAAAAAATTACTTTTTTTGGCAACTATTTTTTTCTCTTTTAATTTAGTTGCACAAAATTTACATCAGCCATCAGGTACAATTACAGGTACTTTTATGGGAACTACAGGAAATTTAAAAGATTACCCATTGTACGATGTCAATAATTACAACCCAGATTCTTCAATTATAGTTCCCCAACAGGTGAATGTTCTACCCCAAGAAGAAAATACAACAACTTCTCCAACAATAATTCAAAATCTTCAAACTGAGCCGGGAGGTATTTCTGCGTTACCAATATTACAAAACTTTCAAGGATCTAACCAAGGTCAATCAGGTTACTTACCACCAGATCCAACTGGAGCAGTCGGACCTGACCACTATGTTCATTCTGTAAACTCAATTGTAAAAATATTTGACAAAACAGGTAACTTAGAATATGGTCCAGTAAGTTTAGGTGGTTTTTTAGGAATATCTTCCAATAATGGTGATCCAATTGTAATGTATGATCAATTAGCAGATCGTTGGTTCGTTAGTGAATTTGGAAGTTTAGGAAGTGATTTAGGATTAGCAGTTGGAGTTTCTGTTACAAACGATCCTACTGGTGCATACAATGTATATCAATTTGATATGGGGTCTTTCCCAGATTATCCTCATTATGGATTGTGGCATGACGGATACTATGGTACAGCCAACTATTCAAATCAGGGAGAAACTGCAGCATTTGTGATGGAACGAGATGTTATTTTAGCGGGTGGTGCAGATCCAAAAGTAGTTTTGTTTGATTTACCTGAGGTAGTTTCAAACCCGTTAAATGTAAAGAGTGCTGAACCAGCAAATCTTTTGGGTACCGAAATAGATACTAATTTACCGGGATACATTACTTATTTGCAAGATGACGGATGGGCTAGTGCAATAACTTATGATCATTTAAAAGTTTGGGAAATTGATATGGATTGGAATAATGTAAATAATTCAACTATATCTGACCCATTGGAGATTCCCACAGATCCATTTGATGCAGGAGAAGTATTTGGGGATGGCAATGGAGCCATAAAACAACCTGGAACAAGTCAAAGACTCTCTGGACACGGAGGAATTGTCTCTTTTGCAGCAAATTATCGACCCTTTGAGGACCACAATTCTTGGTTAATTACCTTCAACACATTCATAGATGCTAATGAGGTAGGAGGAATTCGTTGGATAGAACTAAGAAACGATGATTTTGCCCCCTGGGAGATATTTCAAGAAGGTACTTACTCTATTGCTGATGGGCATAGTCGCTTAATGAGTACTTCTGCAATGGATGCAGAAGGTAATATTGCATTAGCTTATACAACCGCAAGTGAAAATTTAAAGGTATCGTTAAGATACACTGGGCGTTTCGATGGTGATCCGCTTGGTCAAATGACACTAGATGAGACTGTAATATTTAATGGAAATGGAGTAAGAACTAACAATAATAGGTATGGTGATTATGCGCACATGACTTTAGATCCTGATAACTTTACATTTTGGACTACCGCAGATTATTTTCAATCAAACAACTATTGGGCAACTCGAATAGCATCTTTTAGAGTATTTGGACCCTTCGCAAATGATGTTGGTGTAAGTGCTTTAAATGAGCCACTTAATGGAATTTTATCAAATTCTGAAACGGTTGATATTAGTATAAGAAACTATAGTTTAGATCCCGTAAGTAATATTCCTGTTGAACTAAGAGTCGATGGTGATTTAATAGCATCAGAAACTTTTAATGGTACAATCAATCCTAATGAAGCGGTAAATTACGAGTTTTCTCAGACTGTAGATTTATCTAATCAAGGTCAAACTTATGTTATAGAAGCTAAAACAAATTTCAGTGGTGATGGTTATGAACCTAATGATAACTTTGTTAAACAAGTCAAGCATTTGCTACCAAATGATGTAGGGGTTTATGAGATTGTATCTCCACAATCAGGGCAAAATTTAGCTAACGAATCAATAACGGTAAAATTAAAAAATTATGGAGCAGCTTCACAATCAGGATTCGATGTTCAATATATATTAGATTCAGGATCGCCAGTTATTCAGTCATTTGACGGTACTATTGGTTCAGAAGAAGTTATTAGTTTTACTTTTGATGTTGAAGGTGATTTTAGCGATATTATCACACACACTCTTAGTGTAACTACTTTACTTAGTGGTGACCAATTGACCGATAATGATGAAATTTCTGTTGTTGTAGAAAATTTACTTTGTCTACCTGAAAGTAATTGTACCGTAGGACACGGTTTTGATGTTTTTGAAATAGCTGGCATCAATAATGATTCGGATTGTAATGAAGAAGGATATTCAAATTTCACTAACTTAATCGCTAACCTAGAACCCGGTAGTACAAATAGTCTTAACAGTTACATCAAATTATGGAAATCAATATATAAAAGTATGGATTGATTTTAATGACGATTTTCAATTAACTTCAGACGAAGTAGTGGTAGATAATTATCATTTTGCTGCTGGTCAAGGTTCTGGTAATTTTACAGAAACTTTTGATTTGGTGATTCCAGCTGGAGCAATTGTTGGAGAGCATCTAATGAGAGCAAGAGCAAGTGGTGTTGGAGAAATAACTGATGATTCATGTCAAGAAATTCTTTTTGGTGAGACAGAAGATTACACTGCAAATATTGGTTCCCTTGGAGTAGAGGATTATGAGATTAATAATTCAGAGATAATTATAACCACACTTGCAGATAATCAATTTGAGGCTATTTTAAAAACAGATTTTGATGGAGAATTATTTCTAGCCGTCTATAATAGTCTAGGGCAAAGAGTAGGGTTTAGTAAAAGAGTTCCTAGACAAGGAAATGCCTACAAAATAACAATAGATATGTCTAACATGTCTCAAGGAGTCTATTTTGTAAGAATGGGTGGCCAAACCACTACCGCATATAAAACAGGCAGAATCATTGTAAAATAATTTTAATCTTAAATAATAAAAAAAGCCTGTATATACAGGCTTTTTTTATTGAATATTAATGGATTTTTAATTCTCTATGATCCCAACGCTTACCATGCATTCTCTCATTAATTTGAAAGTACGCTCAATATCGTTGTCAAGTCCAATTGAAAATCGAATTATTCCATCAGTTAATCCCATTTCTTTTTGTTCATCATCTGGAATTTCACTAGATGTAGATGTTCCAGGAGCCGAAAATAAGGTTTTGTAAAAGCCTAAACTAACGGCTAGGTACCCTAAGTTTTTGTCCTGCATAGACTCCATTAGTTCGTTGGCTTTTGCTAGAGAACCTACATCAAGAGTTAACAGTCCTCCAAATCCATACTCTTTGTTTATCATGTTTTTAAAAATTTGATGTGATGGGTGAGAAGCTAATCCTGGATAAACAGTTCTTAATCCTAATTTTTCAAAGTGCTCAGCTAGATAAAGTGCATTTTTACTATGTTGTTTTATTCTTAAATGGAGTGTACGCATATTTTTTAATATGGATGCTGCTCTTAAACTATCCAAAGATGGTCCTAGCAACATTGCAGATCCATCAATTACACTTCGCATAGCATTAATTAACTCTTTAGACCCACAAACTGCACCTCCCATTGTATCGTTTGTTCCGTTTATAAATTTAGTTAAACTATGTAAAACAACATCAGCTCCTAATTTTACTGGAGAAATGATCATTGGAGAAAACGTATTGTCTACTAATAACTTTAAATTGTGTTTTTTAGCTATTACTGATAAACCTATAATATCTGCAACTTCAAGTAATGGGTTGCTGACAGCTTCACAATAGATGACTTTTGTGTTTTTATTGATAGCTGCTTCCACCTTTTCAAGATCTGTAATATCTACAAAACTGGTATCAATTTTAAATCGAGGAGCAAAATTTTTTAAAAATGCGTAAGTTCCTCCATAAATAGTTCTACTTGAAACAATGTGGTCGCCAGCTCCACAAAAATGCATTAAGGTTGTGGTTATAGCTCCCATACCAGAACCTGCTACATTAGCAGCTTCTGTATTTTCCATGGCTGCGAGTGCCTCTCCTAGATGCAGGTTACTAGGTGAGGTGTGTCTTGAATATAAGTAGCATCCTTCAGCATCACCCTCAAAGGCGTCTAACATTTTGTTAGCAGTTAAAAAAGTATAGGTTGCTGAATCTGAAATAGAAGGATTTACACCTCCAAATTCACCAAAATATTGCAAATCTTGAATTTTATTAGCTGGTTTAAATTTCATGGTTTTTAATTTTATGAATATCAATATTAATATAAATTAGAATAAAAATCAATTGAAATAATAAATTGTAGAAAATAAAACTATATTTGTTTAATAAAATAGATTTATATTTAAAAATATCTATTAATAATTATTGTTTCTAGAAAAATTTTCAAATTATGCAATTAGATTTAGTAGATAAAAAAATATTAGGTTTTTTACAGGAAGATAATAAGCAAACAAATAAATTGCTCTCTTTAAAATTGAATTTATCGGTGACTGCAGTATACGAACGTATTAAAAAGCTCGAACGGTTAGGAATTATAAAAAAAAATGTTTGTTTGTTAGATAAAAATAAGATCAATTTAGATTTTGTAGCTTTCTGTCACATCAAGTTAGTGCAACATTCCAAAGATTATGTGATAAAATTTGAAAAAGAGGTGACCAAATTAGAGGAGGTACTCGAATGTTATCATATTAGTGGTGATTATGACTATTTATTAAAAGTGTTAGTAAAAGATATGGAAGCATTTAGAGAATTTATGATAAAAAAATTGACTTCGATAGATCATATTGGTAGTACCCACAGTACTTTTATGATAAGTGAAGTAAAACATACAACAGCTTTTTCTTTAGATTACTAATTGAAAAGTTATTTAAATATTATTATTTATGGCAGCTTCAGCACATCGTTCTCCATCCATAGCTGCAGAGATAATTCCACCAGCATAACCACCTCCTTCACCACAAGGATATAACCCTTTAATTTGTGGATGTTCAAACGTATCGTTTCTTGGAATGCTTACGGGAGATGATGTTCTAGACTCAACACCGATTACATTAGCTTGTTCAGTATAATAACCTTTCATTTTTTTTCCAAACTCTTTAAATCCTGTTCTTAACCTACTCCCTATTATCTTTGGAAGTAAAGAATGCAGGGGTGCTGATTTTAAACCTGGTTGGTAAGAGCAATCGTTTAAACTATTAGAGAATTTACCCTCTACAAAATCTGTCATACGTTGTGCTGGTGCTGATTGTGTTCGGCCTCCTGAGGTAAAAGCAAGTTTTTCTAAGTTTTTTTGATATTCTAAACCTTTTAATGCCCCAAAGCGTTCATATTTTGATAGATCTTGTTGGACATTAATTTCTACTACAATTCCTGAGTTTGCATACAAACTATTTCTTTTTGACGGAGACATTCCATTTACAACGATTTCTTCTTTTGCAGTGGCTGCGGGAACTATAAACCCTCCTGGACACATACAAAACGAGTAAACGCCTCTATCTTTTACTTGTTTTACAAGACTGTATGAAGCAGCTGGAAGTAAATCATCTCTTTCTCCTTTACAATGGTATTGTATGGAATCAATAATTTCTTGCGGATGTTCAATCCGAACACCCATAGCAAAAGATTTAGCTTCTATAGCAATATTTTTTTTGTCTAATAAATAATAGATATCTCTTGCTGAATGTCCTGTGGCTAAAATTACTTTCGTTACCGCAAATTCTTTTTTATCATTTAATTGTAAAGCTATTATTTGATTTCTTTTAATAATAAAATCAGTCACTTTTGTCTCAAAATATACCTCACCACCGAATTTTAATATAGTTTCTCGAATATTTTTTACAACCCTTGGAAGTTTGTTAGTACCGATATGAGGATGTGCGTCAATTAATATTTGTTCAGTAGCACCGTGGTAAACCAAGTTTTCAAAAATTCTTCTAACATCACCTCTTTTTAAACTTCTTGTATATAATTTTCCATCAGAATAAGTTCCTGCACCCCCTTCACCAAAGCAATAATTTGAATCTTCATTGACAACATGGTCTTGGTTAATTGCTTTTAAATCACGACGTCTATCTTGAACGTTCTTGCCACGTTCCAAGACAATAGGTTTAAAACCTAGTTCGATACAACGTAAAGCAGCATACATCCCTGCAGGTCCGAAACCAATTATATGAATTTCTTCTGCCTTAGCCACATCCTTATAGTTAAAATTATAGCTTGAAAACTCAGGTATCTTTTCTTTGATATAGACAGCTACTTTATAATTGAAGACTATGGGTGATTTTCTTGCGTCAATAGATTTTCGAAGAATTTTAATACCTGAAATGAATTTCTTGTCTAAATCTAAAATCCGAGATGCTTTTATTAAAAGGATATCCTTTTTTTTATCTTCATTAATAGCTATTCGAAGCTGCAGCTCTTTTATCATAAAACAAAATTACTTAAATTTTATTGAATGAATTAAGTTTCTAAATTCTTAAATGAAAAGGCAATTAATTATCTTTGCAACGCAAAAATAAAAATCAAACTATGAATTCATACGATGTAGCCATAATCGGATCAGGTCCTGGAGGATATGTAGCAGCCATTCGTTGTGCACAGCTAGGAATGAAAACTGCTTTAATTGAAAAATACAATACTCTCGGTGGTACTTGTTTAAATGTAGGATGTATACCTAGTAAGGCATTATTAGATTCGTCTCATCATTATGATGATGCTTTGAGACATTTTGAAGATCATGGTATTGAAATTTCTGGTGATGTGAAAATTAGTTTGAAGAAGATGATTGCACGTAAAGATCAAGTAGTGTCTCAAACAACTGCAGGTATTGATTTTTTAATGAATAAAAATAAAATTGATGTTTATAATGGTTTAGGAAGTTTTAAAGATGCTACTCACATTACTATTAGTAAAGAAGATGAATCTTTTGAAGAAATAGAAGCAAAAAACACCATTATTGCAACTGGATCTAAACCTTCGTCGTTACCTTTTATTACTGTAGACAAAGAGAGAATAATTACTTCAACAGAAGCTCTTAAGTTAAAAGAAATACCAAAACATTTGGTTATTATTGGAGGAGGTGTTATTGGTTTAGAATTAGGACAGGTTTATCGCCGCTTGGGAGCAGAGGTATCTGTAATTGAGTTTATGGACCGAATTATACCAACTATGGATAAAGCCCAAAGTAAGGAATTAACTAAAACCTTTAAAAAGCAAGGGATGAAGTTTTTACTTTCTCATAAAGTATCAGGAGTTGTTACTAGTGGAGATCAGGTTACTATAACAGCAATTGATAAAAAAGATAAAGAAGTTGTCATTACTGGTGATTATTGTTTGGTCTCAGTTGGAAGAAGTCCCTACACCGATGGTTTAAAAGCAGAAAATGCTGGAGTAAAAATAAACGAAAGAGGACAAGTTGACGTAAATAAATACTTACAAACTAATATCTCGAATATTTATGCTATTGGTGACGTGATTAAGGGTGCAATGCTAGCACACAAGGCAGAGGAAGAAGGTGTCTTTGTAGCCGAGACAATAGCAGGTCAAAAACCACACATCGATTATAATTTAATCCCTGGCGTAGTATATACCTGGCCAGAGGTAGCCTCTGTCGGAAAAACTGAAGAACAGTTGAAAGAAAATGGTATTGACTACAAAGCTGGACAATTTCCAATGCGTGCATTAGGTAGGTCAAGAGCAAGTGGAGATACTGATGGGTTTGTAAAGATATTAAGTGATGCTAGTACCGACGAGGTATTAGGAGTACATATGGTTGGTGCTCGTGTAGCCGATTTGATTGCCGAAGCTGTAGTAGCAATGGAATTTAGAGCTAGTGCAGAGGACATATCTCGTATGAGTCATGCGCACCCTACCTATGCAGAAGCAGTTAAAGAGGCTGCATTAGCTGCAACAGATAATAGACCCTTACACAGCTAACTAATAATAGATTCATTTGTTTTATCTTCTGATATTTCTAGGGTAGTAAGTATTGTTTTTTTGTAAAGTATATTTTACAATAAAGTTATTTCATAAAAAATAATTAATGAGATCAAAAAAAAAATATAAAGTTTCATTAACTGAAAATTTAAAGAATAAGCTACTTTATTGGTCGAAAAAATTTGAAGAAGTAGTTTGGTTAGATTCTAATGATAAAAATAATTTTTCAAATTCTTCAAAATATACTGCAATTCTTGCTGTAGATGCTTTTACAGCTCTTAAAACTGATTCTTATCAAGCCTTTAAGAAGTTAGAGGACTACCAAACTAACACCAATGACTGGGTATTTGGTTACCTTACTTATGATTTGAAAAACGATATTGAATTTCTGAAATCTAGCAATTTTGATGGTTTGCATTTTCCAGATTTATATTTTTTCCAACCTAAAAGAATATTTCTTTTTACTAATACTGGAGTTGAGATTCAATATCTTAACTGTATAGAAGAAGAATTGGTAACAGATTGGGAAGATATTTTAAATCAAGATTATAAAACCTCTAAATTTAAAAATAAATCAACTTTAAAAATTATTTCTAGGACTTCAAAAGAAAATTATTTCAATAGACTTGAAAAAATATTAGAATACATAAACCGAGGCGATATTTATGAATCAAATTTCTGTCAAGAATTTTATTCAGAAAACACTAAAATAGATCCTATAAATACTTTTCTACATTTAAATAAAATTTCTAAACCGCCTTTTGCAACTTTCTTGAGACTAGGGAATTTATACGCATTATCTGCCTCCCCTGAACGATATATAAGTAAAAATGGAAATACAGTGATATCTCAGCCTATAAAAGGTACCGCTAAACGGCTTAGTAATAAGATAGAAGACGAAAAGTTACGTATTCAATTAGAAAATGATGAAAAGGAGCGAAGCGAAAATATAATGATTACTGACTTAGTTCGAAACGATTTATCAAAATTTGCTAATAAAGGTTCTGTTAAGGTTGATGAGCTTTGTAAAATATATAGTTTTGAGCAGGTACATCAAATGATTTCTACGATAACTTGTCAGGTTGACAATAGTTTATCATCTGTTTATATAATTAGAGAAACATTCCCAATGGGTAGTATGACTGGTGCTCCAAAAATTTCTGCAATGAATATTATTGAAGAATTGGAAGATTCAAAACGAGGTCTCTATAGTGGTGCAGTTGGTTATTTTAATCCTTGTGGAGATTTTGATTTTAATGTAATCATCAGAAGTATTCTCTATAATACGTTGAACAATTATGTAAGTTTTTCTGTAGGAAGTGCAATAACAGCTAAATCGATTCCAGAAAATGAATATGAAGAATGTTTAATTAAAGCAAAAGCTATGAGGGAAGCTTTAGAAAATTAAGTCAAACATTTTAAGCAGGAGCTATGATGTTTTATATATTTGCTTTTTAGAAAAGAATTAGATTGTTAGATACTGTAAAATGTCATATCGAAAAAAAATTTCCATTTCTTATTGGTAAAAAAATATTGGTGGCCTGCAGTGGCGGAATAGATAGTGTTGTTCTTGCTAGAATATTAAAAGAGTTAAAGTTTAATATTTCAATAGCTCATTGTAATTTTTCATTACGAGGAATAGAAAGTGATAAAGATGAAAAGTTTGTTATTTCAATTGCAGATAAATTATCGATTCCTATTTTTAACACAAAATTTGACACAAAACAATTTAAAGAAATTAATAAAGTTTCAACTCAAATGGCAGCTAGGGAACTCCGCTACCATTGGTTTGATGAGCTTTGTAAAAAACATTCATTTGATTTTATTGTGACGGGTCACCATTTAGATGACGAAATTGAAACTTTTTTAATTAATTTAACACGTGGTACTGGAATAAGAGGGCTTATTGGTATTCCTGAGACAAATCATAAAGTTATTCGTCCACTATTGATGATATCTAGAAATGATATTTATGAGTATGCAATTAAAAATAATATTACTTGGAGAGAAGATCATAGTAATAAGGATGCTAATTATTTAAGAAATAAATTTCGGTTAAATGTTATTCCAAGTTTAAAAGAGACCAATGCTAATTTTTTAAAAGGATTTCAAAAAACAACAACGCATTTGAAGACTAGTTTATCTCTAGTAAATGACTATATGGAATTAATTAAGAAATTGGTTTTTATAGTTAAAGAGACAAGCATTGAAATAGATATCTTAAAGCTTAAAGGTCTTCCAAATACTAATTTTTTATTATACGAATTGTTATTCCCTTATGGATTTACAAATTGGGGAGATATAATTGATTTGCTGGATGCTCAAACTGGAAAAAAAATATTCTCAAAGAGATATAGGTTACTCAAAAATAGAAATTTTTTGATTTTAGATCAGAAAAATCAAATTAATATAGAAAGTCATTTCTATATAAATAAAGAAGACAAACTATTGAAAAAACCCTTGTGTTTATCTATTAATAAAGTTGATGAAATATTAGATTACACACCGAACAATTTATATCTAGATTTTGATAAATTAGTTTTCCCTCTTAAATTAAGAATTTGGGAAGATGGTGATTATTTTTTTCCTTTTGGCATGAAAGGAAAAAAGAAATTAAGTAAGTTTTTTAAGGATGAAAAGTTATCTTTGATTTCGAAAGAAAAAATTTGGGTTTTGTTATCGGAAAACAACGTAATATGGATAGTTGGTATGCGATCTGATGAAAGGTTTAAGGTAGATGATGAAACAAAACAGATATTAAAAATCACCTATTTAGAAAAATAAACTATGAAAAAGTTAATGTTATTATATGGTCTTTTATTTGTTTTATTTAATTCAAATGCACAGGATATTTCGCTAATGGGTTCACAAGTACTTGGTGAAATAAAAAATCCTTTACAATGGGAAGGTAACGTAAAAAAAATAGCTGATCTTGAATATGAAATTTCTGTTACTGGATTTATTGATGATGGATGGCATGTATACTCTCAATTTACTCCAGAGGATTTAGATAAAGGGTTAGGACCTATTCCGTTGTTTATGGACTTTAAGCTTGTTGATAAAAACTATACTCTTAATGGTCCGTTAATAGAGAGTGAAACTCACAGAGAATACAGTGAAACTTGGGGTTTTGATGAGGTCTTTTTTGAAGAAATGATGGTGTTAAATCAAAAAGTTAACCTTACTAGTTCGACGATTAAAACTATAAAAGCCATTTTATATTATCAAGTTTGTATTGACGTTTGTTTAAATGAAGAACGTTATATTGTTTTTGATTTAGCAGCTAGCAAAGTTTTTTTTATAGATAACTATGACGAATGGAATACCTATAATTCAGCAGAAAATTATAAAGAAGAACTGGATGTTGTAGCTAAAGTTGATAGCGCTAAAAATCCTAAAACTAGAGGGCTTTGGACAATTTTTTTTATTGCTTTTTTGTCTGGCTTCGCAGCTTTACTCACTCCTTGTGTTTTTCCAATGATACCCTTAACAGTTAGTTTTTTTACTAAACAAAGTAAAAATAGAGTAGCAGGAATAAAAAATGCTATCATGTATGGAGTATTTATAATTGTTATTTATGTATTGTTGGGATCTGTAATAGTTGGGCTTTTTGGAGCAGATTCTTTAAATGCTTTATCTACCAATGTTTGGTTTAATGTAATTTTCTTTTTGCTTTTAGTAGTTTTTGCTATTTCTTTTTTAGGAGCTTTTGAAATTGTTTTACCGCAATCTTGGTCAAATAAAGTGGATAGCCAAGCAGATAGAGGTGGAGTGTTGGGAATATTTTTTATGGCTTTAGCGTTAGCTATTGTTTCTTTCTCCTGTACGGGCCCAATAGTTGGTACTTTATTAGTTGAATCTGCCTCAAAAGGAGGAATAGCTCCAATTGTAGGGATGTTAGGTTTTTCATTAGCTATAGCTTTACCTTTTGCTTTATTTGCTATGTTTCCAGGCTGGATGAATTCTTTGCCAAGATCAGGTAGTTGGTTAAATACTGTAAAGGTTTTTTTAGGATTCTTAGAACTAGCACTTGCATTTAAATTTTTATCGAATGCAGATTTAGTTCTTCAATTACATTGGCTAGAAAGAGAAGTGTTTTTAGCAATTTGGATAGCTATTTTTGGAACTTTAGCATTTTATTTATTTGGAAAAATCAAATTACCCCACGACGGAAATGAAAATCATATTTCTGTAGGGAGGTTATCTCTTGGCTTATTGGTATTAGCTTTTACCATATATTTAATACCAGGAATATGGGGAGCTCCATTAAAAATAATTAGTGGGTTTCCTCCACCTATGAACTACAGTGAAGCTCCATATGGAGTTGGTTTTACTAAATTAGGTCCTATTGGATTAGCCGACAAAGACTTGATGCCAGATGGGGCCGAGTTAGGACCTCATGATATTATAGCATTTAATAATTACGAAACAGGTTTGCAGTATGCTAAAAAGGTTAATAAACCTGTTTTAATTGACTTTACAGGATATGCTTGTGTTAATTGTAGAAAAATGGAAGAACGAATATGGGCAAACCCTGAGATTTTAGGAATTCTTAATAAAGAAATAGTTTTGATTTCTCTATATGTTGACGATAAACGCCTATTACCAGATAATGAGCAATACACCAGTAAAACTACAGGAAAAAGAATTACATCCATTGGAAATAAATGGAGTGATTTTCAAATAAAAGAATACCAAGCCAATGCCCAACCGTATTATGTTTTAATGGACCTACAGGAGCAAAATTTAAATACTCCAATAGGTTATACTCCAGATACAGAGAAATATAAGAATTGGTTAAATGATGGGCTTGATAATTTTAAATAAACATTAGTTATATTTATTGACTATGTGTTCCGATACAAAAGGGGTTAAATTTCTACATTACCGAAAAAATGATATATTTAACCACCAAATTATAAAAACTTGAAAAATATATTACTTTTTGTATTATTAGTTTTGCCTTGTACTATTTTTTCGCAAGAGTTCCCGCCAATAAGTTTTTTTTCAACTGATGTATACCAGGCTGAAAACCAAAATTGGTCTATTTCACAATCTTCAAACAAGAATATTTATTTCGCAAATAATGCAGGTTTACTCGAATTTAACGGTGCTCGTTGGAAATTATACGATTCCCCAAATGAGACGATTATCAGGTCTGTAAAAGTTGTTGGTGAAAGAATTTACACAGGTAGTTATATGAACTTTGGGTTTTGGGAAGAAAATATTTTTGGACTACTCGAATATAAATCAATCACTGAAGAGCTAAATGTTAAATTAATTGAGGACGAACAATTTTGGAACATTATACAATGCGAACATTTTACTTTATTTCAGTCACTTAATAGGATTTATATTTTAAATAATAAAAATAACTCATTACACACAATTCAACCAGAGAACACGATAACTAAAATGTATGCTGTAAACGAGTCTGTTTATTATCAAGAATGGGGAGTAGGTATTTTTAAAATAGAAAAAGGTAAAAGTAAACTGATAACAGATGATAAACTAATTGCTAATACCATTGTAAATAACATGTTTTACAATAAGGATAAGTTATTGATTTTAACGGATAAGAGAGGTTTTTTTGAGCTTGAAGATGATAAATTAAAATCATGGGATTTACCTCAAAAACAAATTTTAACTAATGTAAATGTTTACAATAGTATCCAGTTATCGGATGGTAGCTTTATCATAGGAACAATATCTGATGGGATTATTTATTTAGATGTTAAAGGTAATTTAATATACCAAATTAATCAGAATAATGGTTTAGGTAATAATACAATTTTATCCTTATATGAAGATCTGGACAAAAATATTTGGTTGGGTTTAGATAACGGAATTAATTATATTGAATTGAACTCTGCTTTTAAAATCTATCGAGATAATAGTGGAAATTTAGGCTCAATATATACGATTCAAATTGAGAATAATAATCTATACCTTGGAACCAATCAAGGGTTATTTTATAGAGAAGTCAATTCTACTTCAGAATTTAAATTAATAGAAGGTACAGAAGGGCAAGTTTGGATTTTGATCAAATTAAATGATGAATTATTTTGTGGGCATAATAACGGAACTTATTTAATTAAAAACAATAGCGCTAAACTAATTTCTGATTTTTCAGGTACTTGGAATATTAAAAAAATTAATGGTAGGAACAATCTACTGTTACAGGGAAACTATAATGGCCTAAATGTTTTAGAAAATAAAAATGGATCTTGGCAATTTAAAAATAAAATTGAAGGATTTGACAACTCTTCAAGATATTTTGAATTCATATCGGATAATGAAGTTATCGTCAATCATGAATATAAGGGAATCTATAAAATTAATATCGACACTTCATTTACCAATGTAGTCAAAATATCAAAAGATTCAATTATTAAGGGCCATAATTCAAGTTTATTGAAGTATAACGATGAAATTATTTATTCCTACAATAAAGGAGTTTTTAAGTATGATAAAAAAAATAAAAATTTTATAAAGGATACTTTGCTGAGCGATTTTTTTAAGAATGATGATTTTATTTCTGGTAAACTCGTTTACGACCCTATCAATAAATCTTTATGGAATTTCTCTAAGTCATCCTTAAATTACATAACTCCCGGTAATCTTAGTGATATTCCTGATTCAAAAAGTATAGATATTAATACGTTGTCTAGAAACGGAGTTAGGAGTTATGAGAGTATTATTTGGTATCAAGATAATCAATATATTTTAGGAACCTCATCGGGTTATATTATTATCGATTTAGACAAATTCACTAACTCTAAAAACGATTTATTTATTAATCGGATTGCCGTAAATGAATTAAATAAAAACCAAAAACTAGTTAATAAAAATCAAAATGGATCGTTTAGTTATGATGAGAATAATATTCTGTTCTCTTATAATGTCAATAATTATGATAAATTTATTGAGACTAATTATCAATATCAATTAGAGGGACTTTATGATAACTGGAGTGATTGGTCTAACGAGAGTTTTGTTCAATTTAAAAATCTACCCTTTGGAACTTATAGTTTTAAAATTAGAGCTAAAGTTGGTAATAAAACCCTTGAAAATGTAGTTAGCTATGATTTCGAAATAAACCGTGCATGGTATTTATCTAATTATGCAATTATATATTACTTGTTTTGTTTAATTCTTTTTTCTTTTCTAATGCATACGAGCTATCGTAAATATTATAAAAGACAACGAGAAAAACTTTTACAAAAAGCAAAACAAAAACTAGAATTAAAAAGTTTTGAGAATAAACAACAAAAGCTTAGTTTCAAAAACAAAAGCTTAAAACAGGATATTGAAAATAAAAATAGAGAACTTGCATTATCTACGATGTCTCTCATTAAAAAAAATGAATTTTTAAGTAATATTAAAAGTGAATTAAAAAAAATGTCAAATAACAAAGATTTAAGCTCTGTTATGAATATAATTGATGAAAATATTAATTCTTCTGACGATTGGAAAATGTTTGAAAAGGCATTTAATAATGCCGATAAAAAATTCTTTAAAAAAGTCAAAAAGCAACATCCTGAGCTTACATCAAATGATCTTCGACTTTGTATGTATTTGAGAATGAATTTGAATTCAAAAGACATAGCTCCACTTTTGAATATATCTCCAAGAAGTGTTGAAATAAAAAGATATAGATTGCGAAAGAAATTACAACTTGAAAGAGAAATCAACTTAAATGAGTACTTTATCAACTTAAATTAATTACAACAATTTTTTATTTTACTACAACATTCATACAACATTTGTACTTTTTAATAAATAAATAACTTTTTTGTTAGTAAGTTTTTTTTTCGTTAACCCCTATATAATCTTATCTTTTTAAAACTACAACAACCTCTCATTACCAAGAAAGTTGTTGTATGTTTTTTGTATACCTGAATTTTATGTTTTTAGATTAATTTCAATTTAATTGTAACAAATAAAATTAAAACAATGAAACAAATCTATTTAATTATTACTTTTTCATTAATTTCTATGTTGGGATTTTCTCAAACAATAGAAATTTCAGGTAATATATCGGATGTATCAGGACTACCTCTACCGGGAGTATCTATCATTCAAGTAAACACAAATAATGGTGCAATATCTGATTTTGACGGATTTTTTACTATTAAGGGTGTTACAATAGGAGATCAGTTAAGGTTCTCCTATTTAGGTTTTAAGGAAAAAACAATTTCCATTAAATCAAAAAATAGTCTAGTTATAACTTTAGATGAAGACCTGGAGTCTTTAGATGAGGTGGTAATAATAGGTTATGGTACTCAAACTAAAAAAGAAATAACAGGTGCAGTATCTGTAGTTTCAAGCCAAACTATTGAAGAACTTGCTCCAACAAGAATAGAGCAAGCTTTACAAGGACAAGTTGCAGGTGTTAATATAACAACACAGTCAGGAGCTCCAGGAAGTGCTTCTAACATAAGAATTCGTGGAATATCTACTAATGGAGATAATAGGCCCTTAATATTATTAGATGGAAATGTAATTGAGGATTTGAGCGTCGTTACTCCTTCTGATATTGAAAACATTACGGTGTTAAAAGATGCTACTGCAGGTATTTATGGGGTTAGAGCAGCTAATGGAGTTATATTAATAACCACCAAGAGTGGTGTAAGAAATTCTGAATTAAAATTAGACGTTAATTTATATGGAGGTTTTCAGCAAACTACAAGAACACTTCCTGCCTTAAATGCTTCCGAGTACGGTTTATTAGTCAACGAAGCCCATGTAGCAAATGGTGAGGCAATTGTTTTTCCTAATATTTCAGACCTTGGAGGCGGAACTAATTGGCAAAACGAAGTTTTTCAAGATGCAGTAATTATTAATCAAGATTTTACCTTGCGTGGGGGTACTAAAAAATCTGGCTTTGCAATTGGTTCTTCTTATTTGACTCAAGATGGAATCATAGGTGGTGGTAAGTCAAACTTTACTAGATATAATGTTAGGTTAAATTTTAACACTGAATTATTCAAAAATCTTAATTTAAAAGCGGGTTTAATCTATACAGGAACAAATAGAAAGGCCTTATCTGAAAATGCTATTGGATCGGTATTATTTAATGCTTTAAATAATGCCCCTACTTTAACAGTTAAGGACGAAAACAATCAGTATACTTTATCGGAAGGACTTGGTAACGAGGTAATAAATCCTATTGCTCAAATCGCGAACACTTATAATAAAACTGCAGTAGATAAACTAAGTGGTAATTTTGGAGGTAACTATAAATTTTTGAAAAATTTTTCTGTTGAATCAAACATTCAATTCAATTATGCAGAAGTAAAAGGTGAAGTTTTTAATCCTGTTGCTTTTTATGGTTCAGGAAAAGTCTTTAACAAAGATAGGAGTGAATATTCTGAATCTAAAAGCGTTTTTCAAGACTACACTTTCGATGCTATTTTGAATTATGAAAAAGTATTTAATGAGGCTCATAATTTAAAAGCTACAATAGGAACTTCCGTATTTAAAACGGAGGGAGAGTTTTCTGGCTCAGTAGGTTTTGATATCCCTGATAACGACTATAACAATGCAAGTCTTGATAATGCGTCTGATATTTTAAATTTTTACCCACTGGGTGATCCAACTTTTGATTCAAGATTATTATCCTATTTTGGTCGTATTCAATACAACTTTAAAGAAAAGTATCTTTTTTCTGCACTCATTAGACGCGATGGGTCAACAAAATTTGGCCCTGAAAATAGATTCGGTTATTTTCCAACGGCATCATTAGGTTGGGTACTGTCTGATGAAAGTTTTCTAGAAGAAGTATCTGCTATAAGTTTTCTAAAACTTAGGACTTCCTATGGTATTCTTGGAAATGATAGGATACCTGATTACAGATATGTATCCATCCTTAATGGAGAAGGTGAATATGTTCTTAATGGTGAACTGGTAACAGGTATTGCTTTAGGAACCCTATCCAATCCTGAAATTAAGTGGGAACAACAAGAATCATTCAATGTTGGTGTGGATGCTAGGTTTTTAAATAATGAATTAATTTTTACAGCAGACTATTTTAGCAGAAATACAAAAGATTTATTACTAGTACCTGATATTTCAGGAATACTAGGTGGTACTGCACCTGGTTCTGGAGCTCCAATTATTAATGGGGGTGATGTGAAAAACACTGGCTTTGAATTCCAAATTGGTTATTCTAAGTCTTATAGCGATGAATTGTCTTTTAATGTTAATTATAATTTTACGACTCTTGAAAATGAGGTTTTAAAAGTAGATAACAGTTTGGGCTATATTTCTGGTGGAGGATTTGGCATTGGTCAATCTGACGTGGCTAGAATGGAAGTTGGAATGCCGATAGGCTATTTTCATGGATTAAAAACAGATGGTATTTTCCAAAACCAGAGTGAGGTTGATGCACATCCATCTCAGTTAGCTTTGGGAGCAAATGCACAACCTGGTGATATTAGGTTTGTAGATGTAAATAATGATGGCCTTATCAACGAAGATGATAAAACGTATATTGGAGATCCGATTCCTGATGTAACCATGGGACTAAATATTTCTTTTGATTATAAAAACTTCGATTTCCAAATGTATTTGTTTTCCTCTATTGGGAATGAAATAGTAAGAAATTATGAAAGAAATTTATCCTTAACGAATAAAACAAGTTACGAACTTGAACGATGGACAGGTCCAGGAACGTCTAATTCTGTCCCAAGAGCCACTACAGGTGCTACTTCAAATGCTGTTTTTTCTGACTACTTTGTCGAGGATGCTTCCTACGTAAGAGCTCAAAACCTACAAATTGGATACACCTTAGATAAAAATTCAACTAAAAAGATTGGTGTAGATAAATTACGATTTTATGCTTCGGTAAGTAATGTATTTACTTTAACAAAATATAGAGGTTATGATCCAACTTCATCTACAGGGAATCCCTTAGGAGGTGGTTTTGATAACGGATTTTATCCAACACCCCGAACTTTTTTATTGGGTGTAAACTTTAAAATGTAATATAAGTTATGAAAAAATTTAAAAAAATAGATAGAAAGTTTTTACTAGTTTTTGTATTGTCATTAGTGATGGTTTCGTCATGTAGCGATGATTTTATTGATGTCGACCCAACAGAGGAAAATTCAGAAGATTTTTTCAATACGGAAGCAGATTATCAAAATGCACTTATTGGTGCTTACGATATGTTACAGTCTTCATTTATGAATGTTCTTTTGGGCGAAATAGCCTCCGACAACACTTTGTGTGGTGGAGAAAGTGCAACAGACACACCGGGTTTTCAGCAAGTTGATGATATGATACATACTCCTGTTAACATACAGCTTAGAGATATCTGGAGTTGGATGTTTGCTGGTGTAAATAGAGCAAATTATATATTAGAATTTCAAGATAAATTAGATTTCGAGGGAAAAGATATTGTTTTAGGTCAAGCACGATTTTTAAGAGCCTATTTTTATTTTGAACTCGTAAAATGGTTTGGAGATGTTCCGTTGGTTGTGGACCAGAGAATACTTTTTGGTCAGCAATTTGAAGTTGATCGAACACCTAAAACAGAGGTGTATGCTCAAATCGAGCAAGATTTAATTTACGCTACAAGTGTATTACCTTTGGTTCAAGCAGACATAGGGAGAGTTACAAAAGGGGCAGCCCAGTCATTATTAGGAAAGGTTTATTTGTATCAAGATAAATTTTCAGAAGCAGCCAATGCTCTAGAAAATGTAATCAACAGTGGCCAGTATCAACTGCTAACAGACGATTATGCCAATATGTGGGAAAATGATTATGAAAATAACATGGAATCTGTCTTTGAAGTTCAATACACTGATGTTCAAGGTGCAGGTTTTGGATGTTTTCAATGTAGTGAAGGAAATATTGCAGTAGGATTTAATGGGATTCGTAATTATTCAGTGGAACCCGGCTCCGTGGGTGATATTTTTGATTCAGGTTATAGTTTTAATGTTCCTACACAAGAAACTTTTGATTTATATGATGATAATGATATTCGCCGAGATGTTTCTATTTTAGATATGGAGACTTGGGCTGCTGAGGTTGGTGCTACCTACGTTGAAGGTTATGAACATACAGGCTTTTATAACCTAAAATACCTTCCTAGAAGAGGTGATTTAAATACTGGAGATCAAAATCTTACCAATCCAAATAATTATAGAGCTATACGATATGCTGATGTTTTATTGATGGCGGCTGAAGCTTTAAATAGAGGTGGAATTGATGAAGGTAGAGCAAGATTGTATTTAAACGAAGTTAGGCTAAGAGCTGGACTAGCAGAAGTATCTAGTTCTGGCACGGGACTCACGGATGATATTTATAAAGAACGAAGGTTAGAGCTTGTTGGAGAAGGTCATCGTTTTTTTGATTTAGTAAGAACCAATACAGCTAGTGAAAATATTGAAGGGTTTGTAAGTGGTAAACACGAGGTATTTCCTATACCCTCAATTGAGATTGATTTAACAGGAAACAGATGGTCACAGAACCCAGGATATTAAAAAAAATAAAAATGAAAACTATAAAAATTATAAGTATTTTAATTGTTACTCTTTTTCTTTCAGGTTGTGAAAAAGACAGTGATATCTTTGATATTATAGAATCTGTAGATTCTCCAACTAATATTAGCGCTGATTTTTTCATTACTCAAGATAATTCAGGTCTAGTAACTATATCACCTAATGGAGAAGGAGTTACTCAATTTCAAGTTTATTTTGATGCGGAAAATGATGAATTTGCAACTGTTGGTATTGGAGAAAGTATAGATAGAGTTTATTCCGAAGGTAATTATCAGGTAAGAATTGTTGGTGTTTCTTTAAATGGAAATTCAACAGAAATTTTACAGCCTCTAGTAGTTTCCTTTTTACCTCCTGAAAATTTGGTAGTTACTATTGAAAATGATCCAATTAATAATTTTCAAATCAATGTATCTGCAACTGCTGATTATGCAACCATGTTTGAGGTTTATTTTGGAGATGAAGAGAATGAAGAAGCAACTCCTTTGATGGTTGACGAAACGATATCTCATGTATATGAAGAAGTTGGAGTTTATGACGTAAGAGTTGTTGCAATTAGTGGTATGGACGGAGCAATAGATACAACTGTAACAGTTTCAATTTTAAATCCACTAGAACTTCCTATTGATTTTGAAGATGCTAGTCTTGACTATTCGTTTGTAGATTTTGGAAATGTTATTTCTACAGTGGTAGACAATCCAGATATTTCGGATAACAATCAAAGCCTTAGAGTAGGACAATCAATAAAACCTGTTAATGCAGAAGTATGGGGAGGAACATTACTAGAACTAGATGATCCTATCGACTTTTCATCTTTAATCAATTTAGGTGTTAATGTATGGTCACCAGAAAGTGGTATTATTGTTAAACTTAAAGTAGAAAATGCAACAAATCCAGATATTTCATACGAGTCTGATTTAGTTGTTAGTTCTTCAAATACTTGGGAGGAGCTTAATTTTGACTTCAGCGGAGCTGATTTCAGTCAAGAGTTTCATAAGGTGGTTATATTTTTTGATTTTGGTAATCCTGGTAACGATAGCACTTATTATTTTGATGATATTAAATTGGTACAATCCGATTCAGAAGTATTTGAATCATTTGAAGATTTTGAAGGAGCTATACCAACATTCACAGAGTTTGGTAACATTGGAGCGACGCTAGTTGTTTCAAATCCAGATTTAGGAGGAGTTAATAATACCAATAATACGGCTCAATTAGATAATGCTACTGGTTCTGAGGTTTGGGGTGGTACCTTTTTTGAACTTACAAATCAAGTGATCGATTTTGCAGGAGTTAAACAAATTCGATTTAAAAGTTACTCTCCTTTTGAAGGTAAAGTCGTTAAACTTAAATTAGAAAATGCAGATGCTTCTGTTACTCATGAAGTCGATATGATGACTTCTGTCGCTAATTCATGGGAGTTATTAACATACGATTTTATCGATGCACCTGATGCGCAATACACAAGAGTCGTAGTTTTTTATGATTTTGGTAACGTCGGTGATGGTTCGTTATACTTATTTGAT